>NZ_JAGRPF010000173.1 GCF_020439865.1 Prosthecobacter sp.
CATCGGATTCTCCGGTCCGGATGCCGAGATTCTCTCCAGCTTTGCGCGGCAGTATCAAAGGCGCGGCACCCTCAGTCCGAGGCAGATGACGCTTTTGTTGCGCAAGATGCCCAGCTACGCCCGGCAACTCACCCGGTGCACGGATCGAGCGAGACTGGAGGCGGCTTTTTCTGGCCATCCGACTACGCAACCTGCGTACAAATAAGCGGTCCTCCAGCGCATTCCAGCCTCTCAATCCAGCGCACGATGATGAAGACCTACCTCTTTCCCCGCGGACGCCTGGTGACTCAACACGGCGGCAAGCATCCCGCCTGGGTCATCTACCACTGCATGCCGATGGTTAAAGTTGCAATCGAGCGAACCGAAGCCGCAGCGTGTCTGCGGGCACTCCGACGGCAATCGCCTCCAAGCAGGCGCACCTGAGACCGTGAGCAAGGGGCAGCCAGGTTGTGAATGCCAAACAAAACGCCCCCGACCACCAAAGTGATCGAGGGTGCTTGTGCTGAGCAAGCTCAGCGGATATCCGGCCCTGCCGCTCAAGGCGGGGCTGGTTCTGTCAGCCTTCCGGTGCAGCTCCAAGGTCAAACGGAACAGACTCCTTCCTCGGGCGCGCACAGCATTGATGCTCGATCGACTCGCGATGTCAAGAAGCGAAGGTGCCAGCTCATCCCCGCGAACTCTGCTGCGGCCCGGGGGCCTACGGGTTCATCACGGCCAAAACCGACGGGGATCGAGCTGGCAAATCCAGCATCCCCCAAAATCACAAATTCGCAAGGGCAGGCCGAGTGTGTTCGACCACGGGCCAGCAAAATGGTGATCAAAACGGTGCGACACACGAAGTCACGGTGACGAGGCAGGAGGCATGTCCAAGCCTCGCCGACGCCGCTCATCCTACCACCCCTCGCCCGACCTTGAACCCTTGTTCGCATGGCTGGCGGTGGCCGGTCTGATGGCTGCCCTGGTGCTGCTTGGCTGAACCCACAACCCGCGGTCAACCGCCAACCCTGCAACCCAAGCCATGCCTGACTCACCCGAACGCATCCCCTACGTGCTCATCGGCTCACCCGCCGTGCGCCACATTGCCATCCACGACCGGATGGATGGTTACGCCATCCTCTGGGCCTGTGCCAAAGCGCAAGAGTTCATCCCGGCACGCCTTGTCACCGGAGCTCCGCAACCGACCTCCAACAACCACATGCGCGAACAGCCGCTGCCTGATCCGAAGCGTTTCAACAGCCTGCGCGAGCGCATTGGTTACTGGGAGACTGTGCTCGAGCTCAATGACCCGGAGATCCAGCTCGGCGCCGCCGTGTGCGCGGCCTTGAACTCCTACCTCCATCTGATCCAGCAGAGCTCTGTGGCCGCCCAGCCGAAGGAGTTTATCCGCATCATCACCGAGTCCGCCCGCGAGTGGGCGGAAGAATGTTTCTCATGATTCAACCTCAGCACTCAATCCACGCCATGCCCACCCAGCCCATGCCCACACGCCACACCCCTGAGATCGAACTGCCGCCGGATGCCGCCACCGTCGATGATCACCGCAACCCGCGTCGACACAGGCGCGAAGCGGAGGAGCCGGCTCCTGAACTTGGCCTCCTCGTGCAGCCTGAGGCCCGCCACTGCCTCGACAAATTGATCCTGCATCCCGAGGTCAAGACGGACATCCAGAGCGCTCTGCGTGCCCTGGAGAAACGTGCCGATCTGGAGCGCATCTGGGACCTCAGCTCCATCCAACCGATGCAGGGCCGCTGCATCCTCAACTTCTACGGCCCGCCCGGCACGGGCAAGACGCGCGCCGCCCTGGGCATTGCCCACCGCCTCGGCAAGCCGCTCTATCAGGTGGACTACTCGGCGGTGATCTCGAAGTACTTGGGCGATACGGCCAAGCACATCAAAGCCGCTTTCCAAAGCGCGCGGGAACTGGGCGCCATTCTGTTCTTCGACGAGGCGGACAGCCTGCTCTCGCGCCGGGCGGCCACTGGCGAATCGTGCTCCACCAGCATCAACCAGAACCGCAACACGCTGATGCAGGAGCTGGACCGGTTTGATGGGGTGGTGATTGTGACCACGAACCTGTTTGAGAACTACGACCCTGCCCTGCTGCGGCGCATCCAGAGCCACATCCACTTCCGGCTTCCCAACGCTTCCATGCGCAGGGAGCTATTCGCCCTCCATCTCCCCAACGCCGAGCGGGTGACGGCGGATTTCGCGGTTCTCGCGGAGCTTTCACGGGGCCTTAGCGGCGGCGATATCCTCACCCTCTGCCTGAATGCCATCCATGCGGGCAGCACGGACCCCGATCCAGCACAGTGGCGGGTGACACAGGAAATCCTCGAAAAGCAGATCGCCAAAGTGAAGAAAGCGAAGGCTGAACACTCGGGCGAGAAAGGCCGGCGCAAGCGGCGAATCGGCTTCTGCTCGTGATAAGTTCCCCTTGCCCGCAGCGGTGCGTCGCATTACAAACGAGGCACTGCCATGATTACCCCTTCCCTTGAGAACCTGAAGCGTGCCATTGAGGTGGCCGAACAGATTTAGAAACTGCAGGCCGAACTCGCTGCCATGTTTGGCGGAGAGGCCCCAAAGGCCGTAGCCGGCAAGCCAGGCCGCCGTCGCGGTCGTCCAGCCAAGGCCGACAAACCAGCCAAAGAGAAAAAGCCCAAACGCCATATGAGCGAGGAAGCCCGCGCTCGGATCGTGGCTGCGCAAAAGAAGCGCTGGGCCAAGATCAAGAAGGAGAAGAAGGCCGAGGCCAAAGCGGAGCAGGCAAAGACTGGGGAGTGAGCCTAGCCAGGGTTTTCCAGTGGGACTGCAGACGCCACGCCCGCCCCATCAGCGTTGATTCGTGAGTCATCAGAGCCGTAGCCTCGCCTTACAGCCTGTTGAAAAACGAGAGGTTGAAGCGAGCACCGGCAAAAACACGCGTCTGAGCTTGCCGATGCCGAGCGCGGCCAAAAGTCGCGATAGCAGGTCGACGAAATCACTGCCGCGCGCCATCCAGCGCCAAAATGCGGCCATGAGTCGTGCTTGGAGCCTCTTGAGCGGTCCCGCCAGCCATTGCTTGGCGGTTCCAATGCCAAAGAGGCCGCGCAGCAGCAGGCTGAGATTGAAGCTCAGCGCCGCCACCATGTGCCGCTTGGTCAGATTCTCCCTGCCGCGCAACGTCGCCCGCCGCAACCCGCCATGGTCCAACATGTGCGCAAAGCCGCGTTCCAAATGCTCTCCACGCTTCCGCAGCAGGGCCTTGCCGCTCTCGCTGCGAGTCGCAGCCCTCGCCCGCCACAGCGTCCTGCGCGCTCTTCCGGGCAAGTCTTTGCGCCGCCTGCGTGCGTGCGGATCAGCGATCACGGTGCGAATGCCCAAGCTCTGCATCTGATCAATCTGCTCCAGGGCAAAGTAGCCTTCGTCGGCCACCACGGTCGTGCCCACCTTCCCAGCGGCCGCCTCCGGTGCGACCTCCAGCAACACTCCCACCGCTGTGAGCACACGCTGGTTCAAGCTCGCGTCATTGTCCGCCGCATCACCACTGCGCACCTCCACCTGCACGATCGCGCCGCTGTCCAGGTCGCTGACATGCTCCGGCTTGTAGACCATGTCGGTCGCCCCCTGCTTGGTCCGCCCCACCTTCGCCTCCGGGTCGTGGGGATTGACCCAGTCCGCATTGCGGGTCTTGCGCCCGGGGCGCTTCTTGTCAAATCGCCTCACCGCCTCGTCGTCGCTGTCATCCACGCCGGCCTCCCGTGCCAGTTGCCGCACATACTCCCAGTAGCTCTTTTCGTCATTGCGGTGGCGCAGTTCCCTGAGGCTCGCATTGGCCTCCAGCACGCTCGAATCAATCCCCAGGTTGCGTCCTTTGAGCAACCCGTGGCTGTAGAGCGCCCGCAGCAGCGCGATGTGCAGCGCTTCAAACTGCTCCAGCGACAACCGCCGGCGGATCACACTGAGGCTGGAGTGATCGGGCGTCGCGTCGGTCAGGCCGTAACCCAGAAAACCGCGAATCGACAACGAGTCCGCACAGCGCGACGCAATCGAGCGCTCGCTGGGCAGGTTTTCAAAAAAACCCACCATGAGCATCTTCAGGTAGACCACCGGGTCGATGCCGGGACGGCCGCCCTTGGCGGCATCCGCATACGCCGGTGTGCAGATCGTCCAGACTTGCTCCGCAAAGCCGATCTTTTCCAGCGTTTGATTCACACGACGGTAAAACCCGTCCGGCGTCGCCTTGGGCAATTCCTTGGCCACCACCCACATCTCCTCCTGCGTCTCAAGTTTGCTGCGCCGTTCAAACATGCGATCTCCCCTCCGACCCAAACAGAGAGTTTTTCAACAGGCTGTTAAGTGGCAGGAGTTCGAGGGCGCGGGCAGGAACGTGGCGAGAGAGGGAACTGGCGTTTCATGGTTGTGATGAGGAAGCTGCGGTCCGGGACCGCCTTCGTTTCCACGCGGAATGACGAAAGGAACGGCTCAGCCCCAGAGATTGTTGTAGAGGATCTGTTTGGTCGGTGCGTCCAGCGCGCTGCGGGTCACGCTGTTCCAGGCGAGGTTGATGTCGCGGATGCTCCAGACGAATCCAAGCGAACCCGCCAGCCGGTGCCGCATTGCGTCGTGCGCGACTCGCTCCAGCAGCTTGATGGCGGCGGGGATGGGCATGGTGGCGATTCCATTCAGCCGTGGATCATGTGGTTCGATGGGAGGCAGGGGGTTCAACGGGTGGCTGGCGACTTGGGCCTGTTTCGCAAGGTGAGCCATAGGGCCGCACCCAAGGGCTTGGCGGTCACGGTTTCTTGCCTGGGCTGCTACGCTCATGCCCGCCCTTCGCGACATGCCGCCGCACATCATCCCCTCGACCCCTGGCGATGACGCTGGTGCGCTCGGCGCAGCCAGTCACGCGATGGAGGCCTGGCAGCCTGAATGATGTGTTGCCAATTGGTGCATATTGCCCACACCACTTGGTAGATGACCCGCTTGTCTCACCCTCAGGCTATTCTCATCTCACACGTTGACAAGAGTCTGCGCATGGTTAATGGAACGTCCGTTTATAAACAGCCATTTAACTCCAATGCCCATGACCTTCACGCGCCCCACTCGAGAACGTAACCCGAAGGCGCGCAAGATGCGCATCCTGGCGGCGGCGGGAGTGGTGTTTGCGAAGGCGGGATTTGCGGCGGGCAGCGTGCGAGAGATCAGCCTGAAGGCGCGGGTGAATGTGGCGTCGATCAATTATTACTTCAGCAGCAAGGGGGGGCTTTACCGCGAGGTGCTGCTGGCGGCGCACCGGAAGTTGCTTGAGCAGGAGCCGCCGCCGAAGCCGACTGAGGAACCTGAGCAGTCATTGCGGGAATGGATTCAGTTTTGCCTGCGCTTTGTGCTGCTGAGACGCACGGCGCATCCGGTGCTGGGACGGCTGATGGCGCATGAGATGCGGCAGCCGACGGCAGCCTTGGGCGAGCTGGTGAAGCTGATCATCAAGCCGAATTTCGCGAACCTCGTCAAAATTGTGAATGCCTTGGCGGGAGACTCGCTGGACAAGGCCGGGCGGGAGATGGCGGCACATCAAATTGTTGCGATGTGCGTCCACTTTGACCACAGCCGTGAGGTGATCGGGCGGCTTGGATTTGCCGTGCCGGAAGCGGAGGCGGGTATCGCTCGGCTGGCGGACAGCATCGCGGACATGGCGCTCCGGGGACTCGGGACGCCAAAGACAACCCTTTCCAAGTAACGCACTTTAGCATGAAAACGACCTCACTCTGCATCTTAACCGCTGCCGCGCTTGCGCTGGTGGCTTGCAACAAAGCTCCGGCACCGGCTCCGCAGGCGGAAAAGCCGAAAGTAGCGCCGGTGATCGTGAAAGGGGCCACCGTGCAGGCCGCTGAACGTGCCTTTCCGCGTTTCCTGCGTGTGACGGGGCAGCTCGCCGCACAGAATGACGCCGTGGTGGCGGCGGATTCGATGGGGCGAGTGGTCTCGGCTTCGATTGAACGTGGTTCCGTGGTGAAGACGGGCGATGTGCTGGCTAAGCTCGACGAGCGCCAGCCCAAGCTCTCTCTGGCGGAGGCTGCGGCCTCCGTGGGTCTGGCGAAGGCGCGGCTGGCGCTGGCGAAGAACGAGCAGGAGCGCAACAAGCCGCTGGCGGAGAAAAAGGCGGTGGCGGATGCGGATTACCAAAAGCTGCTCACGGAAGTCGCAGCGCGCGAGGCGGAACTGGCAGCCTCGGAGGCACGTCAGGCGTTGGCGCAGAAGACGCTCGATGACTGCGTAATCCGTGCATTGTTCGGCGGTGTGGTGGCGGAGCGCATGGTGGAGCCAGGCGAGTATGTGAAGGCGGATTCCCCTGTCGCCCGCGTGGTGGATCTGTCCACGCTACGGCTCGTGCTGAGTGTGCCGGAGACGGAAGTTGGCGCTCTGGTCATCGGTCAGGAGGTGGAGTTCACCACGGCGGCGTTCCCGGCGCAGCGCTTCACGGGCAAGTTGAAATTCCTTGGCGCGACGATGCGCGAGGCATCGCGTGATCTGGTGATTGAGGCGACGGTGGACAACGCGGAAAGCAAATTGCGGCCCGGCTTCTTTTGCGATGCGCGCATCCTGCTTCGTGAGGAAAAAGCCGTCGCGGTGCCGGAGGCGGCGCTGCGCATCGAAGGCTCGCGCCGCAAGGTCTTCGTCATCACCAAAGACAACACGATCTCCGAACGCCTCGTGGAGGTGGGAGAGACGCGCGAGGGCTTCACAGAAATCCGGCGTGGAGTCGCCGCCGGTGAGCCATTGCTGGCAAAACCCAGCGCAGAGGCCGCCGATGGGCTTCGCTTTGAACCCGCCGCTTAATTTTCACTTCACACGCTCATGCAATGGCTCGCCGCTATCTCCGTCCGCCGCCCGGTCTTCGCCAGCGTCATCATCCTCGTCTTCGTCGTCGTGGGGGTGCTAGGCTACACGAAGCTGCCGGTGGATCGGTTTCCAAAGATTGACTTCCCCACAGTAAGCATCGTCACACGGCAGGACGGCGCGACGCCGAAGGAGATCGAAACCGAGATCACGGACAAGATTGAGGAGGCGGTGAACACCGTCGCAGGCATTGATGAACTGCGCTCCATTTCAAGCGAGGGCATCTCGCAGGTGCTGGTGACTTTTGTGCTGGAGAAAAACATCGACGTGGCCTCACAGGAAGTGCGGGACCGCATCGCCCGTATCATCCCCGATCTGCCGGAGGAGGTGGACGCGCCGATCATCGAGAAGCTCGATCCCGATGCCGCGCCTATTTTAAACATCGCCCTCGTGGCCGACAAGCCGGTGCGCGAGATCACCGAGTTTGCCGACAAGGTGTTGCGGCGCCAGCTTGAAAGCGTGGGTGGTGTGGGGCAGATCACGCTGCTGGGCGGAAGACTGCGGCAGATCAATGTGTGGCTCGATCCGATGCGGCTGCGCTCCTACAATCTGACCGCTGCGGACGTGCAGCGCGGCCTCCGCGCACAGAACGTGCAAATCCCTGCCGGCACGGTGAAGAATGCGGCCAGCGAGGCGGGCTTCCGCGTGCTGGGCAAGGCACGGAGCGTGGAGGAGATCGGCATGCTCGTCTTGCGCGAGGCGGACGGCGGCCTGGTCCGCGTGCGTGACGTGGCGCGTGTGGAAGACGGGGCCGAGGAGCAAAATACCGTGGCCCGTAACAATGGCGTGCCCTCTGTGGTGCTCTCCATCCGTAAACAAAGCGGCACAAACACGGTGGCCGTGGTGGATGCGGTGAATGAGAAGCTCGGCGATGTTAAAAAACTGCTGCCCGCAGGCTACGAGGTCGAAATAGTGCGCGACACGTCGCAAGTCATCCGCACCAGCGTTCACGCGGTGAAGGAGCACTTGGTGCTGGGGGCCATTTTCGCCGCCGTGATCGTTTTGATTTTCCTTGGCAACTCACGCGCCACCATCATCTCCGCGCTCGCGATTCCCACCTCCATCATCGCCGCGTTCGGCGTTATGTGGGCGCAGGGAGTGACATTAAACGTCATCAGCCTCGTCGCCCTCGCGTTGGCGGTCGGCATCGTCATTGATGATGCCATCATCGTGGTGGAAAACATTTTCCGCCACATGGAAGAGAAGGGCGAGGACTCCTTCACCGCGTCCGTGGAAGGACCGAAGGAGATCGGTATGGCCGTCCTGGCCACCACGCTATCGCTGCTCGCGGTGTTCGTGCCCGTGGCTTTCCTCAGCGGCATTGTGGGCATGTTCCTGAAGAGTTTCGGCCTCACCATGGCTTTCGCCATCGCGGTTTCGCTGCTGGTCAGCTTCACGCTCACGCCCACGCTCTCCGCCCGCATGTTCCGCAAAGGCCACGCCACGCGGTTTGACGCCTGGCTGGAGCATCTGGTAAACATCTTCTACCGCCCGGTGGAGGCGTTTTACATGATGCTGCTGCGCTTTTCCATGCGGCATCGCTGGATCATCGTGCTGGGCTGCTTCGGCATTCTCGCCACCGTGCCCACGCTGATGAAGATCGTGCAAAAGAGCTTCCTGCCGCCGGTGGAGGAGGCGGAGTTCGTGGTGAACATCCGCACGCCGGAGGGCACCAGCCTCGCCGCCACCGATCTCATGGCCGAGCGCTTCGCCCGTGCGATCCGCGAGTTGCCCGGCGTGGACGGCACACTTCTCACCATCGGGGACAATGACCAGCGCACGCCGAATCTCGCAGGCATCTTCGTGCGCCTGAATGATCCCGCTTTGCGCGAAGACCAGCAGACCCTCATGGACCGCGTGCGCAAAGAGATCGTGCCGCGTTTCCCCACGGAATGGCGCATCACCGTGCTCTCTGTCCCGCCTTTCAACACGGGCCAGTCCAGCGCCAACGTGCAGTATTTCATCGCCGGCCCTGACCTCGACACGCTTACCCGCGCCACGGCATCAGTGATCAAAGACGTCAAAGACCTCCCCGGCATCCGCGACCTCGACAGCACTCTCATTCCCGGCAAGCCTGAAATCTCCGGCAGCGTGGACCGCAACAAAGCAGGCGAGATGGGAGCCAGCATCCAGGACATTTCCGGCACGCTGCGCCTGCTCGTCGGCGGTCTCGACATCTCCACCTTCGACGACAGCGGCGAGCAATACGACATCCATCTCCAGGCTGAGGAGAGCTACCGCAACACCCGCGAAATCCTCAACCTCCTCACCGTGCCCTCCACCAAGGCCGGACCCGTCGCCATCACCAATCTGCTCACGCTCGACAACACGGACAGCCCCTCGCAGATTAACCGCCTCAACCGCCGCCGCCAGGTCACCATCACCGCCAACAACGCCCCTGGAGTGGGTGAAACCGAAATCCTTGATGGCATCGCCGCCGCCGTGAAGAAGCTCAACCTGCCTGCCGACTACGCCAGTGGCAGCGCCGGACGCTCGAAGGAAATGGCCAAGGCGGGAAAGGCTTTCATGGTCGCCTTTTTGATGGCCTTCATCTTCATGTATCTCATCCTCGCCGCGCAGTTTGAGAGCTGGGTGCATCCGCTCACCATTCTGCTCGCCTTGCCGCTCACGCTGCCCTTTGCCATCCTCTCGCTCATCCTCTTCCAGCAGTCGGTGAACATCTTCTCCATGCTCGGCATCCTCGTGCTCTTCGGCATGGTGAAAAAGAACGGCATCCTGCAAATCGACCACACCAACCAGCTTCGTGCCAAAGGCATGGACCGGCTCGATGCCATCCTGCTCGCCAACAAAGAACGTCTGCGCCCCATCCTCATGACCACGCTGGCTTTCGTCGCGGGCATGATCCCCATGATGACTGCGAAGGGCGTCGGTGCCGCCTATAACAATGCCACGGCGGGCGTCATTCTCGGCGGCCAGAGCCTATCCTTGCTGCTCACGCTGCTCGCCACGCCCGTCATCTATTCCATCTTCGACGACCTCATTCAGTTCCCAGATCGCATCAGAAAGAGGCGCATCGCCAAAGCACTCACCAAAGGAACGAAGACCCGCAAACGCGAGATAGGCCAGCCAAACCAATAACACCTCATGACCAAGACCACCCTTGCAGCCATTGCGGTGAGCCTCACCTCGTGCGCCGTCGGCCCGAATTACAAACAGCCCGACAACACTGACGTCACGCCAGCCAAATGGCGTTGGCAGCCCGCCGCCCCGCGCGATCACACGCCGCGTGGCGAATGGTGGAAAGTTTTCCACGACAGCGAACTCAACCGCCTCGAAGCCCTCGCGCTTCAAGCCAGCCCATCCTTGAAGTCCGCTGCCGCCCGCGTCGATCAAGCCCGCGCCGCCGCTCGTATCAGCGCCGCCGAATGGGCACCCGACATCCGCCTCAAAGGCGACACCAAGCGCGAGCAGTTCTCCGGCAATCTGCCCACCCCCGTGCCCGTTACCATCCCGCGTGGTCGCGTCAACAGCTTCAGCACCATCATCGACCTCAGCTACGAGATAGACTTCTGGGGCAAGGTGCGGCGCGAAGTCGAGAGCGCCCGTGCCACCGCCGATTCCACCTCCGCCAGCTACCACAGCGCCATCCTCACCCTCACTGGCGATGTCGCCGCACAATACTTCCTGCTCCGCGCCGCCGATGCCGAACTCGACGCCCTGCGCCGCACCATCGCCCTGCGGGAAAAATTTGTGAACCTTCTCAACGACAAGTTCAAAGCCGGAGCCATCCCTGAGACCGATTTCGCCCGAGCCCAGACCGAAGTGGCCACTGCCAAGGCTGAACTCGCCGACGTAAAGCGCCAGCGTCAGGAAGCCAGCGACACTCTCGCCCTCCTGTGCGGCCAGCCCGCCAGCAGCTTCACCCTTCGCGAGCATCCCATCGGCTCCAAAGCCCCGCCCGTCATCCCCGCAGGCATCCCCGCCAGCTTGTTGGAGCGCCGTCCGGACATCGCCGCCGCCGAGCGCATCGTCGCAGCCCGCAATGCCGACATCGGCGTCGCAACCGCCGACTATTTCCCCGCCGTCCGTCTCACCGGCACCGGCGGCTACTTGAGCAAAGAAGTGGACACCCTGCTCACCGGCAACAGCAAAGTATGGAGCATCGGCCCCAGCGTCAGCCTCCCTCTCACCGGCTGGGCCGTCATCCACTTCAACGTCAAGCGTCACAAAGCCGCGCGCGAAGAAGCCATCGCGAATTACCGCCAGACCGTCCTCACCGGCATCCGCGATGTGGAGACCAGTCTCGCCCAAACCCGCTACCTGCGCGAGCAGGCCAGCGCCATCGGCGATGCCCTCACCGCCTCCACCAAAGCCACTGACCTCATTCGCGAGTCCTACGAGCGCGGCACCCTCAGCTACCTCGAACTCCTCGACGCCGAGCGCACGCGTCTCCTCACCGAACGCCAGACCGCCCAGATCTCCGCGCAACGCCACCTCGCCACCGTGCGTCTCATCAAGGCCTTAGGCGGGGCGTGGTGAGGACCATTAGTTGATTTTGTTTCGAGGGAAGTAACCCGTTCTGCCAAATCCATGAATGCACGCAAATACTTCTGTCTGATCATCATCGTGGTGGTGCTCATCTCAGCTTTAACGGCGATTTTCCTTTGGCAGCGCCGTCAGGACGGTGGCCTTCCTCCTGGCATCGCCTCGGGCAACGGACGCATTGAGGCCACCGAGATCAATCTCGCAGCCCGAGTGCCGGGGCGTTTGGCGGAGGTTCTGGTGGGCGAAGGGGATTTCGTGAAGGAAGGCCAGGTGCTCGCCCGGATTCAGACCGACATTCTGGAGGCCCAGCTTCTGGAGGCCCAGGCAAAGCTTCGGCAGGCGAAAAATGCGATCATCACCGCCCAAGCGCAGGTGACGGCACGGGAGAGCGAAAAACTGGCAGCCGAGGCTGTGGTGCTCCAGCGCGAGAGCGAGGAGCAGGCGGCGCAGCAACGGCTGGTGCGCACCGAATCGCTTGCAACAAAGAATGCGGTGTCCGAACAAAACCTCGACGATGATCGTGCCCGCGCGAAAAGCGCAGAGGCGGCGATCAAGGCGGCAAAGGCGCAGGTGGCGGCAGCCGGGGGTGCCGTAGCCGCAGCCAGCGCGCAGGTGCAGGATGCTGAGGCGATGGTGGAGGCTGTGCAGGCGACTGTGGGCCGCGTGCAGGCCGAACTTGATGACTGCACGCTGAAAGCCCCCCGCGCTGGACGGGTGCAGTATCTGATCACGCAGCCGGGGGAGGTGCTGGGCGCGGGAGGGAAGGTTTTGAACCTCGTGGATCTCGGCGACGTGTATCTGACCTTCTTCCTACCCGAGACAGTGGCGGGCAGGGTGGCGCTCGGCAGCGAGGTGAGGCTCATCCTGGATGCAGCGCCACAGTATGTGATCCCGGCACGAGTCTCGTATGTTGCGAGTGTCGCGCAGTTCACGCCCAAGACAGTGGAAACGGCCAGTGAACGCCAGAAATTGATGTTTCGCGTCAAGGCGCAGATAGATCGGGGCTTGCTGCGAGAGCACCTGGAGCGCGTGAAGACGGGGCTGCCGGGTGTTGCGTGGGTGAAGCTGGAGGCGCAGGCGGAATGGCCGTCCCATCTGGTTGTGAAACTGCCCAAATGAACACCACCGCCATCGTCGCCAGCCTGCGCGGAGTCAGCCTCCGACATGGACGCACGCGCGCGCTGGATGGCATCGACCTTGAGCTGCCGGGCGGCTGCCTGGTGGGCTTGATTGGCCCGGACGGCGTTGGCAAATCGAGCCTCCTTTCCCTGATCGCAGGCGCACACAAGGTGCAGGCGGGAAAGGTGGAAACGCTGGGTGGCGACATGGCCAGCGCCCGACATCGCCGCGCGGTATGCTCACGCATCGCCTACATGCCGCAGGGATTGGGCAAGAACTTGTATGCCACCCTTTCCATTGAAGAGAACCTGCAGTTCTTCGGGCGTCTCTTCGGCCATGACCGCGCCGAGTGCCGCCGCCGGATTGATGAACTGACGACACGCACCGGCCTGCGGCCCTTCCTCGACCGCCCGGTGGGAAAGCTATCCGGCGGCATGAAGCAGAAGCTGGGCATCTGCTGCGCGCTCATCCACGACCCGGACCTGCTCATACTCGACGAACCGACCACCGGGGTTGATCCGCTCTCGCGCAGCCAGTTCTGGAGTCTCGTGGACGGCATCCGCCAGGAACGGCCTGGGATGAGCGTGATTGTGGCGACAACCTACATGGAGGAGGCAGAGCGCTTCGACTGGCTGGTGGCCATGGATGCGGGCAAGGTGTTGGCCACCGGCACTCCCTCCGAACTGCGCACACGCACCGCGACGGATTCCCTGGATGCCACCTTCATAGCCCTGCTGCCGGAGGAAAAACGGCGTCTCCACCATCCGGTGGTGGTTTCTCGCTTCGCCCCTTCCGAGATGGATGAGATCGCCATCGAAGCACGCGGGCTGATCATGCGTTTCGGCGACTTTACCGCTGTGGAGCAGGTGGATCTACGCATCCATCGCGGCGAAATCTTTGGGTTCCTGGGCTCCAACGGATGCGGCAAGACCACAACCATGAAAATGCTCACTGGCCTGCTGCCGCCCGCGGAGGGCAAGGCATGGCTGCTGGGGCAGGAGGTCGATCCGCGTGATGTCGGCACGCGTCGGCAAGTAGGCTACATGTCGCAGTCCTTCTCTCTCTACACGGAGCTAACGGTGGAGCAAAACCTCGTTCTTCACGCCCGCCTGTTCCAAGTCCCTGCGGAGGAAATCCCGGTCCGGGTGGATGAAATGGTGAAGCGCTTCGGGCTTGAAAGCGTGCTCACATCGATGCCCGTTGCGCTGCCCCTTGGCGTCCGGCAGCGTCTGTCCCTCGCCGTGGCCATGGTCCACAACCCGACCCTGCTCATCCTCGACGAACCGACTTCCGGCGTCGATCCCATCGCCCGTGATCAGTTCTGGCAACTCATGCTCGACCTGGCCCGGCATGACAAAGTCACCATTTTCATTTCCACCCATTTCATGAACGAGGCGGAGCGGTGTGACCGCGTCTCGCTGATGCACGCCGGGCGGGTGCTCGTCAGCGGTCCCCCTGAAGAGTTGGTGAGGGAAAGCAGTGCCCACTCGCTGGAGGAGGTGTTCATCAAACATCTTCGAGAGGCGACGGCCAGCGATAATCCACCAGCCGCATCCTCCCTGGCGGTGTCCCCGATGCCTGACGCCAGCCGTGTCTCCGCACCACCCGTAAAGCGGGGCTTCGCCTTTGGCCGGGCGTTCAGCTACATGCGGAAAGAAGCACTGGAGTTGCGCCGCGATCCGGTGCTTGCCGGCATGTCACTCTTCGGCACGGCTCTGCTCATGTTCGTCATGGGCTACGGCATCAGCATGGATGTGGAAAACCTGAGCTTCGCCGTGCTGGACCACGACCAGACCACCCTGAGCCAAAACTATGTCCACAACCTCACCGGCTCGCGCTATTTTGTGCAGCAGGCTCCCATCCTTGACGAAGCCGATCTCGACCGCCGGATGCGTTCCGGCGAACTGGCGATCGCCATCGAAATTCCGCCCAGTTTTGCCCGCGACGCGCAGCGTGGAGCCCCCGTGCAAATCGGCGCGTGGGTAGACGGTTCTATGCCGCAGCGTGCCGAGACCGCGCAGGGGTATGTGTCGGGAATGCATCAAGGCTGGCTGGCACAAATGGCCGCGCGGAACTCCGGGCCTGAGTCCGCTTCGGGTGCTCTGAACATCGAGACACGCTTCCGCTACAACCCCGATGTGCGCAGCCGGCCCGCCATGGTTCCGGCTGTCATTCCCATGCTGCTGCTTATGATTCCGGCCATGCTTACAGCACTCTCCGTGGTGCGTGAGAAGGAACTGGGCTCCATCGTCAACCTCCATGTCACACCGGTGACGCGCAGCGAGTTTCTCCTCGGCAAACAAGCATCCTACATCTTTCTCGGGATGCTAAATTTCCTGCTGATGACACTGCTGGCTGTCACCGTCTTCGACGTGCCTGTCAAAGGCAGTTTCACCACGCTTGCCGCCGCCGCGCTCATCTTTGTCGTGTTCGCCACCAGCTTTGGTCTGCTGGCCTCCGCTTTAACGCGCAGCCAGATCGCGGCCATGTTTGTCACGATGATTGGCACCATGATTCCTACCGCCCAGTTCGCTGGCCTGATCAATCCTGTCTCCTCTCTTGAAGGTGCCGGAGCAGTTATCGGAAGGCTCTACCCGGCCACGCACTTCCTGACGATCAGTCGCGGCGTCTTCAGCAAGGCGCTTGGTTTTTCCGATCTCCACGCCTCATTCATTCCTTTGATCCTGGCTGTTCCTGTGATCATGGGAGTCGCGATTGCCCTGATCCGCAAGCAAGACACCTGATCATGAGCCGTCTCGCCAACATCTATCGCCTGGGGGTGAAGGAACTCTGGAGCCTGGCCCGTGACCCGATGATGATGGGGCTCATCGTCTATGCCTTCACGGCCATGGTTTACATATCTGCCACGGCGATGCCGGAAGCACTGCATCATGCCCCGATCTCCATCGCTGATGAGGACACCTCGCCGCTCTCAGCCCGGATCGCGTCCAGTTTTCAGCGACCCAGCTTCATGCCACCCGTTATGATCTCCGCAGCCGACGTGGATGCAGGGCTGGATGCCGGAGATTATACCTTTGCCATCATCATCCCGCCTGATTTCCAGCGCGATGTTCTTGCCGGACTGCGTCCCGCACTTCAGTTGAATGTGGACGCCACGCGGATGAGCCAAGCCTTCACGGGCAGTGGTTACGTCCAGCAGACCATCAATGGCGAGGTCACCGAGTTTCTCCAGCGTTATCGCGGCGTCCCTGCGGCCCCCGTGACTCTGACATTACGCGCCCGCTTCAATCCCAACCTCACCCCGGCCTGGTTCGGAGCTTTGATGGAAATCATCAACCTCGTCACCATGCTCTCCATTGTCCTGACCGGCGCGGCGCTGATCCGCGAGCGCGAGCGCGGCACTATCGAGCACCTGCTCGTCATGCCCGTGAAACCCGCCGAGATCATGCTTTCCAAAGTGTGGTCCATGGCCCTCGTCGTCCTCGTCGCGACCACACTCTCCCTGCTGTTCATCGTTCAAGGCCTGCTGCATGTGCCCATCAAGGGTTCCATTCTGCTGTTCCTGACCGGCGCGGTGCTGCATTTGTTTGCCACCACTTCAATGGGAATCTTCATGGCCACGCTGGCGCGCACCATGCCGCAGTTCGGCCTGCTGCTCATCCTAGTCCTGTTGCCCTTGCAAATACTCTCCGGTGGCATGACCCCGCGCGAGAGCATGCCGGAATTCGTCCAAAACATCATGCAGGCTGCACCTACGACCCATTTCATCTCAGCATCCCGCGCCATCCTCTATCGCGGCGCGGGCCTCGGAGTGGTGTGGCAGCCGTTTGTCCTGCTGCTTGCCATCGGCACGGTCTTTTACTCCGTGGCCCTGGCCCGCTTCCGCAAAACCATAAGCCTGATGACGTGAACCATCAGGTGACCAAAGGATTAGAAACGGACTTCTGCCAATTGTATTGGCGAGTCAGTCAGTGGTAGCGACGCGGGTTACAATTACCGGTTTGTTCCGATTTACGATAGAAAATTCTGTTGCTAAAAGAGCACCGATTCAAATCGCTTTGTATCCGTCAAACGGAGCACCGTGTGGAGGCGCTCGCGAGCATCAGAGCCGTAGGCATAGGCTACGGCTCTGATGAGTGCTGAACGAAAGCTGATGAAGCGGGACGCGCAGGGGCGTGTCGTGGTGCCTGTGGCGAGGCGAGAGGCATTGCTCGACGAGTTTGAGCGCAGCGGGCTGTGCGGCGCGGAGTTTGCGCGGCATGCGGGCGTCAAATATCCGACTTTTGCCGGCTGGGTGCAGCGTCGTCGCCATGAACGCGGTGAGTATGAAGCCAAGCGCGAGCGTGCGGCCATGACTCTCGCGCCCATGCGCCTGGTGGAGGCGGTCTTCAACGAGGCGGCGGTCAGTCCGCCGGCGGAGCCGGTTTTGGAGGTGTTGCTGCCGGGCGACGCGCGCGTGATGTTGAGCAACTCCGCGCAGGTGGCGCCGCTGGCGCGCCTGCTGCAAGCCCTCGCTGAGCCATGCTGAGTTTTGCCGGCAGTCTGAAGGTCTTCGTGGCGCTGGATCCCATCGACATGCGTGCGGGAATGAACACGCTCCAGGCGCTTGTGGCTGAACGCCTGCAGGAGGATGTGCGGCGGGGAGCGTTGTTTGTCTTTACCAACAAAAGCCGCCGGCTCATCAAGGTATTGTATTGGGATGGCACGGGGCTGTGGATGATGGTCAAGAGGCACGCTCCACAATGCGCGTATTGGTTTGTTTTCGAAAATCCTCTATCCATTTCATCCGCTCTTCGGGAAGGACTATGAGGCTTTCGGCTCGGCTGGCGGCAAGAGGGGCATGGTCTATGTGCGGCTTGCCGACCGGTCGACCCGCGGCGTGCCCGCATGGATGTTCGATCCGGTGGTTTGTTCGGGAGTTAAAATGGCTGATGAGCCTTTGATCGCATGCGGCGCCCTGGTTGAGTTGGGCGTCCTGCTTGCAAAACATCAGGCGAAAGTCCGGACTGGAGGGCATGGACCCACTCGAAAGCAAACACCGAACGAGGCGGCCTGTAAATCGTGCCGGACAGATGATCCTCGAACTTGGCAGTCCCCACCATCATCAGCGCCTACCTGAACCGAACCGCAGTCAGTGCATCGCTCTCTTGGGCGGGATGTTGCTGGCCGCGATCAAAACCAAACACGAACCCCAAGATCAAGAACAACCATGAACGATAAGATCACCGAGTCGCACCGCGACCGGGCCGCCTATATTTACATCCGCCAGTCCACACTCCAGCAGGTGCAACAAAATGTAGAAAGTAACAGGCGGCAGTATGCCCTCCGGGAACGCGCCGCAACACTTGGATTCAACTCCGTGGTTGTCGTCGATGAGGATCTAGGGATCTCAGGTGCCGGCACCCAACAGCGTCCTGGATTCAGCCGGTTGCTTGCCGCCGTGTGCAACGGCGAAGTGGGCGCGGTCTTCGCGCTGGAAGCCTCCCGCCTGGCCCGCAATAACCGGGACTGGCACCACCTCATTGATCTGTGCGTTTTGACGCGCACTTTGGTGGTGGACGCCGACGGGATCTACGACCCCCGCCTGCTCAATGACCGGCTTCTGTTAGGCCTGAAGGGAACGATGAGTGAGTTTGAGCTGGGCCTACTGCGCCAGCGTGCCCAGGAGGCCTACCGGCAGAAGGCGCTTCGTGGTGAGGTGATGACCCGGGTGCCTGTGGGTTTTATCCGCAAGGGATGCGTCGGCATCGAAATGACGCCGGACCTCCAAGTTCAGCAGGCTATCCGCGACTTTTTCTTGCGGCTGCAAGGAAGTTGCTCATTGCGGCAGGTACTGTTGTGGTATCATCAGGAGAAGATCCTCTTCCCAGTGGCCCGCATGCGTGATGGATACGAATCACTGGAGTGGAGGTTGCCCAACTACCAACAACTGCTGCGGATGGTGAAGAACCCCGCCTACGCAGGAGCCTTTGCCTGGGGCCGCTCGGCAGCGCGCACTCGGGTTGTGGACGGGCGGCCCCTCAAGACGCAAGGCCACCGCCTTGAAATGGATCAGTGGCAGGTCTTGCTAAAGGATCATCATCCGGGATATATCAAGTGGGAGGACTATCAGTCCAACCTGAGCAAGCTCGTGTCAAACCGGACCAAATCCCATCAGGCCAGCACCGGCGCGGCCCGCGGCGGCAGCGCCCTGCTTGCCGGTCTGTTGCGCTGTGCGCGTTGCGGCCACAAACTCCACGTCGGCTATCGGGGCCGCGGCGGGCGGGCTCCTCGCTACTGGTGCATGACGGGCAACCGAGAACAGGGCGCACCGTCATGCCTGTGCTTTGGGGCATTGCGTGTGGAAAAGGCCATCGTGGAAACGGTTCTTGACGCTTGCCAGCCGCTGGGAGTGGAAGCCTCGCTGCGGGTTTTGGAAGAGTCCCACGAAGAATGCAATCAGAAACGCAAGGCTCTTGAACTCGCCCTGGAAAAGGCAAGATACGAGGCTGGCCGCGCACGCCGCCAATATGACGCCGCCGATCCTGAGAACCGGCTTGTCACGGCGGAGTTGGAGAGCCGTTGGAATGCGGCACTCATTCAGGTCGCCGAACTGGAGGGACGCCTGGATGCGCAAGGTCACTCGGAACAGCCGCTCACCGCCTCCCAAAAGGAACGGCTGACCACGCTGGGCGCCGATCTCCACACCCTTTGGAGCGAAGCCTCCACTCCCGTGGAATTGAAGAAGCGTGTTTTGAGGGCCGTGCTCAACGAGGTGATCGTCGACATCGATCATGAAAGCGGCCAAATCGAAATGAAGATCCACTGGGCCGGCGGAGTGCATACCCTATTGCGCGTCCGCAAAAATCAGCCAGGGAAAAACGGTAATGCGACCGGCTCTGATGTTGTCGAATTTGTTAGGGAGTTGGCAACGGGTTGGAGCGATGGCTATATCGCAAGCATGCTTAACAGATCCGGCATGCTGACCGGCAAGGGCAACAGTTGGAACGAAACGCGGGTCAAGAACCTCAGGAGGGAAAACGACATCCCCGTGTTCTCGAAAGCCCAGCCCCGCACATGGAAGACCATGTCGGAAGCAGGCAGCCTGCTTGGTGTGAGCAACTGCGTTATCAGAACGATGGTTAGGCACAAGATCCTGCCCGCGAGACAGGCCGCCAAGGGAGCGCCGTGGATGATCGACGCCAAGGATCTGGAACTTCCCGCCGTCCGGACCTATGCCAAACAGGCTAAAACTGGCAAATCCGCCCCATTTGACAATAACACCCAACTCCTTAACCTTTGATTATGAACGACGTTGCTTCATGTCGCAGTGTGTTGCGTGGCTCAAGCGGCTGGAGCAGGGCACGTTTTGCTGGCCGCGCGCGGCGGAGGCCGGGCAGGCCAAGCTGCGGCTGACGCCGGAGGCGTTTGCGCTTTTGACCGATGGGGTGGACATGCACCGCGCGCGGTTGCGGCCGTGGTATGAGCGGGAAAGTTGAGTGAATATCACAAAGGAAGTTGCGCGCGTGCGCGGGCGGTGTCCATCTCAGCTTTCAGGCCACCGCCTTCTTTTCGGAAGTTGCGCGCGTGCGCGGGCGGTGTTTAACGGAGGCACACACCGATGCCTGAGATGACACCGCTGGAAGCCCGCCTGACTCAGGAAGTGGAGGCGCTGCGGGCCGAGAATCTCAGGCAGGCGCAGGTGATCAAGTTACAGCAGGAAAAGATCGATCTGTTGGTGCGGCGAGTGTTTGGCGCCAGCAGTGAGAAGCTCGATGTGAACCAGCTCACGCTGGGGTTGGAGGCGGCTGAGGCAAAAAAGCCCGAAGCCTCCAGCGACGCCCTCGTCGCCTTGGAGACTGAAGAAAACCCGGGGGCTGAGGTGGATTCATGGGCTTAAAAGCAGCTCTTACAGTATATGAACTCATTTTGGATCAATACTTTTTTAAACAATTAAATACTTAAGAGAGGTTGACGCGATTCACGCTGGCGCCCTGTTTGCATCTAGGAAATCTATTATCGTTCCCCCGTCTGTCCCTGGGTAGGGGCACCACCACGCAAATTCCATGCAAACGCGATTTTCAGCTTTCCACTTTTTCCACTGCCCTTTTGGTGCTAGTGGATTCAGGATCAATGAATTGAGCGTCTAGCGGGTGAG
>NZ_JAGRPF010000174.1 GCF_020439865.1 Prosthecobacter sp.
CATGCGTTCCCCCCCCACGTTCTCCCGCCGCCAGATGCTGCACGCTGCCTCGTGCGGTTTTGGCTATGTGGCGATGTCGGGAATCGCAAACGCGGCGGGCGCGAGCCTGGATGCCCGACCGCCGCGGTTGCGTGCGAGGGCGCAGCGCGTGATCTTTCTGAACATGTCTGGCGGCCCGGCGCAGATGGACACGTTTGATTACAAGCCGCAAGTCGGGAAGAAACCGCACGCCGGTTCGGTGGCGGAGTTCAAACGGCGCGGTGAGAGCGGCCTGTGGGTGTCGGAGCTGCTGCCGAACATCGCGCGGCATGCGGACAAGCTTTGCGTGCTCAACGGCATGACCGCCGACACGAGCATCCATGCGCAGTCGATGCTGCAGCTGCACACCGGCGACCGTCTGCGGCCCTGCCCGAGCATGGGCTCGTGGGTGGCGTATGGTCTTGGCACGGAGAACAACAACCTGCCCGGCTTCATCAGTTTCAACACCGCCAAGCCGACCGAATACGCCGCCGCTCAACTGCCTTCCGTGTTTGGCGGCACGCCGATCGGCGTGAACGGCGAGGACATGTCGAAGGCGACGATCAGCGACATTCAGGGCGATCATCTGCCGCTGAACGTGAAGCGCCGGCAGCTGGATCTGATCCAGGCGATGAACCGCGATCATCTCGGCCTGCGTGGTGATGATGCGCAGCTCGAAGGCGTGATTCAGACGATGGAACTCGGCTTTCGCATGCAGGCGGCGGCGCCCGGACTGCTCGACATCTCGACGGAGTCAAAGGCCACGCTGGAGCGCTATCGAGTCGGCAAGAACTTTGCCGCGGGCACCTGCAAGAACAGCGACTTCGGCCGTCAGTGCCTGCTCGCGCGCCGCTTCTGCGAGGCGGGTGTGCGCTTCATTGAAATCACGCACGGCAGCTGGGATCAGCATCAGGATCATCGCCGCGATCTCACCGCCAACTGTGCCACCACCGACGCGCCCATCGCCGCGCTTTTGGACGATCTAGACCAGCGCGGCCTGCTCGAAGACACACTCGTTGTCTGGGGCGGTGAATTCGGCCGTCCCGGCATCACGCCCGGCCAGGACAAGGACCAGTCCGGCCATCAGCATCGCGCCTTCACCTTCTGGATGGCGGGCGGCGGTGTCAAAGGCGGGCACGTGCACGGCGCGACCAACGAGAACGGCAGCGCGGTGGTCGAAGGCGCCGTTCACTTCCGCGATCTGCATGCGACGATCCTGCATCAGCTCGGTCTCGATCACGAAAACCTCGCCGTCGTCAGCGGCGGCCGCCGCATCCGGCTTACAGGTCTGCAAGGCGGCAAGGTGGTGAAGGAAATCATCGCATGAGGTGCTCGATCGTTGCTTGCGCAGCTGCGGCCATTGTGCTCACGCCGTGGCTGCGTGCCGAAGTGGTGCGCGTGGAGGTCACGGAGCGTTCCACGTTTGCGGATGGCGTGAGCTTCGGCCCGGCGGGCGCGTATGAGCGCATCCGCGGGCGGATGTATTTGGAAACGGACCCGATGCATGAGGCGAATGCGCGTATCAGCGATCTCAAACGGGCTCCGCGCAATGCGCGTGGCAAGGTGGAGAGCTGGACAGACTTCTTTTTGCTCAAGCCAATGGATGCGCGGAAGGGCAACGGTCAGCTTCTCTACGACGTGCATAATCGCGGCAACATGCTCGCGCTGTGGACCTTCAATGATGGCGAGCGCACGAACGATCCGAAGTCGGCGGTGCATGCGGGCAACGGTTTCCTCATGCGGCATGGTTTCTCGGTGCTGTGGTGCGGTTGGAATGGCGAAGTGCAGGCGGACGACACGCAGCGTCTGCTGTGCGGACTGCCCGTCGCGACTGAGAATGGAAAAACCATCACCGGACGCGCTCATCTGGAGATCAGCAGCACGGAGAAGGTTTACAGTCGCGCGTTCTCGTGGAGCCCGTGGGGCATCGGCGCGGCGTTTCCCTCCGTGAGTCTGGACAATGCTGATGCGACCCTCACGATGCGGCCGGATCGTGATGCGGCCGGCTTGGAGATTCCGCGCACCGAGTGGGCGTTTGGTCGTTGGGAGGACGGCAAAGTCATCGCGGATCCCACGCATGTGTATGTGAAGGCCGGTTTGCGCCCGGGCTGGCTGTATGATCTCGTTTACACGGCGAAGGAGCCGCGCGTGACCGGTCTCGGGCTCACCGCGCTACGCGATTGCGTTTCATTCTTCCGCCATGCAGATGCCGCCACGAATCCGCTCGCCGGTGCGATCGAGAAGGCCTGCGTGTTTGGCATCTCGCAGTCAGGTCGGGTGATTCATCACTTCCTCTATGAAGGTCTGAACACCGACGAGCAGGGACGTGCGGTGTTTGATGGTGCGCTGATCCACGTCGCGGGTGCGGGCAAGGGCATGTTCAACCATCGCTTTCGCATGAGCACGGAGTATGGCACACAGCACGAGGGACGCTTTTCGGGCTCCGAGTTCTTCCCGCTCGCACCGCTGCCGCAGACCGATCCGGTGACCGGTGAAACCGGCGACTCGCTCGCACGCTCGCGCCAGTCCGGTCATGTGCCGCGCATCATCTTCACCCAGACTTCGACGGAATACTGGAGCCGCGGGGCCTCACTGCTGCACACCGATGTCGAAGGCAGATCGGATCTCACGCTGTCCGATGACGTGCGCGTGTATTTCATCGCCGGAGCCGAACACCTCGGCAAAAGCGACGGCACGAACGGCATCTGCCAGCAGCCGCGCAACACACTCGATGATCGCGGCCCCGTGCTTCGAGCGATGCTTCTGAATCTCTCTGAGTGGATGCAGTCCGGCAAAGCGCCACCGCCGAGCCGCCACCCGACACTGGCGGATGGCACGCTGGTTGATCACGACACCTGGCGTGTGGCATTTCCGAAAATCCCCGGCTGCAACCTGCCCGCGCATCATTATGAGCCCGCGCGCCTCGACTTCGGTCCTCGTTTTCACAGCGAAGGCATTGCCGACATCATTCCGCCGAAGGCTGGCAAGCCTTTCCGCACGCTGCTGCCCGCTGTGAACGCCGACGGAAACGAAACCTGCGGCATCATCCTGCCCGAAGTCGCGGTCCCGCTCGGCACCTACACCGGTTGGAATTTGCGCGCGCCGAAGTTCGGCGCAGAAACGATGCTCTCGCCGCTCGACGGCATGTTCCTCCCGTTCGCGAAGACGAAGGCCGAACGCGAGAAGTCCGGCGATCCGCGTTTGTCACTCGAAGAACGCTATCCGACACGCGCCGACTACCTGAGCCGCCTCACCGAAGCCGCGCTGAATCTGTGCCGCGAAGGATTTCTGCTCGATGAGGACGTCGTGCGCATTTTGGAGCGCAGCGCAAAGGTGGAGTTCAAGTAGCCGCGAGATTGTCGTCGAAGATCGAGCGGAGGCGTACCGTACACTACCGCTCATGAACACGCCCGCCGTCCCCTCACGCCGTCAATTTCTCAAAACTGCCGCCGCCACCGTGGCGACGTTCAACATCGTGCCGCGTCATGTGCTGGGCGGGCCGCGTTTTGTGCCGCCGAGTGAAAAGGTGAATGTGGCGATCATCGGCACGGGCGGGCAGGGGCGGACGAATGTGCGCGCGCTGATGCAACTCGACGACGCGCAGATCATCGCCGTCGCCGATCCGGCGGAATCGTTCAGTCTCGAGAACTTCTACTTCAAAGGCATGGGCGGACGCCTTCCGGTGAAGGCCGAAATCGAGAAGCACTACGCGGCGAAGACACCCAACCACCGCTGCGCGGACTACGTCGATTTTCGCGAGATGCTGGAAAAGGAGAAGTCCATCGATGCGGTGCTGGTTGCCACGCCGGATCATCTGCATGCGTATGCGTCCGTGATTGCGATGCGGGCGGGCAAGCATGTGTATTGCGAGAAACCGCTGACGCATAACATCTGGGAAGCGCGCCACGTGGCCAAAGTCGCCGCGGAAACCGGCGTGGCCACGCAGCTCGGAAGCCAGGGGCATTCGTCGCTTGGGACACGCGAAACGATCGAATACATCCAAGACGGCGCCATCGGTGCGGTGCGTGACATTCACGTGTGGGTGAGCGCGAAGCGCTGGAATCCCACGCTCACCGGCAAACCGACCGAGACACCGCCGGTGCCCGCCGGATTGAACTGGGATCTGTGGCTCGGGCCGCGCAACGAACGCGCTTTTCATCCGGCCTACTTCCCGGTCGCCTGGCGCGACTTCTGGGACTTCGGCTGCACGGGCATCGGTGACTTCGCCTGCCATGACATGAACAGCGCCGTGCGCGCCTTTGACCTGCCGATTCCATCGCGCATCGAGGCGCATGCGGCCGGCGTGACGGACAGCGAGATCGCGCCACACGGTTCGATGATTTACTACACATTCCCCGCCGCGGGAACGCGTCCGGAGATTCGCATGACGTGGTATGACGGCGGCCTGATGCCGGAGAAACCCGAGGCGCTGGGCACCTTCCCGCTGCCGAAACGCGGCTGCCTCTTCATCGGTGAGAAAGGTGTCATCCAGTGCGATGGCGGTGGTGGTGCGCCGCGACTCTTCCCTGAGGCACGACGCGCTGAATACCAGAAGCCAGCGCCCAAATTGAAACGCTCGAATGGTCATCACCGCGACTGGGTGGACGCCTGCAAAGGCGGCGATCCGGCGACGAGCCCCTTCGACTACGCTGCGCATCTCACCGAGATCGCGCTGCTCGGCGTGCTGTCGCTGCGCACGCAAAAAACCATCGACTGGGATGCGGCTGCGATGAAAGCCACGGGCTTGCCGGCTGCAGATGCATTCATCAAAGAAACCTATCGCAAGGGCTGGGAGATCGTCTGAACCATGAGCGAAACCATCGACTTCGCCCTTCTCACCGCTGCCGATCGCGAACCCATCGCCCGGTTGCTGCATCGTGCCCTCGTTCATTGGTATGAGAGCCGTCTCGGCCAAGGCGCACGCTTTGGCGACAGCCATGAGCCCTTCACACTTTTTCCCGATGTGTATGAGGCGCTCGATCCCGGTGAGTGCGTCACCGCCCGCACGGAAAGCGGTGAGATCGTCGGTGTATGTTTCTCGCATGAGCGTGAAACGCATGTCTCCGTAGGCATCGTCGCCACGTCGCCGGATGCCGGCGGGCGCGGCATCGCCAAGAAGATGATGTCGCTCGTGCTCGAGAAGGCGAAACGCCTCGGCAAACCGGCGCGGTTGGTGTCGAGCCTGCTGAATCTCGACTCGTTCTCGCTCTACACGCGCCTCGGATTTGTCCCCGGAGCCATTTTTCAAGATCTGCTCATCACCGTGCCTGACACCGGCCTGACCGCCGCCGCGCCTGTGGGCATCGAATGCGTGCGCGAGGCCGTTTTGGCCGATGCGCCGCGAATCGCCGACTTCGAGCAATCGCAGCAAGGTATCCGCCGCGAGAAGGATTTCGCGTTCTTCCTG
Source organism: Prosthecobacter sp. (assembly GCF_020439865.1). Classification (GTDB taxonomy): domain Bacteria; phylum Verrucomicrobiota; class Verrucomicrobiia; order Verrucomicrobiales; family Verrucomicrobiaceae; genus Prosthecobacter. The sequence goes on from NZ_JAGRPF010000174.1 coordinate 5,426, forward strand.
CGCAACGAGGTCGGCGCCTGGCGTCTGCTCGTCTCCGAGGCCGCGGACGGCTCCGTGAACGGTTTCCTCGGCATGAGCACGCATCCTTCGTGCACCATGATCGGCCCCGGTGTCGCCGCGGATGAGGAGACAGCCATCGCCTTGCTTTGGAAAGCCCTCGATGGACTCCGCGGCAAGACACTCGTTTTTCTCGCTCCCTGCGCTGCGTCCGCGCTCGTTCGCACGGCTTACGCGTGGGGTGCTCGGAACGTCGAGCTCCACGTCGCGCAGTCCACCGTTCCGGTCGCCTCAGCGCGCGGCATTGTTTTTCCCACGTTCATGCCGGAGACGGCGTGAAGCGGTCTTTCCACCCCGTATTTTTGTCCATGCTGATCATGAAGAAGTCCCTGTTCTGTCTCGTCGTGCTGTGGGGTGCCTCGCTGGCGCTCGCCGCTGAACCCACGCCTGTGGCGCATTGGAGTTTTGATGGTGACAAGCCGGAGATCGGTCAGATCGAGGGATCGGTCGTGCTGGGGCAGGATGGACCTTCGGCGAAGCAGTTTACGAGTTTCGCGGCCGATAATCGGGCGGCGTTGTTCGGCGGTGAGAAGGCGGGGTTCATCCGTGTGAAGGATTCCGGCAAGGCGAGCATGTTCGACTTCGACAATGGCGACGCGATCACCATCGAGGCGTGGGTAAATCCGGCGGCGGTGCCGAAGGGCGGGAATGTTTACATCCTCGGCAAAGGACGCACCAGCAATCCGGGTGTGGCGAAGGATAATCAAAACTACGGCCTGCGACTCTGGGAAGGCGGTGGCTTCCTGCGCCTGAGTTTTCTCTTCCGCAGCCGCAAAGACGGCGACCACGCGGGTGACTGGCATCGCTGGACCACGACGGGTGGATTCGGCGCAGCTTCCGGCTGGCATCACGTCGCGGTGTCGTATGTGTTCGGCAAGCCGGAGACGATGCGTGGCTACATCGATGGCGAAGACGTGACCGGGAAGTGGGACATGGGCGGTGCGACGACGCAGGCGCCGGTGGTGGACGATGACGAAGTTTGGCTGGGCACGTCGATGAGCAAGCAGGCGAGCGTGAGTTTTGACGGCCTGATGGACGAGGTGAAGCTCTACCGCGAAGTGCTGCCGGAGAAGGTGATCGCCGCACGCTATCCGGTCGTGCCTTACACGCCGCAACTACCAGAAGGCGGCCTGCCCAAGGACAAGGTGCGTGTCGAGATCGTGGAGAAGCTCGGCAAGACCGGCAAGTGGCCGCGCATGTTCCCAGAACCGTCGGATGTTTATGAAGAAGACGTTTTCGGCTTCTTCCAGATCGCGCAGAAATACACGGACAGCGGCGTGCGTGCCGAGCGCAGCAATCCCTACCTGCTGCGGGCGATGGCCAACATCACACTGCCCGAGGGCAAAC
>NZ_JAGRPF010000175.1 GCF_020439865.1 Prosthecobacter sp.
AAGATCGAGCCCGGGCCACCGAAGCCGCTCATCACCATCGTGCGTCCGGGGCCGGTCACGCCGGAAGATTTGAAGGCCTATGGCAAGGTCAAGGTCGCCATTCGCAGCGTTATTGACGGTCCGGCGGAGTCGCCCGGTCAGCTCGCCTCCCACTACGCGCCGCGGACTCCGCTGCGCCTGCTTGAGCGTCCCTCCGATTTTGTGCCCGAACCCGGCAAGCGCTACGCCCTCATGAGCTACCGCGGCGAGGAAAAGGACGGCTACCTGCATCTCGCGGATTGGGAGGAGATCATGATGCTCAGCCCCGGCAAGGGCAAGCTGCCAGAGGCCGCCGTGCGCTTCTTCCATGTCCTGCGCCGACTCGATGAACTCGGCGTGGACGAAATCATTGCGGAACCGTTGCATGAACACGGCATGGGAATCGCCATGATGGACAAACTGCGGCGCGCCAGCGTCCGCTTTGCACCATGAGCGACGAAAAGAAAGACACCGCCTCCCAAGCACGGTCCACCGGGGTCGTTTCCATCGCCATTCTCTGCAGCCGCGTGCTCGGTCTCGTGCGCGACCAGATGCTGAACGGCTTTTTCGGAGCCGCCTTCACCGGCATCTTTACCGCTGCCTTCCGCACGCCGAACATGCTGCGCGATCTTTTCGCCGAAGGCGCCCTCTCCACAGCCTTTGTCACCACCTTTTCGAAGAAGATGAAGACCGAGGGCGACGACGCGGCCTGGGTGCTCGGAAGGAAGATGATCTCGCTTTCGATGTGGTTCATGACGCTCGTCGCCATCGCCGGCGTGGCGTTGGCGCCCATTCTCTTTCGCATCCTCACGCCCGGCCTGAGCGAGGAGGCCAAGGTGCTCGGTACCTGGCTGGCGCAGATCATGTATCCTTTCATCGCGCTCGTGTCCGTCACCGCGTTGGTGATGGGCATGCTGAATTCGAAGAAGGTTTTCTTCATTCCCGCCGTCGCCTCCGCCTTCTTCAATCTGGGCTGCATCCTCGGAGGTGTGATCCTCGCCTGGCTCATTGATCCCGGGTTCCGGCACGGTCAGGTGAGTGAAAAGGGTCTCACCGGATTTGCCATTGGCACCCTGATCGGCGGTGTGCTGCAGCTCGCCGTGCAGCTGCCTTCGTTGCATCGCGTGGGTTTCCGCTTTCGCTTCGACTTCGGCTGCAAGGATCCCGCCGTGAAGGAGGTGCTGCACCTCATGTGGCCGTCCATGCTGGCCGCCAGCGGCACGCAGGTCGCCGTGCTGCTGAACTCCATCTTCGCTTCCTTCACCGAAGGCCGGGAATCCTCGCTCGCCTGGCTGGCGAACGCCCAGCGTCTGCAGCAGCTCCCCCTCGGCCTGTTCGGCGTCGCTGTCGCGACGGTCACGCTGCCCATGCTCTCGCGCCTCGCCACGGAGGGCATGACGCCCGCGTTTCGCGGAGCGCTGGCGAAGGGGCTTCGCCTTGTGCTCTTCCTCACGCTGCCCTGCGCCGTCGGACTTTCGCTACTGGCCCGCGAAATCATCTCCGTCATCTTCGAGCACGGCAAATTCACTGCCTACGACGTGGCCAACACCGCCGCGCCACTACAGGCTTATGCGTTCGGCCTCATTTTCTACGCCGCCATCAAGGTGTTGCAGCCAGCATTTTACACCATCAATCGCCGCTTCATCCCGATGATGGTCAGCCTCGGCGTCATCGTCTTCACGGCCGGCGTGAATTCCATCACCGTCTTTGTGCTGAAGTGGGATCACACCGCGCTCGCCTGGGCCACGGCCACCGGACTCGCACTGAACTTCTTCACGCTCTATCTCTGCATGCGCCGGTTCGCCTCCGGTTTGGAGACGCGGTTTCTCCTCCGCTCCCTTCTTCGGCTTGCCGCGGGCATTGCCGTCATGTCCGTGGTCTGTCTGTCTGCCAAATACACCCTCATGGCCGACTGGGCGCAGTTCAGTCTGATCGCCCGTTGCGCCGCGCTCGGCGTCACCATCAGCGCCGCCGCCGCCGCCTACTTTGCCGTTACCAAGGCTCTGAAGGTGGAGGAGTCAGGCGAGTTTCTTTCGATCCTCGGCCGTCGTTTCGGCAAACGGTAGGCGGGCCTGATCCTCCTTAATGCAAGTCGTAAGCTGCCTTGGGACTTACTTGTCGTCGCCGGGTAGATCCTTTTTCCCTTCGAGGACTTTGTCCACGAGGCCGTATTCGGCGGCCTGGGCGGCGGACATGTAGTTGTCGCGGTCGGCGTCGCGCTCGATCTGCTCGACGGACTTGCCGGTGTGATGGGCGAGGATGCGGTTGAGGCGCTTCTTGAGGTTGAACATGTATTCGACTGTGCGCTCAACGTCAGACGCGGTGCCGCGTGCGCCGCCGGAGACCTGATGAATCATGATGTCAGAGTTTGGCAGGGCGTAGCGCTTGCCCTTGGTGCCCGCGGCGAGAAGCACCGCGCCCATGGAGGCGACGAGGCCGATGCTGTAGGTGCAGACGTCGCAGGTGAGAAATTGCATCGTGTCATAGATGGCGAGGCCGGCCGTGACGCTGCCGCCGGGGCTGTTGACGTAGATGTTGATGTCCTTTTTCGGGTCCTGCATCTGCAGGAACAGAAGCTGGGCGATGATGATGGAGGCCATCGTGTCATTCACCTCACCACCGAGGAAGATGATGCGGTCCTTCAGCAGGCGGGAGTAAATGTCATACGCGCGCTCTCCACGGCCTTCGGATTCGATGACGGTCGGAACCATGTAGCTGGCGTGCGGGGCGATGATGGAGGGGAAATCGGAGTTCTGGCTGGGGGTCATGGTGGGAATGAAGAGGTTGCGGGGAGGGTTGTCAAACCTGTGGGATGGCGAATACGGTAAATGACGAAACC
>NZ_JAGRPF010000176.1 GCF_020439865.1 Prosthecobacter sp.
GTGACGCGGTGCGTGAAGGCATCCGCAGTGCGATGCAGAAGGATCCGCGCGTTTTTCTCATGGGCGAAGACGTGGCGCACTACGGCGGCTGCTTCGCGGTGAGCCGCGGTTTGCTGGAGGAATTCGGCGACGAACGCATTCGCGACACACCGCTGGCGGAGTCGGCCTTCGTCGGTGCCGGGATCGGTGCGGCGCTGGGGGGCATGCGTCCGATTGTTGAGATCATGACCTGCAATTTCAGTCTGCTGGCGCTGGATCAGATCATGAACACGGCGGCCTCGTTGCTGCACATGTCTGGCGGTCAGTACAATGTGCCCATCGTTATTCGCATGGCCACCGGTGGTGGCAAGCAGCTCGCGGCGCAGCATTCGCACAGTCTCGAAGGATGGTATGGCCACATTCCCGGAATCAAGGTGCTCACGCCGGCAACGCTTGAGGACGGTTACGGCATGCTTGCGACAGCACTGGAAGATCCGGATCCGGTGCTGATCTTCGAGAATCAAACGCTCTATGTGATGGAAGGCGAGTTGCCCGCCAATCCCGGGCCGGTGGACATTTCCAGCGCCCGAGTGCGCCGCGAAGGCAAAGACGTGACCGTCCTGACCTACGGTGCGAGTCTGCCCAAGTCCCTCGCGGCTGCGACGAAGCTCGCGGAGCAGGGGATTCAGGTCGAGGTGGTCGATCTTCGTGTGCTGCGTCCGCTCGACGATGCGACGATCATGCGCAGCGTGGAGAAGACGCATCGCGTGCTCATCGTCGATGAAGGCTGGCGCAGCGGCGGCATTTCGGCTGAGCTCAATGCACGCATCATGGAGCAGGCGTTCTACGAACTCGACCGTCCGGTGCAACGACTGTGCTCCGCCGAAGTGCCGATCCCATACGCGAAGCATCTGGAGCATGCCGCGCTGCCGCAGGTGGAGTCGATCATCGCCGCTGTGCAAACCCTCGTTTCCTCCCATGGCTGATTTCGTCATGCCCAGCCTCGGCGCGGACATGGCCTCGGCCACGCTCGTCAAATGGCACGTTAAACCGGGCGATACCGTGAAGCGCGGGCAGGTCGTCGCCGAGGTCGATACCGACAAGGGCATCATCGACATCGAATGCTTCGTGAACGGTGAGATCGAAAAGCTCGTGGCCGAGCCGGGTGCCAAGATTCCCGTTGGCAGCGTGATGGCGGTGATCAAAACGAGCGAGGCCATGCCGGCGGCGGTCTCATCACCGGCGAGTTCGACACCTGCTGTTGAGGCGCCAGTGGCAGCACCGGAGACGCCACACATTCATGCTTCGCCTTTGGCCAGGAAGATCGCCGCCGAACTGCATGTGGATTTGCAGCCGCTCATCGGCCATGGGACCGGACCTGGTGGTCTGATTGACCGCGAAGATGTGGAGCACGCCGCCGAAACTGCGACTGCACCTGCCGCTCGCATACGTATTTCGCCCTTCGCACGACGGCGTGCGGCGGAGTTGAATGTCGACATTGCCAGTCTTCGTGGTAGCGGACCCGGTGGAGCGATCGAAGCGGCCGATGTCGAACGTGCGGCCAAACCGGTCGTTGCCAAGACCGGGGATTCGATGCGCCGTGCCATCGCCGCCGCGATGGCGAAGTCGAAACGCGAGATTCCGCATTACTACCTGCAAACGCGCATCGACATGAGCGTGATGCTGGCCTGGCTGCAGGCGGAGAATCAGAAACGCAGCATAAAGGACCGCCTTCTGCCGGTCGTGCCGTTGCTGCGGGCGCTGGCGAAGGCGCTGCGCGACGTGCCGCAGCTCAACGGTTTCTGGATTGATGGTGAGCATCGTGTTTCCGATGCGATCCATCTCGGTTTTGCCATCGCGATGAAGGGCGGCGGCCTCGTCGCGCCGGCGCTTCACGATGTGGACAAGAAGTCCTGCGACGAACTCATGACCGATCTGCGTGATCTGATTCCGCGCGCACGCAGCGGACGTCTGCGCAGCTCCGAGATGACCGATGCGACGATCACGATCACGAGCCTCGGCGATCTCGGCGTCGAAACGGTGTTTGGCGTCATTTATCCGCCGCAGGTCGCGATTGTCGGGCTCGGCAAGATCATGGAGCAGCCTTGGGCGAAGGATGGCATGCTGGGCGTGCATTCGGTGATGACCGCCTCGCTCGCCGCCGATCACCGCGCTACCGACGGCCATCTTGGCGCTCAGTTTCTCGAAGCCCTCAACCGTCACCTGCAAACCCCTGACCAGCCATGACCGAAGACGAACTCAAGAACATCATCTTCTCCGGTTTGCGCCAGGTCGCGCCGGAGTCAGAGCCCGCCACACTGCGTCCGGATCAGAACATCCGCGAGACCCTCGACATCGACTCCTTCGACTTCCTCAGCTTTCTCATCGCCCTCAACGAGAAACTCGGCGTCGAGATTCCTGAGGCCGATTACGGAAAGCTCAGCACGCTCGAGGCGATGCTAGGCTATCTCGCGCCGAAGGTGGCGGCTTGAGCTGACGTGCTCACGGCCAAAACGCGAGGATCAACGCGCCGCCGATTAGAGAAATGCCCATGCCAAGCAGCAGCGGCCTGAGAAAGGCGCGTGCGCCCAAAACGGTGGCGAGCCCCATTTTGAAAACGACATTGGCCATGCCGCCGACAAGAATCATGCGCCAGGCGATCCCCGGTTCGAGGTGGGCAGTGCTGACGAGGCGCGAGGTGGAAAGCGTGATGGCGTCCATGTCGGTGAGCCCGGAAAGCGCGGCGGCGAGGTAGAGTCCGGAGTGACCGTAATGCTCGCGCGCAGCGGCGACGACGACGAGAACCACAGCGTAGAGCAGGCCAAAGAGCACGGCGCTTTTGAGTTCGGAGGGCGGCGACTCGTCCGCGGCATGGCTGCCCTTCTTTTCGGCGATGCGATGCGTGATGGCAGCCACGAGGCCAAACCAGAACATCATGGCCAGTAGCGGCGGCAGCATGGCTTTCAGATGCGCGGGGGCTGCAATGGACACCTCCGCCATCACACGGACAAAGACGATGGCGGAGGCGATCAGGGCGATGGCGGCAAGGCTGATGCCACAGGCGCCGCGATCGTGGCTGCGCCGTGCAAGGCTGGCGGTGGTGGCGGTGCTGGAGATCAGGCCGCCGAACAGTCCGGCAAGCGCGACGCCTGTAGTGCCGCCGAGGAATTTTTGCGCGAGGTAGGCCGCGAGACTGATGCCAACGATGAGCACCACCATGAGCCAGATCGAAAAGGGATTCAGCACGCCGAGATAGCCCATCTCCTTGTTCGGCAGTGCGGGCAGGATCACCAACCCGGCGAGCACCAGACGTGCGATCTCGCGCAGATCATCCTCGCCGATGCGCCGCACCATGTTGTGCAGCGGCTTCTTGCTTTGCAGCAGCACCATCACCGTGCCGGCGGTGACGACCGCGATCATGCGATGACCGTGCACAGTGATCACCCCGACGGCAAACATCACCAGCAAGGCCATCTCGGTGGTCAGTCCCGTGCTCGGTCCCTTGTCGCGCAGACGGGAGACATTCCCGAGGATCACCATGCTGGCAAAGGCGACGAAGGCGGAGGCGATCACCCAGCCGCTGTAGGCGATGCCCATGATGCCGCACAGCGCGCCGAAGAGCGAGACGAGCGCGAAGGTGCGAATGCCCGCCACGGGATTCTGCTCCCACTCGCGCTGCAAGCCCACCAGCAGTCCCAGCCCGAGCGCGGTGGCGAGTGACTGCAGCAATTCGGCGGAGTCGGTGGCGGCGGAGATCATGGCTTGTGGGTTGTCCTCTCAAACGTATCGCCTTCCGCCTTCACACGCCAGCTTTCCGACCACTCGCGGGCAAAATCCCGCTGACAGCGCAGGTTCACCGCGGCGGTGATGAGCATGGCGATCAGCGCACCGAGCGAGGCCAGCGCCATGTCTTTGTGCGCATCCCAGATGTCTCCCTGCGTGCCAAGGTAGGTCTGGCCCAGGTCACCGCCCAGCAGTGCGGCCGCGAGCCATTCGATCAGTTCATAGAGCAACGACGACGACATCGTCAGGTCCAGCGGCAGGAAGTAACCCCAAAAGCCTCGTGCGCGGGCGATGCGCAGAAAGATTTCACGGAACGGATAGGCCATCAGCAGGCCGTAGGTGAAATGAATGACACGGTCGAAATGATTGCGCTGCCAGCCGAAGTGTTCGTTGAGCGTGCGTCCGGTCAGCGCCCGGCACCACTCGTCGTAAGGCACTTCCGAGTACGTGTAGTGCGCGCCGACCTCATGCAGGCACATGAAGACAAAGATCAGCGTCCATGACAGTCGCGAGAACAGCCGGTGGCGGTAGCTGGCGATGAAGATGGGCAGTGCCAGCACCACGAGCGCATTTTCCAGCATCCAGTCCTGGCGGTGCATGGGATGGATGGCCAGCGCCGTCCACAACAGCACGAACACTCCTCCCAGCAGCTTCACCAGACGCTCATACGACATGGCAGTATAAACGACGGCCAGAAAGGCTTTCACACGGGCTTGCCATCCATGCCTTTCCAGTCCAAGAAACGGACCCCAATCACACAGCCCATGTCCATCTGGAACTACGCCAACCCGCAGCTCAAAGACCTCGTCGCCTACGAACCCGGAAAGCCCATCGAGGATGTCGCGCGTGAGCGCGGCCTGAAGCCGGAGGACATCATCAAGCTCGCCTCCAACGAGAATCCGCTTGGGCCATCGCCGAAGGCCATCGAGGCGATGAAGAAGGCCGTCGAGGAAGTGAACATCTACCCGGACGGCGCTTCGTGGAAGCTGCGCAACGCGCTCGCGGAGAAGTTCGACCTCGAGATGGGCAACATCATCATGGGCTGCGGCTCGAATGAAGTGATCGAGTTCATCGGCCACGCCTTCCTCAAGCCCGGCGACAACATCATCACCGCCGAGCACGCCTTCCTCGTCTACAAGCTCATGGCCAAAGTGTTCGGCGCGGACACCATCGAGGTGCCTGATCCCGGCTACGTGCATGATCTCGATGCGATGGCCGCCGCCATCACGCCGCAGACGAAGGAAGTCTTCATCGCCAATCCGAACAACCCCACCGGCACGCTTGTCACGCAGGA
>NZ_JAGRPF010000177.1 GCF_020439865.1 Prosthecobacter sp.
AAACGACTGCTGGCGCAGATCAAGGAGATCAAAGAACTGAACGAAGAGCTCGCCGAGGAAGGCTTCCGCCTCTTTGCCGGCAGCGAGGTGGACATCCTCAAGGATGGCAGCCTCGACTTCAGCGACGAGATCATGGCGCAGCTCGACTACGTCGTCGCCTCCGTGCACAACGTCTTCAACCTCCCCGAGGCCGAGATGACGAAGCGCATCATCCGTGCCATCGAAAACCCGCATGTCACCATGCTCGGCCACCTCACTGGCCGTCTGCTGCTCCAGCGTCCGGCCTACCACGTGAATGTCGCCGCCGTGATCGAGGCCGCCGCTGAAACCGGCACCATCATCGAGCTCAACGCCAGCGCCTGGCGTCTCGACATGGACTGGCGCTGGTGGAAGCTCGCGAAGGAGAAAGGCGTCAAATGCAGCATCAATCCCGACGCCCACAGCACCCACGGCCTGCAAGCCGTGATCTACGGCATCAAAGCCGCCCGCAAAGGCTGGCTCACCCGCAAGGACATCATCAACTGCCTGCCTGTGTCGGAGGTTGAGGAGGTGCTCAAGAAGAAGCGGACGGATTAGATGTGCTTTGGAAACGGATTTATCTCTCCGCCACGCCTCCCGTGATCTCCTTGGCGTTTGTGCGCAGGATTTCGAGGCCGTTGAGGAGGGGCTCCATGTCAGGGCTCGCGGGGATGAGTTCCACGACGAGGTTTTCCGTCGCAGGGATGTTGGTGAACTCTTCCACCACGGCTCCCTTGCGTGTTGCGGGATCGAATGACTTCAATACCACCTTGTCGCCGAGCTTCACGTCGAAGACGCGCTTTCCGGGCTTGTCGTCTTCGAGGGCGGTGAACATGAGTTTCACCGTGTAAGTCGCGGAAGGCTGGTCTTTGGCGAGGACAGGAATCTCGAGGCGGGTGAGGCCGCGCAGACCGCTGGTGAAGATCCACGGCGTGTCATGACCGGAAACGGGATGGCTTTCTTCGTTGTAGCTGTAGGCAATGCCCGCCTTCGCTGCCGGATCCTTCGATTTGAAATCGAGCGGCAGGTCGATGCCGGCACGTGAGCTGGGGCGCGGATAGCCGAGCCAGAGCTTCCCATGCGCATCGCGGCGGTCACCGGGAGCACCGAGATTCAGCGCCATGTGCTGCACGGGAAGCGAGGCGCCGTCGGCGCTGTAAACGCCCCAGTTCATGCGGTCGTCACGCGGTTCAAAGACCACCGTGCTGGCGATGGAGAAAAGGCAGACGCATCCGGCGCTCGCTTCGGGGATCATGACGAGACCGTTGGCAGGAATCGTGTTGATCCAGCAGCCGAGGCGATGACCGGCGAAGTGTTCCGTGCCGCTGTCGCTGTCGCGGTCGTAGAACGCGGTGAACTTGGACCGGAAGAACATCATGTTGGGCGTGGCGGAGATGGCGCCGCAGTGATGGCCGGGGCGGGCAAACATCCACGCCGTTTGCTCACCGGTGATGGGATGCGTGCGCATCTTCTGCATGCCGGTGTAGAGGTCGTAGCTCCAGGGTTCGGCGATGATTTCGTTGTCGATCACCACGGGGCGGTGACGGTAGTTCGCGTCTTTGGCCCAGAGCTTGTCGCCCTTGTTCGCATCCAGCACGACGAGGCGACGGCGTGCGAATTCACCTTTCAAGAACTGCTCCCAGTAATGGCCGTTCGCGTTCGCGCCGCCGAGCACGATGTGGCCGTTGTGATACATCAGCGTCAGGGCACCGCCGCCGATGCCGATCTCGCTGCAGTCGGTCACATCCACCGGTTTCGCCCAGAGCTGCTTGCCGGTTTTGGCGTTGAGCGCCACGGCCAGACGCAGGTCATTGTTTTTGATGCGGTCTTCGGCGAGTTCACGGTCCTTGCCTTCGAGCTTGGCGAGTTCGGTCTTGTCCTGGGCGAGCAGAAGCTGGCGCTGTTCCGGCGTGAGCGAAGCGTCGATAAAGAAAACGCTGCCATCGCCGATCGCGACGGTTTGATGGGCAATGTGCTTGCCCTGATAGCTCCATTTGAGCGCACCGCTCTTCACGTCATAGGCGAAGATGCGATCCGTCGAGATCGAGCCGCTCTTGCCGCGGCGGGCGACTTCGCTGGCCTTCTCGACACGTTCGGTCTCGGTGCCATAGAGCAGGCCGTCGGCGTAGGCGATGTAGCCCCATTGCAGATCCTTCTTCGTGCCTGCGCCGGGAATTTTCAGTGTGCGCACGATCTTGCCTGTTTCGGCATCGAATTGAATGCACTCGTCCTCCATGAGCATGAAGAGGTGGTCGTCGCTCGCGGCCATGTTGCCGGGTTCGCGGGCGTTGAAGACGCCGGTGCGCATCGCGCCCGGGTTCTTCGTTTCCCACAGGAACTGGCCGTTGTAGGCGTCGTAGGCCAGCACGCTGTCCTGGCCTTGCACAAAAAGACGGCCGTTGGTCGAGATCGGTCCCACCGCACCGTCGTGACGGTTGATCACCTGGCCCGGACCGGGATCGCCATACCACAGCACACTCAGTCCGCCCTTGATGCGACGGTCGTCAGTGCTCGAGGTGTTGGCGGCGTTGCCGTATTGATGGGACCAGGCCCCGGCACCGGGAAGCGTCGCACGTGTGAGCACGCTCCAGCCATCCTTGGTCGCAATCTTTGCTTTCTCGTCGGTGAGTTTGGTTTCAGCGAGCCACGCATCGGTCTTCGGTGATGCCTTGAAGCAGAACTTGCCGCCGATCGGTTTCAAATGCCGCGCCACATCGACCGGAACGCCGACAGGTTCCTCGCTGTCACTCACGATCAAATTGGCGCAGTAGCTCGAATACGGCATCATCGCGAGATCGAGGTGATCGACCGTAATCCGCGGTCCATACAAACCCGTGGCGAGGAGTTCCAAGCGTGATTCGGCCACCTTCTTTTCGTCCGCATCGACCCCAAAGATGATCAACTCGCTGCGCTTCGCCAGTTCGTAGGCGAGCGCACCCTTGTCGTTGCCGAGCACGATGCAGAAGCCTTTGCGGATGCCGGTCTGCTTCAAAATCGCCTCTGCAGCTTTCGCGTGTGCAGCGTCCGACGGAAAATCGTTGCTCTTTTTCTCGGCAATCGGCTCCACGGCTTTCTCGCCGAACACATGGACTTGTCCCGTGGTCGTGCTGACGACGAGGTGTCCGTCAGAAACAGCCAGGCCGCGAGCAAGTCCCTTCACCGGTGCCTTCCAGATGATCTTGCCGGTTTCGGTGTCGATGCCGATGACTTCATCTTTTCCACCAGCGAAAAGCGTTTTTCCGGCGAGCACCAGCGCAGCCTCATGCGGCGCCTCGATCGACCATTTTACACCCACATCGGCGGCCTGGGCGAGATCGGCCTTATGCTTGGCGCTTTCATCCTGCTTCGCTTTGTAGGCGAGGCGCAGAGGTTCGTATTTCGCGGCGACAGCGGCGAGTTCGGTCTGGGCCTTTTGCAGCGCTGCCTGATTTTCGGGCGTGGGGTCCTTTTCAGCTGCTTCCTTGACCTTGCGTGTGGCCGATTCGGCGGCTTGAAATTTTTTCGCCTCGGCGAGGGCGGGGTGCTTTTTCAATTCCGCGCTGAGCTTTGCGATAGCCATTTCATGAGCATGACGGATGCGCGTGCCTTCAGCGTGCTTGATGCGGTCCACGGCGGTGATCTTCACGCCATTGGCCATGTAGGCCATGTCTCCGGCCAGCGTCATCTGTGTTCCATTGAACCAGCCAAAGCCGGACTTCTGCTTCTCCTGATCGAGCGCGAGGATGTGATGTTCGCCGACAGCATAGATCTGATCGTCCGCGAGGAAGGCCTGCGTGCCGCCGATGGGACCGCCAGCGTCACCGCGCCAGCTTGGTTCTGCTTTGGCGATGGGTTCGCCCGTCTTGCGATCAATCGACTCTGCGAGTGATCTGCCCGAGGGGACAAAGAGAATGTCTTTCGTCGCAAGAAGGTAGCCCTGCGGAGAGAGGTCGTTTCGTCCCGCGTCCTTCTCGCTGATGGCGTCATTCTTCCAGATGACCTTTCCCGTGGCGGCATCGACGGCGTAGATGAAGACTTTCTCATGCGGAAACACGCCTGCGCCGAAATACGCGATGCCGTCATCCACCAGCAGGCCCGTGCGCACCGGCCAGCGTGAAATCATGCGTCCGCGGGCGAGAATGCGCTCGTCATGCGGACCGGCGCGGAGTTTCCAGACAAGCGTGCCGCTCTTCGCATCAAGGCAGTAGGCGTAGCCGTCATCCGAACCCACATAGACTTTCCCATTCGCGATCGTCGGCGCCAGGCGGACGGGGGCGTTGGTGAAGAACGACCACTTGTCCAAACCGGTGGCCAGATCTCGGCAGAGAATACGTCCATCGACCGAGGAGCCGAAATAAACGCGTCCGTCGCTGATCGCGACATGAAACACGTCGTCAAAGCGGATGCGATTGAAGAGCTCATGTCCTTCGATCACGCGACCGTCCTCGCCCGCCCATGCCATCTTGGGCGCGGTGGGTGATTCAAAGGTCCAGGCGGGCTGCAGCGGCAGTTTCACTTCCTCCGTTGTGGCACCGACACGGGAGGCGTCGTGGAGGTAGGTGGGCCAGTCGGCGTGAGCGGTGGACAGAGCGAGGAGGAACAAAAGCGGGCGCATGGTCGGACTAAAACGCATGTGCGGTCGCGATTTCATCCGATCCGGTGCGTATTGTCTGACTTCCATGCTGCGCCGTTCCTTTGTCGTCTTTGTTTTTGCCGCCACCTCCGCCTTTGCGTGCTCGGTGCCGGTGTTTCGCTATGCGCTGGAGCACTGGGCGGCAGACGCGTATCGCGTGACCGTGCCGAAAGGCGTGAAGCTGCAGGGAAACTTCAACATTACGGAAGCTGACACTGGCAAAATCGAACTGCGTCAGCCGGTTTCGATGCGCAACGATCAGATCATCTGGTCCGCCGATTACTCGGAGGCAAATGCAAAGCTGCTGGTGGATTCACCCGCACGTCGGGACATCGCCGAGCGCCTCGCGAACGGCGAGAGCGCTGTGTGGGTGATGCTGGAGTGCGGTGACAAGGGGAAGGACGATGTGGCGGCGAAGTTTATAGACGAACGCCTCGAATACCTCGGCGGTGTGATGGAACTTCCCGCGCTCGACGCGCAGGACATCAAGAACGGCCTCGTTTCGATTCCTGGCGACGGTTTGCGGCTCGCGTTCTCCACGCTGCGACTGAAACGGGATGATGCCGCCGAGAGCGCCTTTGTGGCCATGCTGCTCGCGAGCGAGCCGGATCTGCGTGACTACAACGAGCCGATGGTGTTTCCAATTTTCGGACAGGGCAGGGTGCTCTATGCACTCGTCGGCAAAGGCATCAAGGTGGAGACCGTGGATCACGCCGCCCAGTTCCTCATCGGCTCCTGCTCATGCCAGGTGAAGGAGCAAAACCCTGGGGTGGACATTGTGATGGCGGTGGATTGGAAGAAGATGGTCAAAGCGCAGGCGATGCCCGGCCAGCAGCTGCCGGAACTCAGTCAGATCGCCGATCTGCTGCCACAGACGGTGAAGATCGAGGGCAAGACAGAGGAGAAGTCGGAGAAGAGGCCCGTGCGGCTCGACTGGCGTATCGGGTTGGGCCTCGTCGGACTGCTCGTGGTGATCAGGCTGCTGGCGGGACTTCGGCGTTGAGATCGAGCCCCATTTTTTTGAGCTCCCATTCCTGCGCAGGCCAGGCGATGTCCACCGGAGGACCCACGGGTTTCTCGTTGGTGAAGATACCGGCGGAGAGCGGGCGGATGCGACGGTGTGTTGCATGCTTGTCCACCAGCGGCATGCCCTGCGTCTTGGGGGAGGGATTCTGCGCGGCCTGTTCCTCCTGCTGCCATTCGGTGGCGAGCTGATGCAGCGCGACGATGCGATACCAATGCCAGGGTTGCTCGCACACCACGTTATCGCGGCACCAGCGCCAGCTCTTGAAGCGCTCCAGTTCGGCGGGGCGGACGAGGAAGCAGCGCACGCATTTGCGCCTTACCACCTGACGGTCTTCGCAGGTCATGGCAAACATCCACGTCTCACGCGGGAACGGCGTGGTGGCCAGATGACCGGCGATGTGATTGAAGGCGTCGTTGAGCACTTCAAAGCCCAGCAGGCCTTCGGTGCGCAGCACCGGCTTTCGCAGCGTGGTGTAGTCCGCCAGCTCGCGCACGATCTTCCGCGCCGCCGGGTTGTCATAGAGATCGTTCACCGTGGTGCTGGGCATCAGGTTGCGGAAGATGAGCACGTATTTGTCCGAGCCCGGAACCGGCGCGAGGAAGTGGGCCTGGAAAAGAACATCATCCGAGTCGCCCCGGCGCAGGCGGTCCAGCGCCTTCAAATGTCTGCGGAAAAGCAGAAACCAGCTCGCTCCGAAACCGAGTAGAAAGCCGATGAACTTGCCCGTGATCTCGGGCAGCACCCGGCTCCAGTCCAGATTCTTCAGCCAGTCCACAACCTGCTGCACGTTCAAACTGCTGATCCATTGGATGAATTGATCGTAGAGACTCATGAGGGCGAAAAATCGGTGACGGCTGAGGCTAGAAGCAAAATGTCCTGAGGCAAGAAACGATCCGGTTTCTCCAATGGCCGAGGTATTGAAGATCAAGACCCCGAAATTACCGCAGGGAAACCGTGGACGACGTGAGGGTCGCGACTACTCTGACAGCACATGCGAAACGCGATTTCACTTCTCATTGTGCTGCTCACAGCCTTGCTTGTCTCCTCAGGAGTGGCTCAGGAAAAGCAGCTCGGTGCCAAGGAGGCAAAAGCTCTTTTCGAAAAGGCGGATCGTGCCCTGAACGACGCATGGGCGGCGGCGAAGAAGGCGTTGCCAGAGACGGAGTTTAACGCGCTCAAGGAATCCCAGCGCGCCTGGGTGGAGCATCGCGATTATCTGGCGCGCTCGCCGATGTACACGGGTGCGGATGCACAGGGCGAACTGTCCCTCGATGCGCCGGAGTATCTCGAAGCTGCGGCCGGTTTGGCAGAAGACCGCACCGAATGGCTCAAGGGAATCATTCGCGAAGGGGCGGACGAAACACTCACTGGTGTCTGGACCGACAGCTACGGTGGCCGCATCGAGGTCGTCGAGCGTGAGGGGCATCTGCACTTCGTGATCGAATGCGTTCGTGGTCCGACCTCTCACATCGGCGGACTTGCGGGCGTTGCCGTTTGGAACCAGAACATCGGGTGGTACAGCGACAAAGGGATCGACAAGGACAAGACCGATGAGACGAATCTCAGCTTCATCTTCCGAGATCGAAAACTTGAAGTCGTCGGTGCGAACACCGGTTACTACCATGGCGCCCGCGCCTACTTCGACGGCGAATATGTCAAAGTGCAGCCGCTGAACGCCAAAGCCCAGGCCAAGATCGTCAAAGCCGCGAAGTCGGGAGAAGTCCCGGAAGAATGACCTCAACCCATTGACTCATCATGCACGCCGCCGGTCCCAAGAATCCGCTTCATGGCATCACCCTGCAGATGATGGTGACGCAGCTCGTCGATCATTACGGCTGGGAGATGCTTGGTCGCATGATTCCGATCAACTGCTTCAACTGGCATCCCAGCATCAAGTCGAGCCTGACCTTCCTGCGCCGCACGCAGTGGGCACGGGACAAGGTCGAGGCGCTTTATCTGGATTCACTTCCTGACATGAAGCCGAAAGCCAACGAGGAGCCGCCCGAGGCCTGAGAGGCACGGCGATTACAGCCGTTCCACATGCTTCAGATGCTCGGGTGGAGGATGGTCTTCATCCACGTCGTGAACCTCCACGACCCTTCCGTCGTCCATGCTGGCGATGCGGTTGGCATGATGAAAGATGCGGTTGTCATGCGTCACGATCAATACCGCGCGTTCCTTGCCGCGGGCCACGTGCTCGAACAGCTCCATGACCACGTGACCGTTCTTTGCATCGAGCGCCGCCGTCGGTTCATCGCAGATGATCAACTGCGGTTCATGCACCAGCGCACGGGCGATGGCCACGCGCTGTTGTTGCCCGCCGGAAAGCTGTGACGGCCGGTTCTTGAAGCGGTCCGCCAGTCCCACCTGTTCCAGCACCTCCTTGGCCCGCTTCTCTGCCTTGGAGGGCGACACGCCCTGAATCAGCAGGGGAACGCTCACATTCTCCGCGCAGGTGAGTGTCGGGATGAGATTGAAGGACTGGAAGATGAAGCCGATGTACTTCGACCGGAAGTGCGTGATCGCCGCGGTGGACATTTTGCGCAAGTCGTGGCCAAACACGTTCAATTCACCCGCATCCGCCACCAGTGTGCCCGCGATGATGCTGATGAGCGTTGTTTTGCCGCACCCTGAAGGTCCTACGAGCATCGTGATGTCGCCACGTCGAACTTCAAGGTCGATCTCCTTCAGCACCTGCAGCCGCGAACCGCCGTCGCCGAAGCTTTTGGAGATGCCGCGCACGTGGGCTGCGAGATGATTGGTTCCAGGTGCGGTCATTTGTTAAGGGCAGAGGGCTTCGGGTCGCGTGTCATACGTCTAGCCGGGTGTCTGTAGAAACCTGCCAGTAACGCTTTTTTTGTCTCTGGCGATCTCCTGCGGTGTGCCGGAGGCGACGATGTATCCGCCTTCGCTGCCGCCGCCGGGGCCGAGGTCGATGATCCAGTCGGCGCAGCGGATGACATCGATTTGATGCTCGATGACGATGAGCGTGTTGCCTGCGTCGCGGAGGCGGAGCAAAACGCCGAGCAAGGTTTGAATGTCGGCGCTGTGCAGGCCGGTGGTGGGTTCGTCGAGCACGTAGAGTGTGCGGCCGGTGCTGCGTTTGGCGAGTTCGCTGCTGAGCTTGATGCGCTGCGCTTCGCCGCCGGAAAGCGAGGCACCGCTCTGGCCGAGTTTGACGTAGCCGAGCCCCGTGTCCTCCAGCGTGCGGAGCTTGGGAGCGATGCTGTTGTTCTTGCCGAAGAATCGCGCGGCTTCGCTGACGGTCATGTCGAGCACGTCGGCGATGTTCTTGCCTTTGAAAGTCACTTCGAGCGTCTCCGCGCCATAGCGGCGTCCTTTGCAGGATTCGCAGGTCACATAGACATCGGCGAGGAAATGCATGTCGATTTTGATCACGCCATCGCCTTCGCATTTCTCGCAGCGGCCGCCGGGTGTGTTGAAGCTGAATCGTCCTGCACCATAGCCGCGAACGCGGGAGAGAGGCAACTGCGCAAAGAGTTCGCGGATCGGGCCGAACGCACCGGTGTAGGTGGCGGGATTTGAGCGCGGACTGCGACCGATGGGCGACTGATCGATGACGACGACTTTGTCGAGATGTTCGATGCCGCTGATGCTCTCGTGGGCGGCCGGGATGTCCTTGGCGTCGTAGAAATGCCGGCGCAGGGCTCGCATGAGAATGTCATCGACGAGCGTCGATTTGCCGCTGCCGGACGGGCCGGTGACACAGGTGAAACTGCCGAGCGGGAAGGACGCGGTGACGTTCCGCAGATTGTGGGCGGTGGCGCCGTGGATCGTTAATGAGTTCTTGGTTTTGCGTTCCTGGCTCTCGGTTAAGAGCGTTTGTGGCAGCGCAGTGGCGTGAATGTGAACTTTGCCGCTGAGGTAACCGCCGCTGATGGATTTCGGATTGGCGGCGATTTGTGCGGGCGATCCCTGCGCGATGATTTTTCCGCCGTGCGGGCCGGCGGCGGGACCAAGCTCGATGATGTGATCCGCCGCGCGCATTGTGGCTTCGTCGTGTTCGACGACGAGCACCGTGTTGCCGAGATCGCGCAGGCGCAGCAGCGTTTGAATCAGTCGCTCGTTGTCACTGGGGTGCAGTCCGATGCTCGGCTCGTCGAGCACGTAGAGCACGCCTGCCAGCCCGGCTCCGATTTGCGAAGCGAGACGGATGCGCTGCATTTCGCCGCCGGACAGCGTGCCGCTCTCGCGATTGAGCGCCAGATATCCGAGTCCTACCTGCTCCAAAAACTCGATGCGCTTCACGATCTCCCGCTGCAATTCGCCGACATAGACTTTCTGCTGTTCGGTGACTTCGAGTCCCCGCATCCAGTCGAGGGCATCGCGAATCTGTAGGGCGGTGACTTCGTGGATATTGAGTTCCTTCTCCTGCGAACTCAATCGAACGGCGAGCGACTGCGGATTGAGACGCTTGCCTTCGCAAACGGCGCAGGGCTGGGGATTCATGAGCCGCGAGAGTGCGGAGCGCAGCGCATCGCTCTCGGCATGCTGATACATGCGGGCGATTTCCGGCAGCAGGCCTTCGAAGGGCTTGGCCACGCTGCGTTTGTTGTCAGACTTCTTCCAGCCGGTGCTGATCGCAACATCGCCCGTGCCATGGAACAACGCGTCTTTAAACGCCTGAGGCAGGGCTTTAAAGGGTGCATCCATCGACACCTCGAAGTGCTTCGCCAGTGCCTCGATGCTTTGATTGAAGATCATTTTGACCTTCGGATGCCGCGCCCACCAGGCCTTGATGGCGCCCTCGGCGAGCGACTTGGTCTCGTCGGGCACCAGCAGCGTGGGATCAGGCTTCGGCGTCGTGCCGGTGCCTTCGCAGGCGGGGCAGGCGCCGAGATGGGTGTTGAAGGAGAAATGCTGCGGTGTCAGGCGCTCGATGACGTATCCGGTGTTCGGATTCGCGAACTCCGTGGTGTAGCTGAGAATTTCCTCGCTGCCGTCGAGGTTCACAAGGAACTGCACCTGATGTTCGTTCCAATGCAGGGAACTTTCGATCGCCTCCATAAGCCGCTGACGCGAGTCAGGCCGAACGACGAGGCGGTCGATGACGATCTGCACCTGATGCTGGTCGTGAGCGGCCGGTTTGAGCGAATCTTCGATCTCGACGATTTCGTCATTCAGGCGCACTCGGACAAAGCCCTGGCGCTTGAGCTTTTCAAACAACGCACGTGTGGCAGTGCCATTGGCCGGAGTCTGGGGGGAGAGAACGACCACGCGGGTGCCTTCTCCGAGCGCGAGCACCTTGTCCGCAATCTCCGGCGGCGTGCTGCGCTGGAGTTTTTCGCCCGTTTTTGGGTCGTGCGGCTGACCGGCCACGGCATAGAGCACGCGCAGGTAGTCGTAGATCTCCGTGACCGTGGCG
>NZ_JAGRPF010000178.1 GCF_020439865.1 Prosthecobacter sp.
CCCTACCAGACCGAACCCGGCGACAGCGACTGGGCCGAGCTGCGTGAAGCGCAGACGCTCACGATGAAAAAGCTGCCGCACACCGGCCAGTGCGTCATCACCGACCTCGGTGAAGCGAATGACATTCATCCGAAGAACAAGCGCGATGTGGCCGAGCGCCTTGCGCGCTGGGCCTTGGTCAACGACTACGGTCAGAAGCTTGTTTATCGCAGTCCTGAGCTCAAGGACGCGAAGTTCGACGGCGGCAAAGCGTTGCTCACTTTCGATTTTGCTCCGAACGGCCTGCGCACCGTCGATGTGGATGACGCCAAAGGCTTTGCGATTTGCGGCGACGATCACAAGTGGGTGTGGGCGAAGGCCAGCATCATCGGCGGCTCGAAGAAAGGCACGAACCAGATCGAGGTCAGCAGCCCAAACGTGCCGAAGCCGGTTGCCGTCCGTTACGCCTGGGCAGACAATCCCGTCTGCAACGTCTATTCCGTCGAAGGTCTGCCTGTCACCCCCTTCCGCACCGACGACTTCCCGATGATCACCGATCCGTCGAATCCGAACAGCGCCGAAGCGCAGAATGCGAAGCGTGCGGAAGATTTGAAGAAGCTCATGGAGGCCCGGAAGAAGGCGGCTGAGGCGAAGGCGAAAGCCGGGAAGAAGTGATCGCGGTTCGAGATGACGATTATTTCATCAGCAAACTTGTGTTAGAAGCGGCGGGCCGCGTATGTTTGTGGCTTCACGTCACCTGCATGAACTTCCGACCGCTTCTGCCACTCGCCGCCTCCGCCCTGCTACTCACAGCCGCCAGCGCGCAACCCGCGGCGGCACCGCCTCCGGCGACCCAGCCCATCGATGTGGCGTCAGGAGCATGGGAAGGCATCGTGAACATCGACGTTTCGGTGCTGTTTCCTGATTACCGGGAGCCATGGAATGCCGGCCAGCCCAGCGGTGGCAGCGGCACCGGGTTTTTGATCGGCAAAAACCGCTTTCTGACGAATGCACACGTTGTCAGCAACGCCACGCGCATCCTGATCCGCACCACGAACGATCCGGAGCCGCATCCTGCAAAGATCGTTCACATCGCGCATGATTGTGACCTGGCTCTGATCGAAGCCGAGGACGGCAGCCACTTTGAAAGGCTCAAGCCGCTTGATTTCGGCGGCACTCCCCAGCTCAACACGGAGGTGATCGCGATTGGTTATCCCATCGGCGGCGACCGCATCTCCGTGACGCGCGGCGTTGTTTCGCGCATCGACTTCCGGCCCTACAGCCACACGAGCGTCGATTCACATCTCGCCATTCAGGTCGATGCGGCGATCAATCCCGGCAACTCCGGCGGTCCGGTGATGCAGGAAGGCAAAGTCGTCGGTGTTGCTTTTCAGGGCTTCAGCGGTCGTGTGGCGCAAAACGTCGGCTACATGATTCCGGTGCCGGTGATCAAACGCTTCCTCAAGGACATCGAAGACGGGCGCTACGATCACTACGTGGATCTCGCCGCGAGTGACTTCCCGATCGAAAACCCTGCGCAGGCCAAGGCGCTCGGCCTCAACGGCGGCGGCGTAGGCGTGATGGTGGGCGATGTGGAGCCGCAGGGCAGCGTGGCGGACGTGCTGAAGATTGGCGATGTCATTCTGAGCATCGACGACAACCCGGTGTACAACAACGGCCTCGTCCGTTACGAAGGCGAACTGGTGGACATGAACGAAATCGTCGAGCGCAAGTTCGCGGGCGACAAAATCAAGCTGGCCTACCAGCGCGATGGCAAGAAGGCGGAGGCCACGGTGACTCTGAAACGCTTTGATCCTTATGTCCGCCTTGGGGCGCAGTACAATCAGCGCCCGCGCTACATCGTGCACGCCGGACTCGTGTTTCAGCCGCTGGACCGCAACCTGATGGACGCTCATCAGATGCGCGACAGCACGGTGAACTACGTCTTCGACAACTTCCTCACCGACAAGCTCTACGTCGAGCGCCCCGAACCGGTGGTGCTTACGACGGTGCTGCCGGACGAGGTGAACACCTGGCTCACGCCTTATGCACACAGCATTGTCGATGAGATCAACGGCGTGAAGATCAAGACCCTCAAGGATGTGCAGACGGCGCTGGAGAAGAAGGACAAGCCGTTCATCGAGATTCTGCTGCTGGAGAAAAACCGTCCGCTCGTGCTCAAGCGCGAGCTCGTCGAGGCCGCCCACAAGCGCATCATGCAGACCTACAACATCCAGGAAGACGCCTACCTCGGTGACGAATAGCCTCGAGATCTGACTCTGAACTCTTTCGCCCTGACGATTCCATGAAGCTTTCCCAAACTCTCCTCTTCCTAGCACTTGGCACCGCCTCGCTGCCCGCGCAGACGCCCGCATCTGAATCTGCACCGAAGAAACGCGTGGCTGCGGCTGCCCAAGAAGAATCCGTGCCACAGCAGGTGGTGCAAAGCAGGTCGCTGGTGAAGGTGAACGCCACCTCGCAGTCCTACAACCTGCACCTGCCCTGGCAGAAGGAATCCCCCTCGGGCCGGCGCGGTCTCGGCGTGGTGCTGGCGGGCAATCGTGTGCTGGTCACCGGCCAGATGGCGGCAGACGCCACCTACATCGAGCTGGAGTTGCCGGAGAAGGGCCAGAAGATTCCCGCCAAGGTGGTGGCAGTTGATTATGAGGCGAACCTTGCGCTGCTCGAATCGCCGCCCTCGGACAAACAGAAGGCGTTCTTTGCCGGTCTGAAACCGATGGCCGTGGATACCAGCGCACGCATCGGTGATTCCGTGGCCATCCTGCAGACGGGACGTGTGGGCGAGCTCATCAAAAGCCCGCTGACCATTGGCAAGGTGCTCACGCGCCGCTACAACGTCGAGGGTTCCGGTTTCCTCGTCTATGAAGCGAACGGCATCATCCGCAGCGAGGCCAACAGCTTCACGCTGCCGGTGGTGAAGGGTGAAAAACTCGCCGGGCTGCTGCTGAGCTACGATTCGAAAAACCAGGTCACCACGATCCTGCCCGCGCCGATCATTGAGCACTTCCTCAAAGATGTGGCCGACGGCAACTACGAAGGCTTTCCGAGCCTCGGTATGGAGCTTCAACTCACACAGGACGAGCAGTTTCGTGATTACCTCGGACTCAAGCCCGACGAGCCCGGGGTTCTGATCACTGCAGTCATGAAGGGCGGTTCCGCCGACAAGGCCGGCATGAAGAAGGGCGACATCCTCACCGCAATCGACGGGTTCTCCATCGACTCACGCGGAGATTACAAAGATCCGCAGTACGGCGCTCTCAGTTCGAGCCACCTCGTGCGCGGTCGCGCCTATGTGGGTGACAAGGTCGACATCAAGGTCATTCGCGAAGGCAAGGAAGTCGTGCTCAAGGGAGAGCTCACCCGCCGCAAACCCGATGACTATCTGGTGCTGCCGTATCTTTTCGACAAAGGTCCGCGCTACGTGCTGATGGGGGGCTTGTTGTTCCAAGAGCTCTCGCATCCGTATCTCGACGCCTTTGGCGACGAGCGGCGCGGCGGCGCCATTCTGCGTCTTGCCCGCATTGCCGCGCACCCGGACAAGTTTGAAGAGGAGGGTCGCAAGAAGCTGGTGTTTCTCAGTCTCGTGCTGCCCACACCCAGCGCGCAGGGTTATGACAAGCTCGGCGGTCAGGTGGTCACCAAAGTCAACGGAAAGGCCATCAGTGACCTCAATGATCTGGCCGAGGCTTTCAAAAGCGCCAAGGAAACCGTGCATGTCATCGAGCTCGACGAGTTTCCTCACATTCTCTACCTCGACACCTTCAATGCCGAACGCGACAACATGCGCCTGCTCGGCGGTGCGTATCGCATCGGAAGCCTGAAGCGGTTGGAGTAGCGAACGCGGTCACTTCACCGCTCCGATCAGCGTCTGCAGGCGTGAGACCTGCGCTTTGAGCAGGGTGATTTCGGCTTCCATCCGGGCGCGCCAGTCGGCGTCGGATGAATCATCGGCGGTAGAAACTGCGGGAGCTGGCGTGACGGGCGCTGCTGCGGGCGGTCCGCTCACTTCGCCGCAGAACAGATGCATGACCTGCGCCACGCGCTGGCCAGGACCGGCGGGGATGCACTGGACGAGCGGGCCTTCCTTGTAGCCGATCAGCTCGGCCAGCGTGCTTTCCACGCTTTCCATGTCCGGAAATTCAAAGAGGCGTTCCGTGCGCTGACGGAGCTCGCCTGCCGTCTGTGACCCGCGCAGCAGCAGCATGCACAGCAGCGAGATGTGGGGACGCTCCAGACCGGGGAGCCTGCTCTTCAGGTTGTGCCGGTATTTCAGCGTGCGGCCTCCCACGATGGATACTTCGAAGACGTAGCCATGAGACTTCATCGACTCCAGGGCGCGCAGCACAGTGCGTTCATCATAGCGCACGATGGGGTCTCGGTTCGTCGTCTGGTTGCAGGCCGTCACCAGCGCGTTCAGCGTCATGGGGTAGTAGTCCGGCAGCGTGATCTCCTTTTCGATCAGACACCCCATCACGCGCGCTTCCTCGGCGGTGAGGGTAAACAAAAGGGCGGGGGTGACGGATTCGGCGGACATGGGAAGTGGCGTGGCTGGGCCGCCATCATCCATTATTGCAGGCGGCGTTCAACCGTCGGTCTCAGTCTGGTTCAGGAATGTGAAGTCATTCCTGAATAGTTTCACTTACCCGGCGTCGAATAGGTTGATATGAAAACGAAACTTTTCCTCCTCGGCGCGTCCCTGCTCGCCGCGTGTTCGCTCACCTCATGTGACATCTACGGCTACCCCGGTTATGGCTACGGCTATAACTCGCCCTCCTACTACCGGAGCGGCTACTACGGAAGCAGCTACTATTCACGTCCGCTGTTTTCATACAGCAGCTTTGGTCTGGGGTACTCCCGACCCTACTATGGTTACAGCAATTACTCACGGCCCTATTCTTCATTCGGCGGCTTTGGCTACAACAGGGGTGGCTGTTCAACGCCGTTGCTGACCCACGCCCGTCATTCGTCCTACAGCCCCAGCTTTGGTGGCAGCTCCTCGTTCGGCCATCGTAGCTTCGGCGGTTCGTCCTTTGGCGGTGGCTCCTCCTTTGGTGGCCATCACAGTTCTGGCGGCTTCTCCGGCGGAGGTTTCTCCGGCGGTCATCATAGTGGTGGTCACCATCATTGATCCGCAAACGGCTTCGAGCTTTTGCCAGGCAGCGCTCAAGGCTTCTTCTTGGGCGCTGCTTTTTTGTTCTTCACGTAGTCCGGCCACTCGATCTTTTTCCCTTCAGCGCCGGTGAATTTCCACGCGGGCCACATCGGGGATTCGTTCTGCACATCGTCATACTTGGCCTCGAGGAGTGTCTTTAATTCCGCCAGCTTGGCGGGTTCGGCCGCGGCGAGATCGTTTTTCTCCCCGATGTCTTTGCCGAGGTTGAAGAGCATGAAATCCTTCAGTTTGGCCTCCTTGAAATCGCGCTCCGACTGTTCCGTGATGTCGTTGCTGTGGTCCGCCGGCGGTTTGTCGAGTGAGGCGAGGATTTTCCAGTCGCCGACACGCATCGCGACCTTGGGACCGCCGGTTGCACGGTTGAAGTGCCAGTAGAGCGGCGTCTTGCGTTCCACCTTGCCGCCTTCGAGCACGGGCAGCCAGCTGGCACCATCGATCACCCGGTCCTGCGGTGCTTGCAGCCCGGTCACGGCGCACATCGTCGGCAGAAAATCCACACCGCTGATCGGCTCGTCGCTCACGGTGCCGGGTTTTGTTTTGCCGGGCCAGCGCAGGATGCCGGGAATGCGGATGCCGCCTTCCCAGACGCTGCCTTTTTTGTCGCGCAGCGGACCTGACGATCCATGCGGATGCTGCGAGGTGATCGCTGGACCGTTGTCACTCGTGAAAAGCACGAGCGTGTTCTCACGCAGGCCGTCGTCATCGAGCTTCTTCATCAATCGGCCAAACGCGTCGTCCATCTGCGAGATGTTGCCATGGTGCGCGCTGTAGCTCGGATCATCCGAAGGATAAAGTGCGGTGTACTTCGCATCGGAGGCGATCGGTTCGTGCGGCTCATGCAGACAGACGTAGGCGAAGAACGGTTTGCTCTTGTCCCGCGCATCCAGCCACTTCAGCGCTTCATCGACCACCAGATGCGCGGCGTAACCTTCGAGCTTGCCGACCTCCGTGCCGTTGCGCACGAAGTTGTCCGGGTTGTGATGGTTGGGATACGCGTTGTTCTGCGTCGAGAACCAATGATCAAATCCATGATCGTTCGGCTGCGGCTGTGTCGGCTGGTTGAACTCTCCGTTCATGTGCCATTTGCCCACGTGACAGGTCGCATAACCGGACGACTGCAGCAGTTTGGCGATGGTGATCTCGCTGCGCCGAACATGCACCGGCGAATCTTCAGGAATCCAGTCACGCACGCCCACACGCGTTGGTGTGCGTCCCGTCATGATCGCCGTGCGCGAAGGCGAGCAGTTGGGATGTCCTGCATAGCATGAATTGAAGCGCAGTCCTTCCGCTGCAAACTTGTCCACGTTCGGTGTCTGCACATCCTTTGCCCCGTAGCAGCCGAGATCGCCGTAGCCAAGATCATCATCAAGCACGAGCAGGATGTTCGGCCGGTCCGCCAGCACGGTCGATGTCAGAACCAGTGCGAAAAAAGTGAGCAGCTTTTTCATGGCTGCCGTGAACGTCCTCACTTCGGCATTTGTTCCAACGAAAGCATCCGCCACTCCCCTTCCCCCAGATCGCCAAGTTCGTATTCGCCAAACCGTTCGCGATGCAGCTTCTCCACATGCCAGCCCTGGCTCGCAAACATGCGGCGCACCTGATGATAGCGACCTTCGGTGATCGTGAGGCGCGCCGTCTTTTCGGAAACAATCTCCAGCTTGGCAGGCAGACAGGGCTTGTCCTCGCTGCGAAGCATGAGATCGCCTTTGCCAAAGATCTCGATGAGTGCGGAATCGAGATCGCGATCCACCTCCACCACATAGGTCTTTTCGATGTCAGCCTTCGGCGAAGTGAAGCGATGCACGAGGCTGCCGACGTCCGTAACCAGCAGCAGACCGCTCGTGTCCTTGTCGAGGCGTCCCACGCTCGTCACCGCAGGATTGCGTTCCGGCCAGTGCGAAGGCAGGAGCTCGTAAATGTTGGGCCCTTCGTCCGCGCTGTGCGTGCAGGCATAGCCCACCGGCTTGTGCAGCATGGCGAGCAGGCCGTTCGGTGCTTCGAGCGGTTCGTCATCGACTGTGATCAACGTCGCATCCACCCGCTGGTCCGAACGCTTCACCACCACACCGTCGAGCTTCACGCGGCCTTCTTTGACAAACGCCATCGCCTCCCGGCGTGAACAGTAGCCGAGCGAGGAGAGCAGTTGGTCGAGGCGGCGCATGGTGTGTCAGGGCAAAGTGTAGCAGCCTTTCCAAGCGGCGTCGGATCGCAGCTTGAATACTCAGGCCACGATCTTCCGCGCTTCGGCCAGCGCTGCTTCGACCTTCGACACATCCTTGCCGCCGCCGCGGGCGAAATCCGGCTTACCGCCGCCTTTGCCGCCGACGATCGGCGCGATGGCCTGGATGATCTTGCCGGCCTGCACCTTGGACTGGTGCTCTTTGCCGACGTTGGCCATCAAGGTCACGCTGCCGCCGCCGGTGGCGGCGAGGACGATGATGCCGCCGAACTGGCCTTTGAGCGCGTCGTTGAGCGCCATCGCGTAGTCGGCATCCACCTCGCCGAGGTTGGCGATGATGATGTTGTTTTCGGCGGTGGCGAGGAGGTCCTTGGCTTTGCCGCTGGCTTCGCGCTGCTGGGCGGCTTTGAGGGCTTTTTCGAGCTCTTTTTGCTGCGTGAGGAGCTGGTCGAGCTTCTTCTCGAGGTCGGCGGCGCCTTGGGCGCTGACTTTGCCAGCGAGGAGCTTCAGCAAATCGGCATCGGCTTTGGCGGCGTTGTAGGCTTCGAGTCCGGCGATGGCTTCGATGCGGCGCACGCCGGCGGCGACGGCGCCTTCGCCGACGAGGCGGAAGAGGCCGATTTCACCGGTGTGGCGGGTGTGGGTGCCGCCGCAGAGTTCCATGCTCCAACCATCGAGCTTGTGCGGCTGGCCGCCGATCTGCACGACGCGGACGAGGTCGCCGTATTTTTCGCCAAAGAGGGCCATGATGCCGTTGTTGGCCTTGGC
>NZ_JAGRPF010000179.1 GCF_020439865.1 Prosthecobacter sp.
ATGCTCGCGGATGTAGGCGAGAGCGCGGTCAATCTGAAGATAAGGCTGCAGCACCTGCTTTTTCCCTTCGAAGCTCTGAACGGTGCCCATGATGCCGATGACGCGACCACTGGCGTTGAAAAGGGGCAGCTTGTTGGTGACGAACCAGTCGGGAATGCCCTGATCGTTGAAGAACAATTCGACGATGTGCAGCTTCGGTCGGCCGGAGGAGAGCACCTCCTCATCGTCGCGCCGGAAATTTTCAGCCAACCGGGCAGGAAAGAGATCGAAATCGTTTTTGCCGACGATGGCGGATTCTTCCGCGATGGCGAAGCGGTCCATGAAACGGCGACTGGCGCACATGAAGCGGAAGTCGCCGTCCTTCGCGAAGAAGGCGAGATCCGGCAGGTGATCGAACAGCCGGTAGAAGGGGCTGTCCGCGCTGACACGGCGGATGAAACGCTCGCGCAGCGCGGATGGGTCTTCAATGCGTGACGGTCGGCGACTCACGCCGCCCCCTTAGCACGTCCCGTCAAAAGCGCAGCCGGAATCCGGCGTAGGCTCCGGTCCGCATGGCGGGAAAGTTCAGCACCTCCTGGTAGCGTTCACCGAGAAGGTTCTCCACACGGGCGAAGACTTCCAGATGTTCGCAGACCTCGTAGCTGGCCGTCAGTCGGAGGCGCAGATAGTCTTCGACATCCCGCTGCGCTGCTCCGAAACCGTCCTCGCGGTCGATGACGTAGAGTCCTCCGAAGCCGAGGCGCAGTTTCGGCACGGGCTTCACCCAAACATCTCCTGACAACGTATGACGCGGACGGCGGACGAGGCGCGTGCCGGCTGTAACGTTGTCGGCTTCGAGGTAGGTGTATTGTGTGTTGAAGCCGAAGCGGTCGCTGGGCTGCCAGGAAAACGCAGCTTCCAAACCTTCGGTGCGCGCTTTGTTAATCTGGGAGAGTGGGCCAAACGTGGGCGTGAAGACGATCAGATTGTGAATGCTGTTGCGAAACCAGGTCAGGCTGATGCTGCCCTTGTTGTCAGCAAACGGCTGCTCGACACCGACTTCGAAACCCTTGCTGCGTTCCGGCTCCAGAAAGCCGGGATTTCCGAACAGCGCCGCTTCACGATTCTGCGGGCTGGCGGGGGCGAAGGCGGTGCCGTAGTTCGCGTGCAGGACAGTCTGCGTCCAGGGCATTCGCCAGCTCGATCCCGCGCGCCAGGTGGTGGCGTCCGCGAAGTCGGAGTACTCGTCGTGACGCAGCCCTGCGTTGAGATTCCAACCCGGGAGGATTTCAGCCTGGGACTGCAGGTAAAGCGCCCAGTTTGTCTCCGTCTGATCAACGTCGTAAGAGTCCCCGGCAGGATTGAACAGCCCGGGCGCATCGTCATTGAAGCGCGAGTAACCAATGTCCTGCAGCCAGGCACCTGCCGTAATCGTCCACCAGTCGGCAGCTTCCACGATGCTCTGATACTCGAGGAAATGATTGCGGGAGGTGATGCGATTGTTGAGTCCGAAACCGGGCGTGAAGTTCATGGCCGCCTGCCGGAAATTGCCGTTTTGATAAGTGAGCGTCTGCGTCCATCGCTCGGTGGTCTCCCAAACCA
>NZ_JAGRPF010000180.1 GCF_020439865.1 Prosthecobacter sp.
AGATCGCGATCGGAGGAAAGCAATTCGAGCGTTCGCTGACCGAACGAGGCGCCAAGGGCGAATGGGTGCTCTATGAAAAAGGAGCGCCGCAGAACGACGGCACGCGGCGCTGGCTGACGCGGAAGGTGTTGGTCGAGCTTCAGCCCGGAACGGCGGCTGCGGGCCTGAAGGGCATCGCTGGTGTGCTGAACACAACGCCACGTGGCAAGTACGCCGTGGTCGAATTCGCCGGAACCCCGGACTCGGCGCTCGCAGGTGCGAAGGCGTTGCGAAACGTTCCCGGCGTGCGCACGGCGGAGCCAATGCTCGCGCGCCAGCAATTCCGGCGCTTTGTGCCGGACGATCCCTTCTTCGCCTACAATGCAGCGAACGCGGGCTACCAATGGCATTTGCAAAACACGGGGGCGAACGGCGGCACGGCGGGAGTCGATCTGAACGTGGTGCCCGCCTGGGACACCTACAAAGGCACCGGTGTGCGCATCGGCATCGTGGATGACGGCCTGGAGGTCGCACATCCCGACCTGGCGCCCAATGTTGATTTGATCAACGATCACGACTTCAACGACCTCGATGACGATCCCTCCCCCGGCCCGGATGATTTCCATGGCACGTCGTGCGCAGGCGTCGCCGCCGCGCGTGGCAACAATGGCATCGGTGTCAGTGGTTCTGCGCCCGAGGCCACGCTGGTTGGGCTGCGGCTCATCTCCGCTCCGACGACGGATGCCGATGAAGCGGACGCGATGTCCTACAGAAACGACATCATCCAGCTCAAGAGCAACAGTTGGGGGCCTTATGACAGCGCCTACGGAGCGTATGGCCCGGGACCGCTCGCACTCGCGGCAATCAATGATGCCACAACGAACGGACGTGGTGGCAAAGGCACCGTGTTCCTCTGGGCGGCAGGCAACGGCAACTACACCGGGGACGATTCGAACTACGACGGCTGGGCGAACTTGCCGAATGTGATCTCAGTGTCGGCAATCAACGACAAGGGCCGCGCGTCGTTTTACAGCGAGCCCGGATCGAACATCCTCGTCTGCGCGCCTTCCAACGGCGGCAAGCAGGGCATCACCACCACCGACCGCACGGGCGATTCCGGCTACAATGAGGACGGCGGCACCGTGGAGCATCCCGATTTCACCGACGTCGATTACACCGACATGTTCGGGGGCACTTCGTCGGCCACGCCCGCCGTGGCAGGTGTCATCGCTCTCATGCTTCAAGCAAATCCGAACCTGACGTATCGCGATGTGCAGGAGATTCTCGTCCGTACAGCCACGCAGAACGACCAATTCGATGGCGACTGGGTGACCAACGGCGCGGGCTTCCATTTCAATATCCGCTATGGCGCGGGGCTCGTGAACGCGCAGGCCGCCACTTCCACCGCCGCGACGTGGATCAACGTGGCACCGCTGCAAACAAAAGAATTCGCGCAAACCAGTCTCGCGCAGGCCATTCCTGACTCCGATTTGAACGGCACGTCGCGCACGTTCACCGTCTCCGCTGCGGACAATCTCCGGCTCGAGCACGTGCGCGTGAAGGTGAAGGCCACTCATCCCTATGTCGGCAATCTCCAGTGGTATCTGACCTCGCCCAGCGGTGTGAAAGTGCGCCTCGCACGCGCCCGCTTCAATGACACCGCCGCGAATCTCGACTGGACCTTCACCACCACGCACTTCTGGGGCGAACGCTCGGAAGGCGACTGGAAGCTCGAAGTCGCCGATCTCATGGTGGATTACACCGGCACGCTCGACGAGGCGACGATCATCTTCGAAGGCACACCGGCGGACAGCGCGCTGCCGCTTCCCGTCATCACGTCGAACTGGGTCATTGTTGGTCGTGAAGGCTGGGAACTGAAGCATCAGATCACCGCTTCCAATTTTCCCACGAGCTTCGCCACCGGGCGCTATTTGTACAGCGGTCTTCCCGCCGGGCTCGCCTTCAATCCGACCACCGGCCTCATCACCGGCACGCCGACCGAAACCGGCCTTTTCGACGGCTATCAGGATGCCACGAATACCACCGGCACCGGCGACCTGTACACTTACTATTACATCCTGGCCGCCACGCCGGCGCTCTCCACCGCTGTTGAACAGCCGACCACGACCAAAATCATCCCCTTTGGCTTTGGCGATCCCTTTTTGCAGACGGCCGTCACCCATGACGGCGTGGACGCGATTGAAACAGCCGTCGTCGATGACGATGAGTACTCGGGCATCGAATTCACCGTGAACGGCCCGGCGCGTCTGGAGTTCCAGTGGAGAGTCTCGTCGGAGAAGAACTACGATTATCTCATCCTAGCCGTGGACGGATACGTCCGCGACTACATCACCGGCGAGACGGACTGGACTCTCTCCTCGACCGATCTTGGCGATGGTCCGCACAATGTGGACATCTACTACAGCAAGGACGAGGCGACGGCGAAAGGTCAGGACAAAGGATGGATCGATGAAATGACCATAACGCCGATCAGCACGGTACCAGAAATCACCACCACGACGATTCAGGCATATCAAGGCGTCTACTTTCGCCACGTGCTTGAAGCCACCAACGCACCTGCCAGCTACTCCGCCGACGATCTTCCTGCCGGACTCACGCTGCACTCGACCACCGGGCTGATTTACGGCAGCATCGCCACCGCAGGCAGCTTTCCGGTGACCGTGCATGCCACGAACAGCTTCGGAACCGGCACAGCCACGATCACGATCAATGTCGGCACCGTTCCCGAAGGTCTTGCCGATGCCATCGACGCACCCGTGCAGGTCGTCACGACTTCAGGTGATCAAGGGTGGGTGCCGCAGCAGCTTTATTCCAGCGACGGCGAGGACGCCGCGCGCAGCGGACCCATCACCGACCTCCAGCAAAGCATCATGACGACCGAAGTCACAGGACCTTGCAAGGTGACGTTCTACTGGGGCATCTCGTCAGAGCCGGACTACGATTTCCTGCGCTTCTACATCGACGACGTCGAAAAGGACGCGATCAGCGGTGAGCTTGGCTGGACGCGCAAAGGTTTCCTCGTTCCCACCGGCACACACACGCTCAAATGGGCCTACATTAAAGATGATTTCACCGCCGCCGGTCTCGACTCAGGTTTTGTCGATCGTTTCGGCATCCACCAAGACAACGACGGCGACGGCGTCTACGCCGATGACGAGGCGTGGTTCGGCACCAGTGATCACGACCGCACGAGCCACCCGCAGTTCGTGCTCAACCGCTCCACCGACACCACGCTTCAGTTTCCTTCCGTTTCGGGAAACGACTACCGCGTCGAATACAGCGACGATCTGATCAAATGGACACCCGTCATCGTCACGGCCACCGGATCAAGCACGACCTGGACCGATCTCAATGCCTTGAACAAAACACGCCGCTTCTACCGCGTCGTCATTCCGTGAGCCCGAGCTACGCCAAGCTGCGGAGGAAACGCATGAAAAACGCGACACCGTCCTCCAGATCACTCGCCGCGATGAATTCGTCCTTCGTATGCGCTTGGGCAATGGAACCCGGACCGATCGCGATCGAGGGAGTTCCAGCGGCGGCAAGAAAGGCGGCGTCGCAGAACCATGGAGCTCCGGTTAGATCAGCGCCTGCGGCGATCAGCTTCTGCACGAACGGATTCGCCGGATCCGTGTCGAGATGAAGCGCCTCGCTGGCGACGGTGACACTGGCGGTCCGGTCAACCCGATGAACAAACTCGGTCAGCATGGCGAGCGCGCCTCCCACATGCTGCAGTCCGGGGGTCGTACGAATGTCCACCCGCAGCCTGCAGGAATCGGCCACGATGTTGCTGCGCGTACCACCCTGGATCATGCCGAGATTGATCGTACTAGCGCCGAGCCATTCGTCCTCGCCTCCCGCCTCGGCCAGAATCGCACGAAACTCGTTGTCGAGCGCCTCCACCAGCTTCGCCATTTTCACGATCGCGTTCACGCCGAGTTCCGGTGTGGCGCCGTGCACGGCGACGCCCGTGGTGTGCACATCGGCCCAGAGACACCCCTTGTGACGAAACACCGTCTTCAAACTCGTCGGCTCGCCGATGATCGCGAGATCGTAGCGCCCGTGATGCTTGGCAAAATGCTGAGAACCGAGCTGCGCGCTCTCCTCGGACATGAAGCCCGCGAAGTGCACCTCGACCGGCAGGTCGGGGATCTCAGCGCGCATTTCACGCAGTGCCCAGAGGAAAGAGGCCATCGGCCCTTTGGTGTCTGACGCTCCCCTGCCCCACACCTTGCCATCACGCAGCTCACCGCCGAAAGGATCGATCGTCATGCCGCCGACGCTCACGGTGTCCGTGTGCGGTGCAAAGAGGATGCGCGGCTTGGGCTTGCCGTCCGCGCCCGGGTTCGTGGGAAAACGACCGATCACATTCGGCCGTCCGGGTTCCACTTCGTCCAACACGGCCTTCGCACCCGAAGCAGCTAGAAATTCCGCGACATACTGCGCGCACTTCTCCTCGCCAACTCCCTCGGTGCCGGGATCGCCATCGGGATTGACCGACGGAATGCGCACAAGCGCCTGCGTAAGTTCGATGACGTTCCTGGGAGGCGATTCCATGCGGCAGAAAGGCACAGAGGCATCCAATGCGCAAGCACGCGCCTGATTTGTCCTCGGGTGCGCGGATTTTGGCAAAGAGGGCTCAGTGGCAGAATCGTTGGCGCATTGTTGCAACCCGCGTGCAACTTACCCCGTTTTCCTGCCATGAATTTTATCCGCCAGCCTCTTGTGCTCCTGATTCTCGGGCTCAATGGAGCCGTGTCGCATGCTGCCGATCCCAAGCCTCCCGTGCATGCCGTTGATCCTGTTCACCCTGCCATTGCAGCGACGAAGGCAACGAAGGCAACAGACGGCAAGGCCATATTCCAAGCCGTCTGTGCGCAGTGCCATGGCGCAAATGGTGAAGGCAAGATCGAGATGAAAACGCCGTCCATCGCGGGCATGCCTTCATGGTATGTGACCACTCAGTTCGCGAATTTCCGTGAAGGCCGCCGGGGTCAGAACGCCGCCGATGCCCAGCCCTTCATGATGGCGAGCATCGCAAAGGCCCTGCAGCCAGAGCAGGTGAAGGCCGTGATCGGCCATGTTGAAAAGATGCCCGTGGTCGTTCCCACAGGCAAAGACCGGGAGATGACCAACGTGGATCCCGGCGAAGGCATGCAGCTCTTCCAGGAGCGCTGCATGGAGTGCCATCGCTACAACGCCAGCGGCGAGATGGCCTTTGGCAGTCCGCCGCTCATCGGCCGGCAGGCATGGTATCTCGAAGAGCAGCTCAAACGATTCAAAGCGGGCAAAAGGGGAGCGGTCAAGAATGACGTGAATGGCGCGAAGATGGTGCAAATGGCCAAGCTCTTCATCGAGGACGACCAGATGCTGCGCAACGTGGTGGCCTACATCATGACGCTCAATCCGGAGCCCGAACAGCCCGCGCCCTTGATCGAAGGCAGCCCCTTCAAGGATGAAGTGAAGACGGCAGAGCGGTGATTGAATCTGTTCAAGCCCTCAGCTCTCCGACCACCTCGCCCTTGCTCAGCGCCATCGGGCGTCCGACTGGAGTCATGATCTCCTTGCTGTAATCGATGCCCAGCAGGTCCTGCACGGTGGCGTGCAGATCCTCGACGAGCACGGGGTTCTCAGGTTCCTTTTTCTCGCCTTCGGGATCCGTGGAACCGATGACACGACCACCGGCGAAACCACCGCCCGCTACGAGCATGCTGAACGCATGCGGCCAGTGATCACGCCCGCCGACATTGTTGATCTTCGGCGTGCGACCGAATTCGCCGCCGCAAATCACGATCGTGCTTTCCAGCAGGCCGAGTTTTTTCAAATCACGGATCAACGAAGCGTAAGCCGCGTCGAGGATCTTCACCTGCGTGGCCTGACCTTCGAGATTGTTTGCATGCGTGTCCCACCCTGTCAACGTGACCTCGACGCAGCGCACACCCGTTTGAATCAATCGCACTGCCGCGAGGCAGCCGCGGCCGAAGGGCGTGTCGCCATAGGCATCACGCTCGGCGACGGTGGCTTTGCTGACGTCGAAGGCGTTGAGCTGCTCGGAGGT
Source organism: Prosthecobacter sp. (assembly GCF_020439865.1). GTDB lineage: Bacteria > Verrucomicrobiota > Verrucomicrobiia > Verrucomicrobiales > Verrucomicrobiaceae > Prosthecobacter. Next base: position 6,059 of record NZ_JAGRPF010000180.1, read on the forward strand.
CATCATCCGGCGGGCCTTCTGCATCGAGAGCTGATGCAGCGTCTTGTTTTTGTCCAAGTCGGGCGCACGTCCGGCGGCGAAGGCACGCTCGACGACGCTCAGGCTCTCGAGCCTGCGCTCGAGGCGCTGATCTTCCACGCGGGCGCGCACGTCCGGGATGCTGCTCTTCGGATCATAGACCTGAAACGCGTCGTATTGCGGACCGAAGAAACCGCCGCGGGCAGGCCACTGGTTTGGCAGGATGGAGACATGCGTCGGAATCTCGATTTTAGCCTCGGGCAGTTCGTGGCAGGCGATCGCGCCGATGCTCGGATGAATGAGCGTAGGATCGGGGCGATAACCGGTCTTGATGTTGTAGAACGCGCGTTCGTGATCGCCCTCCTTGCTCACCATGGAGCGAATCAGCGACACATCCTGCATCACGCTCGCGGTTTGCTCGAGTCCTGCAGCGAATTCGACGCCCTTGATTGCCGTCGGGATCGTTTTGACTCCGCCGCCAATCTTGGTTGTCGGATGCGGGTCAAAGGTGTCAAGCTGGCTCGCTGCACCGCCGAGCCAGAGAAGAATCACCGAGCGCGCCGGCTTACCCTTCGGTGCTCTCTCAGCCTCCACGGCGAGAATGTCCGCGAGCGGCGTGAGCCAGGAGATGCCCGCAGTGCCCGCGCCACGGAGGAGGGAGCGGCGAGTTAGATGCGAGCGGCTTTGGCAGGGAGAAGTGTTCATGGCATTCGACATTTTGAATTCAGGTTTCGTCATTCCCGCTCCGCGGGCTAGTGGTTCCAGGAAAACTCGGTGGCGTTCATGAGCGTCCAGTAGAGGTCGGCCATCGCATTGCTTTTGGAGCGTTTCGAGGCGGCGATCTGTCCTTTGAAGAGAGCGGCTTCCTCGTCCGTGGGACGTCGCGTGAAAATGGAAAGATAGGCGGCCTCCACCGCCGACGCAGCGTCAGGCGCCAGCATGCCGATCCGCGTGCTCGCATTGATGATCGGATTGTTGGTGATGTTGTTGTTGATCATGCTGCCGTTCATCAGCAGCAGGCGCTGCGGAATGGTGCCCGCGCCATCATCAAATGTGTCCTCGCCGGAGTCGCCGTAGCGCTTCACGAAGTTGCTTACGTCTGCATTGCGTTTGAGGCGAAAGAGCACGTGCGTCTCTGAATCAATCGTAGTCAGCGACGAAGCCTGAATGACGCTGCCCGCCATCTGCTCGGGTCGCAGACGTGTGACTGGAAACACCGCCCAGTGATCTTCCGCCGCCTGCGTGGCCGGATGATCGGGATCCGCCGAACGGCTCGACTGCTGAAACACACGCGTGGCCACCATCACGCGCATCAGGCGCTGCAAATCGCAACCGTGGGCGATGAAGTCGTCGGCCAACTTTTCCATGCCCGGCGGAAACGGCCCCTCGAGTGGCACCTCGTCCACCGGCGAAACCAGCGGGCGATTGAAGAGCATCGCCCACATGCGGTTCACGATGGCACGTGCGAAAGCCTTGTTCTCCTTGGCCGTGACCCAGGCGGCGAGCTGCTCCCGCGGCGTGCCTTTCGTCGGCAGCAATTCCGGTTTCCATGGCACCTTGGCAGGCACCTTTTCCTCCTCCATCTCGCCGAGGTAACGGACTTTGTAGGGCTTGCTCTTCGGATTGTAGCGCAGGCCGTTCACGTTGAAACTCATCTGTCCGAAGTAGGACGCGAGCTGATGGAAGTCCGTCTGCTTCCATGGGCTGCCAAGCTTGCCATCATGGCACTGGACGCAGTCGATGCGCACCCCGAGGAACGCCCGGCTCACCTTCGCGGCGAGCTTCGCTTCGTCCGGCCCCTTTTTGTTCTCATTCGTCACGGTGATGAAGTTCACCGCCGGGTTGGTGGTCCACACGCCTTCGCAGTCGATCAGTTCACGCACGACCTGGTCGTAGGGCCGGTTCTTCTGCAGAGCATCGCTGAGCCAGTCCACCAACCGACGACGACGGTAGGTCAGAAACGGCCCGTTTTCGATGCCCACATACACACGTGCGAAGCGCTCCGCCAGATAGTCGCTGGTGCGACGGTCGCCCAGCAGTTGCGTGAGCCACCACTGACTGACGTCCACGCCTTTCACCGTCTCCAGCGCCCTGATCTCCTGCAGCGAAGGAATGCTCCCCGTCAACGCGAGCGACAGCCGCCTCGCAATGGTCAGGTTGTCCGCCGGGGCCGCCGCTTGGAGTTTTTCCTGCTCCCATGCCTTTTCAAAGTCAGCGTTCACTCCGGCCGCGACCGTCTGGATGTCCTTCAATTCCGCCGCAGACAATCCTACATTCCGATTGATGGCGGCCACGGGTGGCACAAACCAACCGCCAACACTCCAGACGACGGCACCGGCCAGCGCGCCAAGGATCACGACATTGCGCAGCCACGCGAACCAGTTCACAGAGTTGGACGGTGGATTCATGAGGGGCGGCTTTGAATCGCTGACTAACACGCGGATTCTAATTCGGTTTCTCCCAGAAATCCCGCAACATTCTCGAACCCGCCGGCTTTCATAGCGCTCCCATGTCAGAAGCCGTCCTCCAGCCACCTCCCCTGCCCGTGCCTGCCGTCGAGGCGCCGCGTCAGTCGTGGCTGGGAAGACTCTGGACGCGCCGGATTTCGCCGGTGCTCGACTGGCTGTTCGGCCTCGTGGCGCTGATCGTTCTGGTCGCCGCCTGCTCGGTCATTCCGGTGCTCAATTTCCTCAGCCTCGGCTACCTGCTGCACGTGAGCGGCACGGTCGCGCGGACCGGCCGGCTGCGCGACGGCTTCATCGGCGTGCGCAAGGCCTCGGTCTTCGGCAGCATTGCCGCCGGCATATGGATCGTCGTCTGGCCTGCGCGGATCCTGTCAACCTTCTGGAAGGACGCTGAGCTGATCGCTCCCGGCAGTGGAACCGCCCGCGTCTGGCATGTTGCGCTCATTCTTGTCACCATCGTCACGGTCCTGCACATCCTGTGGGCGAGCGTCCGCGGCGGCAAGCTCTGGCACTTCCTCTGGCCGCAGCCGCTGCGCCTCCTGCGTTGGCTGCGTGCGCCGGACAAAATCAGCGGCCTCCAGCACACGATCACCGACTACATCGTCGGCCTGAGACTGCCCTTTTACTTCTGGCTCGGCCTGCGCGGCTTCATCGGCGCACTGGCATGGCTGATCGTCCCTGTGGGCATCCTCATGGCCGCGCCGCGTCTTGCTGTGGGAGGCACGGTCATCGTCTCGCTCATCGGCGGCATCCTTCTGTTTCTTGTGGCCATCCATCTGCCCTTTCTCCAGGCGAACTTTGCGCAAAGCGGCCGCTTCAAGGCGCTGTTCGAATGGCGCGAGGTGCGTCGTCAGTTTGCGCGTGCGCCGCTGGCCTTCTGGTTCGCTCTGCTGGTCACACTGCTCTTCGCCATTCCGCTCTATTTGCTCAAGATCGAACTCACGCCGCAGGAACTCGCCTGGGCGCCGAGCCTGCTCTTCGTCATCTTCATTTTTCCCGCACGCATCCTCACCGGCTGGGCACTAGGCCGGGCGCTGCGTCACGAGCAGCCGCGTCACTGGTTCGCGCGCTGGACGGCGCGCCTCGGCATCCTGCCTGTCGCGCTGGCTTACGTGCTGGCGAATTATTTTGTTCCCTTCCTCGCTTCCAACGGCGTTCTCAGCCTGCTCGAACAGCACGCCTTCCTCGTTCCCGCGCCGCTGATGGCACTGTGACAAAAGTCCGCGGAACACGAGTTAACTCTTGTTCGTCACTCCGCATTCGCCATTCGTCATTCCCCGAATGACCTGGCTTACCGAACACACCCTCCTGCCCGCCGATGCGTGGTTGCTCGTGCTGGCAACTTTGGGAGCCATGTGCATCGGGATGTCCAAGGCGGGCCTGTCCGGCACCTCGACGCTCAACGTCGTTCTAATGGCGCGCATCTTCGGCGCAAAGGAATCCGTCGGCGTGATCCTGCCCATGCTCATCGCGGCGGACTTCATGGGCTACATCGTCAATCGCAAGGGCGGAAGCTGGCGGCGCATCGTGCCCATGGTGCCGCCGGCCATCGCAGGCGTGGTCGTCGGCTGGCTCCTGCTTGGCAAATTCGACAACGCCATGGCGCGCATCGTCATCGGCTGGATCATCATCGCGCTGCTCATCTTCAACTGGGTGCTCAACAAACGCCGGCAGGATTTCATCGCGCTCACCGAGCACCATGGCTTCACTTGGTCGATGGGATTCCTCGCGGGCGTGGTCACCATGCTGGCCAACGCCGCAGGACCGGTGATGACCGTTTATCTCCTTGCCCAGCATCTGGAGAAAAAGGAATACCTCGGCGTCTTCAGCCGCTTCTTCCTTTTCATCAATCTCTTCAAGCTGCCCTTCAGCACCAACCTCGGCATCATCAATCCGAAGTCATTGATGACCAACCTCACCCTGATGCCCGCGGTCGTGATCGGCGTGGTCATCGGCTGGTGGATCCTCAAGCACCTGCCACAGAAGATTTTCGAAAACGTCCTCTTCTGGCTCACCGCCTTCGCCGCCGTGTGGTTGATCTGGGGATGAGCCGGCGTAGTAACTCCTCGCTCCATGAAACAGATCCTGACCAGCCTTCTTCTCATCAGCAGCGCTCTGTCCGCCGATTTCCCCGAGCCCTACAACAGCGAGCCCGGCAATCCTTCGCCAATGCCCCCGCAGGATGCGCTGGAGGCGCTCAAACTGCCGGAAGGCTTCAAGGCCACGCTCTTCGCCGCCGAACCTGATGTGCAAAATCCGATCGGCATGGCGTGGGACGCGAAAGGACGCATGTGGGTCGCCGAAAACTACACCTATGCCGAACGTGCGAAGCGCTTCGACCTCTCGCTGAAAGACCGCGTGATCATCCTCGAAGACAAAGACTGGGACGGCGTCGCCGAGACGCGCAAGGTCTTCACCGATGACGTGCAAATGCTCACCAGCGTCGAAGTCGGTCGCGGTGGCGTGTGGCTCATGTGCCCGCCGCAGGTGCTTTTCATCCCTGATCGCAATGGCGATGACATTCCCGATGGCGAACCCGAAGTCGTGCTCGACGGCTTCACCGTGGCGAAGGACAACTACCACAACTTCGCCAACGGTCTGCGCTTTGGCCCTGATGGCTGGCTCTACGGCCGCTGTGGTCACTCCTGCCCCGGCAAGCTCGGCGTTCCCGGCACACCCGATGAACAACGCGTGCCGATGAAAGGCGGCATCTGGCGCTATCATCCGGAAAAAAAGATCGTCGAAGTCCTCACCCACGGCACCACGAACCCGTGGGGTCACGATTGGGATGCGAATGGCGAGATGTTTTTCATCAACACCGTCACCGGCCATCTCTGGCATCTCATTCATGGCGCCCATCTCGTGGACTCGAACACGATGAATCCGCTCATCTACGAGAAGCTCGACACCATCGCCGACCACTATCACTACGACCGCACGGGCGCCTGGAGCGAATCCCGCGGTGGCAAGGCCAACCACCTCGGCGGCGGTCACGCGCACATCGGCATGATGATTTATCAGGCTGACCAGTGGCCCGAATACTATCGCAACAAGCTCTTCACGCTGAACATGCACGGCCGCCGCACGAATGTGGAGCGCCTCGAGCGCAACGGCAGCGGCTACGTCGGCAAACACGAGCCAGACATTTTCCTCAGCGACGATCCCTGGTTCCGCGGCATCGAAATCAGCACCGGCCCGGACGGCAGCGGCTTCATCCTCGACTGGAGCGACACCGGCGAATGCCACGAATCCAACGGTGTCCACCGCACCAGCGGCCGCATCTTCCGCGTAAGTTATGGCGAACCAAAGAAGCCCGAAAAGCCCTTCGCATGGCGCAAACCGTGGCCGAAGGCGGATTTGAATTCATCGGACGAGCACGCACGCGCTCTCGCCATTCGCGAACTCGTCCAATTCTCGCCGCTCGACGCCATCCCGGGTCCGATGCCGCACGCCACGTATCCTGAACTCGCTTTCGATCCTGTGAAAATGGCTGTGGATGAAAAGTCCGCCTTCGTTCGCCTCCAACTCGCCTCCACCCTTCAGCGTCTTCCCGTCTCCAAACGCGCCGAACTCGCCGCCACGCTCCTCTCGCACACCGAGGACGCCAACGATCCATTCCTGCCTTACATGGTCTGGTTCGGCATTTCGCCGCTCGCCAAACATGAACCGATGGCGCTCGTTCAACTCGCGAAGAACTGCACGTGGCCGCAGACGCTGCGCTGGATTGCCCGCAGCCTCGCTCCGCAACCGGAGGCATTGAACGCGCTGCTGGCAGTCAACGGCTCCGACGAAGTGCTCGAAGGCATGAGCGAGGCCTTCAAAGGCATCCGCAAGGCTCCGAAGCCTGCGAATTGGGACAAGGTCGCCTCCGCATCGAAATCGCCTCTCATTCGCGACCTTAGCATCCTCTTCGGCGATGGGCGTGCGCTCGACGACGTGAAGCAGATCGCGCTCGATGGCAAAGCCGATGTTCTCGCACGCGAATCCGCCCTCAAGACGCTGATCGAAAACCGGCCGCCCGACCTCCGCGAAATCTGCACGCAGCTTTTGGAAGTCCGAGGCGTCAACGTCACCGCCGTGCGCGGCCTTGCTTTGTTCGACGATCCCGAAATCGGGCAAAAGCTTGCCACCAGCTATCGGAAGTTCGCTCCTGCTGAACGCCAGACTGTCATCGACACACTGGTATCGCGTCCGTCCTTCGCAAAAGCCCTGCTCAAAGAGATGGCTGCCGGGAAAATTCCGCGTGCCGATCTCAGCGCCTTTCACGCCCGACAGATCAACTCGTTCCATGATGACGCGCTCTCCAAACAACTGGTCGAAGTCTGGGGTGAATTGCGCGAATCCGCCGCAGACAAAAAGGAGCTCATCGAAAAGCTCAAGAAGCAGCTCACTCCCGATACCCTCGCAAAAGCCAATCTGAGTCAGGGCAGGATGCTCTTCACTGCCGTCTGCGGCGCATGCCACACCATGTACGGCCAAGGAGGCAAGATCGGGCCCGACCTGACCGGCTCAGGACGCGCGAACCTCGATTACTTGCTCGAAAACATCGCCGATCCGAGCGGCGTGGTCAGCGCCGACTTCCGCATGAGCCTGCTCACGCACAAGGATGGTCGCATTCTCAGCGGCGTCATCGCCGAATCGAACGATCGCACGCTGACGTTGCGCACCCTGACCGAAACTCTCACCTTGGAACGCGCCGACATCGTCAAACAGGAAACCTCGCCGATGTCCATGATGCCCGAGGGTTTGCTGCTCGCCTTTCAGCCGGACCAGGTGCGCGATCTGATCGCCTACCTCATGCATCCGGTGCAGGTGCCCATGCCAAAAGCGGCTCCGTAAGCCATCGCGCAGATGGATTTGAAGCAAACTTCGTTTGGCAGCACCGGCGGCGCCTGCTGTATTTGCTGAATGTCACAAGGAACCCTCCTTATCACCGGCGGCGCGGGCTACATCGGCTCGCACACCGTCCGCCATCTGCTGGAGCAGAACGAGCGCGTCGTCGTTCTCGACAATCTCGTCTTCGGTCATCGCGACGCGCTGCCGCTGGACCGTGTGACGTTCATCGAAGGCGACATGGCTGACGCCGCGCTGGTGGAAAAACTTTTTGCCGAACACAAACCGGAGGCCGTGCTGCACTTCGCCGCGTTCGCGTATGTCGGTGAATCGGTGACCGATCCGCTCAAGTATTACCGCAACAACCTCGCTGCGCCGCTCACGCTGCTCGAAGCCATGCAGCGCCATAGCTGCAAGCGCTTCATCTTTTCCTCCACCTGTGCGACGTATGGCGATCCGGTGCGCATTCCCATCGACGAATCGCACCCGCAGTCACCCGTGAATCCTTACGGGGCCTCCAAGTGGATGCTGGAACGCGTGCTGCGTGACTGTGACCGCGCCTGGGGTCTGAAGTCCGTCTTCCTTCGTTACTTCAACGCCAGCGGCTGCCATCCGAGCGGCGAGATCGGCGAGGATCACAATCCCGAGACGCATCTCATCCCGCTCGTGCTTCAAGCCGCCGCAGGTCTGCGCCCGCACATCACCGTCTTCGGCACCGACTACCCGACGCCTGACGGCACCTGCATCCGCGACTACATTCACGTCTGCGATCTCGCATCGGCGCACGCACTTGCTTTGAACTACCTGCGCAAAGAAGGTGAAACGGTGGCCGTCAATCTCGGCACCGGCAAAGGCTTCAGCGTCAAAGAAATCATCACCACCGCTGAAGCTGTCACCGGACGCACCATCCCGGTCAGCTATGGAGAACGACGCGCCGGCGATCCCTCGGAGTTGATTGCAGATCCTAGACTGGCTAAGCAAATCCTTCAGTGGCAGGCGGTTCACCTCGACCCACGAGACCACATTGACTCAGCGTGGAGATGGATGAATGGAACACGACGAGGGCGTTACGCAGTTTGAACAGTCTTCCCTTAAGACTGTCCCACTGTAATCCCCTGTTTGTTCCAACCCTTCATGAGAACTTTTGTTCATCAGTTCATCTGCGTCCTCGCGTGCCTTGGCGGTACGCTGTTGCACGCTGTTGAACTGGTCGGACAGCCCAAGGCGACCACCACGGCAAACACGGCGACGGTCCAATGGCGCACGGATGTGGACTGCGGCACCCGCCTGCAGTTTGGCCGGAATCCCGACACGCTGGATCAAAAGGCCGAAGGTGTGGTGACCAGTGATCACAAGATCGTCCTCGAGTCGCTGGCTCCAGGAACGACCTACCATTTCAGCGTCGGCAGCGCACGCACACGACTTGCCACCGGAACCTTCACCACCGCCGGTGGCTCCGGCGCAGCCTCGCCGCAGCCTTCGCTCATGCGACGCGTGCTGGATGTGTTCACGCCTGAAAGCAAGGCGGAAGCCAAAGTGGTGTCGGCGAAAACTCCGCCGACGCAGCAAACATGGGCTCATCCCGATTCGCTGCGGGATCACTTCGAACGACATGGTCGTGACTTTTCCAGCAAGACGCCTGACGATTATGCCGCGCAGGCCTGGCAGTTTCTCCAGCGCGCCCGCACGGAGAATCTGCCCATGAAACTCGACGACACCGACGGCACGCTTCGTGTCTTCGATCCTAATACTCGCGCCTTCGCCGCCTACGACGGCAGCGGCAGAACCAAGACCTTCTTCAAGCCAGAAAGCCCCACCTACTGGCAGCGTCAGCCCGGACGCACCGTGAGATCCTCCGAACTCAGGCTGCGTTCCCGCTGAATTCAAAACTCAGAACCTCCGAAAACCAACCATGAAAGTCCACAACAACTACTGTCCCGTATGCGGCTATGACAAGCTCGCGGAACCGCCTCGGAACCGCACCGGCGGCGCTTCCATGGAGATCTGCGCCTGCTGCGGATTTCAGTTCGGCGTCACCGACGATGACAAAGGCATCAGTTACGACGACTTCCGCCAGCAATGGATCACCGACGGCATGCCATGGACCAGCACCGCGAAAAAGGCCCCCAAAGGCTGGAATCCGCAGACCCAGCTCGGTTCGCTCGCGCTGCGCGCCACGCTCAGCCGTGTGAAAGGCCGCCCGCCACGGATGATGCTCGGCACCCCGCAGATCGCCTGAATTCAAGCCGCCCCTTTGAGCAGGCTCAGGGCATGCACGCGCGCACTTGCCGCGCTGCCGCCGAGCATGCGCGCGAGTTCATCGACCCGCTCTTCGTCGCTGACTTCCTGAATCTGCGAACGCGTGGTGTCGCCGCTGATCTCCTTGGTCACCACAAAGTGGCTCTGCGCCAAGGAAGCAACCTGCGGGAAATGCGTGATGGCAATGACCTGATGGGTTGCACCAAGCCCGGCCATCTTGCGTCCCACCGCCTCGGCAATGTTACCGCCGACGTTCGCGTCAATTTCATCGAACACGAGCAACGGCACGGCATCCTGTTTCGCCAGAGCGCTCTTCACCGCCAGCAACACGCGTGACATCTCACCACTCGATGCAGTGAGCCGCAGCGGCTTTGAAGGCTCACCAGGATTCGGAGCAAAGTGGAAATCCACCTCCTCCAGGCCGTTGCGCTCGGGTGAAGGCAGCGCCATGAGCTGCGCCTCAAACACGCTGCGCTTGAATCCGAGATCGAGGAGATGCGAGGCAACCTCCTTGGCCAGTTTCGGCGCAGCATCAGCTCGCTTTTTCGAGATCAGCTTTCCTAGCTTCAACACTTCAGCCTCACGTTCCTTCACGAGTTTCTGCAGTTTCGCAATCTCTTCGCCGCGATTCTCCATCTTCGCGAGTTTGCGTTCGGTCTCGGCCAGGGATTCGAGAATCTCCGCGATCGTGCGTCCGTACTTCCGCTTCAGCGTCTGAATCGTGTGAATGCGACTCTCCAGCTTGTCCAGCTCCGCGGCGTCGATCTCCAGATCGCCTGCGTAGTCCTGCACGCTGCTTTCCAGTTCCGTAAGTTCGATCTGCGCGGATTTGAACCCTCCAAACAGCGCCGCCGTGCCCGGGTCGATCTTTTCCAGCTCATGGATGCTGCGGCCGATCTCACGCAAACCATCGATCACACTGCCTTCGCCCTCGCTCAGACGGCTGGTGATGCTGCCGCAGAGCTCGGCAAGACGCGCACCGTTGGCAGCGATGCGATGACGCGATTCGATTTCCTCTTCTTCGCCCGGCTTGAGATTGGCGGCCGCGATTTCATTCGCCTGAAACTTCAGCATGTCGATCTGCTGAGTGGAGGCTCGCTCGGAATTCTCCAATTCATCGAGTTCCGCCACCGCAGCGCGCCACAGCTTCCAGGCGTCCTGATATTTGCCCAGCATCTCTTCGCCACCGGCAAACTTGTCCAGCATCTCCAGCTGCCGCTCTTTCGAGTTTAGCGATTGATGATCATGCGGTCCGTGCAGATCGACCAAAAACTCGCCGAGGCTCTTCAGAACCTGAATCGTCACCGGTGAGCAATTCACGAACTGCTTGTTCGCGCCGCTGGTGCTGATGGTGCGCTTGATGAGCAGTTCGCCGTCCTGGCAGGGCTCCAGTCCGGCCTCCTCCAGCACGGCATCAATCGCCCGCGTGTCCTTCAGATGAAAACCCGCCTCCACCGTGCAGGCATCCTGCCCGTTGCGGATCAGGCTGCGGTCCGCACGCTCACCGAGAATGAGCTTCAAAGCGCCGACGATGATCGACTTCCCCGCCCCCGTCTCTCCGGTCACACCGACGAGACCAGCGGCCAGTTCCCACGTCACATCCTCGACGAGTGCGAGATGGCGGATTTTGAGGAAGGAAAGCATGCGGCGCAGAGAAAGGGTGGCGGAGTATGGAATGCGCCGCACGCATTTCAACCGCCGCGAGGCGATCTTCCGCTCCATGCCTTGAAGGCACGGGAAAAGTGCGCGGCCGACTTGTAGCCCAGCTCCGCCGCCACGCTCTTCACCAACGCGTCCGGCTGGCGCAGTTTGATGGCCGCCTGGGACAGCTTCAGGCGCGTGAGACAGGCGAGAGGCGTTTCAATGTCGTAACGCTGAAACAGTCGCGTGAAGTACGCCGCAGAGACATGGCAGGCTTTGGCCGCCTGCTCGATGCTGCTGAGCACCGGGTAGTTCCGCAGCAAGTGTCCCCGGCAGCGCAGGTAAGTGGCATAAGCGGGATCCATTCTCGTATCGGCGGACTGCCGGCTGTCAGCACAAAGCACCAGCGCGTGTTCCAGTGCCGCACAAGCCGCACGCAGGCCGAAACGACCGCCACGCAGGGCGTGATCGATCACCTCCTCCAGAAGCGTCACCACCCGGGAGGCGTCTGTGACCCGCAAAACACTGCCGGAGGTGAGCTCAAGTTCGCTCATCAACGACGTCGCCCGCCTGCCGGAGAAATTGAAAAAGTACTTCACCATCGGCTCGTTCGCCGAGCTGCGAATGACGTGCGGCGTGGTCGAGTCATAGACAAAGGCATGCCCCGCCTCGAGTTCATGCGTTTGATCCGCCAGCGTGACGCTGCCATGTCCTCTGGACACAAACTCGAAGGCCAGGAACGGAAACGTCCTTCGGTCCACGACGAAGTCAGGAGCACACCACTCGCACCCTCCGCCCACAAGACCCAGCGTTCCCGCATCATGCTGGCGCTCCTCCCAGCCCGGCAGGAAGAACCGACGCGTGCGCATGACCTGCGTCGAAAAATAGTCGGCCTGATCGGTGGTTTGCATGAGGCTGGGGTCCAAGTTCAAAGGTCTCAGTCCCAAATTTCTTGCGCGGAGAGTCAAGAATCGTCACCTCAGCGCCAAAGATAAGCTGTGGGCAGAGCTTGCCTTATCGAGGGGGAGGCTGTCAGTTTTCGGCATGTCCCAACCTCTCTCAGGCATCATCCCGCCTCTGATCACGCCGCTCCGCGATCGCGACACCCTCGACTCGACCGGTTTGGAGCGTCTCGTCGAGCACCTCATCCGAGGCGGCGTTAACGGCCTGTTCATTCTCGGAACCACCGGAGAAGGCCCGAGCCTCAGCTATCGTCTCAGGCGCGAACTGATTGAGCATACCTGCAAACTGGCCGCCGGACGAGTTCCCGTGCTTGTCGGCATCACCGACACGTCGTTCACCGAGAGCGTGAACCTCGCCAAATACTCGGCTGATGCCGGAGCCACGCATGTCGTGCTCGCGCCGCCGTATTACTTCCCTGCCGCACCGCCGGAGATGCTCGAATACGTGCAGGACCTCGTGGCTGAGATGCCGCTGCCGCTCTTCCTCTACAACATGCCAGGTTTGACGAAGGTGAGCTTCGAGATCGACCTCGTGCGCCGCGCGCTCGACATGCCCGGCGTCTGCGGCGTGAAGGACAGTTCATGCGACATGATCTACTTCCATCGTCTGATCGAAGTCGCGAAGCAACGCGCCGACTGGAGCGTGCTCGTCGGCCCTGAAGAACTCACTGCCGAGGCGGTGCTGCTCGGTGGTCACGGCGGCATCAATG
>NZ_JAGRPF010000181.1 GCF_020439865.1 Prosthecobacter sp.
CCGATGACGTTGCAGATCAGGAAGTCGCCCTGCATTTCCTCCGGGAAGTGCGTGCTGCTGACGACTTCGCTCGCAGTGACCGGACGCACTTCCTTCTTGAGCAGTTCATACATCTTGAAGCCGTTGCCCTCGGGCCGCACCTGATACGCACGTCCGCCGGTGCCGTCGGTGGCGTATTGATAGCCCCAGGTGTCGAACGAGGTGCCGTGCGGGTTGGGCGAGTTCGTCGCATGCAGCGAGATCGTAAAGCGGCGCGGATCGAAGCGATACATCGCGGAGGCGGTGGCGTTCAGCGACGGTCCCCAAGGGTGCTCGTAGTTGTGCTGCATGAAGACGCCGCTCTGCCAGTAAACGCCGCCGTCGGGGCCGTAGATGAGATTGTTCGCGCCATGATGCGTGTCGCTGCTGTCGAGGCCCTGCAGCATGATGGTCTGAACGTCGGCCTTGTCGTCGCCGTCGGTGTCCTTGAGGAAAAGGATTTCGCTCTGCCGCGTGACAAGCACGCCGCCGTTCCAGAACTCAAAGCCCAGTGGATTGTTGACCCGCGCGAACTCGGTCATGCGATCCGCTTTGCCGTCGTTGTTGTCGTCGTGAAGGATGAGCAGCGCGTCCTTGGACTCCTTCAGCGGCTCCCATTTCGGATAATCCGACCACGCGGCGACCCAAAGGCGGCCCTTCGAGTCGAACTGCATCTGCACCGGATTCGCGAGTTCGGGGAACTGCGCTTCATCGGCAAAGAGATGCACCTCGAAGCCCTTCTTCACGGCCATGTGCTTGATCGCCTCCTCGCCGCTGATGTAGCGCAGCACGCCTTCCTTCTGCGCACTGCTGCTCTTGCTGCCGCCGCCGACGTTGGAGATCACCGGAATGGGTTTCGGCACATTGCTGTCGTCGATCTTCTTGTCACCGCCGGTGATGCGCGCCCACACGCGTTCGTCGCGGTTGTTCGTCATCACATCGAGCATCGAAAGCTCGTGCTGCAGCACGACACCATTGGTCTGGCCGTCCACGAAGCTCAAGGTCGAGCGGCTGCCCCACACGTCGTTGCCGTCGGATGCGTGATAGCGCTGATACCAGTGGTAACTCTTGTCCACCACGGCCTCGCGCAGCGGCTCCATCGATGGCGATGCGCTCACCTGCTTGCCGAGCAAGCCTTTCGCGATCACTTCGGCGAGCTGGCGATTGCCATCCGGCGTGAGATGCACGCCGTTGATCGTCAGCGGTTCCTTCGCCGCCTTGAACAGCTCCAGCGACGGATGGAAGAGATCGACAAAGGCGACACCCGCCTCGTTCGCCGCCGATTCTGTGGCCTTCGTGAGGGCTTCGAGCTGCGCGTTGTGCGCCTTGCCATCGGGAACGTTGACATTGCGCGTGTCCTCATGCGCGATCGGGCTGAAGAGCACGATGCGCGGGAAGGACTTGCCATTCGCCTTGCTGCCGCGCGTCTTCTTCACGAACTCGACGAGCAGCTTCTGATAATCTTCCGGCTTGGTGTCGAAGGACTCGTTGTAGCCAAAGAAGCCGAACACCACGTCCGCCTTCACATGCTGCAGGTAGGTGGTCATCGAAATCTGGCCGGGGCTGCGCGGATATGAGTTCGGGCGGTCGCCGCTCGTGCTCATGTTGCGGAAACGCACGTTCAGCTCCGGCATCGCGCTTTGCAGCAGCGTCTCCATCCAGCCGTCGTGCTGCATGCGGTCGGGCAGGCCGTTGCCGAGGATCGCGACGACATCGCCTTTGTTGAAGGCAAACGGCATCGGGTCCTTGTAATCGGCTGGCACGTCGGCGAGCGGCGGTTCTGGCGGGCCGGAGGATTTCCCACCACCTGAGCCTTTGACCACAGGTTTGCCCGGCTTTCCATCAAACGCGAGGTAGGCGAGCTTGCCGCCGCCTTTCACATCAATCGTCAGTGCTTCCGGCCCGGCGACGTTCTTGAGTTCAAACACTGGTTTGCGGGCGTCATCCAGCAACTGAAGCGTAAAGCCGCCCAGACGATCCGAGAAGCCCTCGCGCGCCCACAGCCCGATCGTGTCGATCGGCTGACTGGAACCAAGATCCACTTCCCACCACGGATTCGGTTGGTTTTCTGCCGTGTGCGTCTGACCACCCTTGCCCCAGTCCGGATTTTTGTTGCCGTCGAAGGCACGCTCCGGCACGCCGCCGTTCTTGGTCGTCGATTGCGTCGCCTTGCCGTTCTTCGCGATGTTTTTCCCACCGCTCATGATCTCGATCTCGGCGATCTGCAGGCATTTCTTTTCGCCGGGAATCTCGATGCGCACATAGCGGGCCGGTTTGCCCGTTGCGACGGTCGGCTTTCCATCGACCGAAGCCGACACAGGCTGCGCTGAGGTCTGTTTTGCAGACTTCTTCTCCTGCTTTGCCTTCTTATCGCCTTTTTTCGTCTCCGGTCCCTTGGTGTTGTGGTTCGCCGGAATCGGGCTTTCAAATCCTGCATACATCTCTGGCTTGATGCCGCGTGCATAGGCGCCGCCGCCATAGATGTTCGGTTGGAACGGGCCGACGAAGGCGATGTTGAGATCCGGCTTGATCGCGTCTTCCAATCCCACCGCCCAGAAGATGCCGTTCACGAGCAAGCGGCGATAGCCTTCGTTAGTGATGTCTTCCGACGTGCCATAAAGCGACGTGAACACGCGGCCCAACTTGCCGGAAGCGCTCTTGTAAGTGCGCGTCCATTCGCTCGGTTGTGGTGGCTGTGTTTTCGAAGCCGGCGAGTCCGGCGACATGCCATCCAGCGGCTGCGCCATCGTCAAAATCTCGCCATCCGTAGGTTTGCCGACATAACCGCCCGCCTGCACCCACACATCCTTCACTCCACGCAGGATCGGGTTCGATGCCTTCTCCGGCACGATGGTGATGCGCGTGCTCTGCACGTGATTCTTGCCGTAGTGGCCCACCCAGGTCTGCCCGAGCACCTGATGACCGAAGCCGGACTCATAGCCGGCGACCTTGGAGTTGTAGTCATACTTGGCATAGGGCTCCGGCGTGCCTTTGAAGGCATGCGTGGCCGTGCGCAGCCCAACGACTGGGCCACCGCGCTTGAGGTAATCGTCGAAGTGCTTCATCTGCTCCGGCGGCAGTCCTTGGAAGCGCAGGAACACCACGGCGAGATCGGCGGAATCCAGCGCCTCCATGCCGGGAATATTCTGCGGTTCACCCGCGGCGATGTTGCCATCCGGATCGATGTCGAAAAGCACCGTGCATTTGAACCCTTGATGCTTCGCCAAAATGCGTGCCAGCTCCGGCAGCGTCTCCTCCGAGCGATATTCGTGATCTCCGGCTAGGAAGACGATGTGCTTGCCCTTGCCAGGGCCGTCCGTGCCTTCAAAAACAAGAGGCGCGGCGGTCGCGAAGCTCGCGAATGACAGCAGGGTGAGGAGGAGGGTGGTTGGCTTGGTCATGGGAAGGAAGGAAACAAACGCGAAATCACGATCTTTGTATCCCACGGTGTGCCGCAAAACCGGACAGATAAAAAGGCAAGGCGCTGAAATCTTGCCCTCAGCGTTGTCCTCGCCCCTGACGCAGACGGCGCTACTTCTGGTAGTCGGCGCCGGTGAGGCTCTTTAGCACGCTGTCCTGCCACGCACGGAGCTTGGTTTGCAGTGTCCCGACCTCTTCGGGCTGTTTCTTCGCCAGATCGGTCGTTTCGGCTGGGTCGGTCTTGAGGTCGAAAAGTTCGACCTTCGGATCGCCCTTCTTCTGCTCGTGAATCACGAGTTTCATGTCGCCGTCGATGATCGCACGGGGGCCGAGGTAGTCGGCGTCGGTGATGGTGGTGTGCTTGAAGTTGGTGAAGTTACGCGTGGCGATGCCTCCCATCTTTTTGACGAGCGGCGTGGTGCCTTTCTGCAGCTCGGGATCGATGTAGGGCTCGCCCTTGGCCTTGCCGATTTCACATTCCCAGAAGTAGAGAGGATTCGAGCGTGCGGTCATCTTGCCGTCGATCAGGGGCAGGAGGTCGATGCCGTCTATCGGACGTGACGGGAGCGGCTGGCTGGTGATGGCGCAGAGCGTGGGCAGCAGGTCGCTCGTGCTGGCGCGAATCTTTGTGCTGCGTGGCTTTGGCACGCGTGCAGGCCACTCGATGAGGCCGGGCACGAGAATGCCGCCGTCATAGACCTGGCCTTTGACGCCGAGATGCGGTCGGACGAGCGAGCCGTCGGCGGAAGTGCCGTTGTCGCCGCAGTAAAAGAGCAGCGTGTTTTCGCGCAGCCCCTGTGCGGCGAGAAACTTCC
>NZ_JAGRPF010000020.1 GCF_020439865.1 Prosthecobacter sp.
TGATAGCGGCCGCGCAGGTCGCCAAAGATCTTGATGCGCTGGGTCCATTCCGGAGCGGAGTTCGGAGCAGCCCATTGCTGGGCGCGTGCCTGCGCGAAGACTTCGGTGCGCAGCTGATCGCGGATCTGCGCTTTGACGGATTCCGGAATGTAGGTGACCCGGACCTCGTCGGGGTCCGGTTCCACGGGTGGCATGGCGCTTTGAGCGACGACTGCGGCCTGGGTTTCTGCCAGAGCCTGGGCCTGGGCCTTGGCAAACGCAGCATCTTCTTCCGCCCCTTTGATCAAATCAGCCGCCTCGGCCTGGGTGAGGACGCCCTTTTGCACGAGCCGATTGATGAGGTTCAGCGTCACGTTTTGGGACGGAGTTGCCAGAATGGGCTTGGGCGCGGCAGCATTCGGATCCGGCAGCACGGGCACCGCAGCAGCAGGATCAGTCGAGATGGGCGCGGGACCGTCAGCAGTAGCGACAGCGCTTGTTGGCGGATTCTCCGCAGGAGCGGGCGCAATATTTTCAGCCAGCAGCGGGGCGGGCAGATCCGGTTCCTGGGCGCGCATCAGCGATGGCTGAAAGGCGGAGAGAAGGGAGGCGGTCAAACAGGCGTACGTTCGTCGCCAGACTTGTTGTTGAGTAAGCATGGAGCAGGGGAGTGGCTTCAATTCGCTTTGCGTGCGGTGAGTCTGAGGTTGATGGGCATCGGCATGTCATCCGGTGGTGGTTCCGTGAGGACGAGGCCGTTGAAGATTTCGTTTTCGATGGCGGCATCGACCTTGCTGTCGCCAGTGCTGCCGGAGAGTCTCACGCGGGTGATGCGACCCGTGGCGTCCGACCAGATTTTGATGATGTTGGAGAAACCCGCATGCTTGGTGAGAGGATGCTGGCGCAGCGCATCCGCGAGACGGTTCTGCACCTGACCTGCATACCAGCCCCAACGGCTGCCGCCCTTGCTGCCGCCGCCGCCAATCATGCCGCGACTGCCCCCTCCTCCGCCGAGACCAAGGCCGTTGCCATCACCGCCGCCGATGGCGGTGCCGAGCGGTTCATCAGCAGGTTTGTCCGCAGGCTTGTCGTCAGGTTTTTCGTCTTCAGGCGTCACTTCTTCCTGTGCGATCATCTCTTCCTCTTTCTCGGGAGGCGGAGGCTCCTCCTGCTTGGGTGGTGGCGGAGGAGGTGGTGGCGGTGGCGGGATGACCGGCATCACCATGACCATGTCGAGTTTCTTTCTGGGAGCGGTCTTGGAGGGTTTGTAGTTGGCTGCGAAGTAGCCCCCGCCGGCCAGCAGCAGACCGCCGATGATGATCACGACGAGGTTGCGCTTAAAAAAGCCCGGCTCGTCTTCGTCTTCGATGTCAGTGGATCTCATGACGTGAGGATGGGTTACTTCTTCGCCTGCGTGGCGAGACCGACCTGGGTGATGCCGACGCGGCCGACGGCGGTGAGCACATCCATGATGGTCTGATACTGGGTGGAACTGTCGCCGCGGATGACGACGGGGACGTCGGGCATGGAGGCCTTGATGGCCTCGAGCTTGGTGGAGAGCTCGTCGATCGTCACCGCCGTGGCGTTGAGCTTGATGTTGCCCTGATTGTCCACCGTGATGGCCTGCATCTTCGGACCTTCGATCGGCTTCGAGGTGGAAGGGCCGCCACGCGGGAGGTTCACCTTCACGCCCTGCACGCCGGCGGTCGTCATGATGATGAAGATCAGCAGCAGCACCAGGTAGAGGTCCACCATGGGCGTGACGTTGATGTCGTCGTAGCTCTTGTTGTCGGCCTGCATGGTTTACTCCTTGTAGTGTTCCGCCATCTTCGCGATGAACTCGTCGATAAAGGTCTCCATGTTGGCGACCACGTCCTTGATGCGTGAGCTGAGGTAGCTGTAGATGAACAGCGCTGGAATGGCGACGGCGAGGCCGGCCACGGTGGCGAGCAGAGCGCCTGCAATGCCGGGAGCGATCGAGTTCACCTCAACCTCGCCCGACTTGGCGATGACGGCGAAGGTGATCATGACCCCTATGACAGTACCGAGCAGGCCGAGGTAAGGACCGCCTGCGATGCCGATGGTGAGAAAGACCAGCTTGCCGTTGAGCTTCTGCACCTCACGCACCATGCCACCATGAAGTGCGGCTTTGATGGCCTGAATCGAACGGCCCGAGAGGCCGCCCACGACCTTCTTTTCTACTTTCGATTCGTCAGGGGTGAAGCTGACTTTGCGAATGGCCTTCATACGATGGCTGATTTCCTCCGCACCGAGGTGGTAGAGCTGATACAGCGGCGACTGGCGCATCAGCTTGTGTATCTTGGTGCTCACGTTTCCGCCGATGGTCTTCACGCTCTCCTCGTCCTCGGTGTCGATGGCGGTGAGATCGGACGAGATCTTCTCCCATCGCTTCATGAACTCCTTGGATGCTTTCTCAATGGTGTTGAGGTACATGATCTTTCCGACGGCAATGCCCCAGCCAACCACCGCAAGCAGGGCACAAAGGAAGATGACGACCCAGCCGTCGAAGGTCAGGTCTTTGGAGATTCCGGAGATGAGCGAAAGATGCTTCGTGATCTCACTCTCTTCTTCATGATCGGAGGCTTCGTCCGCGCCGACTGCGAGCAGCCGGGATGCATCCGCTGTCGTGCCCTGGTTCACAGCTGCAAAGTGAATGAAGCCGGCAGGGCGTGCAGTTTTGGCAATCTGCAGTTCGTCCAGTTCCCCGGTGTAACCGGCAAACGATCCCGCGGCGGGTGACGTGTCTTTGTCGATCTCCACCGGAGTCTTGAGCGAAGGCATCGCTGCACTCACTGCACCGTAGGATTTGCCATCAAGATAGACGGTGATGGTGCCGGCATCCGCGACGGCGGCGATGTGGTGCCAGCCACCGGCGGCGATGGGAGCGCCTGGGCTGGAGCGTTTTTTGTTCACTTCGACGAACGGCACACCTGCATCGAGGCCGAGCGTGAAGACATTTGCTCCGTCGCGACGGCTGAGGATCACTTCGTTCGCCTGCAACGCGCTTGGTTTCACCCAGACGGAAACCGTCAGAGGTGCGCCGGGTGCCCATTCAGGAAGAGGGGGGGCGGGAGCGGTGATGGCCGACTGGCCGAACACTCGCAGTCCGTTTCCGATGAGCGAACCCGCTGCTGGTGCCGGCGCACCTTCTGCATTTGCTCCGGTCGGCGACGAATCGGTGCCTGCCTTTGAGGCGTCTGCAAAATGATAAACGAGAACAGTGCTGTCATCGTAGGTCTCCTTGGCCGGGGATGCGGCCACGGCTTCGGTCGTGTTGCCATAGTAGAGCCAGATGCTCGTGGCGGATGCAGGTTTGAGGTCCGGCACCTGAACCCACACATAGGCTTCGTTGAGCAGAGAGTCCCACTTTTCGACATGATGTTTGAGCTCTGTCTTGTGGTTGTCGGCGAGGAAGCGCAGATCGCTGCCGTCTTCTTTAGCGGACATGAAGCTGAAGACCCCTTCATGCAGGCGCACCAGCACCGCTGTGGTCCCGATGGGTTCGGCGATGGAAAGCCCTTTGCCCGACGTGTCGATGTCGATCTTTTTGCGAATCGTCCAGGACGGATTCCACCAGTTCTTCTCTTCGGCATGCAGGTCGGAGAGAGCTGTGAGGTGGGAGCCCAGGGTAATGAGCAGGAGTGTCAGGAGTCGTGGTTTGAGGAGGCGCATTGGCGGGTTTTTCGGAAGTTGAGGAAAGGGTTAGAAGTCCATGCCGAGGCGGAAGAACAGGTACACATCGTGGGCGATGGCATTGGCCTGTGTGACCAGGGGGACGGCCACATCGAACGATCCGGTGAGGTGGTTCAGATAGCGGACGCGCGTGCCGAACCCGATGCTTGCGAGGTCGCTGGAGCGCATCTGTCCTGGCAGGGGACTGTTCACGTAGAGTTTGCCGCCCTCGAGGAAGCCGTACACGCGCCATTCGTTTTCCTTGTCCTTCGCGCTGCCGATGAACGACGGACTGCGGAACTCCAGCGTGCCGAACATTCCCGAATCTCCGAGCTGTGTGGCGATCAGATAGCCGCGAACCGTGTTCAGACCGCCGCCGGCGATCTGCTCAGTGTTGATGAGCGGTTGCGCCGAAGCCTGGCCGTGGATGCGCGTGTAGGTTTGAAATCCGCCCGGCAGATCCTGCGTGTGGGAGAGATCACCACGGAAGTAGAAGAAGTTGTCCTGTGCACCAAAGCGGCGTGCTGCGAACTCGCTTTGCGAACCGCCCATGCCGCTGAAGTGAAACACAAGTGCTGCGTTGAATTCGGTGAACGAACTGTCTCTCACTTTGCTGGCCGAATAGGACGCCGTGAACGGATAGTAAGTGATGGGAGCAGAAACCGTGGCGCCGGCTGCATTCACGTCCTGAACGAAGTCCTTGTAGTCCATGCCGAAGCTCAGCGAGTGGAAGAATCCGCGCTCGGCGGGCAGCGTCTTCATGAAACGCAGGCCGTAGATCTTGCCCTTGCCGACGACGGTGCTGCCTCCCAAAGCGGCGATGTTGCTGTCCTGCCAGGCTCCTGTGAGCATGATGTTCAGGCCCTCGATGCTCTCGACAGGCATCATGTAGAATGCTGAATAGACGGAACTGTCCGAGATCTTCTCCGGGGCCACCTGGAAACTGGCGCCGATGGAGTGGCCCATCTGCCAGAGGTTGCTGTAGCTGAGCGATCCGCTGAGGCGAAGAGGCACCGTGTTTGCATTGTGCTGGTTGTTCAGCTCCCAGCTTCCGTGCAGAGGGAGCTTGTCCTCCACATTCAAATCGATGTCCACCGTGCCAGGCACCACGCCTGCTTTCAGTTCAGGAGTGATCTTTCGGTCGCGCCAGCGGTTGAGCGCGATGATGTCCTTGGTGATTTCATTGAAATTGGGAACCGTTCCCTCTGCCATGGAAGGCGCATGCTCCTTGATCTTGCTGGGCAGGAAATAACGCGAACCCTTCACCCGAAGCCGGCCCACCGGCGTCTCGACGACATTGAAGTAGATGACGCCACGCGCGCCTGTCTGCTGGGGAAGCTCGACATAGACCGTCTGGTAGCCCTTTGCCTTATAGATCTTCTCCAGTCCCTGACGTGCTGCTTCGATGTCATTTTCCGAACGACCGGGACCCATGAAGGAATACACGGCCTCCTCGATCTCCACCGGTTTCAGGATGTGATTTCCGCGCACACGATACTCGCGGATGTAGAGATTGCCGAGTTGTGACAGGGCTGTTGGATTCGACGAAGCAGCGCTCGTGGAGGCTGAGACAGGATCGACGGCCGATGCCTCCCGCTCAGCCACGCAGGTAAACACCATCAGTGAGAGGACACGCACGAGCGTTTGTCTCGAAAGTGGTCTGCGCAGAGAGAAAAAGTGAGGAGTCCGGAAGGGCATGAGCCGATGTTGAGCATCCCCTTTTTCGTTTGCTGGCGTGCTGTCTCAAGCATGCCAAGGTTACACTTGCGTCACGCAAAAATGAACCTGCCTAGCGCGACACTTCTATTGTGTCGTTTTCGTTGAATTGAAGCGTGCCAGTCCTGTTCTCAGGGGGCGTTCTTCGTCATGAATGCGGCGATCGTGTAGGCGTTGAAAGCCTCCCAGCCAATCTTGGCGCGCAGTTGTTCATCCGCTATCTGGGCCGCGGTGAGCCAGCGCTTTCCATAAGCGGGGTTGGCGGGATCTTGATTGGTGCCGCCAATGTCCTTCACAAACTGTTCCTGCAACTGCTGAACCACTGCCTGTTGTTGGGGTGAAAATCCAATCGTCTGAAAGTCCACGGCCTTCATGATCAGCGGCCAGTTGGGCGCGAGGGTCAACGGGTGGCGTGGGGGCTTGGAGACGATCGCTGCCTTAGAGATTCTGGAAGAGTCCTGGCCTGATTCGGAAGGGAAGTCTTTTGCATTCGCATTGAAGACAGGCTCGTTTTTCACGAGGGTCTGCTCTCTGATGGGGGTTAGCGGAACTTCCGATCGGGAAAATGATGCACTCGTCCGGTTCGTGGTGGCCACAGTCTTCGAGGACTTGAAAGTGTTCTGCGCATGGAACGAACCGGTCACGGGCAAAGCCGCGTGGAGATGAGGAGGAGGGGCGCCAAGGTGGAAGCCCGCCCAGGCCATTACGATGGCAACCACAGCTCCGGCGATGAAGATCTTGTGAGGAGATGGAAGCGAAAGAATAGGCATGTGCTTGAAGGTGGAGTGGGGAGATGAAGAGTCTGACAGCACTCGCTCAATGGACGATTTATACAGAAGAAGGGTGGTGAGGCCGAAACCTCACCACCCAACGGAGCTTTAGCAAAGCCAACAACTTGAGCCTGGTGTCGGATTAGGGAAGAGGACCTTCGAGAACCGTGGCGCCATCACCGTCGCGATGCACCTGCATGAGGGCGGGATTGAGGCCGGCGGCGCCTGGAGCGCTCGCGAGGGTGGCCGCCATGCTGTTGAAGAAGTTTTTGCGTGCGAGGTCGTCTCCGGTCGTGGCCGTGGAAACGCGGCTCGGGGTGAAAAGATGCTCATAACCCCAGAAGGTGTAGTTGCCGTTGTAAACATTCGCTGCCGAGTAGGTGGCTCCGCAGTAGGTCAGTTCCACATTGTTCACATTCTTGTCGGCGACGCCGACATAGCCGACGCAGACCGAACCGTCGCTGGAGGCTTTGGCAAGGTCGGTGGCCATGGTGCTGCCGCTGGTGTAGCCACTCGTGGCGCTCTGGGAGACGAGATCGGCGGCGGACCAGGTGGATGTACCCACGGTGACCGTATACTGTGCAGGAGCAGTGAAGATCCCATAGCCGGTCTCAGCCATGGTGGTGGCACGCGTGCCGGAGCCGATGTCACGGCCAACTCCGAATACGTAGGTTGCGTTGTCGGCTGGGTTGCCCGTGAGGATGGAGAGAGGAGCGCCGCCTGGTCCGTAAACCGTGCGGAAGATCTGAGGCGTCATGTTCGTGACACCGACCGTTCCATTGTTGGCGATGAACACGAAGGGAACCACGGCCACGATTTTGTCAGTGAGCGCGCCGGTTTCCGAAGTGGAACTCTGGAACACATCCGACATGCCGCCGTCAGGAATCATGGTGTCCGTCGCAAAGGTGTTCTCATTGGAGTTTACCAGCGCGGTGCCAGGGGCGGTCGCGGTGGACTGGGTCGTGGGCAGAGCAGCGATGGAGTTCTGCGAGCCGGTGTCAACAACGCCTTCCACTGAGCCGGACCAGCTGCAGCGGATGGTGTAATCATCGGCGCCGATGGTGCCTTTAAAGATGACAAACTTGGCTTTGTTAAGACCATTGGATGCCTTGTCCGTGTAGGCGTAGGTGGGGCTCGTCAGGTTGGCGAGAATCGCCGAATGAGTGGAGGAACGGAAGGCGGTGGAGCCCGTGAGGTTGACCACGTAGCTGGCCGCGGAAGCGGAGGAGGTTAGAAGCGCGGACAAAGCGGCGATCTTCAGAAGGGAAGTATTCATGGTGATTTAAGTGAGAGAAATCGAGAAGAGGTGATGTGAGCTAGAATGGGAAATGTATGTCTTGAGATCAGGCCTTGCGGCGGCGGCGGCGCATCAGCAGGCCGCTGAGGCCGAGGCCGAGCAGGACGAAGCGGGACGGTTCGGGAACCGCGGAGGCGACATCCGAGTTGAACGAAACGACACCACCGCTGCTGATGGTGAAAGCCCCCTGATACTGCGACACGCCGTTTGCGACCGAATCCGTGGCGCCGGTGTTGTTGGCCAGGATACGATAAAGGTCGAAGGTGCCGTTCGGGTTGACTTCCGTGGAAGCGGTGAGACCACCGAAATAGTTGGCGGCGGTAGGAGGAATGAGATCCGTGTAGTCGTTGGTTACAGACGTCGAGATCAAGGTCCCGGCACTGTTGTTGCCTGTTGCGGTGCCTGCGGCGTAAACACCCCCAAAGGTGGACCCGATCGTTCCAGCCATGGTCCTGACCGTGGCAGCGGCGAGGTTGCTGAACGGAGTGTCGAGCGCACTTCCCGTTCCCGATTTGGAAACGTAGATGGACTTGGACTGATTGGGAGGCGTCGTGCTTGTGCCGTCACCCGGAATCAGGACAGCACCATTGACACCAGAACCGGCGACGATGGAAGCGAAGATCGTGTTGTCCGAATACCAGCCGGCTCCAAAGGTCGCTGCCATGTCAGCGGCAAGGCCCGTGATGCCGATGTCGGCGACGGTACCGGTTTGGTCACGGAAACCGGCGGCGGAGCCGAGGTTGACCATGTAAGTGGTGCTGTTTCCGGTCTGCCGGAACGCGAGGAGCAGGTCCCCTTCGGTGTAAGTCATGGCTGCCTGCGCCTGGGACGAGGCAA
>NZ_JAGRPF010000182.1 GCF_020439865.1 Prosthecobacter sp.
ATTCGCTCATCCTGTTTCCCGAAGGCGGACGTCAAAACACGCCTGAACCGCAGCCGTTCAAACCCGGGCTGTTTCATCTCGCGAAAAAACGGCCCGATGTGCAGTTAGTCCCTGTCTGGATGGAAAATCTCAACCGCATCCTTCCCAAAGGAGAAGTCCTCCCGGTGCCCGTGCTCGGCAGTGTGACTTTCGGCGCTCCCATCAAGCTCGAGGCGGGCGAGACGAAGCCGGATTTTCTCGTCCGGGCGCGTGATGCGGTGCTCGCGCTGCGGCATTGATTCGAGGGAATCATAGCGGAGCGCTCTCCGTGCCTACTTCAGCTCCTTGATCCTCACGTTGCGATACCACACCCGCAACGCTTCATCTTGGAAGGCGATGTGACCGACATTTGGGCGGTCGGCCATCTTGATGTCATCGAGTGACGTGTCGATCACCTGTTCGCCATTGAAGACGACGGTGACGTGGCGGCCTTTGACCGTGATGGTGTAGCGATTCCATTCGCCTGCGGGCTTCACCATGTTCTTAGAGGGGCCGATACCGTGGACGATGCCACCGCAGTCGTGGTGACCGGGTTTTTCGAGGCCGAAGGTGTC
Organism: Prosthecobacter sp.; assembly: GCF_020439865.1. Classification (GTDB taxonomy): domain Bacteria; phylum Verrucomicrobiota; class Verrucomicrobiia; order Verrucomicrobiales; family Verrucomicrobiaceae; genus Prosthecobacter. The sequence continues at coordinate 594 of NZ_JAGRPF010000182.1, forward strand.
GAGGATCTGCACCTCGAATCCAGTCTTCACTGGCTCCTTCATGTCCCCGACGCGCATGAAGACGCCGCTGTTCCCCTTGGCGTTGATTTTGAATTCGAGATCGAGGACGAAGTCCCCATACAGCTTCTCGGTCGCGATGTAGGCATCATAGCGCTGCCAGCCTTTTTCGCCCTCGCGTGGGTGCAGCGAGACGCTGCCATCGTCTTCGACCAGCCAGTTTCCGGTCGTCTTCCAGCCGGTGAGGTCCTTGCCATTGAACATCGGCACGAAACCAGGGGCATCTGCGGCAGGATGGAGGTCTTCGGCTTGCAGGGGCAGAACCGCGAGGAGCAGGGCGAGGAAGGCGATCGTTTTCATGGTCGGGCCACTCAAACGGCCATTGGAGGCCAGATAAATCCCCGTTTGACTTTCCTGCGTCTCTTTGAAACATATCAACGTATCCTGATGCGTTGATTTGAAATTCTAATCCCCAAACCTGAACCACCACCCCAATGAGCGACTACAAAGTCAAAGACATCGCCCTCGCCGACTTCGGCCGGAAGGAAATCGAGATCGCCGAGCACGAAATGCCCGGTCTGATGGCCACCCGCGAGAAATACGGTCCCAAGAAGCCCCTCGCCGGCGTCCGCATCACCGGATCGCTCCACATGACGATTCAGACCGCCGTCTTGATCGAGACGCTGAAGGAACTCGGTGCCGACGTGCGCTGGGCCTCCTGTAACATTTTCTCCACCCAGGACCACGCCGCGTCCGCGATCGCTGCCTCCGGCACGCCGGTCTTCGCCTGGAAGGGTGAAACGCTCGAAGAATACTGGTGGTGCACTTGGCAGGCCATCATGTTCCCGAAGAGCAAAGGCCCGCAGCTCATCGTTGATGACGGTGGCGATGTGACCCTTCTTATCCACAAGGGCTACGAGATGGAAAACGGCGACAAGTGGGTCAACACCAAGTCCGACAACCACGAGGTGAAGGTCATCAAGGACCTGCTCAAGAAGATCGGAAAAGAGCAGCCCGGCATCTTCCACAAGATTGTCAAAGACCTCAAAGGCGTCTCAGAAGAGACCACCACCGGTGTGCACCGCCTCTATGAAATGGCGAAAGCCGGCAAGCTGCTCTTCCCTGCCATCAACGTGAACGACAGCGTCACCAAGTCGAAGTTCGACAATCTCTACGGCTGCCGCCACTCGCTGACCGATGGCATCTTCCGCGCCATGGATGTCATGCTTTCCGGCAAGGTGTCCGTCGTCTGCGGTTACGGCGACGTGGGCAAAGGCTGCGCCCAGGCGCTCAAAGGCCAGGGCTCCCAAGTCATCGTCACCGAAATCGATCCGATCTGCGCTCTGCAGGCGGCTATGGAAGGCTACCGCGTCATGCCGATCGAGGACACACTCGGCATCGCTGACGTGTATGTCACCACCACCGGCAACAAGGACATCATCACCTTGAAGCACATGGAGAAGATGAAGGACCAGGCCATCGTTTGTAACATCGGCCACTTCGACAACGAGATCCAGGTGGACAAGCTCAACGCCGCCAAAGGCGTGAAGCGCGTCAACATCAAGCCACAGGTTGACCGCTACACCTTCCCGAAAGGAAACAGCATCTACATGCTCGCTGAAGGCCGCCTCGTGAACCTTGGCTGCGCTACCGGTCATCCGAGCTTTGTCATGAGCAACAGCTTCACCAACCAGTGTCTCGCGCAGATGGAACTCTGGGCCACCAAGGGCAAGCGCAAGGTTGGTGTCACGGTGCTTCCGAAGCATCTCGACGAAGAAGTCGCCCGCCTCCACCTCGCCAAGATCGGCGTCAAGCTTACCAAGCTCACCAAAGACCAGGCCGACTACATTGGCGTGCCCGTCGAAGGCCCATACAAAGCCGAGCACTACCGCTACTAAGCTCGAGCGAACCACTCACAACCCCCAGAACCATGAGGGCGGCCAGCGATGGCCGCTCTTTTTTTCATTCACGTGGACCAGGCCTTTGCAAAGTGACGCGCCAGCCGCAGTTTTTGCGCCACGGGCACAGGGATGACAAAGGGATACAACGCCTGCTCGCCCAGGCTGTGTGAGATTTCATTGAGAACGGTGGAGAGGCACATCCAGCGCTGTAACCAAGCTAGAAACTCGCCGTCCTCGGCGGTGGTGGACATCAGCATCGTTGGTAGGAAGCCAGATTCCACCGGCAGCATCACCAGCGGCAGCGCGAGATGTTTCACATGAATGCCGAGTCCTTCGCAGGTCTCCAGACCGTCGAGAATCTGCAGATAGTGCGCCCACGTCTCCGCCCAGTCCTCCCACGGATGGGACGCGGCGTAGGCGGTGATGTAGTTCTGCGTCCAATCAGGGGGAGCCCCCTTCTCATAGTGTCTGGTGAGCGCCGCCGAGTAGTCGAGCCACTCGTCTCCAAAGCGTTCGCGAAACGCAAGGCGCTGCGGATCGTCCCATGGCAGCTCTGACAGATGACGCTGCCAGAGGTAGTGCGCGCTTTCATGCCGGAAGTGCCCCAGCAGTGTCCGGCTGTTTTCGCCGAGTTGCTGCTGGTTGAACTGCCGGTAGCTGTCATCCGCCTCCTCCAGGTTCACCGTGATCACACCATTGAGGTGGCCGGTGGTCACCGAGGGATTCGACAGCGTGCTGACAATGTCAAAAGCGAGTCCTGTCCTCGGATTCTCCTTTTTGGAGGGGAGGGTGATGCCGATGCGCAGCAGCGTGTAGATCAGCCGTCGTTTCGCCATCTCCATGCGCGCCCAGAGCATGCGGTTTCTCGGTGTGCTCAGATCGGGAATCGTGCGGTTCATGCGGCACGCAATGCACAAGGTCGCAGTCGCGCTGGCAGGAAGCAGCCAGTTGCACACGCTGTGCTTTACGCCGTTGTCGCAGCGTTTCATGGCGCTGTCGGGTCGAACCCTGAGCATGACGCCGCACTGCGGATCATAACCGACATCACTGCTGCACTTCAGGCAGCGTGAACTGCCGAAGAAAAGAACATTGCCACAGTCACAGGTGAATCGTTGCATGTGCGGACCCTCCTTCGCCGCGATTCGTCATGCTGTCACCCGTTGCTTGTGTCATGCAACGATCTTCCCCTTCAGCGGTGCTCGTGCATCCTTCGCCTTCGGGTTCATCGCGGTGATGCTGTTGAGGAAGGTGATTGTCACCCGGTCGTCCTCGAACTTGCATGTGACCGTGTCGCTGTGCGGCGTTTCGTAGTAGCGCCAGGTCATCACTAGGGTGTTGTCGTCGGTCCACGTGGCGTGTGCCGCGATCTTGTGCGCGGCAGGCTTCTCTGGTTTGCCGCCTGAGATCAAGCGCGGCGGCGTGCCAGGGAAGGCGGCCTCGTCGCGCTGCCATGAATCGAAACTACAGGTGATGTGGTGATAGTCGGCCTTGAACATGCAGCGCCCACCCTCGAAGGCGAATTCTGCCGTTTTGAGGCCAAGCTCGTTCGCCTCCAGAGCGAAGGTCCGGTTGACGGCGGCAGGCGACGTCTTGTGGCCATTCGGCGGGGTCAGCCTGAGTGTTTTGAGCCGGCCCAAATCGGCGTTGGCGGATCCTTTGGCATCGAAGGCCGGCAGTAGATGCTTCCACACGAGATCGAGCTGCCCCTGCATGTTTTTGTTCTCGCTCGTCATGACGATCACCGCATCCTGCTCCGGCAGAACGATGGTGAACTGGCCGAAGGCGCCGTCGCCGCGGAACGCGGTGCCCTGGCAGCGCCAGAACTGGTAGCCGTAGCCCTGCAGCCAGTCGTTCTGCGTTTTTGGGCGTTCGGGTTTGTCGCCGCCGGGTTGTTGAATGTGGAAGCTGGTCGCCTCCTCGATCCACTTCGCAGGCAGCAGTTGTTTGTCGTTCCATTTTCCCTTCTGCAGCAGGAACAGGCCGAACTTTGCGAGACCTTCGGTCTGAATGCTCAGACCCCAGCCGCCGGTGTTGATGCCGCGCGGGCAGGTCTCCCATTTCATGCCGGTGATGCCGAGCGGCGCGAATAATCGCGGTGTGAGGTAGTCGAGCACCGTCTGCCCTGTGACCTTCTGCACGATGGCGGAGCACATGTAGGTGGCCACGCTGTTGTACATGAACTGCGTGCCCGGTTTGTGAGTAATGTTCTGCGCCAGGAACGTGCGCACCCAGTTCTCCTCCTTGACCACGCTGCCCGTCGGCTCCTTCTCATTTCCCGGTGTCATCGTGAGCAGGTCCTGCACGCGCATCGCCGCAAGGTTGTCGCTGACCTTCTCCGGCAGATCGTCCGGGAAAAAGGAGATCACCTTGTCATCCAAGCTCATCTTGCCTTCCGCGACGGCGAACCCGACCGCCGTCGAGGTGAAGCTCTTGCTCATCGAGTACATCGTGTGGACAAACTCCGGCCCATACGGTGCCCACCAGCCTTCTGCGATCACCTTGCCATGTCGCAGCATCATGAGGCTGTGCAGCTCGAACTTCGCCTCGTCCACCGCATCCAGAAAATCGAGAATCGCCTTCGTCGACACGTTCTCCGCTTCCGGCGTGCTGCGTGGCAGGCCCGCCTTGGTTGCGGCAAACGTCTGAGGCAGCCAGAGGCCCAGCGTGGTGAAGCTGGCGCGTTTGAGGAAGGAGCGGCGTGAGGTGGTCATGGTGGTGGAGGTTACACGGTTGATCGCAATGACAACAGAATCGCCTTGCTTCACGCCCTGCCTTGCCATTTTGCGCGCTTCCGCCGCCCATGCACCCCGACATCTCTCCCATCGCCGATGGTCTCGGCATTTCGTCCGATGACCTCATTCTTCATGGACGGTACATGGCCAAGGTCAGTCTCAAGGCTCTTCATGATAAGCCGCAGCGTGGGCGGCTGATTCTCGTTTCCGCCATCACGCCGACTCCGGCGGGCGAAGGCAAGACGACAGTCTCCATCGGTCTCGCGCAAGGTTTGAAGAAAATCGGACGCAGCGTGGCGCTGGCATTGCGTCAGCCGTCGATGGGCCCTGTGTTTGGCCGCAAAGGCGGCGCGACCGGCGGAGGCAAAAGCAGCGTGCGCCCCGCGCATGCGATCAATCTGCACTTCACCGGCGACTTCCACGCGATCACCTGCGCGCACAACCTGCTCTCCGCCGTCATCGACAATCATCTCTTCCAGGGCGACTCACGTTTGTCGCCGGATCATGTGCTGTGGAAGCGCGTCATGGACATGAACGACCGTGCGCTGCGTGTGGTTCGCACCTCGGTGGGCAAAGCCACGGAACGTGTCACGGGTTTCGACATCACGGCCGCTTCTGAGATCATGGCGATCCTGTGCCTCGCCGAGTCGCTGCCGGATCTGCGTCATCGGCTTGAGCGCATCGTGGTTGGTTTCACACCGGAAGGTGAACCGGTCTTTGCCAAAGAGTTTCGCGTCATTGGCGCCATGATGGCGTTGCTGCGCGAGGCGCTGCCGCCAAATCTCGTGCAGAGCGTCGAGGGCGTGCCCGCCTTTCTGCATGGCGGCCCGTTTGCAAACATCGCGCACGGTTGCAACTCGGTGCTTGCTACGCGCATGGCGCTTGCGCATTCCGATTATGCGGTCACGGAAGCAGGGTTCGCGTTTGATCTCGGCGGAGAGAAGTTCATGCACATCAAATGCCGTCAAAGCGGTCTCGCGCCTTCGGCCATCGTCATCGTGGCGACGGTGCGCGCGCTCAAGATGCATGGCGGTGCCGCCTTGGATCAGCTCACGCAGCCCGACACCGCGGCATTGAGCCGTGGTCTGGAAAACCTCGCCGCGCATCTGGACAGTGCCGAGCAGTTCCAGCGGCCGGTCATCGTGGCGGTCAATCAATTTACCAACGACCACGAAGACGAACTCGCCCTCGTGCATGAGTTCTGTGCTTCACGCGGTGTTCCTTGTGCCACGGCCAATGTGTTTGGCGAAGGCGGTGATGGCGCGGTGGCGCTTGCAGAGAAAGTGCTCGCCGCACTGCCCGAAGAAGACACGCCGCTGCCGTTCCTTTATCAGCCTGACGACAGCGTTGAGGCAAAGCTTCACGCGATAGCGACGAAGATCTACGGTGCCGACGGCGTGCTGCTCACCGATGAAGCAAAGGCCAGGCTCGCGCTGTTTGCGCGCAGCGGCTTCGACAAGCTGCCGCTGTGCATGGCGAAGACTCAGGACTCGCTCTCCGACGACGCGAAGAAGCGCGGCCGCCCAAGCGGCTTCACGATCACCGTGCGTGATTTTGAAATCGCCAACGGCGCCGGCTTCCTCGTCGCGCTGACCGGCACCATGATGCGAATGCCTGCGTTGCCCAAAGTTCCAGCTGCTGAACGCATCCAGGTGTCGGACGACGGCATCATGAGCGGCATTTAGCGATGTCTTGCCCCCATGCGACGCACGTTCTAGCATCCAGCGCGCATGATTCTGGCCCGACCTCTCATCATTGGCTTCCCGTTGCTTTTGGGCGCGGTGGCGTGGTGGTCGGCGTTTGAATCCATCCGCAGCCGCACGCAGCGTCCGGAGGGGATTGTAGCAATGCTGCCGCAGAACATGCCGGTTTTGAATCCATTCATGCCTGCGACCGAGGTTGAGAGGGAAATCATCGATTTGGTTCATGAGCCGCTGATTCGTTTGGGAACTGACGGCAGTCTTCAACCCGCGCTGGCGGAATTCTGGCGCTGGACGCAGGACGTGACCTGCTGGTTTCCGGATGAGGCTGCCGCCAAACGGGCGCACGAACTTTTGCTGGCGCAGATCGGCGAAACGAACCGCTGGCTTGAGTGGCATCTCAGTGAAGTCCGGGTGGAAGGGGGCAGTCTGCTGCTGAGGTTCAGCGAAATCTCCCCGGTGGGCGCAGGTCACGCGCTGGAAGCCATTGCGGAACTGAGACCCCAGACCGTCGCGTTCTGGCGCATCGAACGTCGCACGCCGCTGCGCGAAACGTGGGACCGGTTTGTTGCTGCATCACCCCAGGCTGCGCAGGTGCGACGGGTCTGGTTTGATGGTGCGAACGCCTGCGAAATCGTGGTGTCCGGCCCCTCTCAGCGGCTGCTTGATGAGCTACGACGATTTCTGGAAGCGGATTCGGCTGAGCCGACTCTGATGCAACCGCTGGCCGAGGCTGCGGCGCTGAGCGAACCGGTGCTCGATTTCGACATCCGTCCTGGGCAGACCTGGAGTGACGGCACGCCCGTGACGGCGGAGGATGCGAAGGCGAGTCTCGAACTTCTGCGCAACAGTGAATGGCCGCTGCCCGGCCGCGAAACCTTGCGCCACATTCAGACCGTGGAGTCACAAAACAACGGCGCTCGCCTGCATGTCACCTTCCGCCGAAGACACGGAGCGGCGCTCTGTGGGTTCGTGGATCTGCCGGTGCTGCCCGCGGCATGGCTGCATGGGCATCCAAAGGCGAGCAATGCCGACTTCATCAAGCATGCGCCGCCTGGAGCCGGAACCCACCGCATCGATGCCAGAGAGTCGCTTTCTCTCATGCTGACACCGGTTCGCCAGGACACTGAGGCGCCTCGTTTCCTGTTCAACTTTCTGGCCTCGCCGCTGATGACCCAGATCGGTGTCAGCACTCATACGGTGGATCTTGTCTGGCCGGCGGCGGACCGCACGCAGTTTTCACAACTGCGGTTCACGCCGCCCCGCCAGCGGCTGGTGGTGCTCTGGAACACACGGAATGATATTCTTGGCAACGTGCGGCTGCGTCAGTCATTGGCGATGGCCACCGACGCAGACGAACTCGTCCGTGCGCTGCCCGGACGTCTGGGGCACGTGGATGCCAGTGTGTTTGCGCCAGGTCTGTGGTTCAGCACTCAGGCGAAGCAGGAACCGTTTCAACTGGAGCGGGCACGCCAGATCCTCACCGAAGAAGGCTGGCCGCGCGACGTCGAAGGCATCGCACGCAGTCCGGAGCATCGGTTTCAATTCACACTGCTCGTTCCCTCTGGAGATTCACTGCACAAGCAGACGGCGGACCTGCTTGTGGCGCAGTGGCATCGGCTGGGCGCACAGGTGACCGTGGAGCACATCTCGGACGCGCAGGTCCTGGCGCAGCGTCTTCGTGAGCATCGTTTCGACGCCGTGCTGCTGGATCAGCGCTTCGAAATTTCTTGGGATCAACTGCCTTGGTGGCACTCTTCGCAGGCCGGACCCGGCGGGACCAATTTCTGCGGTGTCACCGATCCGCAGATCGATCTCATGCTCGAAGCCCTGGCGGGCGAGTTTGATCCCAAGCACGTACCGGCGCGGGTGCGTGAACTGGAGGCGCGGCTGCTGCCTCTGCATCCCATGCTGACGTTGTTTACCACTCATGACGAGGCGGCGGTCATGCCGACGTTGCCAGGCGCAGGTTCTGTCAGCGGACCTGTGTCTTCGTGGACGCTTCAGGCGCTGGTTGCCACGCCGAAACGCAGCTCTCCGGCACCGGCCATCAATCTTCAACTGCGCCTCCCCGAATGACGAGTCTGCAGCCTTTTACATCACCTCCGCGCTGGCTGCCGTTGCGTCTGCTGCTGGGCGGCGTGATTGCTGCAGCGCTGGTGCTGCTTGCCAGTCATCGTGATTGGAATTGGAGCATCCTGATATTGTCAGAATCATTCGGGTCCGGATTGGGGTGGCGTTGCGGTTTGAGTTTGATCGTGCTTGTCCTTTCCCTGCTGCTGGCGCTTTGCATTGGGTTGCTCGTGGGATTGTCTGCACGAAACATTGGGCCGCGTGCGGAGGCGTCCGTCGCGTTTCTGGGTCGCATGCTCGCCTGTGTGCCGGTCGTGGTCGCGGTGTGGGGTTTCATTGGCGGCTGGGTGGGACATCTCGGCTGGCCGGTTGAGTCGCTGATGCCGGCGCAGTTTCCTGAGACGCGGGAGAGCTGGCAGATCCTGACGGCACGCATGCTTTGGGAGTTTCTGGCTCCGGTGCTGGTGCTGGCGCTGCCACTGACGGGAGAGATGATTCATGGCGTCGTCATGGACGGCACGGAGACCGTGAATCTGGAGTTTTCGTTGTGCGCCCGTAGTGTGCCCAAAGGGTCGCGTCTCTGGTTTCATCACCTGCGGCAGCTGGCACCGCTGCTGCGGGTGCGCCTGCAGTCGCTGTGTCTCATCGCGCCGGTGTATCTCATCATCATCGAAGACGCGCTGCGTTTCGTCGGCTGGGGCGGTGCGCTGGCCCACAGCCTTCGGTCGGGGGATGCCGACGGAGTCGCGCTCGGGTTTGTCAGCGGAGGGGCCATGATGGCGCTGCTCTGTTCGTGCCTGCACTTGTTGCACGGCCGCGTGGAGCCTGTCCGCGGCATCGCAGTCACGCTCGTCTGGCAGCCATGGCTGCTCTGGGCTTTGGGTGTGATGGCGCTGCTGCCAGGAGCCTCGCTGACGTGGGCGGTCCTGTGGTTTGCCGTGCTCCTGTCTGGAAGCGCAGGCTGGTATCGCATCTGGAGTCGCATTGAAGAGCAGCTTCCCGCGGAAGCCTCCCGCGCCCTCGGAGCGTCTGAACGAGTGATCTGGCGTCAGCACTTCGCTCCTCTTCAGGCTCGCATGCTCGCGGCCTGGATCTGCGCGGTGTCCGCACAGACGCTGCTGGGCATTGCCATGGCCTGCGCCCTGCAGCCACGGCTGATCGGCGGGCTCAGTGAACCGCTTGCCAGACTCTTGCGCCCGCTGGCGGTCTCGACGATCCATGATGCCGCGCAGACGCTCGCCGATCCTGCGGCGTTGCTTCAAGCCGGTGGTGGCATCGCGCTTGTCGCCTTGTGTTTGGCTCAAGTCAGCCGCATCGTCCAGCCTCGAATCCTTTGATCCCATGTCCGACGACTCCACGCCTCAGGCTGATGTGCCGCTGCTTTGCATCCGCGATTTGCAGATCGAATTTGGACGTCATGGCGCCGAGCCGATGAAGGCCGTCAAAGGCATCGACCTCGAACTCAAGCAGGGCGAATGCATCGCCCTTGTCGGTGAGAGCGGCAGCGGCAAAAGCGCCACGGCGCTTTCGTTTGCCCGTCTGCTGCCCGAACCGCCGGCCAGCATCACGGCAAGGCAGATGACGCTGAACGGTCATCACATCCTCGAGATGAGCGAGCGTGAGCTGCGTTCGATTCGCGGCAAAGAGATCGCCTACATCTTCCAGGAGCCGACGACGTCGCTCAACCCGGTGCTCACCATCCGCACGCAGATTGGGGAGGCGCTCGCCCTGCATCGCCCGGACGTCGCGAAGGCGGATCGCGACGACGAAATCGTGAAGTGGCTCGACAAGGTCGGCATCGTCGATTCGCGCAAGCGACTGAACGCTTATCCGCATGAGCTCAGCGGCGGCATGCAGCAGCGTGTCATGATCGCCATGGCGCTTTGTACCCAGCCGAAGCTTCTCATCGCCGACGAGCCGACCACCGCGCTCGACGTGACCATTCAAAAGCAGATCATGGACCTGCTCGCGCAGCTTCGGCGTGATCTCGACATGAGCATCATCCTCATCACGCACAATCTCGGCATCATCCGCAGCGTGGTGGACCGCGTGGCCGTCATGTTCCGCGGCAAGATCGTCGAGACGGGTCCCGTGGACGAAATTCTTCGCAATCCGCAGCACGCCTACACGAAGGCGCTGCTCGCGTGTGTGCCGCGCATGGGCGCGAAGCAGCCGCGCTTGAAGGCCATCGACTACGCCGCGCTGGAGGCGTAATCGCCGTTGCGGCCCGCTGGTGAGTCGTGGTAGCCTCTGGGCATGAAAACGCTTCTCGTGCTTTTCGCGGTCGCGATGCCGCTCGGCGCTCAGGTGGTCAATCCCACCACCGGCAAGAAGTTTGAGACCCGCACCATCAACGGCAGCGGTGGTAACAGCGGTGTCAGCATCAACAACACCGCCCAACCGGCTGCGCCGACCAAGACTAAACTCACATCTTATTTCATGCTTGGTGAGCCGCGGCAGTGGAAAAGCACGGATGGCAGGTCGCTGCTGGGCACCATCATCACCTTCGAGGAGTCTGTAATCGAGTTCGATGCCGCGAATCCCGCAGCGGCACGCGAAGCGGTGGAAAAGGCGCCGCCCGCCAAGCTGCCCGAAAAACCCACGCTCATCCGCGACGGCAAGGTGCGCCTTTTGGTGAACAAAAAGCCCGTCGAAGTTCCGCTGGAACGTCTCAGCGAGGATGACCGCAAGTATGTGGACGATTTGAACGCCAGGCTGCCAAAGTGATCTGATCATTGCTGTGCTTTCACCCGCCGGCATCTTCCCATGAAACACGTTCACGCAGGCCTGACCCTCCTCGCCGCAGCCTTGCTGCCCGGCTGCTCGGTGTTATCGGACTCGTCCCCACCCAAAACCACCAGTGAAATCCAGGCGGAGGCACTTTCCGGTCAGGTGCCCGACAACGTCCGTGATCCGCGCCCTCAGATGCCTCCCATGGGCCCGCTGGGCATGCCGATGCGCTGAGTCTCAGCCGCCACCCAGCGCGTAACCCACACCGCGCACAGTGCGGATGAGCTTCTTGTCGTGCTCCTTGTCGATCTTCGAGCGCAGACGCTGGATGTACACCTCCACGAGATTGGTCTCAGGGTCCATGTTGTAGCCCCAGACGTGCTCGTAGATCTGCATGCGGCCAAACACGCGGCCCGGGCTGCGCATCAGGTGCTCCAGCAGTTCAAATTCACGCGTGCTCAGTTCGACATCCTCGCCGCCTCGGCTCACCTTTCGTTCAAGGAGATTCATGCAGAGGTCGTCCACGCGCAGCAGATGGCTTGATTCACCCGCCTTGCGGCGAACGACGGTATGCAGCCGTGCGGCCAATTCCTCGACGAAGAACGGTTTCGTCATGTAATCATCTGCGCCGAGGTTCAATCCTTCGATTTTCTCCGGCAGCGTGGAGCGTGCGGTGAGCATGATGACCGGCACGTTGTTGCGCTTCTCACGCAGGCCGCGCAGGATGCTCAGCCCGTCGCGGCCCGGCACCATGATGTCGAGCACCAGCGCATCGTAAGGCACGGTGGTGGCCATTTCCCAGGCTTCATCGCCGTCGCTCACTGCGTCCACCTGAATGCCCTGCTCTTCGAGGCCCTTTTTGGCAAAGGACAGCAGTTTGGCCTGGTCTTCGACGAGAAGGATGCGCATGCCGCGGACGATGGGGCGCAAAGGCGGATTGTCCACCGGCACCTGGCGGTCTATGATCTCCGCGTGACACGCTTGCTGGCATTTCTGTCCTTCTTCACGCACTCACATGCTGTCGAGCCGCTGCCTGTGGAGCGCATTCAGGCCGTTGCGGCGTATTCGGCGGCGCATGGCGGGCATGCTCTGCTGATCGAGCAGAACGGCAGGATCCTGCACGAGTCTTATACGAACGGCCACATGAAGCGTGAGCCGCATCGCATCTACAGCGGCACGAAGGCCTTCTGGTGTCTGACCGCCTTCGCGGCGGAAAAGGAGGGCCTGCTCGATCTCGACGACCGCGTGAGCGACACGATCACCGAGTGGCAGGATGACAAGCGCCGCAGCAAGATCACCGTGCGGCAGCTTCTGGATTTCAGCAGCGGCATGGAGCCGCTCTTCGGCCTGCATGAGAACGACTACAAAGACCGCACCGCCTCGGCGATGAAGGCCGCGCTTGTCGGCACGACCGGCAAGTCCTTCATTTACGGCCCGGCGGCGCTGCAGGTGTATCACGAACTGCTCGCACGGAAGCTTCGCGAGAAAAAGCAGACGCCGGTGCGCTATCTCGAGCGCAAGGTGCTCGGGCCGCTCGATCTCGGCTCGCAGCGCTATCTGCCGGACCACCATGGCGCACCGCTGCTCGCTGCAGGCTTCATGCAGACGGCACGCCAGTGGTCGGAGCTTGGCGGATGGGTGCTGAAGCACGACGACATCATCTCCAAGATCAAATCCAGCGACGCCAATCGCGCCTACGGCTTCGGCTTCTGGAACAACCATGCCGCCGAATCCAAGTATGCGCGAGAAGTCGACGTGGAAGACATGCTCGACAAGAAATGGCCCCAACAATCCTGGCGCAACGCCTGCCTCTGCCGCTCCGCCCCCGCTGATCTCATCGCCTGCATCGGCTCCTACGGTCAGCGTCTCTACATCGTGCCGTCACAGAAGCTCGTCATCGTGCGTCTGGCGAAGGATTCGAAACCGAATGACGCGCAGATGCTGAGGCTGTTGTTTGCGCGGGATCAACGCTGAACCGCCGGCTTCTCCTCCACCACCGGCAGCGCCTTTCTCACGACGGTCTTTGCCACGCCGTAAATCAGCGTGCTTCTGCCAGGCTGCCATTGATAGCCGATGCCGAAGGGAAGCGTCGGGACTTGGTTGCGCCGATAGTATTCGGCGAGATCGGACTGGTAGTGCTGCTTAAACAGAGTGATTGGCCCGGGATACCAGCCGAAAGCTCGTACGTCCCACATGTCGCGCGGAAAGTCACGCCAGGGGATGCCGGAGTCGTCCTGCGTCATGGTGCGGCAGTGCAGAAGCAGATAGTCACGGATCGTGGTAAACTCGCTGAGGTGCATGAGGTAGGAGGCGGACTTGGTGAAGCCGTTCATTTGGCCCAACGTGTCGCAGAAGCGAAGGAAGGACGGATCCTGCTTGAGAGCCCAGCTCGCGATGTTGGTGGAGAAGTAGTAGAGCGTCTGCGTCCCGCCCTTGGGGCCGGTGAAAGTGATGCGTGCGCCGGGAGTTTTGGTTTCTTTGTCGGTGATGACCTTGCCCTCGGCATCGAGCCAGATTTTTTCGACGTTCTGGATAAAGCAGCCGCAGCGGGCGAGGAAGACGTAGAGCACGGGAAGCGTGCCGGTGAGCTTCGTGGCCTGCAGATCCTTCTTCATGTCGGCGGTGATGAAGAAGCTGAAGCTGAGCGAGGCGTTGAGCGTGGTGCGCAGGTTGCGCAGCGAAGAGCCGAGTTCGCCCTCGCTCAGCTTGGTCACATCTGGCAGGGGGCCCACGGGTTCGACGGCGGCGAGGACGTAGGTGGAAGCATTTGGAAAGAACGTGTGCGCATGCAGGAAGTCCGGACCGCTGAAGACGTAGAGCAGCGGCGAGGGATCGCTGACCGCTTCTGGCAGGTTCAGGGGCGCCCATTCACGAATCGCGCGGAACTGCCGTTCTTCAGCATCCGCCCAGACGGCATCGAGTTCCTTGGCGTGTGAGTTGAATCCGCCCCGCTGGGCGAGTTCGGCCAAGGGCGAGCCATCCTGAGGCAGTCCGGCGAGGAAACGCGCCTGATCATTCGGAGTTGGCTCTGATGCGATCGCGGCCCGGGTCAGGAGGAGCAGGGGCAGAAGAAGCTTTTTCATGGGGTGCGTGGAGTACGCGGTGAGATGAAATAAATGATCCAGCCAAGCAAAATGAGCGCCATGCCGGCCAATGTTTCGTGCGGATGCTTCTTGGCCACGAACACCATCATCCACGCACTGATGCCTAGAAACAGCAGCGGCGTCACCGGATAGCCCCAGCAGCGGTACGGACGCGGCAGGTCGGGCTGTTTGAAGCGCAGCACGATCAGTCCTACCACGGTGGCAAACGAACCCAGTTGAATGCTGAACTGCACGCAGGTCAGCACCGTCTCGAAACTGGCCGTTAGCAGCAGCGTGACGACGATGCAAAGCTGAACGAACAACGCGGCCACCGGCACGCCGCGCTCGTCGCTTGCCGCGAGCGGTGAGAGAATGCGCAGGTCCTGGCCCATGGTCTTCATCACACGCGGCCCCACCCAGGTCATCGCGCTGATGCTGGAAACCAGCCCGAGGCAGATCAGTCCCGACATGATCTTTCCTCCGGTGGCACCAAAGATGTGTTCCGCCGCGATGTGGCCGACCTCGAGCTTCCCGTCGAGCTCGCTCATCGGTGCGACGTGAAGAAACACGGCGTTGAGCGCGAGGTACAGTCCGGAGACCAGCAGCGTTCCCAGCGCGATCGCCCGCGGCACGTTCTTCTGCGGTTCACGAATCTCTCCGACGATGTAGGTGGCTGCGTTCCAGCCCGCGTAGGCATACATCACGTAAACAAGGCTCACCGCAAACGGGGTGCTGCCCAGGAGCTTGAAGTCACCAGGCACGGGCGTGAAGTGAACCGGCTGTCCTTTGCCCAGCCAAAAACCGGCGCCGATGAAAACGAGGATCAGCACCACCTTCAGCCAGGTCGCCGTGTTTTGAAACTTCGCGGCCACGTGGATGCCTCCCACGTGGATCAACGTCACCACCCAGACCATGACGAGCGACCACGTTGTCGCCGGAGCCGAGGGAAAGATGCTGGAGAAGTATTTGCCGAAAGCCATCGCCGCCAGCGCGATGGGGGCCGCGAATCCCACTGTCACCGAGAGCCAGCCCGACAGGAAGCCGATCGACGGATGAAAAATTTTCGAGAGAAAGTGATACTCGCCGCCTGAGCGCGGCAGCGCCGCAGCGAGTTCGCCGTAGCACACCGCTCCGCAGAAGGCGCACACGCCGCCCACGAGCCAGAGCATCAGGATCGCAAATCCGGAGGGCAGGCCGCCGACTTGGAAACCCAGGGAAGTGAAGACCCCGGTGCCGATCATGTTTGCCACCACCACCGCCGTGGCTGTGATCAGTGAGATGCCCTGCGCTCGCGTGGTGCTCATGGGCGCGATGGCTACGCGCTGGGCAGGGGAGCGTCAACTGTGCTTGAGACCTTTCAGAAGCGGCCAAAGCAGGACTTGCAGAGCCCGAAAACGGGCATTCCTTTTTCCCATGAAAACGACATCCTCACATTTAACCAGGGGGGTGGTCATCGCGGTCAGCCTGCTGGCACTCTCTCAAGCCTGGCGGCTGGGCAGACAGCCCGCAAACGACCAAGTTCCTGAAAAAGTCATTACGGAGCTGAAACAGGAACTGCGCAGGGTCGAAACACCTCCGTCGCAGCCGGTCATTCCCTCTGAGACTTCCGTCGAATTCGGAGACCGATGGGAACGGCCCCACAACCCGTGGAAGGATCCCACGGATCCCGACCGGATGTGGCACGACCAGCGTCAGCGCGCCAGTCAGGTGCTGATGCGATCTGATCTGCCTCCGCTCGACAGATAATCGTCCGCAGTCTTTGCAGGATGAAACATGCTTCCTCTCCGCCAAGTGGCGGGGAGGTTGGGGGACGCGGCAATCTGTTTGAGGCACTGCACAGGCAGTCCAAGAGGACTTGTCGGGAGGGAGATTCTGAGTTCACTCCCTCGATGAAAACGACTTCCTCAAAATGGAAGCTTTCGAGAGTCCTTCTTGCTGTGCTGTTGAGCTCTGCCGCGGGTTGGTGGTTTGGTGCCTATGAACATCTCGGCTCTGGCGAATCGAAAGAAGCAAGGATGTCTCTGGACGAGTTTCACAACTGGTGGCGGATCGAAGACTTGGGAGGGCAGATCGAGGCGTCGCGGAAGAGGGTCGGTGAGCTGGCGTGGAAGTTCGCAGCAGACGCCCCGGTTTATCCGCGTAGGGAGAAGGAGTTCGTGGAACGGAAGCCGCTAAATTTGACTATTCGCCAGCAGACCGCGAACCCTCTGGAGTTTGGCACGCCGGAGCCCATACGCCGCCCCATCTGGAACGGCCCGACCGACCCCGACAGTGTTTGGCATGACCAGCGTCGTCGGGCGAATCAGACGCTGGTTCGGCATGGGTTGCCTTCGTTGGAGGGAGGGACGACTTTTCAGGTCAGCCCCGCACCGCCCCATCGACCAAGGGTGAAATTCCAAAAATAAACGGGAATTCATTTTTGCCGCAGCGGTGTCGTTAACCGGCCGGGCTTCTATGAGGTGTAATTCAATTGCACCTCGCCATGAAACTCGCCACACACCCCAGACTGCTTTGCCAGGACAGACTCAAGCACGATCTCACTCTTCCTGTGCCCCAGGTCGTTGCACCGGCACCTGTTGAAACCGCCCCGTCAGGCTTTGATTTTAACACCGTCAGCTGGCAGGCCGACGGCTTCGGCTTTGATGCCACGACCGGCGAATTCTTCACCGCTAGTCCCGTTGCGCTGGTCGTCATGCGGGCGCTGAGCGCAGGGCTTGAGCGCGAACAAATTCTCGACCGCCTCACCGCGGCGTTCGAGGTCGCCCGCAGCACGGCGGAACGCGACCTGGAAACCTTCCTCGCTGAACTCGCCCACATCGGTCTCACCCCAACCGAGAACTGAGCGCCATGAACTCCTCCCCAGTCATCGCTGTCACCGGTCTTCATCGTGGAGAGAACCCCCAGCCCGGGTCGGCCGTCATTCGCAGCCTTCGCCGCGTGTATCCGGAACTTCGCATCGTCGGCCTCGTCTATGATTCTCTCGAAAGCGGTCTTTACAGCGAGGAGGATGCTCCTGATGCCGCCTTCACGCTTTCTTATCCGGGCGCCGGAGAGGAAGCCTTCTGGGCCCGCATCGATGCCATCCGCGAAATTGAGCACTTTGACGTTTTGATTCCATGCCTCGATGCCGAAATGGCTCCGCTGGTCGAATCGCCCGAAAAACTGCGCGAACGCGGCATCGATGTCTGCCTGCCCTCCGCTTCGAGCTTTCAGGGCCGGGACAAATCGAAACTCGAGGAACTTTGCGCACGCACGCAGTGCCGCACGCCACAGACCATCGCCGTGAACGATGTGAGCTCATTGCATCAGGCCGCGGCAAGCCTGGGTGGCAACGTGTTTGTCAAAGGCCGCTTCTACGAGGCCAAGCATGCCACAACGCCCGCCGCACGCGAAGCCGCCTTCTGGCACTTGATGGAGCAATGGGGCGCCCCGGTGCTTGTGCAGGAAAATGTCGAAGGGGAGGAGTACAACGTCATCGGACTCGGTGACGGCAGCGGACAAATCCTCGGTTCCTGTGCCATCCGCAAGATGCTGCGCACCACCAGCGGCAAAGGGTTCGGCGGAATGGTTGTGCGTGATTCGCGGCTTGATGCGATTACGCAGTCACTCATCGCCGAATTGCGCTGGAACGGGCCGTTTGAACTCGAGTTCGTCAAGCCCGACGACAGGAACGAGGACTTCTGCCTCATCGAAATCAATCCGCGTTTCCCCGCCTGGTGTGATTTCCCCTCCACGCTGAATTGCAACCTGCCCGCCGCCGCGCTCGAACTCGCGCTTGGCTGGCACCCGCGTGAACCGCTGGGGCATCCGATGCCCGGCAAGTTCTTCATCCGCCATGCCATCGACATGACCGGCGACTTGCGCGACCTCGCCGCGCTCACCACCACCGGGCAGTTCTTCCGCCAGCCGCGCGAGTTCATTCCGCACGTCACCTCGGGCCGGACCTTTTGATTCTCCACCTCTCACCGCATCCTCCCATGCAAACGCTTCTTCCTTACTCCCCGCCGACGATCACCCGTCATCTCAGCGGCCAAAACAGCGCCGCGAACCGCAACCGTCATGCGCATGGCCTCAACAACAACGTCTGCGAGCGCATCGACGGCGTGCCCGTGGCCGATCTGGCCGCGCGTTTTGGCTCGCCGCTCTTTGTGTTCTCCGAGCGCACGCTGCGTGAGAAAATCCGCCGCGCGCGCGAAGCTTTCGAGAGCCGCTATCCGAACACGCGCTTCGCCTGGAGCTACAAGACCAACTACCTCAACGCCATCTGCCGCGTGTTTCACAGCGAGGGCAGCATCGCCGAGGTGGTGAGTGAGTTCGAGTATGAAAAAGCACGCCGCAACGGTATCGCCGGGCGTGACATCATTTTCAACGGTCCGCACAAGTCACGTGCCGGTCTCGAGCTCGCCGCCGGCGAAGGTGCGATGATCCAGGTAGACAACTGGGATGAACTACTACTGCTCGACACCATCGCGAAGGAACAGGGACGAAGCATCGACATCGCCATCCGCTGCTGGCTCGACGCAGGCATTCAGCCGGTGTGGAGCAAATTTGGTTTCGGCGTCGAAACCGGCGAGGCCTGGCGCGCCATTCGTCGCATCGCCGAGAGCCGGGGCCGTCTTCGACTGCAGGGTTTGCACACGCACATCGGTACCTACATTCTCGAACCGAACGCTTACAAAACGGCCGCTGAAAAACTAGTCACGCTCATGGAGCGCTGCAGAGAGAGCTTCGGCTGGAGTCTGCGCTATCTGAATCTCGGCGGCGGCTTCCCATCGCTCAGCACGCTTCACTACTCGTATCAGAGCGCCGAACAGATCGTTCCGCCCATCGAAAAATACGCCGAGGCGATCACCGGCGTGCTGAACTCTCTGCCACGCGACCGCCGGCCACGTCTCTATCTCGAAAGCGGCCGTGCGTTGGTCGATGAGGCCGGTTATCTCATCACAAGCGTTGTTGCCGTGAAGCAAACCACCGCATCGGGACCGATCACGCTCGCTGGAAAGGCCGCCAAGGCCCAGGCCTATGTGCATGAAACCAATGGCACCGCCTACATCGTCGATGCAGGGATCAACCTGCTCTACAGCGGCAACTGGTATCGCTTCAATGTGAAGCCCGCCAAGGTGCAGCGTGAGAGCCTTCCGCAGCCCGTCAAACTCTACGGCTGCCTCTGCATGAACATCGATGTCATTCGCGAGCAGGTCTCTCTGCCGGCGATGACCACGGGCGATCATCTCGTCATGCATCCTGTCGGTGCCTACAACATCACCCAGAGCATGCAGTTCATCACCTATCGTCCGGCCGTGGTCATGATCGGCCTCGACGGCCGCGTCGATGTCATCCGCGAACGCGAAGACCTCGACTACGTCCAGCGCCTCGAGCGCATCCCCGATCATCTGCTGACGGCAAACCGCCCGGAATGATCCGATTCAAATTCTTCACCACCCCAAAACCATGAACCCGGAAGTCCCATCCCCCCTCCTAGAGATGGCCATTCTAGAGCCCTCGTGTCCCGACTCTTCTCCCGTGTGGGAGAAGATCAGGGCGAGGGCGTCAGCGCTTTCAGATGCGGTCCGTCCCCATCTTCAAACCATCATCGCACCGCTTCTCGAAGTGTCCCGTGCCGCCAGTTCCATCTTCCTCTGCGGAAGCTGGAAAACAGGCGTGCTTCTCTGCGCCACGCTGCTGTTTTCGCCGCGCTACTTCGTGTTCGCACTCATCGCCACGCTGCTCGGTGGTGCCATGGCCCGGGTTCTGAACCTTCCTGCGGCCATGCGAAAGGAAGGCACGCTGCTCTACAATGTCTTCCTCAGCGCTCTGGCGGTCGCCTGGATCACACGCAACACCACGCTGCCTCCGACGGCGATCTACGGCATGCTCGTCATTGCGACGGTTTACACGCTGCTGCTCTCCGCCGCGCTTTGGCACTGGTTCCCGCTGCATGCGGGACTGCCGCCGTTGAGCGTGGCCTTTGTCATCACTTTCGGCACGCTGCTGACCTTCTTTCCGCTCGCCGCCGCAGCTTCCGCCGCGCTGCCTTATGCGCTTCCTGCGGAGCCGGTTCTGCCCTTTGTAGTCGCTGCATTTCTTCGCAGCATGGGCACGATTCTCTTTCTGCCCAACGTGTGGGCCGGGATTGCCGTCACGTTTGCGATCCTCGTCTGGTCACGCGTTGCGATGATCAACGCCGTTGTGGGTTACGCGGGCGGTGTCGTCGTCGTGAAGCTGCTTGAAGCCTGCGGCATGCAATGGTTCGGCTGGTCTGCGGGTCACAACTACCTTCTCGCCGGCATGGCGCTCGGCGCCGTGTACTTCATTCCCTCCTGGAGCAGTCTCGCGCTCGCTTTCGTCGCCGGTGCGGTGGCTGCGCTGAATGTGGCGGCGGTGCAGCATTTTCTGCGCGGCTCGGGCTGGGAATATCTGCCGCTGCCATACCTGCTCACCATCTGGAGCATGCTCTGCTGCCTTCGTCTGCGGGACAAGTCAGGTTCATTGCTGCCCACCTTGGGAACATTTGAAAATCCGGAAGCCGCGGCCGTCGCCACCGCTCTGAGTCGCGAGCGTTTCCCGCATCAAAACGAAACGCATCTCCTGCCGCCCGCATCGCGCGAAATCACCGTCACGCAGGGCTTCGACGACAGGCTCAGCCATCGTGGCATTTGGAAACACGCGCTCGACTTTGAAATCCATGACGCCCACGACAGCGCCTGTCCTCCCGGATGCGACGACGACCTGAGCCACTACTACACGCAGGGTCTCGAAGTCCGCGCACCTGGCGCCGGCGAAATCATCCGCATCGTCGACGATGTGCCCGACAATGCCCCCGGCGGCTGCAACTTCGCCCGCAGCTGGGGCAATCATCTTTTCCTGCGTCTCGACTACGGCGGCGTCATCAAGCTCGCGCACTTCACGAAGAACGGCATCATCGTCAAAGCCGGCCAGTGCGTCGCGGCGGGAGATCTGCTCGGCTACTGCGGCAACTCGGGACGCAGCCCCGTGCCACATATTCATCTGCATCTTCAGACGGGCGCTGAGAGCGATGCGCCGACAGCTCCTTTCTGTCTCACCAATTTCTTCACGCGCACCGAGAGCGGTGTGCGCTGGAACTTTGCCGGCGTGCCCAAAGTTGGAGCCCGAATCGCATCCGCGACGGTCTCCACCACCGTGCTGGGCACGCTGGCTCATTTTGCACCGGGCATTGCGCGGTATCGCTCCAGTGAATCGGAGTACACCGAGCTCCGCACCACCCTGGATGAAGCTGGCCGGTATGTGTTTGCCGAAGGAAAGGACCGGCTCACCGCCGTCCTCGGACTTCACGCGTTGCAGATCACGCAGAGCAGCATCGGCGCCCGGTCGCAGCTCCTGCGTCTCCTTTCGTTCGCCATGCCCACCGTGCCCTTCGCTTATCAGAGCGGCATGAACTGGGAGGATTATGTTGCTTTGGATGCAAAGCGGCGCGGTCGGGCATTGGCGGACGCCCTCTCGCCTTATCTGGGGCATCGCACCCAGCGCGTGGTCATCCGCCATGCCCAGTATCCCACGATTCGCGGCCTCCATCTCATCGCCACCCTGCCAGAAGGATCCGCCGATCTTCCGCATCAGATCGAGTTCACGCTCGAGCCCGTGCGCGGTCTCACCAGCCTCACCGCCCACTTCAAAACACACCAGATCACCTTCACTCAAACCGGCTTCACTCCCACGCTGCCCAATGGCGACGCGGACGAGGCCCTCTTCTCCCAGCCATGAAAACACACCTGCTCCTCTTCACGTTCGTCTGTTTCACCACCGCACGCGCTGCGGACAATCTCACCGCCATCTCCGAAGCCTGGCAGCAGTCGCTGACCGCCGAGTCCAACAACGATTATGCAGGCGCTCTCGAAAGCATGATGACCTTCAAGAGCGCCGGAGGCGACACCTACCTGGCAACCGTGCGCGTGGGTTGGTTGTCGTATCTGAACCAGGACTATGACAAGGCGGTGCAGTTTTACTCCGCCGCCGCCCGGCAGGAGCCGCGTGCCATCACACCACATCTCGGTCTCACCTACACGTTTCTGGCGCAGCAAAAACCGAAGGAGGCGCTGATCGCCGCTCGGAACGGGCTCAGCATCGATCAGTACAACTTCAGACTGCTGCTCATCGCGGGCGAGCTTCTCTTCAACGAGGGGGACTTCCGCAAAGCCGAAACCTACTTCGACCGCGCACATCATCTGCAGCCTGAGGATCCCATCGCCATGAGCTGGCTCGGCTGGTCGCTGATCAGCCAGCGTCAGATCAAGCCCGCGGGCGCCTTGTTTGAAAGGCTCATGCAGATCAACCCTGACGGCTATTTTGTTCGCGATGGTTACGCCATCACTCACGAACCGCGTTCGGGCGGACCTGGCGGGCGGGGCGGGCCTCCCCCCGGCATTCGATAGCCGGTGGCTGACGAGTCTCCATGATTGCCGCGCCCGCAGCCCTCTCTAAGGTGGATTTCGTGATTTCCGAATTGCTTCCCGCCGAATGAAACGAGTCCTCGACCACACCCTGCGTGGTTACGGCCAGATGCTCGCGGCGAACAACCGCTTCACGGGCGTGTGTGTGCTCATCGGGCTCTTCATCCTCTCCGTTGAAGCCGCCCTCATGAGTCTCGGCGGTGCGCTCCTAGTCTCAGCGCTCGCCCTCAGGCGCGCGAAGAACGACGCGGTGCTTCAGACAGGTCTCGTCAGTGTGAACGGCGCGCTGCTCGGCGCATTGTGGCTGCTGTTCCCTCAGCTGCCGCTTTGGGCGCAGGCGGTGGCGACGGCGCTGGGATGTGCCGCTCTGGTGTTTTTCTTTGTTCCCGTCATTGAGCGCATGCATGAAAAAAAGTCACCCTATGTGCTCTTCAGCCTGCCTTATGCGGCAACGGCGTGGGCTGTGTTGACGGCGCTCATTTTCTTCGGCGTGCATGACGCCGAACTCACACGTGGCTGGCGCGCGCTTCTTGTCGCCGACTATGAGAAGGCCGAGAAGCATTTCCTCAACACCGAGGTCAGGACGGACATGGCGGAGGCCTATCGCTGTGCCGGCCTCGGCTGGAGCTTGTACCGACGCGGAGATCAGACTGGCGCGCAAACCGCCTTTGCTCGTGTGCTCACGTTGAAAATCGGTGTCGCCGACGCCTACGACGGCCTTGGTTGGAGTCGTTTCCGCCAGTCCCGCTTCGACGATGCCACGCTGGCCTTTCGTCGGGCTGTGGCGCTGGATTCGTTCTTTGCCGATTCGTGGGACGGGCTCGGCTGGTGCGCCATGCAGGCCGGCAAACCCGAGGAGGCGCGCCGCCACTTCACCACCGCCGTGTTGTGCGCGCCGTTTTTTGCCGACGCCTTTTCCGGACTCGGCACGACGCTGCCTGAAGGCCCGTTGCAGAGCCGTTGTTTTGCGTGGAGCCGGTTTCTTGAGGGCAACCTGGGGCTGACCGCGCAGTTCACTTCATCCCGGGTTTTGCTTTGCTGGATCTGGTTTTTCATCGGCATCCTCTGGCACTCGCGCACCAGCGCGCTGGTGGCTCTTGTTGCAGTCGGTCTGTGCTTCTTAGGCTCCTTGTGGCTGCCTGCCTTTGGCGATCCCGCTTTCGCGCTGAACATCGTTGTGCTGACTCTTGCGCTCGGTGGTCATTACCTGCGTCTCAATCTGAAGAGCGCGGTGTGGATGATGCTGGTCGCAGTGGTGTTCGCCTTCCTGTGGGAGCCGCTCACCGAAGGGCTGTTACGTCTCGCGCTGTTGCCGCTCAGCCTTCCTTTCAATGCCGGACTACTCGGCAGCGTCGCTTTCTTTGGCTGGCTGCACCGTCGGGGGTTCCGTGATGAGCGCATTCCCACCGACTGGGCCGCGTCCACTCCGGCCGAAGTGCGTGAGTTCGTCGCCCGCCGCGACAAACCGAAGCGGGCGGATTCCACGCCGCCGCAGACGACGTCACTTCAGCTTCCGGCCGAAGTGGATCTCAAAATAGACGCCGAGTGAGTCCGCCAGTGCGATGGCAAAACGCCGCTGGTCTTCCGGACGCTCGCGCACGTTGTGCCACGGGCACTCGACCTGAATGGCGCTCACCGTGCCGCCATTGCGCGAACCGTGCGCGGCGACGTCATACACGCCGCTGAAGTAGCCGGCTAGGAGGCCGGGGTTTGGTTTCGAAGGGCAGGGCAGGCAGCGAAAACCACCGCGGTTTTCCAGCAGGCCGCCCAAACTCTGCGGTCCTCGCAGCAGCTCTGCAAAGCTTTGAGGTGAGCGTTTGTCGAGATCACGAATGCTGGTGGAGGCGATCAGCGCCGCATCCGCATTCAGTTCGGCATCGGAGCGTTTCAGCATGTCCGCCTTGACCAGATAGCCCAGTTCCACCCGCTGATCGAGATGGCGATGCCCGTGAATGTCCAGCAGCAGTCCCATGCCGTGCTTTTTCATCACGCTGGCGCAGGCAGCTGTGGCTCCGTCATGAAAACGGCGCCAGGCCGCCTCCGCCGTGGGATCTCCTTGGGCGGCCTCCTTGATTTCGCGATTCGGGTCCAGCTTGGTGCGGTGTAGGCGGGAAATGATCGCGTGCGGCCGGCCGCCGTAGCGCTTCTCGAGTTCCTCGATGATCATTTCGGACAGCTGGATGGTGTTGGCATCCATGCCGGTGACCCCGTAGCGGCGCGCGAGTACATTCGACGGTTTCAAGGTCCCGCCATGGGGCACCGTTAGAATGATGGGAAGGCTGCCGCTGCGCACTTCGATGTACTTCTCGAGATCCGGTGTCTGCGCCTTGAGAACGACGGCGGAAATGAAAAGAAAAAACGGGATGCGCATGATCATGGGCAGTGAAAGACAGTTCTCCGCCGCCCGCCACGTTTTTTCTCGCCCATGATCCACCGCCTTCTTCTCCCCCTGCTGCTTCTTACCTCCGTCTCCAATGCCGGCAACTGGCCCGAGTGGCGTGGAACCGCGCAAGGCCGCGCGAACGCCTCGGGCCTGCCGGAAACCTGGAGTGAAACGAGCAACGTCGCTTGGAAGACAGAGTTGCCGGGCCGCGGCCACTCCACGCCGGTGATGTGGGGGGAGCAGATCTGGATCACCACCGCCTTCGAGAAACCTGCCACACCCGAGGAGGCCAAGCGCCGACTTGAATCGAACACCGGTGACCAGCCGCTCACGGTTCTTGGTTCCGTCAGCCTTCATGTGCTGTGCGTGGATCGGAACAGCGGCAAGATCCTCCACGACATCGAACTCCTGAATGTGAAGGACCCGCAGTGGGCGCATCAGCTCAACAGCTACGCCTCACCGACGCCGGTGCTCGAAGAAGGGCGCCTCTACGCGCATTTCGGCTCCTTTGGCACTGTCGCGCTCGACACCAAGACGCTGAGGGTGCTGTGGAAGAATGAGGAGCTGCATGTCATGCACGAAAACGGACCGGGATCGACCGGCGTTTTGTTTGGCGACAAGCTGATCGCGCACTTCGACGGCAGCGATCAGCAGTTTATCGCCGCGTTCGACAAGAACACCGGCAAGGTCGCATGGAAAACAGCGCGCAGCGGCGAGATGGACCCGCGCGCGCAGCAGCGCAAAGCCTACGGTACGCCGCTCGTCGTCACCATGAACGGCCGGCCAACCGTCGTCAGCTCCGCCGCCAGCAACATCTACGGCTACGATCCGCAGACCGGCGAAGAACTGTGGAAGATCCCTTACGGTGAGCTGGGCTTCTCCATGTCCACCGTGCCTGTTGCCGACGATCAGCAGGTTTACTTCAGCACGGCGTTTGGTAAATCGCAGGTGATCGCGTTGAAGTACGCGGGACTGAAGACGCCGGAGATCGCCTGGCGGAACAACAAGAACGCGCCGAAGATGTGCTCGCCTGTTCTGAGCAACGGGTTGCTCTTTTACGTCGATGACGGCGGCATCGTGAGCTGTGTGGACACGAAGACCGGTGAGGCTCTCTACCGCGAACGTCTCGGCGGCAAGTTCAGTGCCTCACCGATTCTCGCCGATGGCAAACTCTACTTCTGCAGCCGCGAAGGTGTCGTGAGCATCGTGCCTGCGACCAAGGAGTTTAAAATCCTCGCTCAGAACACGCTCGACGGTCCGATCATGGCCAGCCCGATCGCCGATGGCAGCGCCCTGTTCATCCGCACGGACAAGGCGCTGTACAAGATCGGGAAGTGATTACTTCAGCGCTTCACGCAGCACCGGTTCGAAGATGTCCGCCTGGCGCATGAAGCCGAGGTCGGTTCCGTGGGAGGCGTCGTTGGAGCCGTCGGCATCGGTGCCGTAGAGCGCATCGCCGCTGATGTAATGGAGGTTGGGCACCTTCTCGGTCTTGAGCTGCTCGTAGGCGGCTTTCAGCGCGGCGTGGTTGTCGTCGTGGAATTTTGCTTTGGCCGGAGTGATCCAGGAATTGGTGAAACGGCGGTCTTCGACGAGGACGATGGGCGTTGTCGCGTGTTTGGAGCGCAGTTGCTTCACCAGCGGCACGCACTTCGCTGTCACATCGGCGGGACCCATGTTCGGGCAGCAATCGATAACAATGACGGCGGCCTCGAATTCGTTGATCAGATCACCGACGGCGGCGTCCATGCGTCCATTGCCGGAAAAGCCGATGTTGATGACAGGACGGTCGAAGCGACGACCGAGAATCGCCGTGTGAACCATGCCGGGACGTGACGCGTTCGCACCGTGAGTGATGGAGGTGCCGTAGAAGACGATGGGCTTGTCCTTTCGCGGAGCGAGGCCTTCGAACTTCGCGTTCGCAGGCACGCCGATCTCGAGTTTGTCGATGCCGTTGTAGAGTGGCAGGTACGCGCAGAATTCATGCTCGCCGGGAGTGAGACCGCTGATCATCACGGCTTCGACGTGCTGCTTGTCCGGCTTTGTGCAGGTGACCCAGCGCCACTGGCCTTTGTCATCGCGCGCATAGAGGTCGAGTCCGCTCACACCCGTCGCAGGCATCGCGGGCATGGCGATGCCGGAGTCCATCAAATCGTAGCGGCAGTAGATTGCGTCTGCGTTGGTCTTGAAGCGCACCATCATGCCCGCGCTGTCACGGCTGAGGCCCCACACGGCGGGCGTGACTTTTCCTTCGGCTTTCGCCGGGAGTCGATCGAACCAGCGCTTGCGCTCCTGATCGCCCCACCCGCGGCCTTCCACGCCCCAGGTCGTCACATCATGCCATTGCGCATCCGCCGGAATGGTCGGCCCCTTCGGTTTGGCCGGAGCTTTGGGCGCGGCGGTTTGAGCGAACAGCGAGGCGCTGACAAGAAGGGAGAGGAGAATGGCTGGTTTCATGGAGGCGAAGTTAACGCAGCCTCACGATGCGAATCTTGCGCATTCTAAGTGCGGGATCTGAGTATCGAACATCGAACAAGGACCCTTGAATGATGAAATGATGACTGCCGGCCACCTTCCGGCCTTCAAGGTTCATCATTCCTTGTTCGTGATTCGATATTCCTTTCCTCGACGATCAAAACGGAATGTCGTCGTCTTCCATGCCATCCGTGAT
This sequence comes from Prosthecobacter sp., assembly GCF_020439865.1. Lineage (GTDB taxonomy): Bacteria > Verrucomicrobiota > Verrucomicrobiia > Verrucomicrobiales > Verrucomicrobiaceae > Prosthecobacter. The sequence continues at coordinate 28,293 of NZ_JAGRPF010000182.1, forward strand.
CGGACCTTCGCCGAACTCATCGTTTTGACGGGCAGGAGCCGGACGCTGCGGCGGACGTTGTTGAGAGGCGGGGCGCTGTTGCGGGCGCTGCTGAGGACGGCTGTAGCCGCCGCCTTCGTCATCACCACCACCGCCGGCAGGGCCGCGGTCGCCACCAGGGCTGCCGAGGAACTGCATCTGCTCGCCGACGACGCGCATGCGTGTGCGCTTCTGGCCGGTCTGCTTGTCCTCCCAGGAATCCATCTGCAGGCGGCCCTCGATGAAGACCGGGCGGCCTTTGTGCAGGTATTTGCCGGCGAGTTCGGCCATCTTGGACCAGAGGACGACGTCCACGAAGGTCACCTCCTCCACCTTTTCACCACTGTCAGAAGTGTACACGCGGTTCACCGCGAGACCGATGTCGCAGACGGCGCTGCCCTTGGGGGTGTAGCGCACTTCGGGGTCGCGGGTCAGATTTCCGATGAGCATGACTTTGTTGTAGGAGGCCATAATGAGGAGTGGTGGAGTGCTGGTGACGTGTCTTGGGGGCTGACGTTGCCGGGGGGCGGTGCCTCCGGCAATGTATTTTTTGTCATCCGGGGCGGTCGTGCCATGCTGAGGCGTGCTGAATCTCATCGACAGCTTCATTCTCCATCTGGCGACCGAGCGCGGCCTGTCCGTGAATTATCAGCTCCTCGTGCGCCGGTTTCTGGAGGCCTTTGCCTCGTGGTTCAAAGAAAAGCACCAGTCCGAAAGCGTGGCCGCGGTGACCACGGAGCATCTGAGCGGCTACCTCGCCCAGCGTAAAAAGGACGGCATCGCCGCCTCGTCGGCGCGCATCGAACTCATCGCACTGAAGATCTTTTTTCGGTGGCTGACGACTCGGAAACACATCGCCGCCGATCCGGCGGAGCCGATTCTGCCGCCGCGGCAGGAGAAACATCTGCCGGACTCCTTGAATGAGCAGGACGTCCGCAGGCTCGTCGAGTCCGTGAATGGCACCGGGCCGCTGGACCGTCGCGATCGGGCCATTCTGGAGCTGTTTTATGCGAGCGGCGTGCGTTTGTCAGAACTCGCCGATGCGCGGCTGGAAAATCTCAGTCTCGAAGAGGGCTGGATTCGCGTCACGGGCAAGGGGTCCAAGACGAGGCTCTCACCCGTGGGCGGCGCAGCCCGCGAGGCGATCGCCGCCTACGTCGAGCACGCGCGGCCCGCGCTGGTGAAACCCAAATCGCAGAGCCACATCTTCATCTCACGCAACGGCACGCGGCTGACGCCGGCGCGCATCCAGCAGATTGTGAAGGAGCGCGCGGCCTTGTGCGGCATCGATCCCGCGCGCGTGCATCCGCACACGCTGCGGCACAGCTTTGCCACGCATCTCCTCAACAACGGTGCCGACCTGCGGGTGATCCAGGAGATGCTCGGACACGCGGACATCTCGACGACGCAGATCTACACCCACGTGGATCAGGCGCGGCTGAAGGACGTGCATCGTCGGTTTCACCCGAGAGCGTGAGCGCACACATCGCCCATGCGGGCGTAAACCTCGCGGCCGACTTTGCTGTGCTCGATCAAATCGTCGGAGAAGCGAATTTTGCCGGGTTCGAAGATCGTGATGCAGCAGGAGCCGCCGAAACGAAAATAGCCTTTTTCATCGCCTTTCGCGATGGTCGTGCCTGGCGCGAACGTTTGCACGATGGAACCGACGCAGGTGGCGCCAACTTCGAGCAGGAGGACAGCCCCCAACGCCGGAGAACGCAGGACAGTGATCTCGCGTTTGTTTTCCCAGTGAATGCTGGCCCGGCGGCGTAACGCGATCGGGCTGACGGAATAGAGCGGCCCGTCGATGAGGCGGGAGGCCTCAGGAGTTCCGTCGCACGGAAAATGAAAGCGGTGGTAGTCCACCGGACAGAGACGTGAGATGAGCATGCTGCCGCGGGCAAAGCGCCCGGCGAGGTTGGAGTCACGCAGGAGGGAGGGGAGGTCAAAGCGGATGCCTTTGACGAAGAAGTCGTCACATGCGGCGATGTCAGGCAGCACGAGGTGGCGGCCGTCTGCGGGGAAGGCGATCTCGTTTTCACCCGCGGCGATGGGGCGAGCCTGCGGCTTCAGCTTGCGGTAAAAGAACTCGTTGAAGGTGCGGAAGGAGTCTGGGGCGTCGGCGAATTCGCTGACATCCACGCCGTAGGTGGCGAGAAAAGGGGCGACCTTGGCGCGGCTGGCTGGGGCGTCCATGCGGTCTCCATACCAGCGTGAGAACGCGGCCCGTTTCACCAGCGCGTGCAGCGGGAGCGCTCCCAGCGGGTTCTCGTAGGTGAAGCGCAGAAAGCCCTCGCCGTACACCGCCTCAGTCTCGATGCGCTGGGTGAGTCGGTTGAAAAAGGTGATGGGTGCGGCCGGCATGGGGTTATTCACATAGCGCCGTGCCAAGAAAACGCCACACGAACAAAGCTGGCGACAAAGCTGATTCGAGGCATAGTCGCGGCCCTTTCACGACCGATCGTATGACCGAACCCGAAACCAGCTCTGACAACCAGCCGCAACCTCAAGCCGGCCTGGTCGATCTTTCCGATTTGAAAATGATGCCCGCGTGGGTGGGCGAGTTCGGTAAGGAGGAGAAGATCAAGCAACGCTATGCTGGAGCCGAAGACCGTCCGCAGCGCGGTGGCCGCGATGATCGTCGTGGCGGCTTTGGCGATCGCGGTCGCAGCGGCGGCCCGCCACCGCGTCGCGATGGCCCCGGAGGAGGCCGCCCAGGCGGCGGATTCCGTCCGCGTGGTGAAGGTGGCCCGCCCCGCCGCGATGGCGATGACCGTCGTGGCCCGCGTCGATTCGGAGATCGTGACCGTGGCGGCCCGCCGCAGCGTGAATGGGTCGAGATTCCGAAGGATGTGCAGATCACGATCTTTCCGGAGGATAAGGCGGTGGATGCGCTCGCCGCGCACGTGCGCCAGACCGGGCATGCCTTCAGCATGTTTGACGCCGCACGTCTCGTGCTCGCCGGCGGTGATCGCTTCATGGTGCGCTTCCGCTGTGCGGAGGAGCGTGCCACGGGTCTCTATCACGTGCCTGCGGACGGCAGCCTCTTCCTCACACGCGATGAAGCGCTCGCTCATGTGCTGCACAGCGCCGCATTGGATGAGTTTTACCGCGTCGAGGAGATCGAACTCGAAGCTCCGAAGGGTGAGTTTGCCTCCGTGGCCGTCTGCGGCATGAGCGGCGAGCTCATCGGTCCGCCGAGCCATCACAGCTATCAAACCGGTGTCATCCGGCTGCATCGCGAGCGCTTTTCCAACATGTCGATCGACGACTTCAAGCGTCGCATCCGCGTGGAGGCGAATCCGGAACTCGTCGCCAAGTGGAAGGAAAACATGAGCAAGGGACGCCGCTGGGTCTGCCTGAAGGGCGAAGTGCCCGAAGGAGGTGAACCCACCGTGCTCAACTCCCGTGCCGACATGGAGGCGCATTTCCGCCGCACGTTTGGCAACGATGCCGTCATCGAAGTGCGTGACGCCACGGTTCCTGGTAACATCGACAAGCAGAAGCTGTCGCATGTGTTCTTCATCATGCTCCGTCAGGCGGTGGACGCGGCGCGGAAGCATCTGTTTGAGATTTCGCAGAAGCTGGGCGCCGGTCTGGAGCGTCGCGGCATGAAGCTATTCAAGCGTCGTGCTGGCAAGCAGTTCGTCTCGCGCGTCAAACCCCGTGCGGTCGAATCCGGCATGGTGTTCTCCGACCGTCTGGCCGACATCGTGGAGATCTTGAAGAAGAACCACGGCATGATTTTGCATGAGCTGGTGGAATCGATTGTTCCATCCCCGGCCGCACCCGAGCAACCGGCGTCCGACACGCCGAGGCCGCCGACCGAAGAGCAGGTGGGTGTCATCAAGGACATCCGCTGGCTGGCAAACGAAGGCTACGTGATCGAATACAGCGACGGCATGGTCTTCCTTGGCGTGCAGGGCGAACCTGCCGCGAAGAAAGAAGCTCCGGCCACCAAGGCGCAAGCGAAAGACAAAGCTCCGGCCGAAAGCGCCGAGGCAGCTCCTGCTGCGGAGGCAGAACAACAAGAAGCCCCGGTGGAAGAGTCACTGGCTGAAGAAGCGCTGGCCGAGGCGGCTCAAGCGGCGCTGGCAGGAGCTCCGGAAGAGGCTCCTGCAGCAGAGGAAACACCCGAAGCTGAGGCTGCTGAAGCAGAGCCGGAGGCCGCTGAACCGGTGCTGAAAGAAGTCCCGACGGAAGCATCCATAGAGGAAACGACACTGGCCGAAGAGGCTGAAGTGGCGCTTGCAGAATCCTCTGCGGAAGAACCTGCGGCGGAAGAAGGCGCCGCCTGATCTTTTCAACGAACGCTCTCGATGGCCCACAGCATCTTGACCGCCTGAACAGCGGCTTTGACGTTGTGCACTCGGAAAATCTGCGCGCCTCGGCTGACGCCGGCTGCGATGCAGGCGACGGTTCCCGGGTCGCGTTCGAGCGCAGGCACGCCGAGCACGTCGCCGATGACCGTCTTGCGCGAAACGGGCAGCAGGATGGGCCGCCCGAAGCGCTGGAGCTTTTCCAACTCGCGGTAGATCGTCAGATTGTCATCGCGCTGCTTCGCAAAATCGATGCCGGGATCGAGAATGATGTTCTCACGCGGCAGGCCGACGCTCTCGGCCATGACGAGGCGCTGCTCGAAGAAGCGGTCGAGGGTGTCCATGATGCTCGGATACTGCACATGCGTGTGCGGCACTTTTGGCTGACCGACGCTGTGCATGATGAGCAGCCCGGCGTTGTGTTCGGCGCAGAGCTTCGCGTTGAAGGCGTCCGGCAGGCCGCTGATATCGTTGATGAGGTCGCCACCGAGCGGCAGCACTTCAGCAATGACGTCGGACCGCCAGGTGTTGATCGAAAGCAGCGGAGCATTGAAACGCGCCTTCAGTTCCGGCCACTTGGCCATGAAAGGCCGCAGGCGGTCCACCTCCTCGTTCGCGCTGATCGCTTCACGATTCGTGCGCGCGCTCTCGGCACCGATGTCGATGATGTCAGCGCCCTCGTTGAGCTGCTGCTCCGCCTGTGCGAGCGCCGCCGTGGGATCCAGCGTGCCGTCGCCGCAGAAGGAGTCGTCGTTGATGTTCACGATCCCCATCACCAGCGGGCGGCGGGGGAACTCGATCGTGTGCTGACGTGCTTTCCAAATCATAGGGGCCAGGTCTCCGGCAGTGGCACGACTTTACGCTGACGTTTTTCAAAGCGCACCGTCGTCGTGTAACCGACGCTGCGGACGAGTTCGAACGCCTTGTCGAAGTCCACGCCGACATCCGTCGGCACGTGGGCGTCGGAATTGATGACGATCGGCACGTTTGCGCTGAAGGCCATCTCCAGCATCTCGCGGGCGGGGTAGATCTCGCGCACGTCTTTGCGCAGGCCGGCGGTGCTGACCTCGAGGATGCCGTTCGTATCGACGAGCGCCTGGATCACCGGCTCGTAGTAGTGCCGCAGATCGCCCTCGGGGCGCAGGCCAAAGCGTTTCGCCAGATCGGGGTGCGCGTGGAAGTCGAACTGCTTCGTGCGGATCATCTGCTCGTAGAGTTTCCAATACATGCCCCACATGTGTTCTATGTCCGCAGAGGTCTTCCAGCGCGAGACGTGCTTCGGATCGTCCACGGCGATGCCGTCGTGGATGTAATGCACGCTGCCGATCAGATAGTCCCAGTCCGCCATGGCGGCAGTCTCGTCGATCCACTTCTGATAGCCGTCGATGTGGTCACACTCGAGCGCGAGCCGGATAGGAAAGTCCGGCAGCGCCTCGCGGGCCTCGTTCACCAGTTCAAAATAGCGCGGCAGGTCGGAGATCGGCATGCGCCAGTCGTCATAGTGCTCCGGCATCGGGTTGTGATCCGAAAGGCCGATCTCCGCGAGGCCGATGCTCTGCGCGTGGCGCGCGTAATCGACCGGATTGCCCTCCGCGTGCAGGCAAAGCGGTGTGTGCGTGTGGTAATCGGTGAGCATGGGGCTTTTTCGCTGCATCCGGCGGTCTGGCAAGTTGATCGCACGGCATTTCGCGGCATGAGGAAGCATGCCCACCCTCAAAGCCTTTATTTTCGACCTCGACGGAACCTTGATCGACTCGCTCGCGGACATCGCGGAATCGATCAACCGCATGCTGGATGCGCGCGGGTATCCGCGCTGCGAAAAGGAAGTGTTCAAGCAGATGGTGGGCGACGGGATGGAAAAACTCGTCGAGCGGGCGCTGCCCGAATCCGTGCGCAGTGACGAACTGATCAAGGTCTGCGTGGAGGAATACCGTGCGCATTACGATGTGTTGTGGAACGCGCAGACGCAGCCGTATCCGGGCATCGAGGAGATGCTGGCGGAGATGAAAGGCCGTGGCCTCAAACTGGGCGTGATTTCGAACAAGACGCATCGCTTCACGGTGCCGATGACGGAGCATTTTTTTGGCAAAGCGGTGTTTGATCACATCCTAGGTCAGCGTGCCGAGGTGCCGCGCAAGCCCGCGCCGGACGGGGCGCACGAGATGGCGGCGTTTCTCGGTTTGAAAACCGACGAGATGGTCTACGTGGGCGATTCGGGCATCGACATGCAGTTTGCGAAGAACTCCGGCATGCGGGCCATCGGCGTGTGCTGGGGATTTCGCAGCGAGGCGGAACTGATGGAATGCGGAGCCGATGTGCTCATTTCCTCAGCGTCGGAATTGTTCGATCTTTGCGAAAAATAAACTGCCACACGCAGCTTGAGCGGCGTAAACACGGCACTTAGAATCGGCGCCGTGAAAATGAAACCCTCCCTTGTGATTCTGCGCGCCGGTCTTGCCGCCGGCACGGTGTTGCTGGCCTCCTGCCAGTTGTTCCGCAAAAAGCCGCCGGCTCCTCCGCCCGAACCGGTGAAAGAGGAATGGAAGTATCCGGGCGAGTGGACGGGCGGTGACAAGCCGATCACGAGCATCCGCATCAACGTGGACGTCCAGCGCGCCATTCTCTACAACGGCAACGATGTGGTCGGCTGGACGTATGTGGCGAGCGGAATTCCCAGCTTCCCGACGCCAACGGGTGAGTTCAAAATCCTCGAGAAGATCAAAGACAAGGTCTCCAACCTCTACGGCAAGGGCTACGATGCGAACGGCAAGCTGGTGAACTCCGACTTCAAGCAGGGGCGTGACCTGCTTCCTCCTGGCGGGCGTTTCGAAGCCGCGAAGATGACCTACTTCATGCGCCTCACCGGCGATGGCGTGGGCATGCACATCGGCCCGATTCCGCGGCCCGGACGCCGGGCCTCGCACGGCTGCATTCGTCTGCCGTCCAAGATGGCGCCGATCCTGTTCGCCCACACGGTGGTCGGAACGCCCGTGACGATCACCGGCAGCGGTCCGGACTATCAGTCCTACCTCAAGCAGTCGAATGAAAAGGCCCGGGCGAATGCCGCGAAGCTGGCGTCAGCCAAGAAAAAGGCGGAGGAAGCCGCTGTCCAAGCTGCAGCGGCGACCACACTTGCCCCGGACGATCCCAACGGTCCAAAGGGCGGCACAGCGACTCCAGCCGCTCCGACAGTTCCGCCATTGGGCGCACCGGTGGGAACACCGGCGACGCCGACGGAGGAAGTGAAACCTGCTGCTCCCGCAACTCCAGCTCCGACTCCGGCCCCCGCGCCGACTCCGCAGTAACTCAAAACAAATCCCTACAAGGCGGGCGCAGGCGGGCAGCGATGCCCGCCTTTTTGTGTGGTGACATTTGTCGGTGGCGGTTTGGCGACGCTTTCAGAGTCACCTCATCGGAGGTTGATGGGACGACCAGAGTTCCGATTCGCAGTCTGTTTCTCTAATGCATCGTCTCTCCAGCCAGACACCTGACACGGTGCAATAAAAACGGCAGGCGACCGGTGAGATCGCCTGCCGTGGAATGAGTTGTGGCCGGTTTACGCCTTGCCGCCGGCAGCCGCCGCTGCGGCGATGGACTGCTGGGCCTTCATCTGCTCGATCTGCGCGTCGAGCACCTGGCGCTTTAGGCTGGTGCCGGTCTTCTTCGCGTACCACAGCACGAGCGGCGATGCGATAAAGATGGACGAGTAGGTTCCGAGGAGAATGCCGATCGTGATCGGCATGGCGAACTCGAGCATGGCCGGATTGCCAAGGAATAGAAGAACTACCATGGGGGCCAGCGTGGTCGAGCTGGTCAGAATCGTGCGGCTGAGCGTCTTGCAGATGGCTTCGTTCATCATCTCACGCATACTGCCGCCGGTGCCGCGCTGGATCGTTTCACGGATGCGGTCAAACACGATGATCGTGTCATTGATGGAGTAACCGGCGATGGCCAACAGCGCACCGACATGGATGACGCTCAGTTCCTGGCCAAACAGCACGCAGAGGCCCGGGACGATGAGGACGTCGTGGAAGAGGGCCACGATGGCGCCCACGGCGAAGGCGAACTCGAATCGGAGCATGAGATAGAGGAAAATGGCCAGAAGAGCACAAGCCAGGGCCACGGAGGACTGTTTCTTGAGCTCTTCGCCGATGACGGAGCCGACGGTGGCGATGCTGGTGCCGCTGATCGTATCGCCAGTCCATTTTTTGTTGATGGCACCCTGGATCACGGCGCCGCTGAGCTCTTCACAGCGGACGCTGATGTTTTCGGAGCCGTTGGTCGGATCGGTTTTTCGCTGGATGTAGGCGGTGCCGATGGCCTTGCCCTCTGGCTGCTTGAGCGGGGCAATCAGGGCGTTCAACTCGGCGTCGGTAATGTTCTTTCCTTCCTTCAAGACGACGTCGACGCGGGCGCCGCCGCGGAAGTCGATGCCGAAGCTCTGATCGCCCTTCATGATGACGGTGCCAAGCGAGATTGCGGTGACGACAAGCGAGGCGATGATGAATTTCGGAGCCAATGACAGGATGTCGAACACCTTGTCCGGAACGATGTGAGTGGTCTTGAGGTTGGTCAGGATGGACTTGTCGATGGCCCACATGAAAATCACACGGGTGACGATGAGTGCGCCAATCATGGAGGAGACCAGACCGATCATGAGGGTGACGGCGAAGCCTTTGACCAGACCGCCGGAGATGACGACGAGGATGATGGCGGAGATGAGCGTGGTGATGTTCGAGTCGGCGATGGCGGAGAACGCCTTCTCATACGCGGCCTCGAGCGCGCCGGTGAAGGTCTTGCCGGCCTCCATTTCCTCACGCAGTCGTTCGTAGATCAGCACGTTGGCGTCCACAGCCATGCCGATGGTCAGCACGATACCCGCGATGCCCGGCATGGTGAGCGTGAAGCCGAACAGCGCCATCGAGCCGAACAGAACGCAGAGGTTGATCACAAGTCCGACGATCGCCACGATGCCGGCGAGACGGTAGACGATCAGCATGAAGATCGTGGTGATGATGAGGCCTGCCACGAGCACCCATTTGCCCTGGTTGATGGCGGCCTGACCGTAGGCGGAGGAGACCGAGCTCTCCGAGAGAATCTTCATCGGATTCTTCAGCGGATTGCTCAGCAGGGTTGCCAGCGTGTCGGCCTCCTGCTGGGAGAAGCCTCTGCTGCCACCGCCGGAGATCTCTGCGCGGCCTCCGTACTGCTTGGCCTGAAGCCTTGGAGCGGAGTGAATCTGACCGTCCACGATGATGGCCATTTCCTTCTGGTAATGCACGGCTGCCAGTTCGTCGAAGAGCTTGGCGCCCTCGCTGTCGAACTGCAGCGCGACCTTGTTGCCCTCGGCATCGACGGTGCGGTAGGCCTTGGAGACGTATTTGCCTTCAATGTCGGCGGTGTCTCGGACGAGTTCGGACTTGGCGATGACAGTGCCGTCCTTGGCGGTGACCGGAGTGCGGTAGGGCATTTCGATCCAGCCGGGCTCCTTGATGCCGCCGCGCGCCTTGATCTGCTCCAGCTTGGCCTGGCTGTCGGGATGCACCCGGCGGAACTCGAGATGTGCGACCGTTTGAATGACCTTGCGCACATCGGCGATTTCCTCGTCGGAGATGCCGGGCATCTGGATCACCACGCGGTCCGTGCCTTCAGGCTGCAGCGTGAGATCCTTCTCACCGTTTGGGCTCAGGCGCTTCTGCAGGATGTCGATCGCCTGCTGTACATCCGAGCTGGTGACCTCCTTCTTGGTGCCGTCATCGTTGTCGCTGGGTTGAAGCTGCACGATGAACTCGCTGCCGCCTTGGAGGTCGATGCCCAGCTTGAGGCCCATCGTCTTCGCCGTGTAGATGGCGGAGAAGGCGGTCAGCGCGACGAGCAGCGTGCCCACCCAGCGCTTGGTTTTGTGCACGGCGGTGCCGATGTAAACCAGGAGCATCATCAGGATGGATGCTCCGACAAAGAAGGTGGCGAACGGATTCATGGACGGGTTGGCTGGAGGTTGGGAAAATCAGGCGGATGCAGATCAGGCCGCGGTCGCTTCGACGACATCGGACTTCTTGGTCACGGCGGCAATCTTGCTCCGCTCGTATTCGACTTTGACGTTGTCGGCGATCTTGACCATCACGGTGCGGTCTTTGACGCTGGTGATGATGCCATGCACACCGCTTTCCATGATGACGTGGTCGCTCACAGTGACGCTCGCGATGAGCTTCTGGTGCTCCTTCATGCGCTTCTGCTGCGGGCGGAAGATGACGAAGTACATCACCACGATCATGAGGATCGGCAGCATCATGGGACTGCCAAGGATACCACCCTGTTGGCCTGCGGCTTGGGCAAAGAAGAGGGTGTTTTCGAGAGAGGATATGTTCATGATTCGGAGCTGACGTTGGAGGGCTTGTATTTCGCGACGACCTCTGCCCGGAACTCGGCGAAACAACCCTGTTCGATCGCTTGACGTGCCCTGGACGTGAGGGACGCGTAGAAATGCAGGTTATGCAGAGAAATCAACCGCAAACCCAGAATCTCCTGGGCCTGCACCAGATGGCGGATGTAGGCCCGTGAAAAGCCCTGGCAGAGAGGATGCGTGTCTTCGGCGATGGGACGGAAATCCTTCGCATAACAGGCGTTTCGCAGGTTCATCATGCCCTCGTGGGTGAAGGCGGTGCCGTTTCGCGCCAGTCGCGTGGGCAAAACGCAGTCAAACATGTCGATCCCGCGGGCGATCAGCTCGATCACCTGCGGCGGCGTGCCCAG
>NZ_JAGRPF010000183.1 GCF_020439865.1 Prosthecobacter sp.
GATGTCGCCGGGCTTGAGCTGCGAAGCGGCCGTGTTGCCACGGTCAGGATTGCCGACGGCACCGCGGATGCCGAAACCGCGCTCAGTGAAATTCAGGCCGTTGCGCACTGTGCGGCCGATGCCGTCATCCGCGCGCCACTGGATGAAGTCGGTGGCGACACCGCCCTGCATGATGAAGTCCTCAATGAGGTGACCGACTTCGTTGTCCACGAAGGCGGTGACGACGGCGGTCTTGTAGCCGAAGCATTTTCTCAGGCCGCGGGAGGTGTTGTATTCACCGCCGCCTTCCCACGCCTGGAAATGACGCGCGGTGCGGATGCGGCCTTCGCCGGGATCGAGACGGAGCATGACTTCGCCGAGCGAGAGTTGATCGAAGGCGCAGGATTCACGGGGTTTGATGGAGAGACTCATGGTCGTGGGAAGGGATGATGGTTGGGTGAGAGAGGATGTAAATCAGAACGGGTTGGCACGGGCGATGGGCTCCTTGCCCGCAAGGAATCGCGTGAGATTTTCCACGGCGCAACTGGCCTGACGCTGCACACTCTCGTGCGTGCGGGAGCCGATGTGCGGGGTGAGCACCGTGCCGGGGAGACCGAGGAGCGGATGATTGGCGGGCGGCGGCTCCTGGTCGAGCACGTCAGCGCCGTAACGGATCTTGCCGGCCTTGATGGCCTCAACGAGCGGAGCGAGCGAGATGAGTTCGCCACGACCGGTGTTGACGATGACGGCACCGGGTTTGAGAAGACCGATGCGGCGGGCGTCGATCAACCCCTTCGTCTTTTCGGTAAGCTTCGTGTGCAGCGAGATGAAATCGGCCTGCTTGAGTCCCTCGTCGAGATCTTCGACGCGTTCCAGGTCATACCAGCGAGCGAAATCCTCGTCCCAGTAATTGGCGTAAACGAGAACACGCAGGCCGAATGCACGCGCTCGGGTGGCGACTTCCTTCGAAATGCGGCCGAGACCGACGAGCAGCAGCGTTTTGCCGCAAAGTTCGTTGCCGGTGATGCGCGTCCAGCTGCCCGCAGCAACATGATTGGCCTCGACGACGAGGTTGCGGACGACAGCGAGCAGCAACGCGAAGGTGTGCTCGGCAACGGTGGTGTGATTCACTCCGGGCGTGAAGAGAACGGGAACCTTGAGGTCGGTGGCGGCCTTCAAGTCGATCTTGTCGAGGCCGATGCCGTATTTGGAGATGACCTTGAGGCGCGGGAGGGATTTCTGAATGACGGCACGGGTGAAGGCATCGTCACCGCAAAGGAAGGCGTCGAAGTCACCGGCAAGCTCCAGCATGCGGCTCTCTGGGAGCGGTCCGCGTTCGCGGACGATCTCGAATCCGGCCTTTTCCAGCATGTCGTGATGGATGCCGGGAGTGTCCTGGAATGACGTGGTGGTGAGGAGGACGCGGGGGGAACTCATGCGTGATGGAAGGTTGGATTCAGGTTTGGTGGGACCACATCGTGGCGGGGACCAAGCCCGCCGCAAACACGATCCGAAGAAAAATATTCTTCAACCGCTGCGTCCCTTTCCGAAACCTTCGACGCCCATCAAGGCGGCAAACAACTCCTCACTGGAAATCGTAAGGCCCGGAGATAGCATGAATCCATGTCCCGTCTCCTCACCTGCTTCGTCTCTGCCCTGCTGCTGGGCACGACCGCTTTTTCCCAGTCCGTGCCGTCCGAGCTCAAACCATGGACGCAGAACAGCTTCGATTTTGAAACCGGCATGCTGTGGAAGGTGGGTGGTGACACGACATTCAACTACCGCATCGTACCGTTCATCATCTCCTGGCGCACGCCGGAGATGTTTGGGCTGTACTTCAAAAACGGCTCCGCACTCGCCGTGCGCAACAAGTTTTCCGTCATGGCCAATTGGTTCGAGCAAGGCTCCGAGAATCGCTATCTCGGGCTTTCCGCCGCTCCGTCGATCGAATGGTGGGATCCGACCGCGACCTGGAGCATCTTCGGATCCGCCGGTGGCGGCGTCGGCTGGGTCGATTCACAGGGGGTTCCCGGCGGTCAGGGGCAGGACTTCACCCTGAACTGGTTCGGCC
>NZ_JAGRPF010000184.1 GCF_020439865.1 Prosthecobacter sp.
ACGCCACGGCCAGCACGGATCGCCTGATCGAGCTGGTCCTCGCGGAAGACAAAAACGTGCTCAAGGAACTGCTCACCACGCAGCGCGTTGTGGCCACCAAGAATGACAACACCTACTTCGGCAGAAAACACTCGAAGGAAGAGCAGGCTGCCGCCATCGCCGCGAAGAAGAAGGCCGAAGAAGAAGAGGCGCAAAAGGAAGTCGCTGAACTCAAAACGCTGAAGGCGGAAGTCGCCGCGCTGGAAGCCCGGTTGAAGGACAATCCCGAGGACAAGGCTGCGCAAAAGTCGCTGACCCAGCAAAGCAGGCAGCTCACGGCGGCGGAGAAGAGAATCGACAACGCCAGGAAGGAACGGAAACGCGGCGGTGGTGCCAACGTGGACGTGGCCCAGGCCAATCTGACCGGACCGCCGATCTACGCCCGTGTCAGCCGTCCCACCTTCGGTGCCGGCTCCATGAAACCCGAGCGCGTTCTGGCGACTGCACCCGAAGGTCAGCGCCTCGGCATTTTGACGCATCCCGCCTGGCTCGTCTCACAATCCGACGCCATGGACAACCACGCCATCCATCGTGGCATCTGGATTCGTGAGCGCCTGCTCGGTGGCGGCATTCCCGATGTGCCCATCACCGTCGATGCCCAGCTTCCCGTCGAGCCGCAAAGCACGCTGCGTGAGCGCATGCGCGTGACGAAGGAGAAATACTGCTGGACCTGCCACCAGAAGATGGACCCTCTGGGACTGCCTTTCGAGATGTATAACCACGCCGGCCTCTTCCGCACCACCGAGCTCGACAAGCCCGTGGACGCCACCGGCGAGATCATCGACTCCGGCGATCCCAAGCTGGACGGCCCCGTTTCCAACGCCCTTGAGATGATCGCCAAGCTCGCCGAAAGCGAGCGCGTCGAGCAGGTCTTCGTCCGCCACGCCTTCCGCTTCTGGATGGGCCGCAACGAAACCCTCAACGACGCGCCCGTCCTGCAGGCCGCCCACAAAGCCTATCGCGACAACGGCGGTAGCATGAAGGCGCTCCTCACCTCGCTCGTCACTTCGGATGCGTTTCTTTACCGCAAGGTGGAGCGTGGTGCGGAGTGAGTTGCAGCCCATTCCGGTCCGTCATGAGAGCCATCCTCTTCCTCTCCGCTGCCACCCTGCTGGCCGCAGACGACACTCCGCTGATCGCCCGCATCCTCAAGGCGGCCGACAAAGACCACGACGGAAAACTGAACCTCGCCGAATACCTGCCGCACGATGTGCAGGCGAAGCATCACGGCGACCAGCACATCGAATCCGGCAATGCGAATGCCGACGGTTTCATCGACGCCTCCGAACTCGCCACGACGCTGCACAAGCCGAACCCCACCGACCCCGGGCCTTCGGCGGGAAGGGAGCCGAGGGGTTGAAAAAGGAAATGCCTATCAGTCGCCTTGGAGATGAAGATGCGCCCCCGGTGCTGCTTGGCGGGCAGGCCCTCGTTCACAACAAGGTAGACGTCGTGCAGTGCCTTCACTTCCGCAGTGAGGATGCCCCAGCAGTCCTCCGCGTTCACGGTGAGAAGCCGCTTCCAGCAATACAGGCCGAAGCCGCTCTCCCAGAGTTCCATCGCCCAGTAGCCAGCGAGTTTCGCGTCGGCCCGGCGAATTGCTTTCTGCATCGCGCTGGACACTTCGCTGAACTGGTAGCCGCTTGGTGCGAAGGCTCATGGGATCGTCGGGGAGGAGATAGGGCTGGTCCGGGCTTTCCATGGAAGGAGCCTCGTCACCGTGCTTTCGAGGGTCCATCCGTTGGCATCACCATTTAGGTAGGCCGAAATGACTCCACCATTTTCCGGCAGGCGGCTGCGTGAGTCGCAAAGAAAGGAGGATGTTCAGTGACAGCCGCAACCGCCGCAGGATTTCGTTTTGAAGGACGCCAGCTTCCTTTCGATCTCCAGCGAGGTCGGCGTGATGGCCAGTCCCCCGAGCGAGGTGCAGCGATGTTCTCGGGGCATCATGGCGGAGACGTCCTTCGCCGCGTCAATGACTTCATCGAGCGGGATCAGCGGATCAAAATCGGCCAACGCCATGTTGGCACAGGAAAGGGCGTTACTGGCCGCCATGACGTTCTTTCCGAGGCATGGTGCCTCGACGCGATTCGCGATGGGATCACAAATGAGGCCGAGCATGCTCTGAAAGGCCATCGAGGCTGCGGCGATGGATTGATCGCGGGTCCCACCCGCGAGCGTCACGAGTGCCGCCGCCGCCATGCTGGCCGCTGAGCCCCCCTCGGCCTGACAACCACCGACCTCCGCCGCAAAGGTCCACCGGCTGGCGATAAAGACGCCGATCAGTCCGGCGGCCAGCATGGCCCTCGCCATTTCTTCCTCGTCCTTGTCCATCGCCTCCGCCATGGCGAGGACGGCCCCGGGTAGCGCGGCACAGGCGCCCGCTGTCGGCGCGGCGACGATCACGCCCATGCTGCTCTTCACTTCCATCAAAGCGGTGACATAGAGCACGATGCGGTTCAGCGCGCCGCCATCAAGCAGGCGTCCAGACTTCATAAGATCGAAAAAACGGCCGCTTTGATGACCAAGGACACGATCTTCATAACTCGTGCCCGCAATGCCGCTGGCGATGGATTTCCGCAGGATGCGCACGATGGCGATCATCTTGTCGATGACTTCACGCTCCGAGAAGTTGCCACGTGCCATCTCATAATCGATGGCGAGTTGCCAGAGCGGGGTGCGTTTGTCGCCATCGTGGTGCAGCATTTCCGTGCAGCTTGTGAAGGGCACCCGCAGGTCTTTGCGCGAAGGCACTGGGAGCACCGGCGAGAGCGTTTTGACACAGATAGGATTGAATAAATCGGATCGGGCGAAGGTGTTGGCCTTGACCTGCCAGAGGGTAATGTCACCCAGGTCGTGTTGGATGACTTCATCGGCCGGCGTGATGCAGCCACTCTTATCTGCATCCTCCTTCCGCATCCAGATCAGGGTTTCATGATAGCCGCCGTCAATGGACAGGTTCACGCCGTCGATACTGAGAACCTCCATCATGCCACCGCCGGTAGAGATGGCGATGAGCGAGTGCGTTTCGCGTTCGTTGCGCAGCGTGAGGCGGTAGGTGTTCGGATGCGGATCGCCGACATCGACGGTATCGATGCGCAGTCTGATCCCGGCTTCTTCGAGGGCCCGCGCGGAGTTCGGGAGACGCTCGTCATCCGCATCCCAGCCCAACAAGCCGCCGAAGAGCCCCATATCACTCCCCTGACTCTCATGCGTGGTCGGCAGCGAGCCCTCGCGATCAAACTCCACCAGCACCTCGGTGACCTCACCGTCCATCAAATCCCGCGCCAGCCGGCCGATACGAAGCGCTGCCGCACAATGCGAACTCGACGGCCCGCGCATGACAGGGCCGATCACGTCGTTGAAGATGGAAACGGGTGTCATGGCGAGGCGGGGGCACTGCGTCCCTTGGTTGTTGATTTATCGAGCAGAGCTTACGGTAGGCCTGAGACGGACCGACGACGCTGACGGGAAAGGTCAAACACGCCACGAATCAAGCCTTCCAACAAGAAACTCCAGCGGGTTTGCGCCCCTGAAGCGGACAACAAGGACTGAAGGGCCGCGCGCGGTCGCCTGATGGTATCCATTCTCAAAACGGAAGAATCTCCCTCTCGATCCCGAGGCGCTGTTCTCCGGGCTTTCGGTCCGGCTTTACCGGTGGTCGTTTTCATCATCACCCCTGGCACATCAATGTCCGGCATTGAACTTCCACTGTGTCGTGTAGTCCGGCGCAATTGGCTGATCAAGAAGGGTCGCACGGAGCATCTCCACCGGAATAGGACCGAGTTTTAGCAGCTCATCGTGAAACTGCATCTCGGTCATTGTTCCACTGTCGACGATTTCCTTGTGGAGGGCAATCATTTGCAGTCCACCGAGCATGTAGCCACACTGGTAAAGCGGTGAGTAGTTTCCTTTGATGAAGCGGCGCACCTCGCTGGTGGCACCGAACTTTTCATGACCCACACGATCCGTGAGGAACTTCACCATCTCGGCCGGTTTCATCTGCCCGAGGTGAAACTTCAACGTAACGATGATCCGGGCACAACGGTGCATTCGCCAGAAGAGGGCGCCGACTTTTTCCTCGGCCGTGCTGTGATAGCCGAGACCCCACAGGCGCATCTCCCAGTAGAGGGCCCAACCCTCCACATAAAAGGGAGTGCCGAAGAGGCGGCGATACGGCTTGTTCCTCGCGGCCATATAATTCTGTAAATGATGCCCGGGGATCAATTCGTGTGGCACCACATTATGCATGAAGGGCCGGTTGTTGCCGCGCATCGACATCAGCTTGTCCTCATGCTTCATTGTCTCGTTCGCATAGGCAACCAGGATGTCGTGCCCGCTGTAGGCGGCGTATGGTGTTTGCTTCTGCTCGCCTGGTGAGAGCAGGCGAGTGCCCCACCACTCTTCGCAATCCGGAGGCACCGTCACCAATTTGTGCGATTTCACAAATTCAATCGCGAGGCGGCCCTCTTCACGCACCAGGCCTTCTTGCTCACCCGGTTTCACATAGATCGCCTTGGTGCGATCCAGCGCTTTCTTCCAGTCATCGCCCAATTGCATCTCCTGAGCTGCGACCTTCATCTGGCTTTCACACCAGGCAAACTCGCGTTCAGCCAGGGCAATAAGCTCCTGCGGTGTGTAGGGAATGAATTCGTACCTGAATTGACGCTTCAGTTCCTCTTCGCCTATTGCCTTGCCAAGCAAGGGGTCCTCGTTCTTACCCTTGATTCCTGCCAGTTCCTCGCGCAGAAACTTGCCGTAGCTCTCCAGAGCCTTGTTCACCTCGTCGTAAGGTTGCTTCACCCACCACGCAAATTCAGGCGTGAATCCGTTGTAGTTTTCAAACCACTTTTTCAGAGAATTCGAGAGTTCGCTGACCGCCTCGGCGCTGCGCAGGGCCTGATACGGCGTTGGCAGTCTGACTGATTTCACATTGCTCTTTGTCGCGGTCGCGGGTGTCTTGGCTTCCTCCGACTCCGTTGCTGATGAAGGGGGCGATTCGGGCGTCTTCTTCAAGGGTGGCTTCGCTGC
>NZ_JAGRPF010000185.1 GCF_020439865.1 Prosthecobacter sp.
ACCTTCCGCGTCAGCCAGCGCCGCGTGCCGTCGTTCTGCGGCGCTCCTTTTTCATAGAGCACCCATTCGCCCTTGGCGCCTCGTTCGGTCAGCGAACGCTCGAATTGCTTTCCTCCGATCGCGATCTGGCCGTGCAGCACAGTGCTGCCGGCCAGGACGCTGAGGAGAATGATCAAACGCATCCACATGGAGACAATCGGGCCGTGATGATGCTCGTCCGGATTCGCCCTGCCAATGAAAAGCTGGAGTGTTTTTGTGTTAAGAAACTGGAATCACCGGCAGTTCATGGGCCAGCCAACCGGCCCTCCCACCATGAAACAACTGCTGTCCGTCCTGTGCGTCCTGTCTGCCGTCGCCACCCTCCACGCGGCGGATGCGAAGAAGCCAAATGTACTCTTCATTGCCATCGACGACCTGCGCGACTGGGTGGGTTACCTGCACCACAACGAGCAGACGAAAACGCCGAACATCGACCGTCTGGCGAAGATGGGCGTGGCGTTCACCCGCAGCTACTGCGCCGCGCCGGTCTGCAATCCGTCGCGTGCGGCGCTCATGAGCGGCATGCGGCCTTCCACGACGGGCGTTTACGACAACAATAACGACTGGCGCCTCGCCATCCCGATGGACAAGCCGCTGACCACAGCTTTCCGCAATGCGGGTTACTTTGTCTGCGGTTCGGGCAAGATCTACCACGAGTCCTACAAGCGCCGCGAGGAGTGGGATGACTACTTTGAGAACGAAGGCGGGGGCAAGGCGGAGAAACGCCTCTCGAAGAACGCGAAGGACGACGGCGTGGGCGGCATCAAGTTCGCGCCGCTTGATTGCGAGGACAGCGAACTCGCCGATTACAAGATCACCACCTACGGCATCGAGCAGCTCGGCAAGGCACACGACAAACCTTTCTTCCTCGCGGTGGGACTGCACAAGCCGCACATGCCCTGGAACGTGCCGCAGAAGTGGTATGACATGTTCCCCGCGGAAAGCATCAAGCTGCCGCCCTACAAGGAGGACGACCTCGCCGACATCCCGCCCTCTGGCGTGGCGATGGCGCGTCCTGACGGCGACCACAAGAACATCCTCGACGCCGGCCGCTGGAAGGAGGCGATCCAGGGCTATCTCGCCGCCACCGCCTACACGGACATGAACATTGGCCGCCTGCTCGACGCGTTCGACAAATCACCGCACAAGGACAACACGATCATCGTGTTTTGGTGCGACCACGGCTGGCACCTCGGCGAGAAGCATCACTGGCGCAAATTTGCCCTGTGGGAAGAGGCCACACGTGCGCCGTTGCTCTGGGTCGTGCCCGGATTGACGAAGCCCGGCGGCATTTGCGAACGCACGGTCGATTTCATGAGCATCTACCCCACGCTCACGGACCTCTGCGGCATTCCGAAGCCAGCGCACGTCGAAGGACCGAGCATCCGGCCGCTGCTCGCCGATCCCGTAGCCGCCTGGGACATTCCAGCGCTGACGACTTACAAGTTCAACAATCATGCCGTGCGCAGCGAAGGCTGGCGTCACATCCGCTACGCGAACGGTGATGAGGAACTCTACAACGAGGTCACCGACCCGAATGAATGGACGAACCTCGCCGGCGATCCGCAATACAACGGCACCAAGACGGAGCTCGCCAAGGCCATGCCGACTACCAATCATGAGGCCGTGGGCGGCGGTGAGGAGAAGAAGGAGCTGAAGCGGGAGAAGAAGAAAAAAGCAAAGGCGAAGGCGGAGTGATCAGGGTTCCTGTGTGAAACGCTGAAAAAGAAAAGCCCGGAGTCCTCTCGAACTCCGGGCTTTGAAGTTTAATCCCGATGGATTCGCCTCACGGAAGGCTCGTGGCACCCATGAGGAAGCGGTCGCACTCGCGGGCGGCGCCGCGGCCTTCGTTGAAGGCCCAGACGACAAGGGATTGACCACGACGGCAGTCACCACAGGCGAAGACGCCGGGGAGGCTGGTGGTGTATTTCTCGTGCTCGGCTTTCACGTTGCTGCGCGGGTCGCGCTCGACGCCGAGGGCGTCGAGGAGCGGCTGTTCAGGGCCGAGGAAGCCCATGGCGAGCAGGACGAGCTGCGCGGGGAGGACTTTTTCGGTTCCGGCGATCTTTTGCGGGCCGAAGTTGCCCTTCTCGTCCTTTTTCCACTCGACGTTGACGACGTGGACGGCCTTCACGTTGCCGTTTTCATCGCCCTCGAAGTGGGTGGCGGTGGTGAGGTAGACGCGAGGATCGTCGCCGAACTTGGCGGCGGCTTCTTCCTGGCCGTAGTCCATCTTGTAAGTCTTGGGCCATTCGGGCCACGGATTGTTCGCGGCGCGGGTGAGCGGCGGCTTGGCCATGATTTCAAGCTGCGTGACGGTGGTGCAGCCATGACGCACGCTGGTGCCGACGCAGTCGGTGCCGGTGTCACCGCCACCGATGATGACGACGTCTTTGCCATCGGCAGTGATGTATTTGCCACTCGGATCGAGCACGGCCTTGGTGTTCGCCGTGAGGAAGTCCATGGCGAAGTGGATGCCCTTCAGCTCGCGGCCGGGGATCGGAAGATCGCGCGGCTTGGTGGCGCCGGTGGCGAGAACGACGGCGTCGAAATCCTTGCGGAGCTGCTCGGCGGTAATGTCGGTGCCGACGTTGACGCCGCACTTGAAGGTGACGCCTTCGTCTTCGAGAAGCCTCACGCGGCGGAGGACGACTTCGTTCTTGTCGAGCTTCATGTTGGGGATGCCATACATGAGCAGGCCGCCGGGACGGTCGGCACGTTCGAAAACGGTGACGGTGTGGCCGGCCTTGTTGAGCTGGGCGGCGGCGCTGAGACCTGCAGGTCCGGAGCCGATGATGGCGACGGTTTTGCCGGTGCGCTTCTCGGGCGGCTGCGGGGTGACCCAGCCTTCTTCCCAGCCCTTGTCGATGATGCTGACCTCGATGTTCTTGATCGTGACCGGCGGTTCATGAATGCCGAGCACGCAGGAGCCTTCGCACGGGGCGGGGCAGACGCGGCCGGTGAACTCGGGGAAGTTGTTCGTCTTGTGCAGACGGTCGAGTGCCTCCTTCCACAGGCCGCGGAAGACGAGATCGTTCCACTCCGGGATGATGTTGTTGATCGGGCAGCCGCTGGCCATGCCGCTGATGAGCGTGCCGCTGTGGCAGAACGGGATGCCGCAGTCCATGCAGCGCGCGCCTTGGTTCTTGAGGCGGTCTTCGGGCAGGTAGAGGTGAAATTCCTTCCAATCCTTGATGCGCTCAAGAGGATCGCGGTCGGCGGGGATTTCGCGTTCGAATTCGATGAAGCCGGTTGGTTTTCCCATGGTCTCTGGTCTGTGAAAGAGTAATTATGAAGTGGTGCTTTGAGTGGCGGGGCTGCGGATTCTAACTGCCTCCGATACGGGCAGCATCCTTCGAGTTCGATTCGAAGGCGGCGATGAGGGCGTCGTCACCGGTGAGTCCGTCGTCCTTGGCCTTTTTGAGGGCCTTGAGCACGCGGGCGTAGTCGCGAGGCAGCACTTTGACGAACTGCTTCACGCTCTGCTCCCAGAGGGCGAGAACCTTGAAGGCTTTCTGGCTCTTGGTGAGATCGGCGTGCTTTTTGATGAGTTCGTAGAGGCTGTCGATTTCTTCCTTGTCTTCGAGCGGGACGAGGTCGGCCATGCTGGTGTTGCAATGGTTGGCAAAGTCACCCGCTTCATCCAGCACGTAGGCCACGCCACCGCTCATGCCTGCGGCGAAGTTGCGGCCCGTGGCACCGAGCACCACGACGCGTCCGCCGGTCATGTATTCGCACCCGTGGTCGCCCACGCCTTCGACAACCGTGTCCACGCCGGAGTTGCGAACGGCGAAACGCTCGCCGGCCATGCCGCGGAGGAAGAGTTCGCCGCTCGTCGCGCCGTACAGCGCGGTGTTGCCGGCGATGATGTTCTCTTCCGCGACGAAGTCGGAACCTTCCGGCGGATAGATGATGATGCGACCACCGCTGAGGCCCTTGCCGATGTAGTCGTTGCCGTCGCCTTCCAGTTCGAGGGTGACGCCCTTTGGCACAAAGGCGCCGAAGCTCTGGCCGGCGGTGCCTTTGAACTTGATGTGAACCGTGTCGTCCGGCAATCCGTGCCAGTGGCGCTTGGTGATCTCGTTGCCGAGGATCGTGCCGACGGTGCGGTTGACGTTGCGAATGGCCACCTCGGCAGTGACTTTTTCACCTTTCTCAATCGCCGGTTTGCACAGGTCGAGGAGCGTGGTGATGTCGAGCGAGCGGTCGATGCCGTGATCTTGAATTTCCGTGCAGAAGCGTCCGACTTCAGGGCCGACTTCAGGCTGGTAAAGCAGGTTGCTGAGATCGATGCCTTTCGCCTTCCAATGATCGACGGCGGCACGTGATTCGAGCACGTCCGTGCGGCCGACCATCTCTTCCAGCGTGCGGAAGCCGAGCTCGGCCATGAGTTCGCGCACTTCCTGGGCGATGAACTTCATGAAGTTCACAGCGTGATCCGGATCGCCGCTGAACTTGGCACGCAGTTCGGGGTTCTGCGTGGCGACGCCGACCGGGCAGGTGTTCAGATGGCAGACGCGCATCATGATGCAGCCCAGCGTGACGAGCGGAGCGGTGGCGAAACCGAATTCCTCGGCACCGAGCAGAGCTGCGATAACCACGTCGCGACCGGTCTTCATCTGGCCGTCTGCTTCGACGACGATGCGGCTGCGCAGGTTGTTCAAGACGAGCGTCTGGTGCGTTTCGGCAAGACCGAGTTCCCACGGCAGGCCCGCGTGCTTCACGGAGGTCTGCGGAGAGGCGCCGGTGCCACCGTCGAAACCGGAGATCAGCACGACGTCGGAGTGCGCTTTGGCCACACCGGCGGCGATGGTGCCGACGCCGACTTCGGAGACGAGCTTCACGCTGACGCGGGCTTCGCGGTTCGCGTTCTTCAAGTCATGGATGAGCTGCGCCAGGTCTTCGATGGAATAGATGTCATGGTGCGGAGGCGGCGAGATGAGACCGACACCCGGAGTCGAGTGACGCACCTTGGCGATCCAAGGATAGACCTTGCCGCCAGGAAGCTGACCGCCTTCACCGGGCTTCGCACCTTGAGCCATCTTGATCTGGATTTCACGGGCCTGCGAGAGGTAGAGGCTGGTGACGCCGAAACGACCGGACGCCACCTGCTTGATGGCGGAGTTCTTCGAATCGCCGCGTTCGTTGGTCCAGGTGAAGCGCTCAGGGTCCTCACCACCTTCACCGGTGTTAGACTTGCCGCCGATGCGGTTCATGGCGATGGCGAGCGATTCGTGCGCCTCCTTGGAGATGGAGCCGTAGCTCATCGCGCCCGTTTTGAAGCGCTTCATGATGGCTTCGATGCTTTCGACTTCTTCGATCGGCACCGGTGTGCGGGATTTGAACTCGAGAAGGCCGCGCAGCGTGTAGAACTGCTTCACCTGGGTGTTCACCAAGGTGCTGTACTGCTTGAAGGTGTCGTAGTTGCCGGTGCGAACCGCCTTTTGCAGCGTGTGAATGGTGAGAGGATTGAAGAGATGGGCTTCGCCCTCCTTGCGCCACTGATAGTCACCGCCCACGTCGAGCGCATGCACCTGTGAGTCGCGATCCGGGAAGCCGCGCATGTGGCGTTGGATGGCTTCTTCGGCGATGACCTTGATGTCGCTGCCTTCCACTCGGGTGGCGGTCCAGGTGAAGTACTTGTCCACCACGCTCTGACTGAGGCCGACGGCTTCAAAGATCTGCGCACCGCGATAGCTCTGCATCGTGGAGATGCCGATTTTCGAGGCGACTTTGATGACGCCCTTCGTGGCAGCCTTGATGTAGTTGTAGACGGCTTTCTGGTGATCCACGCCCACGAGCAGGCCCTGGCGGATCATGTCGTCGAGCGTTTCGAAGGCGAGGTAAGGATTGATCGCTCCGCAGCCGTAGCCGATGAGCGTGCAGAAGTGATGCACTTCGCGCGGTTCGCCGGACTCCAGCACGAGGTCGCACTGGGTGCGGGTGCCTTTGCGGATGAGGTGATGGTGCAGACCACCAACGGCCAGCAGTGCCGGGATGGCCGCCTTGTCGGCGCAGACACCGCGGTCGGAAAGGATGAGGATGTTCCAGCCTTGGGTGACGAGTTCGTCGGCCTTGGCGCAGATTCTCTCCATCGCCTTTTCCAAGCCGGCAGCGCCCTTCTTCGGGTCGAAGAGGATGTCGATGGTGGCGGACTTGAATTCCCCCTCCGCCACACCCTTGAGCTTGGCGAGATCTTCGTTGCTGAGGATCGGCGTCTTGAGTTCGATCAGATGGCAGCTTTCTGGCTTCGGATCAAGCAGGTTGCCTTCCGCGCCGATCGTGGTCACCGGCGAGGTGACGATCTCTTCGCGGATACAGTCGATCGGCGGGTTCGTCACCTGCGCGAAGAGCTGTTTGAAGTAGTCGTAGAGCAGCTTCGATTTGTTCGATAGCACGGCCAGCGGGATGTCCGTGCCCATGGAGCCGATGGCTTCCACGCCGTCTTTGCCCATGGGAACCATGAGCTTGCGCAGATCTTCAAAGCTGTAACCAAAGGCCTGCTGACGCTGCAGCATTGTTTCATGATCAGGTGGCGCGACGGGCTCGCCGTCCTTGATGTCGGCCAGCTTCACGAGGTGCTTGTCCAGCCACTCACGATAAGGCTTCTCGGCGGCGATCTTCGCCTTGATCTCATCGTCAGGCACGATGCGGCCTTCCTTCATGTTCACGATGAACATTTTGCCAGGCTGCAGACGGCCTTTGAGCTTTACATTCTCGGGTGCGACAGGCAGCACGCCGGCTTCCGAGGCCATGATGACGAGGTCGTCCTTGGTGACATAGTAACGGGATGGACGCAGTCCATTGCGGTCCAGTGTGGCGCCCATCATGGTGCCGTCCGTGAACGCGACCGAGGCTGGACCGTCCCAAGGTTCCATGAGGCAGGAATGGTATTCGTAGAAGGCCTTGCGCTCTTCATCCATCGTTTCGTGGCCGCTCCACGGCTCCGGAATCATCATCATCATCGCATGCGGCAGCGAGCGGCCGCCCATGACGAGCAGTTCAAGCACGTTGTCGAACATGGCGGAGTCCGAGCCGTTTTCGTTCACGATCGGGAAGATCTTCTTCACGTCGTCGAACAGCGGGCTGGCCAGCAGCGACTGGCGGGCCTTCATCCAGCTGATGTTGCCACGCAGCGTGTTGATTTCACCATTGTGAGCGATGTAGCGATAGGGGTGCGAGCGTTCCCAGCTCGGGAAAGTGTTCGTCGAGAAACGGGAGTGAACCAGCGCCAGAGCGGACTCCATGTCCGGATCCTGCAGGTCGAGGAAATACTGACCCACCTGCTCCGGCATGAGCATGCCTTTGAAGACGAGCGTGCGGGAAGAAAGGCTGCTGCAATACCAGAAATCGTCGATTTCGGCAGTGCGGATCGCCGTGACCGAACGCTTGCGGATGATGTAGAGCTGACGCTCAAAGGTCTGCTGATCGGGGCAGTCGGCGCCGCGTTCGATGAACGCCATGCGCATGAAAGGCTCGCTGGCCTTCGCCGTCGCGCCGATCATCGAATTATTCACCGGCACATCACGCCAGCCGAGGACTTTGAGGCCCTCTTCGGCGGCGGTTTTTTCAAAGGCTTTCGCGGCAGCGGCACGCTTGGCGGCATCCGGGGAGCAGTAGGCCATCGCCACGCCATAGTGGCCTTCTTTGGGCAGGGTCACGCCTTCTTTGGCGGCCACTTTGCGGAGGAACTTGTCCGGCACCTGCATCAGGATGCCCGCACCGTCTCCGGTGTTCTTCTCACTGCCCACCGCACCGCGATGGTCGAGATTGATCAGGATGGTCAGGCCCTGCTGCACGATGTCGTGCGAACGTTTACCCTTCATCTGACAAATGAACCCGACGCCACAAGCGTCGTGTTCGAACTGCGGATCATAGAGGCCTTGTTTTGGGGGGAGTCCGTGGTTTCTCATTTTTGCGTCAAAAAGGGGGCGGCATTTAGGCCATGCAGGGGAGTAAATCAACCAGCATTCTACCTGCCAAGCCGTCGCTTATTTTGAACTGGTGAAACATTCATTCGGGTTCGCTGGAGAGGCGGGGTTCATCCGCCTTGCATCTGTCCGGGCCTGCCGCTAAAACAGCCCCATGGTGCGTCTCACAATTCTTGGCAGCGGCAGTTCGGGGAACTGCGCCGTCATCTCGACGGAGCGCACCACTCTGCTGCTCGACGCCGGCCTGAGCGCGAAGCAGATCTGCCTTCGTTTGGACGCCTGCGGCTTCTCGCTCGACATGCTCGATGGCATCCTGCTGACTCACGAACATCAGGACCACACGGGCGGCATCGAAGTCTTGAGCCGAAAGCGGCCGGTGCCCCTGTTCTGCACCGCTTTGACCCAGGAGACGCTCGCCAGCAGCCTGGGTTTCAAAAAGCCGCCCGCCTGGCGGCTCATGACCACCGGCTCGGCCTTTGAGTTTCAGGATCTGCGCATTGAGTCCTTCCCCGTGCCGCATGACGCGGTCGATCCGGTCGGGTTCGTCATCGAGGATGAGGAATCCCGTCTCGGCGTGCTCAGCGATGTCGGTTTCGTGACCAATCTCATCAAGGATCGTCTCAGGAATTCTGACAGCCTCTTTATTGAGGCCAATTACGACACGCAACTGCTCGAAAACGACACCAAGCGTCCTTGGGCCACCAAACAGCGCATCAGCTCGCGTCATGGCCATCTTTCGAACGAACAGGCCGCGGAGCTCATCCGCGAAGTGGCTCACCCGGGCCTCAGCCATGTGGTGCTCGGTCACCTGAGCGATGATTGCAATGACCCCGCGGTCGCCTCACGTCACATCCGTCAGGCGCTGGATGCGGTCGGCGCCTCCGAGGCCCGTGTCATCTGCGCCGAGCGTCGCAAGCCGACGCCGACCATCGAAGTCGTGCGCCGCCGCAGCACGGGGGTGAGTTTCTGCGTGGCTTCATCGGATTCCGCCGGGCAGATGGCCCTGTTTTGACATGAACATCGGGCTCATTCTTCGCAGCCTGCTGGCGTTGCTTCTCATCGTGGGCCTGTGGCTCGCGTGGTGGATTTTCGGGCGTTCGCCGGAGGCGCAGGTGCGTGCGGCCCAGGCCAGTCTGATCGAGGCGGTCGAAGAACGGGATTGGGATGCGCTGGAGAAGCTCATCGCGCCGAACTACACCGACGCCTACGGACATAACCGTGAAGCGGCCCTGCAGGACGGGCGCAAATTTCTCAGCGGCTTTTTCACACTGACCCTGAAGACGGATCAAACCACGATCCGTGCCGCGAAAGGGCAGGGCATGGTGACCACGATGATCCGGCTCGAGGGCAATGGCGTCGGCTACAGCCAGATGATCCTGGGACATGTCAATCAGCTCACCGAGCCGTGGATCTTCCACTGGAGCAATCCCGGCCGCTGGCCTTGGGACTGGCAGGTGAACATGATTCACAACGACCAAGTCCGCTGATAGCGCAGTCGGGCGCTTTATGGCACGCCGTGCCCCTTCGCCGCCTCCCAAAGACCATACCAGTCCTCGCGGTCGAGCCGGATGTCGGCGGCTTTCACCACGGCCTTGATGCGTTCCAGCTTGTTTGTGCCGATGATCGGCAGCGGGCTGGACGGATGCGCCATGATCCAGGCATAGGCCAGCTGGTCGATCGTGGCACCGTCGTATTTCGCGGAGAGTTCTGCCGCCTTGGCTTGCAGGCGGATGGCGGCGGGATCGTCCTTCTTCATCAGACGGCCCTGTCCAAGCGGTGACCACGCCATGGGCAGGATGCGATGACGCTGGCACTGGTCCGCCGTGCCGTCGTAGATCGGGTCCATGTGCAGCAGGCTGAACTCGATTTGATTCGTCACCAAGGGCACATCCATGCGCGAGTTCAGCAGTTCAAACTGGTGCACGTTGTAGTTTGAAACGCCCGCGCTGCGGATCTTGCCGTCTTTGAGCAGCTTGTTCAGGCCCTCGGCAGTTTCATCGGCGCTGGTGAGCCAGTCAGGACGATGCACCAGCAGCAGGTCGATTTCATCGATGCCCATGAAGCGGAGAGACTTCTCCGCGCTTTTGATGATGCGGGCGGCTGTGACGTTGTAATGCGCCACCTTGCGCTCGGGGTGGAACTCGCAGGGAATGTAGATTCCGCACTTCGTCACGATCTCGATCTTTTCACGGAAGGAGGGATCGAGTTTCAGGGCGCCGCCGATGGCCTCTTCGACGTGGTAACCGCCGTAGATCTCCGCCGTGTCCAGCGTGGTGACGCCCAGATCGGCGCAGGCCTTGAAGCGGTTCAGCAGCGCCTGCGGCGTGCAGTTGGACTTGTCTGCTTCATCCAGAATGCGCCAGGTGCCATAGACGAGGCGTGAGAATTCCGGGCAGTTGGGGGCGATGCGGTGGCGGGTGATCATGAGCTGACATTTGCGGGCGATGGCCGATCCGACAAACAAAAAACGGCATCTCTCGCGAGATGCCGTTCGAAAATCGGGGACCGGACAGGCTTCCTCTTACTTGGTAAGGGCGCTGACCTTGACGGCAAGGCGGCTCTTCAGACGGGAGGAGGTGTTCTTCTTGAGAACCTTGGTCTTCGCGGCCTTGTCGGCGGCGGAGGCGAACTCGCTCAGGCTGGCTGCGGCTGCGGCAGCATCCTTCTTGTCCAATGCGGCGATCACCTTCTTGCGCAGGGTGCGGATGCGGCTTTTCACCGTCTGGTTGTGAGCGGTGCGAGCCGTCGTTTTGCGGATGTCTTTTTCTGCGGAGCGGATGTTGGCCATAAAAGGGGCGGGGGAAAGGGCCGCGAGAATAGGACGCCACCCCCGGCCTGTCAAACTGGAATCCTGCCCGTCTTCACCCCTCAGGTTTTGCTTGGCTCAGGCGGCCAAATCCGGTAGAACCTCGTCCATACCAGCCATGATCGAAGTCGAAATCTACGCCCCCGGCCTCCGTGCAGACAGCGCCATGCTTCAGCTCCGGAACCAGATGGATCAGTTTCCCCGGGTGCGTTACAAGGTCGATTCCCGCCACGACCTAGTTTATTTCGAGATCGACAAGCCCGGCGACCTCAGTCAGCAGGAGATCAACCAGATTTTCGATGCGATGAGCCTTGAAGCCCGCTTCGTCGGCCAGATTCCTGAAGAGTTGCGCACTGGGATGACCACCAAGCTGGCCTGAGTCAGCTCGGACGCTTCTCCAGCAGGGCTTGCGCCGCCTGCTTCATGCGGCCCAGTACATAATAGACCGTCTGGCTGCGCAGTCGCACCAGGTCCGCGCCGATGATGCGCGGCACAAAATCCTGTGGCACCGCGATCACCTCCTGCAGCGTGCAGCCGCTCAGGCCCCGGCAGAGAATTGTCGTCAACGCCCGCGTGAGTGTCTGCACCTTCGGGCCGAGGCTGACGGCAAAATGGACGCGCCCGTCGTTTTCGATCCGCACATGGATCCCGACAGTGTCCGTGCATTCGGCATCCTTGCGCACATCCTCCAGCGCATAGGATTCGCCCTCCTTCGGCGCGTGTGCCGCTGAGGCCGCCGCCAGATCGATCAAATTCTCCCGCCGCTCCGCTTCTGGGAGCGATTCAAAGAAGGTGATCAGTTCGCCCAGCGGAGCGGGGTAGTCAGGCATGCTTACTTCTTGGCCGGTTTTGGCCACAAATCCACCACCGGCAGCTCGATGAACTTCTGCCACTGCGCTTCACATTCCTTCTGTGTCGTCACACTGTCATGAACCCAGAGGGCGTAGCGCACGCGAAGTTTTTTCTCCTCGGTGACTTCCACCGGCGTGTCCAGGCTCAGGCAGCAGCCCATCCAGCCGTCGTTGCGCACGTGGAAGGCCGTCGGGTTGTGCGGATTCATCGGGTGGTTCATCAAAGTGATGCCGCCAAAGCCATCGGCGTCGTTCGTGATGCGCCCGCTGTAGTCGCACCAGCGTGCGGGTTTGCGGAAGATCTCCTCTTCATTGAGCTGGCCTTCCGAATTCAAGATGCGCCCGCCGCCGTCGTGCACGCCGATGCTCTTAGCCATTCGCACCGCGATCAAACCGAATCCGGTGGCGCCAAAGGTCGTCGTTTTGCCCTTCGGTGGTGTGAATTCCATGTCCACGATCATGAACCAGCTCTTCGAACCGTCGATCGGCCGGATTTCAGTTCGCCGCACCTCGACGAGTTGCACCGATTTGTCCTCCTCGCTGATCCAGCGGTTTACCATCCGCATCGAGGCAAACTCGTCCGTGTCTTCATAGCCTTCGCGCGACACCTCCACGTTCACAATGCGCCCCTGCTTCTTTGCGTAATCGCCCCAGAAGTCGAGGTCGTTCACCATGTTGTGCGTGACCCAGACGCTGTTGTGATGCGAATGCGTCAGCGGATCGTGCGGATGGCCCATGCGCGTCAGGCTCACGTCACGCGACGCACGGATCGGATAACAAAACGGCCGCATGTCCAGCGGATCGAAATGCATCGCCGTCAGTTCACGTCCGTCGAGTTGAAACGACGTGATGTGATGCGGCATCGGCACCGCCTGCACGAGCGGGATCGGTTTCGCCGTCGGCAGTTGTGCTGACACGAACACTGCTGAGGCAAAAAATAGGCAAAGAGCTTTCATCATCACTTCAAAACGCCCGCCCCCGGCCATTTTCCATTCTCAATTTTCCATTTTCAGTTCTTCCATTCTCTGACGCTCCCGCTACGCTCAGCGCCCTCAAACCATGAAGACAATCCTTCTTTCCCTCATCCTCACCGCATCCACCTTCGCGGCCACCATACCCGAAGCCGCCAAGGTCGGTGAATTTTTCGCTGGCTGCCAGGCCTACAGCTTCCGCATGTACAACGTGTTTGAAGCGATCGACAAAACCGCGCAGTGCGGCGGCAAGACGATCGAGTTCTATCCGGGACAGAAGTTCGACGACACCTCCAAGTGGGACCACAACGCCACGCCGGAAATGATCAACAAGGTGATGATGCACCTCGAAGCCAAAGGCCTCACCGCCGTCGGCTACGGAGTCGTCAAACTCGGCAAGGATGCAGCCGCCGACCGCAAGGTGTTCGAGTTCTGCAAAACGCTCGGCATCAGCATCGTCGTCACCGAACCTGACGTGGCCGGACTCGACGGCATCGAGGCGCTCGTGAAGGAGTTCGACATCAAGATGGCCATCCACAACCATCCCAAGCGCCCGCTCGATCGCGCCTACATGTTCTGGGATCCTGATTATGTGCTCGGCCTCGTCAAAGACCGCGATCCCCGCATGGGTTCCTGCGCCGACATCGGCCACTGGGTGCGCAGCGGTCTCGATCCCGTCGAGTGCGTCAAGAAGCTCAAAGGCCGCATCTTCGACAGCCACATGAAGGACCTCAATGAATTCGGCGACGTCAAGGCCCACGACCTTCCCTTCGGCCAGGGCAAGAGCAACATCGCCGGCGTCCTCGCCGAATACCATGCCCAGGGCTATCCCGGCCCGCTTCACTGCGAATACGAATACAACTGGGAGACCAGCGTTCCCGAAATCACCCAGTGCCTCGACTTCGTCCGCAACTGGAAGCCCGCAAAGTAATCCCAAAGCACAGTTCGATTCCCATCCAAGCGGCGACCAGTTCGGTCGCCGCTTTTTCATGCGCCTTGAAGGCCAACGGCCTTCCGTCATGCAGCCCAGGGTTGCGCGAAGCGCTACCCTGGGTCTTGCCGGTAAACATTCTCCTCTCTAGAGTGAACCCCAACGGGGTTCCGTCCATCACCGCGCCATCTTCAAATACGCGATCAGATCCGCCAGCGACTGCGGTGTCATCGCCGCTTCGAGCCCTTCGGGCATCAGGGAGATGCCTGCGCTCTTCAAGGAGGCCACATCGCTGCGCAGGACGGATTTGGTGATGTTTCCGGCCATCTTCAGCGTTAGGCTCGCGCTCGTTTCGGTGGCGATGACGCCGTAGAGCTGCTCGCCGCTCTTCAGGGTGCAGTGGTAGGCCATGAAACCGGGCTCGATGATCGCGCTGGGGTCGAGAATGGAGTTGAGGAGCTTTTCCGCGTCGTGCTGCGCCACGCTGCGCAGGTCCGGGCCGAGTTCGAGGCCCACGCCGTCGAGTTTGTGGCAACTGATGCACACACTCGCAAAAACCGTCTTCCCGCGTTTCGCATCGCCCGTCAGCTTCAGCGCCGGTTTGAACCTCTCCACCACCGCCGCCCGAGTGGCGCTCGTGGAGTCCGCAAAGACCTTCTCCGCGAGGTTGGCGATGTTTTTCTTCGGATGCTTCATCAACCGCGCCCGCGTCGCTGCGTCGGCGGATTTGGCTTCGGGCCGTTTCAGCAGCGCCAGCGTCCAGGCGTCGTTCGAGAGCAGCGTTTCGAGGATCTGCACACGCAGCGCCGGTGTGCGCTGGTCCCAGCCTTCGAGCAAAAACTGCTCGCCACCCTGCGGTTGCAGCTTCGAGACGAGCCGCAGCACCTCCGCGTTGCCCGTCTTTGCCCAAAGCTCCGGCAGCAGCGCCTTCACCCGTTCCCGGTGCTCGCGATCCCACGCCAGCAAGGCCAGCGACTCCATCGTCGTAGCCGTTTGGATCGAGTCCGCGGCCTGTGGCATTCTCGCCGCCATCTTTTCGACCACTTCACGCGCTTTGGCATCCGTGACCTGTTTCGCGAAAGCCGCCAGCGAGAGGTTTTTCTCGTCCAAAACGGCCAGAAGCTCCTCCAGGCCCTTTTGCGCATCCATCCGCGTCACGAGCGCCGCGATGGCTTTTTCGTTCTTCGCCGCCAAAGCGCAGCGCAGGAGCATCGCGAACGATTGGGTGTCCCCACGAACACAAACTCGCTCCAGATGCGGCAGCACCGAACTCAACGCCGCGCCTTGCAGCGGCGAACCCGGCTCCGCGCTGTTCAGCACCTCCGCGAGCAAATCTCCCGCCCACTCGAACTTCAATTCGCCGAGCGTGCAGGCCAATTGGAGGCGCACTTTGGCATCCTTGTCGATCACGAGCTTCGCCAGTGCTTTTTGGAGTGGCGACGATTCGTCGCCCTTCCATTGGAGCTTCTCGGCCATTTGGAGAGCTTGCTCGCAAACACGCGGGTTGTCCGAAGACAAAAGCTCCAAACAATACTTGGCCGACAGTTTTTCTAGCACCAGCATCGTCCACGCATCCTGAACAGTATCTTCGTCGCTGATGTTGGGGTTACTAAGTCTGTCAATGTCGTTCTCCCAAACGATGACCATTTGGCGTTTGTCGCGTTGCCATCCATTCAACATCCAGGATCCGGATTTCCTGGTCTTTTGCACTTCTGTGGTGG
The DNA here is from genome assembly GCF_020439865.1 of Prosthecobacter sp. Classification (GTDB taxonomy): domain Bacteria; phylum Verrucomicrobiota; class Verrucomicrobiia; order Verrucomicrobiales; family Verrucomicrobiaceae; genus Prosthecobacter. The sequence goes on from NZ_JAGRPF010000185.1 coordinate 15,251, forward strand.
CGTTGATGTTAACCACCCGCCAAATCCTCCCCTTATCATCCCCTTCGCGATAATGCGGGAGAAGCTCCTCTTTGCCATTTTGCGGCAGCCACTGCGGGTGCTCGATCATGTAGCGATACATGTCGGCGACCCACAGCGCGCCGTCGGGGCCGGTGCGGACCATGACGGGGCGGCACCAGCGGTCTTCGCTGGCGAGGAAGTCCATCTTGGACTCGGCGGGATCGCGCACGGCTTTGAAGGTGACGCCATGTTCTTCGAGGATGTGATGCTGCACGACGTTGTGGAAGGGCTCGCAGGTGAAGGCGTGCGTTTTGCCGTCATTAAAGAGCACCTGATCGCGATACACCTCGATGCCGCAGGCGCTGGTGAAGCGACCGGCTTGGTCGAAGCTGTGGAAGCGCTTTTCCGCACTGCTGGCGGGATACACAGGCGGATTGCGCGGGAAGAGCTGATGGATCGGGTCCGGCGGGATGACGTGCGGATTGCGGCGCAGGTAGTGATCCTGCAAAACGTAGTGCCAGAGCGGAAAACTGTTCTGCACGCCGAACCAGTGGCCCCAGTCATCGCGGGCGCGACCGAATTGCGAGGGGCCGGTCTGTGGATCAAATTCGCCGGTGTCCGGCTTGAAGCGGAAATCGCGGCTGCCGAGGTCGATCTTCTCGCCGGTGAGCTTGCACTCGATCTGCGTGCCTTTGTTGTAGCCGCCGTGATGCGCGCCCGCGGCGCAATACACCCAGCCGTCCATGCCCCAGCGCAGGCCGTTCACGCGGAGCTGCTGATTGCCGGTGCTGAAGCCGGTGTAGAGCACCTTCTTCGTTCCATCGGGCGAAATGAAGAAGATGTCCGGTGCGGCGGTGACGATGACGCCTTCACGCCAGGTCAAGATGCCGGTGGGATAGCTCAAATCGCTGACGATGACGTGGCGCTTGTCGTAGCGGCCGTCGTGGTCGGTGTCCTCCAGTCGCACGACGCGTCCGCCGGCCTTGCCATTGCCATCCATGCCGAGTGGGTAGTCCGCCATCTCGATGACCCACAGGCGGCCCTGCTCATCCCAATCAAACGCGACCGGATCGAGCACCACCGGCTCCGCCGCGACGAGCTCGATGCGGTAACCGTCGCGCACATGCCACTTCTTCGCGGATTCGTCGGGGGAGATCGGCTGCGAGGAAAGATCCACCTTCGGTGCCAAGGGAGGCGCGATGCCGCTCGCAATGAAATGAGATGTCACTTCCGTGGCGGTGAGAACACGATCATAGAAAGAGACTTCGTCGATTTTGCCCTCGAAGTTGAACATGTTGTCGGAGCGACCGCCAAGGAACCACATGTCGTTCTGCATGTGAGTGATTGCGATTTCGCCATCTATCTCTGGTTGGCCGTCCAGATAGACTTTCACATGTTTTCCGGATCGGGTCATTATCACGTGATGCCATTGTTTGAGGCCCAGTTGTGTTTTGCCAGCGAGCAGTCCTTTTGACTGATTGCCGTTAAACAGGATTAGACGTCCTTCATGGGAGTGAGTGCCACCAATGCCCAGATGCTCACCAGGACACTCGTTGTCATTCTCGGGGCCACCGGAGAAAAAGTAGCCAGTTACAGCTCGCGTCTTGGTTGGCATGCCATTCCAAATCCACAGTTCGACCGAGTAGTCGCTCCACGATGAGTTGAATCCACGAACCCGGCCTCCTGCGAAGTGCGCCGCCCGATTGATGCCTTCGTTCGCAAATGCTTTTCCTGGAACCCCATCGAGGTAACGAGCCACTCCAGACTCGTAATCCGGCACCATGCCGTTCCAGTTTGTGGAAGGATGAAGCGAGTCTCCAGCGATCTCACTCATGCGCCAATAGGAGACTGGTTTTGATGCCAGAACAGCCAAGGGATAGTTTCCCGAAGCGTCTCCAAGCGGCCGCCGCGTTTTGTGGGTGACTTTCTCCAGTCCAGTGATGAGTGATTCGACAATCTTGGGTTCAGCCTGCACTTCAAGTCCGGCGGTTCTAGCCGGCCAGGTCGTGTAGCCGCCGAGTTCATGCTGCTCTGGCGGTGGAATGTAGCCTTCAGCCCCATTCGCCAACTCAATGTTGAAGTGCGTTTTGAACGGCGACTTCTCTCTCAACTTTAGCCCCGTGATCGCATACACCTCGTTAGGCAGCGTGGCGATGCTCAGATCGCCAATCCGTATCGCCTGGAGCTTCACGCTGGTCTTTTGACGCTCGTGCAGGATCAGCGCTTCTCTCGCATACACTTCCTCCTTGGTCTTCGGCAGGTCGTTTTCGATTTTCGCGACGATGGGACGGGCCCAGGCGAGGCGTTTTTCGTCAGGCGCGCGGTAGTTGAGCTCCAGCGTCTTCTCTATCATGCCGAGCGGGGCGTGATCGACATACTTTACGGTTTGCAGGGCCTTCATGGCGCTGTCGGCGACGGCTTCGGAGTAACCGTCGAGCGTGATGTCCTTTTTCTCCGCGCCGTAGTCCATCCACATCTGGTCGCCGCTGGTTCCCTGGCTCATGGCGCAGACGAAAGGGCCGTTGCCATCGCCTTGCTGGCCCATTTTCGCGGCGAGGTGTTTGCAGAAGAGGCCGAAGTAGTCGGCGGAGACCGGAGTGCTGCCGAAGTAGTGCTGCGAGTAGTTCGCGAGCACGCCCAGCGGCTTGCCATCGAGTGTTTGAAGTGAAATGACGCTGAGCTGAGGATCGACTGGACCGCTGGGGCCGACGACGTCCTTGCTGAGGTAGCCGGGGTGCATGTTCGCGCGGCCCGTAGGCTCGCCGAAGGGATCGACGACTTCCTTGCCGGGAAGTCGAATCCAGCGGCGGTTGTGCGTGTGCTCCCAGTCGTCGTAGCTGCCCCAGCCGATGCGGGCCGGTTGCAACGCCTTGTCGGCCGCCACGATGGCCTCGGCAATCTTGGGCGTGAGGAACTTGCCATATGCCGTGTCTTTGCTCGTGCCGAGGCAACCCATCGCCGCGGGCGCGGAGTGTGTGTGCGTGGCACTGACCATCATGCGGTCCACTGGGATGCCGCATTGCTTCGACGCGATGCCCTTGGCCTCGTCGATGAGTGACTGCTCCATCATGCACGTGTCCACGATGGCGAAGGCGATCTTCATCTTTCCGTCATCGAGCACGAAGCTGCGCACGAAGAGATGATCCGTGAGCTTGTCGCTCGTGCGCTCGGTGAACATGCCCGCGATGATGCGTGGGAACTCTTTGGGCGAGATGTCCACTGTGGCGACTCCGGCACGGAACACCGGCTGCGCATGCGCGGTGAATGCGGCGAGTCCAAAAATGAATAGGAGCGACTTCATGAGGTTGGTGCAAACCAACGCTCATCAACCGCGCATGCTTGCCCTGCGATCAGGCGATCAGCGGACCGATGGCCGGTTCGGCGAGCAGCTTTTGAACTTCGTCGACCAGACTGACCGCAGGCACGGAGGACTGCGAACGGGCGACGAGGTTCTTGATGACGACCTCGGGATATTCGGCGCCAAAGACAATCGCATAGCGTGCCTTGCGATCTTCCGCAGCTTGGAACTGCTTGCCGACTTTCTGCGATCCGAAGCTGTAGTCGATACGAATGCCGGCGGCTCGAAGCGATTGCACCGCCGCAAGCGCATGCGGACGCTGGGCTTCATCGGCGACGACAACGAATGCATCGATGCTGCTGGCGGCGAGGAGAGCTTCCGTGAGCTTCATTTGTGCGCCGGGCGTACGTTTGAGGAGAATGCCGAGCACGACGTCACCCATGGCGAAACCGGCGGCGGGCATGTCCACATTGCCATCGCTCATGAGCGCGCAGAGTTTGTCATAGGTGCCGCCGCCGGCGAGGGCGCGGAGGCCGTGCTTCAGATCGAAGACTTCGAAGACGACGCCCGTGTAGTAGGCGAGGCCGCGCACGATGGTGGCGTCGATGCGAATGAACTGCCACAGGCCGCGTGCGGTGAGGTTTTCACGCAGCGCGGTGAAGGCCGGGTGATTCTCGTCGGCGGAGGCCATGAACGCACGGACTTCGGCGGTGGTGAGTCCGATCTCGCCGAGCTTCTTTTCCGTCTCGTCGGGTTTCGCGCGCTCGATTTTGTCGATGATGCTCAGGAAGGCGGTGGTGTGATCTTCGGCGATGCTTTTTTCCGCGAGGAAGGCGCTCCAGATTTCACGGTTGCTGAGGCGGATGATGAAGTCATCGGCGCTGACGCCGAACTCGCGCATCGTGTCGATGGCGAGCGAGATGAGTTCGGCGGCGGTGGCAGGTGAGGAATCGCCGAGGATGTCAGCATTGAACTGAATGAACTCGCGGCCGCGGCCTTCCTGCGGCTCTTCGTAACGAAAGCAGGGGCCGATTTGAAACCACTTGATGGGCTTTTTGAAATCGCGCTGACGTGCGGTGGCCATGCGGGCGAGCGACGGCGTGACTTCTGGGCGCAGCGTGATCTCGCGATCAGCCTTGTCACGGAAGCAGTAGAGCTGCGCGGTGATTTCATTGCCGCTCTTTTTGCGAAACAGGTCGGTGCTTTCGACGATCGGAGCCTCATACTCCACGAAGCCGTAGCGACGTGCGACGGTGCGCCAGGTTTCAGTGATGTAGTTGCGCAACGCGCACTCCTCGGGGAAGAAGTCGCGAAAGCCTTTGACTGTGCGGAAGGAGGCCATAGAAGGGGCGTGATTCATCTTCATGCGCACCGTGAACGCAACCGGAAATGCGGCGTGGCGCAGAAGTGCACCGATTGCATGCTCTCCGACCTGTTTGTGCGTGATTTCCGCTGCTTCGCCGAGGCGAAGGTGGAGCTGCATCCCGATGTGACGCTGCTGGTGGGCCGCAATGCGCAGGGAAAAACTTCATTGATCGAGGCCGCGTGCATGCTGTTGCGTCTGCAGTCGCCACGCACGACGAATCGTGCAGAGCTGGTTAGGTTCGGCGCCTCGACCTGTCTCGTTGAGGCCGCATGGAATGGAAAGAGGATGCGCTATGCGCAGTCACCGACGACACGCCGTCTCGCACTGGACGGTACGACCTGCGGCAAATCCGCCGACTATCTTGCCGTGTCGGGAGTCGTTGTATGGATGGATCATCGTGACATGAATCTGCTGCGCGGAGGCGCGGAACATCGCCGGCGTTTTTTGGATTTCGCGGCGAGCCAGATGTTTCCCGATTACCTGCATGCGCTGCGTGGATATGAACGCGCGCTCCGAGGACGGAACTATGTTCTGAAACGCGATGCGGCGATCTCATGGAAGCAGGCGGATGCTTTCGCGCATGTGATGGATGGATTCGCCCAGGTGCTGTGGCAAAGACGCGCGGAGTTGTGTGCAGCGCTGCAATCTGAGGTGCAAATGGCGCATGCGAAACTAAGTGATGGCGCCGAAAATGTCGGCATCACGTTTCAGCGAACAAGTGATGAAGCAGCGGGTTTGTTCGATGCGCTGCTGACGGTGCGCGATGAAGAGGCGCGGAGTCGCTCGACGGCATTCGGACCGCATCGTGATGACATCGCGATGCAATTGAATGATCTCGATGCGACGACATTCGCGTCCGAAGGTCAGCAGAGATCTTTTGCCCTGGCGATGAAACTCGCGCAGGCGCAGGTGCTGGAGCATGCCTGTGGTTCGCCGCCTCTCATGCTGATCGATGACGTGTTTGGCGAACTGGACGCGCACCGGCGTCGCGCGTTGCTGGCGTGCCTGCCTGCCGGAACCCAGAAAATCATCACCACGACGAATTTGGACTGGGCCGACGCCGATCAGCTGGTTGGGATGGTGTTTCGGGTCGAACAGGCTGCGTTGAGCTGCGTCCAGAGGTGAAACTGTGGGTTTTGCGTCCCAAATCGCCCCAGAATGTTAATTCCAAGCTTCTTAGAAACATCCCTTGACGCATTTTCAGGCGGTTTTAGCTTTAATATGGGTCGGAATGTTGTGTGCCGCGTTGCTTTTCGTGATTCTCAAAACAGTTAGAATTCTCCGCTGCGCATCCAGATTCTGACGCCGAGTCTCACCAACAATTTTCCCATTTATTTTCAATGTTCGGCAAACTTTTCGGCTTCGTCGCCCAAGACATCGGCATCGATCTCGGCACGGCAAACACCCTCGTCTATGTAAAAGATCACGGCATCGTTCTCAGAGAACCCTCGGTGGTGGCGGTTAAAACCGGCACGAATGAAGTGGTGGCTGTGGGAGATGATGCCAAGCGCATGCTTGGTCGAACTCCTGGAGGCATCACGGCCATTCGTCCGTTGAAGGACGGTGTGATCGCCGACTTCCGTGTCACGGAAGCGATGTTGCGTCACTTCATTCGCAAGGTACAGGGCGGTGGGCGCAAGATGCGCGGTCCGCGCGTGGTCATTGCGGTGCCCTCGGGTATCACCGAAGTTGAGAAGCGTGCGGTGAAGGAAAGCGCGGAGCAGGCGGGTGCGCGTGAAGTTTATCTGATCGAAGAACCGATGGCTGCGGCGATCGGTGTCGGCCTGCCGGTGCAGGAGGCCGCAGGCAACATGATCGTCGACATCGGCGGGGGCACCACGGAGGTGGCGATCATCTCGCTCTCTGGAATCGTTTACAGCCGCAGTGTTCGTGTGGCCGGTGATGAGCTTGATGAAGCAATCATTAACTACATGAAGCGCGCCTACAATCTGATGATTGGTGAGCGCACGGCGGAAGAAATCAAACTGCGCATCGGTTCGGCCTTCCCGCTGGGCAAGGAAACCACAATGGAGGTCAAAGGCCGTGACATGGTCGCCGGTCTTCCCAAGACCATCACAATCACCAGCCAGGAAGTGCGTGAGGCGATGCTGGAGCCGCTCAACGCCATCATCGACGCGGTGCGGACGACTTTGGAGCGCTGCCCGCCGGAACTTTCAGCCGACCTTGTGGACCGTGGCATCATGCTTGCCGGCGGCGGCGCACTGCTGCGCGGCCTCGACAAATTGCTGCAGGAAGAAACCGCCCTTCCCGTACACGTGGCAGAAGATCCGCTCAGCGCCGTGGGCGAAGGCACCGGTCGGGTGCTCAGTGAACTCGAGTTCTTGCGCAAGGTGAGCACGACTGAAGTTTGATGACCAATCCGCGCTGTGCGGCGTCTGCTTGGAGGTATTTGCCTGAAGTGGAGCTGCCGGTCCGGAGGAAAGGCCAGACATGAAAAAGCTCAACATCCTCGCGCTTCTGATCTTCGTGGCTGGCCTTGTCGCGGTGTTCACCTTTGACACGGCAACGACGCGTCAGATCCAGGCGAAGGTGATGAGCCTTTTGTCGCCGTTTATTCACTCAAGCGCGGCCATTGAGCGCACAGCCGAGGATGCGATGGCGCCGCAGATCAATCCTGCTGAACTTAAGCGCGAAAACGACGAGCAACGGGTGCAATTGGAACGTCTGCGCATCATTCAGCAGAAGTACAACCAGATCATCGAGGAGAACGCGAAGCTGCGTCAACTGATCGAATTCAAACAGTCGGCACCGTTCAAAATGACGGCGGCGAAGGTGATCCGACGCAGCTCAAGCACCTGGTGGAACAGTCTGATCATCGACAAAGGATCGCTCGATGGAATTGGGACCGACAGTCCCGTGATCACCTCAGTGGGCCTTGTGGGAAAGACCTCCACGCTTGCTCCACACATGGCGAAAGTGATTCTGCTGACTGATGAAATGTGCTGTGTGTCGGCCAAAATCGAGGGGACGCTGGAGCAGGGCATTCTTGGTGGGGAACGTGCGGCGTTGGAAGTGCGCCCTGAGCTGCATCTGCGCTTTCTGAACCGCAACTCGAACATCAATGCAGGCGCCGGAGTGTATTCCACCGGTGAGGGCGGGGTGTTTCCCGCCGACCTGCTTTTGGGCCGGGTGAAGCGTTTTGAAAACCGGGAGATTTCCGGAGAGGCCGTCGTCGAACCGGCCGTAGATTTCTCGACCTTGGACTACGTTTTTGTCATTGAGATGCAGGCGGTGGAGCCCGCCTCGGAGCCGCCGCCCGCCAAAGCTGTGCCCTGACCCATGCTGTTTCATCCGATCTCCATCATTTTGCTGCTGCTCACCTTCATGGTGCAGGAGTTCATTCCTGGGCTGGAGATCGCCCAGTTCGCCACGCTGTTTTTGCCGGCGGTGTTCTTTTTCAGTGCCTCGGTGGCGGCGCCGTTTTCGATGATGCTGGTGCTGGCGTTCATCACAGGGCTGATTTGGGACGCACGCTATTTGCCAGGGGTCGCTGAGAGCCTTTCCGGTGTGGAGGATGTCTTCGGCACCGGGGCGGACGTTGAGCTAGGGGCGGGCAGCCACCCTCTGCCGTTCGGCCTTTCCATCGTGCTCTTTGGCATGCTGGGCACCCTGATGCAGGGCATCCGACCGCTGTTCAAGCGCGGACGCCTGGAACTTCCCGTGCTCATGGTAGGAGTGGCGACCTTCCTTTGGCTGCTCTCCCAATACCTGATCATCACGTTCCTGCGGGGCTCTTTGCAGTTTCCAGGTGGTGTGTGGACGAAGATGATCACCGACAGCATGCTTGCGATGCTTGTCTCTCCGCTCATCTTTCTGCTGCTCTACTCGCTTGCCCGCCTGTCGAGCTACGAAATCAAATACGAAGGCCTGAGGTACCGCTTCGATGGTCGTTAAATACCGCTTCCGACTCTACCTGTTCACCCTCGCCATGCTGTGTGGGTTCGGACTTCTCGTGTTCCGGCTGTGGTCGTTGCAGATTGATCGCCGTGAGGAGTTTGCCAGAATGATTCCCGGGGCGAAGAGGGAGCGTGCACGCATTCCCGGCCCACGGGGTGAAATCAAGGATCGCAACGGTGTCGTGCTCGCTACCAACAAAGCCAGTTTTGAGGTGCGCATCAACCTCGCCGAAGTGGTCTCGGAGTACAAACGAGTCGCCAAGATTCACAAGACCCCCTTGCCGGAGATCACGTTTGAGATTGTCGAGAGAGGCATCAAGCGGCAGAAGCCGGAACTCGATATTTACAAGGTTTTTGAAGAGACCATCACCGCACGGATGCTCGAAATGGGAGTTCACAAGGATTACTCGGTGGACTCCCTGCGCGTGCATTATCGCAGTTTCGGCGGTGCGGTGCCGTGGGTGTATCGCGATGACCTCACCTTCGCCGAATTCAGCCGTATTGCCGAGCACAACCTTGGTCTTCCCGGCGTCACAGTGGCCGAACGTGCTTCACGCGTGTATCCGCTCAAATCGGTCGCATGCCATATTCTGGGATATGTGCGTCTTCCTGATGATCAGCGTGCTTCCGCAGAAGATCGCAAGGGCTGGGACTACTATGTTCCAGATGACTTTGGAGGAGCCGGTGTGGAGAAGAGTTTCGACAGCTATCTGCGCGGCAAGCCCGGTGTGCGTGTCATGCAGCGTGACCAGCGCGGCCGGCCCGTGGGTGAGGTTGACGAGGAGTACGTGGAGCCGCGCAAGGGCAACGACGTGTATCTCTCGCTCGATGCCCGCATGCAGATCATCGCCGACAAGGCGTTGCGCGACGGAAAGGTCGGTCGTGGTGCCGTCGCAGTGATCGAGCCGAGTTCAGGCGAAGTTTTGGCGATGGTGTCTGTCCCATCGTTCGACCCCAATCAGTTTATTCCAAGCATTCAGCAGTCAGACTGGGACGCGCTGCTTACCAATAACACCGTTCCGCTTCTCAACCGGGCGGTGAAAGGGCATGTGCCAGGTTCAACTTTCAAAATCCCGATCTCGTTTGCCGGCTGCCTCGCAGGCATCAACATGAACCACTTCAACTGCAGCGGCAGCGTCACCTATGGCAACAAGGCGATGCAGTGCTGGATCCAGCGTCAGAGCGGCGGCTCTCATGGCTCTCTAGGGCTTAGTGACGCAATCAAGTATTCCTGCAACTGCTTCTTCTATCGCTATGGCAATGCGGCCGGGATTAGCAACATCACCAAGGTTTGCAAAATCCTTGGCATTGGGACCAGGACTGGAATCGAGCTCGAAGACGAAAGCCCCGGGATTCTGCCAAATCCTGACTGGCTGCGTGCCAACCACCCCAATGAACGCTGGAGTGACGGCGCCACTGCAAACACCTCCATCGGGCAGGGATACGTTCTCGCCTCCCCGCTGCAGATGGCTTCCGTCGCCGCGACTGTGGCAAACGGTGGCAAAGCGTGGAGCCCTCATCTGCTCAAACGTGTGATGGACCATGATAAGGTGGTGCTGGACAACCCGCCCAGCCTTCGGGGTGATTTGTCTGCCAGCGTGAAGCCGGAGGAGATCGAAGTCATTCGCAAGGGCATGTGGAAGGTCGTCAACGATCCTTCTGGAACCGGCAAGGGTGCCCGTATCACGGGAGTGGAGGTGGCCGGCAAGACCGGTACTGCGCAGAACTGGCGCCGTGATTCCCGTGGTGTCAAACTCGACGACAATCACACGTGGTTCATCTGCTTCGCCCCGTATCAGAATCCCAAGTTCGCCGTCTGTGTGCTCGTGCAAAACGGCAAATCCGGCGGCGGCTGCGCGGCGCCGGTCGCTCGTCGCGTGCTCGAACAATGTCTGGCCTTGGACAACGGATCGTTCAACGTTGCTGCTGAGGCCCTGCCTCCCGCCGAAGGTCATTTCAATCATATTCCATCCGTCCAATACGCTGACGCTGCAGTGCCAGAGGCACTCGGCGCGGATGAGGATGGTGACGTGGGCGTGGGTGCGCCTTCGGCAGAACCGGATGATGACCAGGCGCCGCGTGTGAATACGACGCCCAACATCAAACGGAAGGCTGATTCAGCGGGATCAGCGGGAAGCAGCTCCGGACAGAATGTGCCCAAGGCCGTGCCAGTGCGCAGGGTCGGTATCTTCAACCGGGGAGGCTCCCAGGAAACCAAACCATCCGAACCCGCTCCTAGCGGCGGCGGATTTTTTCGCAGGCTCTTTCGCTGAAGAGCCGCACCATTTCAGGGAGACTTCACATCATGGCATTGACCTTCGTTCAGAGAATCAAAGAACTGCTTACAGGGAAGCGCGACATCAAGAGCGGTGTCCGGCTCGTCATCAACTGCGAAAAGCTTGAGAACCGTGTGGCGCTGCTCGACAAGGGCGTCGTCGAGGAATACAACATCGAGCGTGTTGGCACCAACAGCCTCATCGGCAGTGTCTTCAAGGGTCGCATTCGCAACATTGAACAAGGGCTCAAGGCCATGTTCATCGACATCGGCTTCGACAAAAACGCCTTCCTACATTTCTGGGACGCCATTCCAGCCGCACTTGATGCCGGTCTGGAAGAGATCAATCGCGGCGGCAGTAAAAAGAAAAAGCGTATTGAGGCCAAGGACATTCCGTCCCTCTATCCCGTGGGATCCGAAATCATGGTTCAGGTCACCAAAGGCCCGGTGGGGAACAAGGGGCCGCGTGTCACCACCAACATCTCTCTCGCAGGCCGTCTTCTCGTCCTGATGCCGCTCAATGACACCTGCGGTATCTCCCGCAAGATCGAAGATCCGAAGGAGCGTGCGCGTCTCCGCCGCATCATTGAAAAGATCACCCTTCCTGAGGGCATGGGCATCATTCTGCGCACCGAGGCTTCGGGCAAACGTGCACGTCACATTGTCCGTGATTTGAACATCCTGCTCGACGAGTGGGACCAGATCGTCGCCAAGCGCGATGGACAGGCCGCCCCGGTCTGCTGCTTTCAGGAGCCTGATCTCGTCGAGCGCACCGTGCGCGATTTCCTCACCGAAGATATCGATGAAGTGGCCTGCGATGATCAGCCAACCGTCG
>NZ_JAGRPF010000186.1 GCF_020439865.1 Prosthecobacter sp.
CGAGGTTGATGATGCCGTCGTCTTTGAGGCGCACGGCGCGAATCCAGGCCTTCACGGTCTGGCCGGGGACGAGGGTGATTTCGAGGGGCTTGGTTTCGTCTTCGATCTCGCGCATCACGGCTTTGCCACCGTTGTCGGGCTCCATGACGACGATGAACTTCGGTTTCGCGCCCAGCGTGACTTTGCCGAAATTGCCGGCGTCATGCGTGATGTTTTTGCCCTTCGCGGTGATCTTGAGCTTGCTCCAATCGGCATCCGCCTTCGCATCCGGTGCGGCGTGGAGCGAGCCGCTGATCAAATCGTGCCCGGCTTCGATGAGAATCGGCGAGGAGGCAAAATAGCCCGGTGGAACACCAGTGATGTCGATCTGGATGGGATCGTCGAAAACATCGACGCGCTCGGCACGGAAGGAGAAGCCGATGGAGGCGCCGGGCATGACGGTGGGGTTCATGCCGGCGAGCTTGACGTTGAAGTCGGGCTTCGGCTCGCGGATGGAGAGCGCATACACAAAGCGCTCACCTCTCCAGCCGCGTGTATCGGTGACTTTGACGATGTAGCGGCCATCCGCGGGCGCAGTGAAGGTCACACGCGCGTCGCTGCCGAGTTTGCGATCGCCGCTGTCGTCGTTCTGATAATTCAGCGTGAAGACAGGCAGGCCGTTCGGCAGCAACTCGGTACCGAGCGGATGCGGTTCGACGACGTAGCAGGGTTCGTCGAGCGAGTGCGAGGTGGCGCTGGTGTCAAAGTAGGCGCGGCGTTTGCCGCCGGTGGTGTAGAAGAAGGTGCCGCCGTCCGGGCCGCGTGGCTGGCGGAAGATCTTCATCACGTCGCCATTGAAATAGACGAGCTCGTTCAGCTCCATCTCCTCCCAGTTTTGCAGGCGGATGTCCGGGTTGTTGGCATCGACGCTTCGGAAGTTGTTATAGCTGTCGCGCACGGCCTGAAGCATCACGCGCGGTACAGGCTGGCCTTTGGCGTCGAGGATTTCGAGCTTCGTGTCGGCGGGTGATCCGGCCTGGTCGGCGAGTGTCTCGATGATCCACGTCTGGCCTTTCTTGGCGTCGAAGGCGAAGTGATCGATGTCGGCGCCGTTCGCTTTCGAAAGCGTTCCGTTTATCATAACTGGTGCCGTCACGACCTGGACCTTGGTGATGTCATCGTTGACTTCGACTTCACTCGCCTGCGCCATGCCACTCACTCGCAGCACGGGCATGGAGCGAAAACGCAACGCCTTGGTATCAATCGGCACATTCACCATGCCTTCCTTGTCCGGCTGCATCATCACGCCGGCTTTGTCGCCAAGATGATGGCCGATGAGCGTGACGCGCGTGTCCTTGCCGACCTGCGCGGCGAGCGGCGACCAAGCGGTGACATACGGCAGCGTGCCGATCGTGAGGCGATAGGCATGATCGGCGCTGCCATCCATCGTGGTGTTGCTGACGAGCACGATGTAATCGCCGTTCGCAGGTGCCTTCCACGCGAGGAAGGGATCGCTGCCGCTGTCGAGACCGCGGTTCACGGCGAGCACGGTGTGGTTCGTGTCCATGATCTCCAACGTGGGCGATTTGGCCTTGCTGCCGATCTGCGCGACGGCGAGATCGAGCACGAGTTCCTCGCCCGCCTTCGCGGTGAAACGATACGCGTCATGCTGGCCGATCTCGGTGAGCGTGCCCCACAGGCTGGCGGGCAATTTCGCGACGGCGACAGGCGCGTCTTTGAAATCGGCGGCCTTTGTCACCGTGGGCACGAGATCGTCCGCATACACTTTCATCCGCGCGGATTCACCGGCGGCATTTTTCAACCACACGTCGTAGGCACCACGCGGCACGTCGGCGCTGGCCGTGATCTTCAAGCGGGCGCTCGTGGGTTTGATCGAGCTTTTGGCGAGCTGCACTTTGATGCCCGGATGCGAGGCCATCGCCTTCGTGTCTTCCGTGAAGTTCTTCCCGGCCAGCGACACCATCACGTCGCCGCCGATGTGCGCGGCATGCGGGGTGATGCGCGCGAGTTCGGGCTTCGCGGCCATAGCAGGCTTCGGAGGTGCAGGTGCCATCACGACCTTGCCGCTCGTGGAATCATAGACGCTGAGGCTGCCGTCGATGCGACCGGCGATGAGCTGCGCTTTGTCGGTGAAGGCGAGCGCAGAGGACCAGTCGGGCTGCAATTCGAGCGGGATCTTTTCGGTGAGATCGGCGGCGTTCCAGATCTTGAGCGACTTGTTCGTCGAGGTGGAGGCAAGCAGCTCGCCATCGATCGACAGCGCGAGATTCAGGATGGTGCCGTCGTGCGCAAACAGGCTCGTAATGATCGGGTTCGTGCCCTCCTTCGCATCGGCGCTGATTTTCCACGAGCGGATGCGATTGTCGCCACCGGCGGCGAAGAGCGTTTTACCATCGGCGCTGAAGACGACGCTCGTCTGCTCCTTCGTTGGTTGCGAGTGTGTGTCGAGCCGTTGGCCGCCGGGAATGCTCCACAGCTTCACGGTGCGGTCCGCGCTGGCGCTGGCGAGCACCTTGCCATCGGGACGGAACGAGAGGCCGTTCACCGCGCCGTTGTGACCTTTGAGCAGCGCGACTTCCTTGCCCGTCATCGCATCCCAAAGACGAATTTTTTGATCGTAGGCGCCCGTGGCGATCAGCTTGCCATCGGGCGACACGGCGAGCGCATACGCGGCATCGAGATGACCTTCAAATGACTGCTGCAGGGTGCCGTCGCTCGTCTTCCAGCGCTTCACCTCGCCCACAATGCCCGCCTCGCCGCCTGCGGCATACACGGCGTCGCCGTCGGGTGAAAACGCGACCGCGTTGGCCTTGCCCTTGAGACCGATGAGCTTGCGAATCACCGCACGCGTGACCGGATTGAGCAGTTCGACCTCGCCGTAACGTCCCACCGCGATGAGCTGCACCTTCGGTGAAAACGCCACCGCCTGAATCGAGCGTTTCGGCGCCACCGTGGGCATGATCTTCGGAGTGATAACCTCCTTCGCCTTTGGTTTGCCTTCTGCGACAAGCGGTCCCTTCGCGCCCGCATCAATCCACGCTTTGATCAGCGCGATCTCCTCCGGCTTGAGCTTCTCACGCTTGCCCGGCGGCATGAATTCATTCTTCCCACCGCGACCCGAACGGCCTTCGAGAAACTTCACCAGCATGCTCTCACCCGACTTGCCCGGAACGACGGCGACGCCTTCCTTCCCGCCTTTCATCAACGCCGCGAAGGTGTCCAAGACGAACTCACCATCAGGATCGTCGTCGCTGTGGCAGTCAATGCAGTAGGTGTCCCACAACGGGACGATCTGCTTCGTGTAGTCCACGGTTTGGGCGTGGGTGATCGCTGTGAGCGATGCGAACAGAATGAAAGCGAGGAGACGCATGAGAGTATGAGGTGAGGGTGCGACTCGTGATCAGTGATTGAACAAAAACTCCTTCGAACCCATCAGGCTCCAGAAGATGTCTTCGAGCGTGGTGCGGCGGTCTTCGGGCTTGGCGGTGGCGAGAAGCTGCGTGGCTTTGGTGAATTCGCGTTCGGTGGGTTCGCGGGTAAGAGTTAAGAGGTAGGCTTCCTCGATGATCTTCGCGTCGGGCTCCTTGCTGGAGAGCAGGACGTCGAGGCGGTTGTCTTTTTGCGCGAGCTTTTGGTTCAGCGTGTCACCGTTCGCGATGTGGAGGGCCTGGGCCATGCTGGGTTCGTTGGTGCGTTCGCATTCGCAGGTGGCGATGCGGTCGGCGCGGCCGAAGCTCTTCAAGAAGTAGCTGGCGATGTTGCTGTCCGGCAGCTGCAGGGCGCGGAAGCCCATGGGGTAGCTTTCGCTGGTGCCGCGGTTGGCGTTGCGTTTGTCGATCTTGAAGGTGGTTGGCGCGGCGGTGACCTCGCTGATGGTGTCGAGCAGCACCTCGGCCTTCAGGCGGCGCGGAACGTAGTGCGAGCCATAGCGGAGGTCGTGGATGTTTTCGGGCAAGGTGACGCTGCTGCGCTGATAGGTCTCGCTTTGCATGATGGTGCGCATGAGGGCCTTCAGGTTGAACTTGTGCTGCACGAGATGATCGCATGCGGCGGTGAAGAGTTCCTCGTTGCTGGCGGCGTTGGTGACGCGGAGATCATCGACGGCCTCGACGAGACCTGCGCCGAAGAAATTCGCCCACACGCGGTTCACGATGGCGCGCTGGAAGAGTTTGTTGTCGGCGCTGGTGAGCCAGTTCGCGAGCACGATGCGGCGGTCCTCGGTGGACGTCATCGAAACAGGCTTGGTGACATCGAGCGGACGCGGCGGCGCGGGTTTGCCAGTGAGCGGTGCGACGAGATCACCCTGAGTGTCGGAAAACAGCACGCGCTCGTCGGCCTGCGAGCCGTTCTTGGTGCGGACGCGGGCAAAGAGATTCGCGAAGGCGAAGTACTGCTCGTTGGTCCATTTTTCGAGCGGATGATTGTGGCACTTCGCGCAGCCGATGGAGGTGCCGAGGAAGGCGATGCTGACGGTCTCGGCGCACTTGGTCGGCTCGTCGTTGAGGATGAAGAAATTGCCCGCGCCATTTTCCAGCGTGCTGCCGGTGGCGGTGAGGAGATCGCGCACCATGACGTCCCAAGGCGTGTCCGCAGCGACATGACGGCGGATCCAGTTGTAATATGACCACATCGCAGTGGGCGAGAGCTTGTCGCCATTCACCAGCAGCAGATCGCTCCAGCGATGCGACCAGTAATCGACAAACTCCGGCCGCTTCAGCAGCGAATCGATGAGGCGGTCGCGTTTGTCGGCGGCTTTATCCGCGAGGAAGGCGCGTGTTTCCTCCAGCGTGGGCAGGACGCCGATGGTGTCGAGGAACGCGCGGCGCATGAACTCGTGGTCCTCGGCGCGGCCGGACGGCGGGATGTTCAGCTCGCGCAATTTTTTCAGCGTGAGCTCGTCGATGAAGTTGCGCGGTTTCAGCGCGGCAAAGGCGGCGGGATCGACGTTGCTCTCGCTGGGAATCGTGATGGTCGCGAGCGCGAGCTGGCTCAGATACCACGCGCTAACCGTGCCCTCGCCACTGCCGGTGGTGGTGATAAGTCCGTTGTCATCGACGGTGGCCACGCTGGCGTCCGTGGCGTTGTACTTCGACCAGCGCGTCACGTCCTCGGTGTGACCGTCGCTGAATTTTGCGGTGACTTTGAGCTGCAATGACCGGCCCGGCTTCGTGACGAGATGCGGCTGCGCGAGACTGATCGACACGATGCGCGGATCGTCCGCCTTCGGTCCCGGAGCCCCGGCAGCGATCCAATCAGCGATGGCCTTGTATTCCGGCGAGTTCATCTCGAAGCGCTTGTCGCCCTTGTGCGGCACCGCCTTAACCGCCTTCAGCAAAAACAAGCTGCGCGCCGGATCTTCGAGCGTGAGCCGGCGTCCGTTCGCACTGCGCGTGATGGACAGCCAGTCGCCCTCGTCATCGAAACCGCGCAGGGATAGACGAAAACCTCCTTGTCCCGCCGCGGCACCGTGGCATGCGCCCATCGCGCAGCCGTAGCGCGTGAGTATCGGCTGAATGGTGTTGCGGAACGATGGGGCTTCGGCGGCGTGAAGCGTCGAAGCAAACAGGGCAAGCAAGATGAGATGACGAGACATCATGAACAAAACGCGATGGGGTTTGGCGTGAGCGTTCACGCTCCGGTTTAGGCAAACAGCTCCTTGATCGCCTGCGTGCCGAAATCGACGACGGGATACGGTCTTCCCTGCGGGCCGGGGAGTTCGGTGTGGAGATCGATGCCGAGAGCCTGGTAGATCGTGGCGACGATTTCTTTTGGCGCGACGGGGCGTTCGGTGGGGTAGCCGCCGATGTCGTCGGATTTGCCGATGACCTCGCCGCCTTTCACGCCGCCGCCTGCGAAGTTCACGGTCCAGCAGTTCGGCCAGTGGTCACGACCGCCGGCGGGATTGATCTTCGGCGTGCGGCCGAATTCAGCGAGGCAGGTGACCATGGTGTCGTCGAGCATGCCGCGCTGGAAGAGATCCTCGATGAGAGCAGAGTAGCCCTGGTCATACATTGGCGCGACGATGTCGCGCATGCCTTCGATGCTGGTGAAGGGCTTCGAGCCATGGATGTCCCAGGTAATCTCGCCAAAGACGGTGATGAAGGTGTTCACGGTGACGAAGCGCACGCCGCGCTCGACGAGACGACGCGCGAGCAGGCAGCTCTGGCCGAAGCGGTTCAAACCGTAGCGCTCGCGCACTTTCATCGGCTCCTTGGTCAGGTCGAAGGCTTCACGCGCTTCCTTGCTGGTCATGATGCGATAGGCGGACTCGAAGTTCGCGTCCATGAGCTTCGCCTGCTCGCTGTATTCGAAATTGCGCACGCTGCTGTCCACGAGCTCGCGCATCTGCTTGCGGCGTTCGAGGCGCACCTCGCTGATTTCCTTCGGCGGGAGCAGGTCGGGCACTTTGAAGTCCTTCACGGCCGGATCGGCGTTCAAGACGAAAGGATCATACGATTTGCCGAGGAAACCAGCATCCTGACCGTGCGGCATGTTGCCACCGGTCGGTCCCATCGTTTCCGGAAGAATGATGTGCGCGGGCAGATCGCTGCGACGGCCCTGCAAGAACTCGAGCGCACTGCCAACGTGCGGAGTGTTCACGCCGCCGGTGAAAAGACGGCCCGTCTGCATCATCTGATGGCCGGTGTCATGTACCGCGGCGGCGTTGTGGTAGCAGGAGCGGACGAGGCTGAATTTGTCCGCGATCTTCGCGTGCAGCGGCAGGATTTCGGAGATCTCAAAGGCGTTGCTCTTCGTGCGAATCGGTTTGAAGGGCCCTCGGATCTCGCTCGGCGCGTCCGGTTTCATGTCCCAGAGGTCCTGCTGGCTCGGCGCGCCGAGGTTGAAGATCATGATGCAGGCCTTGTTGTCCTTCTTCGGATTCACCCGGCCCTCGGCCTTCAGTTTGGCGAAGCCGGGCATCGTGAGCCCGATGGCGCTCAAAGCGCCCGCGGAAAGGAAATCGCGACGCGTCACGCCATCGCAGGTGGTGACGGAGCCTTTGTCGGTGAATTTGAACATGGTGCGCGTGAAGGATGGTTTCGGGAGTAAAGTACGCCGCCGGAGGCCGAAACTGAATGGATGATGCCGCTTTTGAGGATGGCCCTTCCGGTCACACAAACCGGCCCGTGTGAAACGTTTCGCCAAAGAAAGGGTTGTTCTCCCCTGCCGGGGGCATGCTAACGTCCGCCGCACTCACCCCATGAAAACGCTCCTCATCGCCCTCGGCCTCTCCATCGCCGTCTCCCTGCACGCCCAGACCGCGCCAGGACAAAACACCACGGGGCAGGGCGGGCAGCAGGGGCAGGACCAGGTGACGCGCGACGGCCTGTGGCAGGGACACCTCAAGGGCGGAAACTACATCGTGCGCTGCAATTCGATCATCGCACTCTCGAAACATGAGTACGTCTCCGACGGTGTGGCACGGGTGGTGGAGGTAAACATCACCCTGAACTCCGCGCAGATCGTGCGCTTTTACTTTCTCGAACCGGTGAAGGTGGAAGGGAGCAACATGGTCAATGCCGGCCAGCAGGCGCTGGACCGGGCACGCGGCATGGTGGAGCAGGCAGCAGGACGGGTTTCGAGTTCATTGACCGAGCCGAAGGTCGTCAAAAACTATCCTTCCTCGACCCATGCGCACACGGTCGAATTTGTGCTCAAGGACGAGGAAAGGCTCAACTCGCTCTTCGGCAGCCTGGAGCGGTCGCTCCGCACCGGCCAAGGACGAGTTTGGACGGAATAAGGCCCCTCATGGCATCAACGGACACGAGTGTCCGTCGTACCATCAAACGTTGAAGCGCCACTCGACGACATCGCCGTCGCGCATGACGTATTCTTTGCCTTCGATGCGGAGCTTGCCCTTCTCGCGGCACTTCGCGTAGGAGCCGAGTTCGACGAGGTCATTGTAGTGCACGATTTCACCGGCGATGAAGCCGCGCTCGAAGTCGCCATGAATGACGCCGGCGGCCTGCGGAGCCTTCATGCCTTTCACGATGGTCCAGGCACGGGTTTCCTTTTCACCCGTGGTCAGGTAGGTCTGGAGACCGAGCAGGTCATAGACGCCTTTGATGAAGAGCGACACACCGCTATCATCGACGCCGATGTCGGCGAGGTAGGCCTTGGCATCTTCGTCTGAGAGCTCCGTCAGTTCGCTCTCGATGGCGGCGCTGACGACGACGGCGCTCGCATCATGAGCGTGCTTCACATACTCGCGCACTTTGCCGACAAACGGGTGCCCGTCGGGGTCCTTGGTGGCGGCGGCGAGGTCGGACTCGGAGACGTTGCAGGCGAAAATGCAGGGCTTGGAGCTGAGGAGGAAGAAGCTCTTGAGCAGCTTCCGTTCGTCGTCGGTGCATTCGAGGGTGACGGCGGGCTTGCCGGCGTCGAAATGCGGAATGAGCCTTTCGCAGAGGGCGAGTTCGGCCTTCGCCTCTTTTTCGCCTCTTTTGGCATTCTTTTCGGCTTTGTCCTTGCGGCGCTGGATGGCGTCCATGTCGGCAAGGATGAGCTCGGTATTGATCACCTCGATATCCCGCACGGGATCGATCGTACCGCTGACATGAGTGATGTCGCCATTTTCAAAACAGCGCACGACGTGCACGATGGCGTCCACTTCGCGGATGTGGCTGAGGAACTTGTTGCCGAGTCCTTCGCCCTGGCTCGCGCCTTTCACCAGACCGGCGATGTCCACGAACTCGATGGCCGCAGGCACGAGCTTCGAGGAGCCGGAGATCTTCGAAAGCACCGCGAGGCGCTCATCGGGCACGGTCACGACGCCGGTGTTCGGCTCGATGGTGCAGAAAGGATAGTTTGCCGCCTCCGCCTTGCGGGTGCGGGTGACAGCATTAAAAAGGGTGGATTTGCCAACATTCGGAAGGCCAACGATACCGGCTCTGAGCATAAGGGCGGCGAGAGTAGGGCGGAATGAGAAATGAGCAAGGCGACGTTGCGCCTTCGGGGCACATCAATGAAACCCGAATCGTGAGATGCCAAACCCGCGAAAGCTTGATCGCGGCCATTTTTGACAGAAAGAAGACAAAACTTGACGATTAGGAGTACATGTGGCGATGATCTTCATTATATGAATTCTTCTATGCATATCCGTCTTCTTTGTCTAATCACAATTGCCGCATGCTCTCTACAAGTAACGGCGCAGGAAAAGGTAACTCTCGAAGAACCCAAACAACCGGACTTGATCGCCGAACTGAGTTCGCAACCGGATGGCGTCCTCAACGTGAAAGTCAACGACGATGGCAGCTTCAAGTCGCTAATGGTAAAGTCATCCGTGGTTGTTGAGGACGTGCTTGGCGCTGCCAAAGGCAAGCAACTCGCACGCAAGGAGGCTGAGACAAAGTGCAAGCAGGCTCTGGCGAAGTTCCTCACCGAGGAATGTGTTTTCTTGGATGGTGGCAACAACACCACAGTGATCGCCACCAAAGGAGAAAGCACGAAAGACGCCGCAGGAAACACGGTAAGAATTCGCTCCCAGAAAGGAGTGGAAATCAAAACAACGACTGAGGTTTCCGCATCCAAAGCACAAGCTGTCCTTCGCGGCCTCATCGTGCTCCACTCGGAGGTCACGGCAGGCAACGAACCGGAGTATGTATTGGTGATGGGTATGAATGAAAAAACCGTCGCTCAAGCAGGTGCCATGGCCCAAGTGATGTCCGGAACCGGCGGCACTTCCAACAAAGAGGCTGCACCTAAATCAAGTCCTGAAGAGAAACCCGCCGCAGAGCGCAAGACCAACCCTGCCATCAAAGATTTTTGACAAGGACCGACGATCATGAGTCGGCTTCATGGTTCCTTAGTCGGTCTGATTCTGTCCGTTGTCTTTGCTTGGGCATCCCCCGAGCTGCTGCAGCAGGACAATGACCTCGTGAGCCTTTTGCCACGAGAGGCTTGGGACGGACCGGGTACATGGACTGCTCAGGAACTGTGCATTGCCACAGGCCATAGCACGGACATTGATGCGTTGGGAAAGGCCAAGGGGCGGCACATCGAAGAAAAAATCGCATCCGATGATGCTCGGCGAAGGCTGCTATTCTCCACCTTGCCTGAGGGTGACCGGGAGTTGTTTGATATTACCGGCGAACTGACTGCAGCCCGCACTGCTGCGATTTATCGCCTACCGGGACGTTCGGGGCTGTTTGTGGTTGTGGTGGTCCCGAAGCGGGAACTGAAGGTAAAGCCGGTTCTTAATGCCGCACGTGGGCGCTCTCGAGCCATAGCTTTGATGAAGGCGGGTGACGTGGAAACCGCCGCCCGCGTGTTGAGCAGACTCACGGAACTGGGCGTTCAAGACCCGGAAACATTGGACCATGCACGGGCGGCAAGCGCAGAAATCAATCTTCGCAAAAGTGTCAAAGGAGCAACTGAGCGCTCCGCTTGGGCTTTTCTTGGCGGCTACTATGAACGGCACGGTGATCTGGAGGCAAGTTTGAAGGCCTGGCATCAGCTTTACCTATTGTTGCCGGAGCCAGACAGAACACTGTTGGAGAAGCTGGCAGACCTTTCCAAGCGCACGCATCGTGCTAACAACGCTGACGCCTTTCACCAAGAAATCCTCCGCCGATGGCCTCCTCCTTCCCACCCCTGACTTTCGCCCTGCTGCTGTGCTTGACCACCACTGTGCTTCATTCTCAACAGACATCGGCGTTCGAGAACGGAGTGTTTTCTCCAGGCTATGAAGGGATCGTCGGCCTAAATCCGGTCTTGGCGCAGGGCGGCGGGGCTGGCATTGTCGAGAAAGACGGCAAACGCTATTTCATCGCTGTTGGCGTGACTTCCATCAAAGGTGCAGAGCCTGCGGAACGCGTGCGCCAGCTCCGGGTGGCCAAAGCAAACGCACTGCGTGCCATCGCTGAGTACATCGAACCGGTGAAGGTGGAAACGGAAACACGACTCACGGAGAAGACCACCATCGAGTCGAACGGGAAAAGCAAAACCGGCCGAACCTTCAAAGATCTGGACGAAACCACGCGCACGTCGGTGAAGGCCACCTTACAATCCCCCGAACAGGTCGGCACATGGAAGAACAAAGAGGGAACCCTGTTTTTCATGGCCCTCGGCCGAGTTCTGCCGTGAGTTCCGGAACTATTCTTGCGGCCAGCTCAGCTCGACCCGCTTGAAGGCGCGAATTTCCTCCAAGGGCAGTTCCAACACGAAGTCGAACGCTACACCCGAGGTGGCAATGGCTGCATCGCTAGAATCTTTAGCGTTAGAGGCGTAAGTCCAGCGAACCAGAAGAAACGAAGGCTGAATCATCATGACGTGCTCGTTATTGTAGAGCGGTCGATTGGTAAGCTGGAGCTTCTCGTCACTGCTACCATACAAAGCACCGTAGGGAGCAAGCCAGTCCTCCCCCCCCTCGATGTGCCGCTGAGTGAGATCCAGCGTTTCGAGGCGGACAAGTTCGCCTGCCTCATTCAGGAAACGGACGGCCACACGATCGAGCTTTCTCCAAGCCTCATCACCTCTTTTCCCTGGCAGTTTACAGGCATCAATGACAACTGAAGACTCATCCGTGCCGAGTTCATAAGAGTAGCCGTTGAACCCTTCCGATGACCTGCTCACACATAGATTCAACCCTACCCGCGGCACCTGAATACCCATGTAACTGGCCTCTAGCACAGGCACCAGACCATCCAGCTTTGGATTAAACCGCGCTATCTCGGGGTCATCGTTGATGGTCGGCGGTTTCTCGTCGTAAAGCTTGTCCTGAAAACGTTCCCGAACTGAATCAGGGTCGCGAAATCCAACCCTGGAAATGGAAAACGGCTGTTTTTTCATGCATACCTGACCAAGAACAGACGCAGCTTCCTGATACCAGGTCGCGTAAGCTTGTGGGTCCACTCCGATCCTCACACGGAACCGGAGTGTCGCCGTCGTGTCGCTCTGACCCATGATGGTCGGTTTGCCGATTAATTGCGGCACACAAAACTTTTGAGGAAAGCCGGTGAAGAGCTTGGTGAGCAATTCTTTGGCCGAATTCGCCTTGTCCAGCTTAGTCAGAGCTTCGGCAAACATATTCTCCCCCTGAACCTCTGCTTTGCCGATCAGACCGGTCGCGGTAAGTTTCTCAGACAGTTTGGAACGCACCACCCGTGCCCGGATGGTTACCTGAAAAAGCCCTGCATCATGCTTTTCAGACGTTTTGTCATAGCCCTGCACGAATGCATCGGAGTGAGCCACAACTTGGTCACGGATCAGCTCATCATTTTTCACCACTTGCTCTGCCGAAATGAAAGTGCCCACCGCACGTCTCACCGCATCACGCAAGGCATCCCGTAGAGCTTCATCATTGCTTGTCCCGGCCCCCGTCGCATCGATCTCAAGAACGGCGGGCGTTGCAGCAGAATTGATCGCAGGCGACACGGGGACGACGGGAACCTGCGACGGCACAGATGCAGGTGGGGCATTGGAGGGGGCTGCCACACCAACGGTCGCAAGATCAAAGTGAAGAACTTCAGCGAGGCGGCGTCGTTCCTCGGCACTGATCGAGGCGAGAGCCACCTTTGCAATCCCCCCGTCGTGGGCCAACGTCACCACTCCATCCTTGGCCGACATCAAGCGCGCACCGCTATAGCGGCGCCCTCCGATGAACAAGGCGGCAGGTGATGAATTAACAGCAGACATCGCACTTTTCTCCGTCCAGCGGCCGCCTATCCGAACTTTGCCCGCTTTGTACTCTGCAATTTGCTGGTCGAGAACATCACAAGTGGCCTTCACGGTCGCGGCAAGCTTGGGAGCCCCCTTGGCCGAATCTCTTAAAACATTCTGAACTCCTACAATGGTTTGTACGTCCTGCTCCGACACCACGTCCATTTCAAAAACTGAAGCAGAATTACCTCGTCGGTCCAAAACCTGGAAATCGGCAATCCTCACAACCAGTCCTTTCTCAACTCTGAGGGATGATTTTTGACCTACGTCAAAGTCAAACCACGCGCCCACATCCCTTACGCTTTTGAACAAAGCGCCTTGGAAATACTCTGGCCCGTCCGATGTCGTAGCACGATAGACCACCATTCCCTGAGCATAACTCGTCTGAGCCTCGCATTTCAGTGCGAAGGCCGAGATGACAAACCATACGATAATACAGCAGGGAAGTTTAAGGTGCTTCATAGGAGAGCTTTGGAAGACTGAAATGGGCCATCCTGTTGTCAAGACTCTACCCTTCCGGTCGGAGTAACCGCACAACTTGCTCTTTCCGTTACATCGGCGAGACTCCGCGCCCTTTTTCCCGCCCGTCGCATGTCTTTTGAGCTTCTCGCCACCGATCCATCCTCCCACGCGCGCCGTGGGCGGCTGACGACGCCGCATGGCGTGGTGGAGACGCCGGTGTTCATGCCAGTGGGCACCCAGGGCACGGTGAAGGCGATGCATCCGGATGAATTGCGGGCGCTGAACTCGCAGATCATCCTCGGGAACACGTACCACCTGTTCGTGCGACCCGGGATGGAGATCATGAAGGAGGCGGGCGGCCTGCATGCCTTCTCAAACTGGGACCGGCCCATTTTGACCGACAGCGGCGGCTTTCAGGTCTTTTCCCTCGCCAAACTGCGGAAGATCAAAGAGGAAGGCTGCCACTTTCAAAACCACCTCGACGGCACACCGATGTTCATCGGACCGGAAACGTCGATGGAGATTCAGGCGACGCTCGGATCGGACATCGCGATGCTGTTTGACGAGTGCACGCCGTATCCCTGCGAGGCCAAAGAGGCCGAAAAGAGCCTCGATCTGACCCTGCGCTGGGCCAAACGCTGCCGCGAGTGGATCGACCAAAACCGACCGCAGACCGGCGGCGGACCGCAGCAGCACTTCGGCATCGTGCAGGGCAGCGTGTATGAGGATTTGCGGAAAAAGAGCGCCCGCGAACTCGTGGCGATGGGTTTTGACGGCTACGCCATCGGCGGCTTGAGCGTGGGCGAGCCCGAGGAGGACATGATGCGCATCGCCGAGTGGGTGACGCCGCTGCTTCCCGCCAACCAGGCCCGCTACGCCATGGGCCTGGGCACGCCGCCGCAGGTGATCGAGCTGATCGCCCGCGGGATCGACATGTTTGACTGCGTTTTGCCCACGCGACTGGCGCGAAACGGCACCGCCTTCACCCACGAGGGCATGATGAACCTGCGAA
>NZ_JAGRPF010000187.1 GCF_020439865.1 Prosthecobacter sp.
GGGAAATCGCCGAGGACGCAGACGACGACTACCTCACGCAGATGGAGAGCGAGCAGCGCGTGCGCAAAGGCGGCAAGTGGCTGTGGGAACGCATTGGCAAGCGCCCCAATCATTACTGGGACTGCGAGGCGATGCAGGTGGCTGCCGCAGTGATGCTCAAGCTCGTGGGACAGGAGTCGGTCAAAGCGGGTACCGAGCAAAACGCGGAGACTGAACCGGTCGCGGATTGACACGGCTGCCGTGGGCATGAACCCACCCCAAACTCTCCAAGGCAAGCTCACCTATGCCGGCATTCTCATTTCGGCGCTCGGTGCCATCAGCCGCATCTTCGGCCTGCATCTCCCCACCGAAGAAGCGCAGGGCATGGTGGACATGGTGGCCGCCAACTGGGACACGCTCGCGCAGTTCGGCGGTCTGGCCACTGCCGCCTATGGCCGCATGCGCATCAACTGGAGGAAGCCATGACCAGCGACCAACTGGCTCAGGGTATCATCCGGCACGCCAGCCGCTTTGTCGGCCTGCGTGAGGTCAAGCCCAACGCAAACTGGGACAACCCGAGCACGCCCGGACCAGACCGCGCCATCGTTGATGAACTGCGCTCGCTGATGCGCCAGTCGCCATGGGAACCCCGCTGGGCCTATTGCGCGGCTTTCGCCGAAGGTATGGTCCTCGCAGCGCTGCGTTCACTCGCGGCCACGCCCGCCCAGATCAAACGCTGGCAGCAGACGATGACGCCACACTGCGTCACCAGCGCGGGAAACTTCCGCAAGCTGGGGCTGCTTTCGGCCAACGCCGAAGCCGGTTCCATCTGGCTCGCCCGTCATGGCAGCACGAGCAACGGCCATGCCGGCCTCGTCACCGCCGTGCGTGGCGTGAGCATGGCCACCATCGAAGGCAACACGTCCCTCGATCCAAGCACGTCTGCCAAGGAGCGGGAGGGCGACTGGATCACCAATCGCATCCGCTTCCTCAAGGGCACCGGCACGCTCAACACGCTCGGCTTTGTCACGCCCGCCTCCATCCTCAAGCTCATCGGCGCATGACCCAGCCACGCTTTGATTCCACCATCAGCCTCGGGCATCTCGTGCAGATCCTCTCGCTTGTCATCGCCGGAGCCACGGCATGGGGCGTGCACACCAGCACGCTGCGCCACCTGGAACTGTTGCGCAACGAGGACCGCCAGCGCATCGAATCCCACGAGGTGAAGATCAATCTGCTGGAACGCGCGACCGACGTGGTCAAAACGGACGTGAACTACATCCGGCTCACAGTCGATGAGATCAAACGCGACGTGAAGGAAGCGAGCCGTTGACAGGGCGCTCCGCTCATGGCGCAAGGTTTGTTCACTGTCGGGTTCACCGTCGCAGAAGTTCTCAGCATCCAGGCGAAGGCCAAAGAGATGCTCATCGAGGGCAAGACTCTCATGAGCTGGTCCGACAGCGGTTCGAACGCCTCCAAGCAGTTCCCCATGACCGTCAAAGAGACGCTTGAGGAGTGTGCGCACGCGCTGCGCGTCCTTGAACCCGCCACCTATGGCCGCCGTCGCCGCATCACCACTTCGGCCATCCACCATCTCGCCAAATGACCGCCCTTCAACAATGGGCGGCCCACTGGCTGCCCCCTGCCCTTCTGCCCAAGGCATGGACCTCCGTCTATGAATCCGCCAACGCTTCGCCCAGGCGCGGCTCGGTGCCAGGTGCATCGCCCCGTGATGCCAAACACGATCTCACGCCCCACGTTCACCGTGAACTGGTGCGCCGTTCCCGCTACCTCGCCAAGAACTCGGGCTTCGTGCGGGAAATGGTCAGCAACATGGCCATCTATTCGACCGGCGATGGGATCCGCCCGCAAGCGCAGTCAGACGACGTGAGCTGGAACCGCCAGGCGGAGGCTTACTTCCGCGCCTGGTCCACGCGCTGCGAAATCACCGGGCGGTTCAGCTTCGAGGAAGTGCAGTCGCTCCTTTGCCGGGGCATGGACGTGGACGGCGAATACTTCATCCATCTCACGCGCAGCCGTCTCGGCATCGCTGCTCTGCAATTGATCGAATCGCACCGCATCGGTGAGGGCAACACCGCCATGCAATCGTTCCATGGCATCACATTGGATGCTTGGGGCGCACCGCAGTCCTACCGCGTGCTCGAAGATCAGTCTTCGCGCGAACTCCCCGCCCAAAGCGTGCTGCATGTATTTGAGCCGGAGAACGCCACCAGCGTGCGCAACGCCCCGACCATTCAGCACTCCATCAACCACATCCTTGATGAGATGGAACTGCTCGCCCTGGAGAAGCACGCCGTGAAGGACAACTGCGATGTGACGCGCGTGCTCAAAACAGAGACGGGCGATCTCAATGACGATTCTGACTTCGCCATCGAGGGCCAAGAGGCCGAATCGGGCGAAGGCACCAACCCGACCACGCTGCAGCAGATCACCGGCGGCAAACTCGTGGCACTCAAGACCAACGAGTCACTCGACTCGTTTGAGCCCAAGCGCCCGTCTCCCACTTTCACCGGGTTCCTGGAGCATTTGCGCCGGGATGCCGCGCTCGGAGTGTTGCCGTATGAGTTTGCAGCCGATTCGTCCAAGGTGGGCGGTGCGGGGGTGCGCCTGGTCGTAGCCAAGGCGGATCGACGCTTTTCGTATCGGCAGATGATCCTCATCCAGCGGTTCA
>NZ_JAGRPF010000188.1 GCF_020439865.1 Prosthecobacter sp.
AGCACGACGCATGGTCCTTGTATCTGGAACCGCGCGACTTGCGCAGCAGTTTCCCCGAGTGGCTGAAGAATTGGTCTGGCGATGGCATTCTCTCCCGCACCCTCGACGACAAAATGCTTCGCCAGCTCAAGGCCACTCGGCTTCCGGTGGTTGAAATGCGCACCTCGGTACTGGCGCATTCCTTCCCATTTGTCGGCATCGACAACAGTGCCGTCGGCGCGCGTGTCGCCCAGCATTTCCGCAATCGTGGCTTTCATCGTTTTGCCTGCGTGCAGGACATGAGCGAGGCGTTTTTCGTCGAACGCAGAGAGCGTTTCTGCGAAGCCGTTCGTGGATTTGGGTTTGAGTCTCCCGTGTTTCAGCCGAAAGGCGCGAACTGGGAGCAGCATCAAAACGATCTAGTAACGTGGTTGAGCGAGTTGCCAAAGCCTGTCGGTGTTTTTGCGGTGAATGATCAGCTCGGTTTCTGGGTGCTTGATGCGGCTCGGCGCGCGGGAATCGCGGTTCCAGAGGAGTTGGCGGTCGTAGGAGCTGAAAATGACAACATGCTTTGCGAGACTGCATCTCCTCCTCTTTCCAGCGTGCGGTTGCGCGGTCGGGCGGTCGGCCATGATGCGGCGCGTGTTCTCGACGAGTGGATGAGAAAGGTTCGGATTCCTGTTCCAGGCGAGCAGCATCTGCACGCTCCGGGTGAAATTGTCACCCGGCAGTCCAGTGACATTGTTGCCGTGGAAGACCCCCGAATCGCTACAGCCCTGAGGTTCATTCGTCAAAAAGCCACCGAGCAGATCGATGTCTCGGCCGTGGCCCGCGAAGCGGCACTCTCCCGAACGGTCCTTGAACGACGAATGAAGGCGCTGATCGGTCGCAGTCCGGGCGAAGAGATCAATCGCATGCGTTTTGCCGCCGTGGAAAAGCTGCTAAGCCAGACGGAGCTCACGCTGGATGCCATCGCCGCTCGCTGTGGCTTCGCGCATCCGCAGTACATGGCGGAGGCTTTCCGTAAACGGCACGGAATCACTCCCGGCGAGTTCCGGAAAAGGAGGGTGGTTTGATCGGAACCTTTGGTTTATTGCGAAATGCCGGTGTCTTGACAGGCATACACTGGGTGAGCCGTGGGACGTTCCGCTGTTTCTGTTGTTTCCTTTGTTTGCTGGTTTGATAAGGAATGCGTTCGCCCTGCATGAACCTCAAATCTCTAGCCCAGCATCTCGGCATCTCCGCCAGCACGGTTTCGCGTGTGCTCTCGGGACGTGGTGACGAGTTTCGCATCGCGAAGGACACGCAGAAGCGCATCCTCGATGAAGCCGCCGCGATGGGCGTGCGACCGGATGAGCTCGCGCGCAGCCTGCGCCTGCAGAGCACGCGCACTCTGGGCGTGATCATCCCCGACATCTCCAATCCGTTTTTCGCCGCGCTCGCCCGTGCGGTGGAGCGCTCCGCCCGTGCCCAAGGCTACACCGTGCTGCTGGCCGACTCGCAGGAGTCCGCCGAAGTGGAGGCGG
>NZ_JAGRPF010000021.1 GCF_020439865.1 Prosthecobacter sp.
CGTCGCTGAAGTCGAGGCTGCCATCCTTGAGGATGTCCACCTCGCTGCCGGCAAAGAGGCGGAAGCCTTCCTCGGCGAGCTCTTCGTTCAGTTCTTTGATCTCCTTGATCTGCGCCAGCAGTCGTTTCTCATCGAGACCGTTGGCCTGGAAGGAGGACTTGCTGTGATCGGCGATGCCGAGGTACTGAAAGCCCAGATCATGCGCAGTGTCCGCCATCTCGCGCAGCGTGGCGCCGCCGTCACTCGCCGTGGTGTGGTTGTGGAAGACTCCGCGCAGGTTTTCGAGCTGAACCAGCCGGGGAAGTCCGCCGTGCTCCGCCGCGTCGATCTCGCCCAGGTTCTCGCGCAGTTCCGGATCGATGAAGTCGAGATCCAGTGCGCGATACAAATCGGCTTCGTCATGGACCGGAGGAATGACGGCCGCATCGGCATGATCCGGCACCTGGGTGAAGGCATACTCATTCAGCGACCAGCCGCGGGCGAGCGCCCGCTGGCGAATGGCGACGTTGTGCTCCTTGCTGCCGGTGAAATACATCAGCGCAAAGGGAAACTCCTTGCTGGAAACAGCGCGCAGATCGCACTGCACTCCATGGGTGACATGCACGCTGGCCTTCGTCGGCCCCTTGGCGATCACATCGACGACGATGGGCAGTTGCACGAAGGTCTCGATGACCTTCTCCGGCTGCCGGGTGGAGACGAGGAAGTCGAGATCATGCACGGTCTCCTTGCCGCGACGGAAACTGCCACAGACCTCGGCATGCGACACGTTCGGATGCCCGCGCAAGGCCTCGAGAATTTCCTGCACAAGTGCATAGACCTGGTCCTGACGAAACTCGGACGCGTGCTGTTCGCGAAAGGCGATGCTTTCGAGGATCTTCTCGACCGTCTTGCCACCAAAGCCGGAGAGCTTGGCCGCCTCGCCGCTCTCGCAGGCGCGTTTGAGCTCGGCAATCGACGACACGCCTAGCTCGGCATGCAGCGCGGCCACTTTCTTCGGTCCGAGTCCCTGAACATCGAACAGCTCGAACAGAGTTTCCGGAAACTCGGCCTTCAGCTTCTCGTAGAACTCGAGTTTCCCGGTAGTGGCCATCTCATGCAGCTTGTCACGCAGCGCTTCGCCGAGCCCCTTGATGCCGGTGAGCTGGTTCTCGGCGGCGAGCTTCATGATGTCACCGCTGAAGCTCTCGACGATCTCCGCTCCGGTGCGGTAGGCGCGGACCTTGAAGGTGTTCTCCCCCTTCAATTCCAGCAGGATGGCGATGCGTTCAAAGATGGTGGCGGCGTCTTCGCGGGTCATGCGCGAATCATGGCGTGAGATCGCGGCAGGTGAAGCGCGAATTGATCAATCTGCTGTCGTCCCGTTCATCCGCTTCTCCAGCGCCTTCAATCGACGCAGGGCATCGGGAAGCTGTGACATGGCGATCCACTGGCGCTTTGCCTGCTTGTCAGGAGCGGCAGGATAGCCGAGCACGGTTTCTCCCGCGGGAATGTCGCGCATGACGCCGGACTTGGCGCCGATGGTGGCCTGCGTTCCCAGCTTGAGATGACCGGCAATGCCGGACTGCGAGGCAATGACGACGTAATCCGACAGCACGGTGCTGCCCGCAAATCCGACCTGCCCCATGATGAGGCAATGGCGGCCCATGACGACGTTGTGTGCGACGTGAACGAGATTGTCGATCTTGGTCCCCTGCCCAATCACGGTGGAACCGAGCGCACCACGGTCGATGGACGCATTGGAACCGATTTCGACATCGTCGTGAATGACGACATTGCCGACTTGGAGCATCTTGCGGTGGTGGCCTTGATCAAAGACGTAACCGTAACCATCGGAGCCGATGGTGGTGCCTGCATGAATGATGACGCGGTTTCCGAGCTGCGTTTTCGGATACAACACCACGTTTGGGTACAGGCAGACATCGTCGCCGATGTGGCTGTCACGCCCGATGTGGTTGCTGCCCATCAAGACAGAACGTGCGCCCACGCGAACTCCGGCAGCGATGATGCAATGCGGCCCGACCGTTGCAGTGGGGTCAATTTGCGCAGCCGGATCGACCACAGCACCGGGATGAATGCCTGCTGCATGCGATTCAGGCGGGAAGAAGAGCGGCAGAACCTTCGCCATGGCAACACGTGGGTCTTTGACACGGATGAGCACTTTCGCGGCAGATTCGAAACCGGCGGGAACCAGCACAGCGGTGGCCTGGCTGGCTTCGGCGGCGGCCAGATAGCTCTCCTTCTCCGCAAAAGTCAGATCGCCCTCGCGCGCGCTGTCAGCGGGCGCGATGCCGGTGATTGCGACATTTCCATCACCGATGACTTCGCCACCGATCTGCTTTGCAAGGTATGAGACGGTGAACATAAGAATAGCTGTTGAAAACGGACCCTTAGCTTGAGGCGACGGGAAGCGGAACCATGCGCTGCAGTTCCACATCCCAGACCTTCAGTCGAAGACAGCGCAGGATGTCCCGCGGATGCAGGCTTGTGATCTTGGGCTTTTGCAATTCGGGCATCGCCTTGAGCACCTCGGGCAGCCGATAGAACGGAATGCGTGCGTTCAGATGATGGATGTGGTGATAGCCGATGTTCGCGGAAAACCAGGCCATGATCGGGCTGGTTTTCATGTAGCTGGATGACTCAAGCGCGGCGCGCTCATAGGTCCAGCCCGCCTTGTCATAGAACGACACATCCGGAAAATTGTGCTGCGCATAGAACAGATAGGAACCGATCGCGTAGGTGATGAAGTGCGGAATGACCTGGACGAACAACCAGGCCTGCCAGCCGAAGAAATGGATCAGCGCACCGGCGATGCCCGCATGAACGAGCAGGGCAAGGAGGCAGTCCCAATGCTGCCGCGGCTTCATCACAAACGGGCGCAGGCACATGCCATGCAGGAAGACAAAGAGATAACCAAAGAGAATGGTCAGCGGATGACGCATGAAGAGGTAGATCCATCGCGCCGACTTGGACGCCTTGAGAAAGTGGTCCTTCGTCATGATCGGGAAGGAACCGATGTGGGATCCTTTGATCTTCGAATTGTGGTTGTGATGATGGTTGTGCGAACTGCGCCAGATGCTGCTCGGACTCAGAGCGATGATTCCAAAGACACGCATGAACCACTCGGCCAATCGTGAGGTGGGAAGGATGGCATTGTGCTGCTGGTCATGATAAATGACGAACAAACGCAGCAGCAGCAGACCGGAGAGGATGCTGAAAACCAGCATGAACACCGGATGAGAAACATACAGTGTACCTGCGATCACTCCGAGCCAGAGTGCTAAGGTGGAAAGGATGCACCACCAGCTTTTGGCCGTGCGGTCGACGGCATAACGTTTCGTCGCCAGGATAAGCTCCGGGCCCGTCCTGCTTTCTCCGCCAAGAATGATGGAATCGGCTAAAGCCAGGCCACTAGTCATGTAAGGGCACCCAACCCTCGCAGGAGTTAAAGCGCAAGCTCTGTTTACCCGGTTGTTGCACCGCCCCCATTTGACAGAAACACCTCAAATCCAGCCGCGCAACTTGTAGACCCACCAGCCGATGACCTCGTGCATCCATGTTTCAAAGAGAGTGAGGTGCGAAGCGTTCGGAACATTGATCCATTTCAGAGAACGGCCGCGCATGAGAGCGCTTTCGTAATTGCACGGCACCGGGACGACAGGCACGCCCGCCTTGGCGAACACGGCCTGCGTGCGACGCATGTGGTAGGCAGATGTCACGAGCGCAATGCGCTTCCAATCGTTCTCCCTCGCCAGAGCCGCCACTTTGACCGCCTCGTCATGCGTGTCCAGACAGCCACCGAGACTCTGTATCGGGATCGAGGTCAACTGCCAGGACCGGATCCAGTCTCTCGCGCTGTCACCCTCAGAAACAAAGCGGCCGTCGGTGGTCTTGAACGCCCCTCCTCCAATGATGAGTTTTTTGCCCTTCCCCATCCTTGCGAGAGTCACCGCAGTGAACAGACGGTCGGATCCGCCAAAAAAGTGAATCCCTGCAGGTTCCTTCACGGATGGCTCGACCGTGCCACCGAGAACCATGATCGCATCACATTCCGGCAGGCTGGCAAGATCCACCGGCGGCCATTCTTTTTCCAACGAGGCCACGAGCAACTGCGACACCGGCAGCGCCGCGGTGACCGTGAGCAGCAGCCAGGCCGAGCCTGTGAGCCAGAGCGAACGCCAGCGACGGCGGCGAATGTGAAGAACACACATGATGGACAGTGCCAGCCAGATCAGGCCCGGCGGTTCCATGAAATCGACACAGGATTTGAGGAAGGACGTCATGCGCGACGTTGGAGGCGGGAGCTGAGAACGGCGAGCACGAAGGTGCTGGCGATGAGCAGCGTGCTGAGCGCGTTGATCATGGGCAGGCTGCGGCTGGTTCTCATCATGCTGGCGACGCGGAGCGGCAGCGTCGTGGTGCCAGGACCTGAAACAAAGAAGGTGATGACGTAATCGTCGATCGACAGCGTGAAGGCCAGTAGTCCTCCGGCGAGGACACCGGGAAGCAGGAGCGGCAACAGTACCTTTTTCACCGCCATCGCCCGCGTGGCGCCAAGATCGCGCGCGGCATCGATCAAGGTGAAGTCAAAGTCCTGCAAACGCCCGAGCACAACCATCG
Organism: Prosthecobacter sp.; assembly: GCF_020439865.1. Lineage (GTDB taxonomy): Bacteria > Verrucomicrobiota > Verrucomicrobiia > Verrucomicrobiales > Verrucomicrobiaceae > Prosthecobacter. The sequence continues at coordinate 4,618 of NZ_JAGRPF010000021.1, forward strand.
TGACGAAACTCAGGCAGAACGTGACATGGGCGATCCAGATTGTCAGCAGTCCGGTCTCGATGCCGGTGAGAACAAACAGAGCCAGCAGCGAAATGCCCATGAGAATGTCCGGCATGACCAGAGGCAGCGTGATGAGCGTGTGGTGCACGTTCTGCAGCCACGACCGAAAGCGATGCAGTGCATATGCGGCCAGCGTTCCCAGAACCATCGCGGCCAGCGAAGCAGAAACGGCGATCTTCAGCGTGATCCAGAGCGATTCCCAAACCTCGCCTGCCGCCCAGAGTTTCTCATACCAGTTCAAAGTAAAACCCTCCCACTCACCGCCAAAGCGCGAGGCATTGAAGGAATTGGCAACCAGAACGACCAACGGCGCAAACAGAAAGAGCACCACGCCGAGAGTGATCAGTGAAGGGATCCACGAACGCTTCATGACGCCTCCTTTCGGCCAAATCGCTGCCAGATGGAAACCACCAGCATCGGAACCAGCACGGCCAGCATCAGTCCGCCCGCGAGTGCGCTGGCATGGGGCAGGTTGCGATCAGAAAATACTCGCTGGGCGATCTTGTTACCGAGCATTTCATCCGACGCTCCTCCCACCATCTGCGGAATCACATACTGCCCGACCGAGCAGACGAAGACCATGACCGCCGCGGAAACAAGCCCGCGACGCACCCCAGGCACAAACACCTTGGAGAACGAACGCCACGGCCCCGCGCCGAGATCACGCGCGGCATCGAGCAGAGCAAAATCAAACTTCTCGGCGGCGGCGTAGAGCGGCAGGATGGCAAAAGGCAACTGCGTGTAGATGAGCACCAGAAGCACGGCGCCGACGTTGTTAAGCAGCATGGCATCTTCGGAAATGAAGTGCAGCCACACCAGCAGGCGTGTCAGCGGTCCCTCGGGATGCAGCAGGGATTTCCAGGCAAAGATCCGAATCAGGAAATTGGAGAGAAACGGAATAATCACGAGCAACAGCAGCCACTGCCGCATGCGTGGTCCGACACGCGCCATTTGAAAGGTCATGGGAACCGCCAGCACCAGACAGACCAATGTGGTCACTCCGCTGAGCCACACCGTGCGCCAGAGGATGGGCAGGTAGGCCGGATCACGAAGCTCATGAATCGTGGCCATCGTCCACCCCGCACCGACACCTCCATGCAGATCCGCCGGTCGAAAGGCGGTAAGGACCACCAGAATGGACGGAATCACAAAGAACACCCCGAGCCAGGCCAGCGAAGGCAGGGTGAGAAGCCACTGCTTGGAGCCTCGAGAACCTGAAATCACGCGGCGTCCTCCAGCCGTACGATGCGGCCCTCATCCGGATGGAAGCTCATCCACACCGACGTGCCATGCGCCGGAGATATTTCCCCGCCGCTGAAGCGGCTGCGCTGCAGCTGGGCGGTGATCAGATGTTCTCCGGCACGGATGCGATAACGAGTGTGCGAGCCGAAGTAGGAGGAGTCTTCCACAACGCCGGGAAAGGCATTCACCCGTTCGCCGCTGAGAGGACGCTTGAGCGTGAGACTGATCTTTTCCGGCCGCACCATGAGCCGCAGCATTTGATTCGACGAAACCACGCCGTTGCTGAGCACGAGCGGACTGCCCAGCCCTTCAATCATGACGCGCACATAGCCCTCATGCTGCATTTCGACAGCCTTGCCGGTGAAGAAATTGGCATCACCGATGAAGGTGGCGACGAAGCTGCTGCGTGGTGTCTCATACAGATGTTCTGGGGAGTCGATCTGCTCCACCTTGCCTGCGTTCATCACGGCGATGCGATTGCTAAGGCTCATGGCCTCGCCCTGATCATGCGTGACATAGATGAATGTGGTGCCGACCTGCTCGTGTATGGTGTTCAGTTCCATGAGCATGTGCTGACGCAGCTTCAAATCGAGCGCGGCGAGCGGTTCATCGAGCAGGAGCACCTGCGGACGATTGACCAGTGCGCGGGCGATGGCCACACGCTGACGCTGGCCGCCGCTGAGCTGGGCGGGACGTTTGCGGGCATGTTCGGCCAGACGCACGAGTTCGAGCATGCGATCCACCCCGCTGCGGATCTCCTCACGCGGCCGGCGTCCCATGCGCAGACCAAAGGCCACGTTTTCCCACACGTTGAGATGCGGAAAGAGCGCATAATTTTGAAACACCGTGTTCACAGGACGCTGCTCCGGCGGCAGCTCGGTGATGTCCTGGCCTGCCACGAGAATCCGGCCGCGGTCAGGCCGCTCGAATCCGGCGATCATTCGCAACAGTGTGGTCTTGCCGCAGCCGCTGGGGCCCAGCAGGGAGAAGGCCTCCCCTGGTGAGACGGCCAACGAAACATCGTCCACGGCACGCTGGGCGCCGAAGGTTTTGGTCACGTGGTCGATAACAAGAAAATCGTCCATGAAGAGGGTTGAGCAGGTACAGTAGCCCTCAAACAATGGATGTGGCAAGAAGCTTGCGGGATTCGCCGGAACAGACGAGCTTTATTGAATGTCATCTCGTTTTGAAATTCTTCACCTGCTGGAGGAAGACACCGCCAGCAAGCTGTCCCTCGTCCGCGACCACAAGCGTGGGGCTGAACTCCGCCTGCGGCGGTTCAAAACGACCAAACCGGACGAAATCGAAGGACTGCAGGAGTTGTTCCGGCAGCTCTCCACGGTGGAAAGCCCCCACCTGGACCGGTTGATCGATTTCGGCGCCGACAAGGACGGCTTCTATTCCATCGTCTCCGGTCCCCTTCCGGGAGAGACTTTGACCACGATGCTCGAGCGCGGCCCCCTCACGGAGAAGGAGTTTGAGGTTGTGGCAACTCAGCTTCTGGAGGTGTTGGACGCCCTGCATGAGCAGACCATCGTGCATGGCAGCATCAGACCAGACTTCGTGCGCATCTCAGGCAGTTCCCCTGCCGAGTGGAATGTGACACTGCACGGCTTTGGCCAGGGATTCGCGGCCTTGGATGACAGCAAAGAGGAGCAAATCCGTGCCTACCGGTGCACCGCCCCGGAACAGTGGCAGGACGGAACGACCCGCCGCCGAACCGATGTTTATGCCCTCGGATGTGTGTTGTATGAGGCGCTGACAGCCAGGCCACCTTTTGACGGACGCGCCTTGAAAGAGCTGCGCCTGAAGCACCTCGGCCACGATCTGCCGCCGTTGGTGAAGCTGGCGTCGCATGTGCCCAGTTGGATGTGTGCCTGGGTGATGCACCTGCTGGCTGCCGATCCTGAACAACGTCCGCGCAAGGCAGGAGCCGCCCGGGTCCTGTTTGAACGCCGCGAGGCACCGAATCTGCCCGAACTGCCATCGTCGCGCGCTGAAGCACCTCCTGAAGTCGCCCCCACGCCGCCGGCGAGTCCGGTCCATCAACCGCCTTCGGCTCCGGTCATTCTGCCCAACCCACAACAAGGTGTCCGGCATGCAACGTCGAGCACCATCCCCATCGCAGCAGGCCCTCATGTGGCGGCCAACAAATCGAAACGCCCGACCACGGTGGTGCAGTCTCCGCGCAGGAACTACGGGACTCCGGCACGCAAACCGAAGTCGCCCCTGGCCGCGAACCTCAAGCCCATCCTGATCGCGGCTGCGGCCATCGTTCTGATGCTCGCCATTTTTGTTCTGCCACGCTGCGGTCAGACTCCCACCCCGCCTCCGGCAAAAGGAAAACCGGCAGCGAAGAAGAAGTGATCCAACGCCTCCGAATCAATCCGGTTGGGATCAATGAATGAAGCAGGCATCGCTGCCTGCTTCACTCTCCCACTCCAATCACACCAAACTCAGATGGACATCAGGTAGTCGAGCAGCTGCTGCACCTGCTGCTCGTTGAGCTTCATGTAGCGATCCCTCGCGGCCTTGGCCTCGCCATCATGCGCCTTGATGGCGTCATCGACCGTCGCAGCACGACCATCATGCAGATACGGAGCGCTGGCGCGCAGTCCCCAAAGCGGCGCCGTCTTCATGTCACGCACATCCGCGGGTCCCTGGGCGATGCCGTCTCCCAATGAACCCATGTCGTGCAGCAGCAGGTCAGAGAACAGCCAGACCTCTTTGTTTCGCAGCGCTGCCGCCCGGTTTGGCCCGGTGAACATGACCGGCACATGGCAGATCGCACAGCCGGTGCTTTGAAACAATCCACGGCCGCGGGCGGCGGAGTTCGAGAGCGGCAGACGCGGCGGCGCACCCAGCCAGCGCATGAAATCGGCCACGCGATCAATGTCTCCCCTGCCCGTCGCGGGATCGACCACATCTTCCGGATCGGCCACCGTGTCGTACTGGGCCAGCAGCTGGTCATCGCCGTTCGGAGCATTCTCCACCGGAAAGAGCCGGTTGGTGATGCCCATCTCGTTCAGATAGGCGTCACCGGAGAAACTCAGCAGCGTGGCCTGCTGCGCCTTCCAGCCGAACCGTCCGATCATCATCCGCCCTGTCGCGGCATCTGCCACCCGGGCCGCTCTGCCCAGCACACCATCCACCGGACGTCGTCTCTCATTGCGCAGAATCTGCGAATCTGGAATCGCCTCGATCAAACCGAGGCCAAACAACGGCGTGGAATTGCGCTGGGCCACCACATTCGCCTCCGGCGGGACCACTTCATGCAGCACCGCGTTGATCTCCATCTCCTGTTGAAGAGATCCCCCCAGACCGGCCAGCGGATCAAACACACCGTTCTCAATGCGACCAAAACGAGTCACGTTGATGGGGCCCGCACCACCTGTCGCGGGTGAGGCGTGGCAGGTCACACAGGAACTCCGGTTGAAGATGGGCCCCAGTCCGCTTGCCTCGTTCTCCGCATCTTCGAAGTCCTCTTTGCCATCGACAAACTCTGCCAGTTGCTGCCGTGTCAGACCCGGCAGCGGATCACCAAACTGCGGACGATGCTGGTCCGGATGCGGCAGCGGCGGGTTGTCCGGAGGCTGCGGACGCTGCGCCGGCTGCTTTCTCGGAAGCTGTTCCGGCGGAACTCCCTGTGGTGGTGACCCCGGATCCGGTGCGGAGGGCGCATTGGGTGGTGGCGGCGGCGGTTGCTTCGGCGGTTTCGCTTCTGCATGGGTCCCGAAAGACCATGCCAGTGCGACTGCGAGGATGGGCTGGATGCGGATCGCTTTCATAACAGGTGGTGTTGGGTTGCGACCACGCCCGTGCGCATGATCTTGTTGTGCCGGAAAAGCCCGTCCGTCGCGAATCGTTACCGCTTTTTCCAATTCATCCTCATGACCCTCAAACTCATCCTCAAATACCTGCTCAGCGCCGGCGTCATCACCCTGGTCAGTGAAATGGTGAAACGCAGCGACAAACTCGGCGCCCTGCTCGCGGCGCTTCCATTCGTCAGCATCATCACGCTTTTCTGGGTGCACTACGAAAGCGCCCCCGAGATCCGCGCACAGAAGACGGCGGACCACATGTATTACATCTTCTGGTACGTTTTGCCGACGCTGCCAATGTTTCTGCTCTTCCCATGGTTTCAACGCTGGTGGGGATTTTACGGAGCTCTTGGCGGAAGCGCCGTGCTCACCCTTCTGTTGTTCGCGCTGCTGCGCAGTGTCGGCGCCCGTTTTGGGCTGATGCTTTGAGAACGCTTTCATGCGTGGGGCCTTGACGGCGCGCCGCGCAACAGGCTTCATCCGTCATGAACACCAACCACTGTCGCTGGGGCATCCTGGGTGCCGCATTCATCGCACGCAAAAACTGGCAGGCCATTCGCGATGCCGGAAATGCAATGCTGATCGCCGTGGCCAGTCGCGACGTGGCACGTGCATCGGCCTTTATCGACGAATGCCAGGCCTGCGCTCCTCACGCAGTTGTGCCGGAGGCGATGGCAAGCTACGAAGCACTGCTGGCGAGGCCGGACATCGACGCCGTTTACATCCCGCTGCCTACAGGTCTGCGCAAAGAATGGGTGATTCGCGCGGCACAGGCAGGCAAGCACGTGCTGGTGGAGAAACCCGTGGGCGCTCACGCTGCGGATGTCGCCGAAATCATCGCAGCATGCGAGAAGCACGGCGTGCAGTTCATGGACGGCGTGATGTTCATGCACGGCAGACGCTTGAAGCAGCTTCGCGGCGTGGTGGACGATGAAGTCGGTCAGGTGCGTCACATTGCTTCGCAGTTCAGCTTCATGAGCGATGCTGAGTTCCGGCGCAGCAACATCCGTGCACATGGAGCCCTCGAACCGCTGGGCTGCCTGGGTGATCTGGGCTGGTACTGCCTGCGGTTCACGCTCTGGGCCATGAACTACGCCGTCCCCACCCATGTGACCGGTCGCATTCATGCCGAGACGCAGCAAACGGCGGATGCACCACCCGTGCCTCTCGAGTTTTCCGGAACGCTGAGTTTTGCCAACGGAGCGTCTGCCTCCTACTACTGCTCCTTCACCACCACGAACGCTGAATGGGCCATCGTCAGCGGAGGCAAAGGACTGCTGCAGGTCTCCGACTTCGTGCTGCCTTTCTCAGGCGCTCAAACCAAATACAGCCTCACCCGTTCCGACTTTGTGCAGAACTGCTGCCAGTTCGACATGCATGAAGGACGCATTGTCGAGGCTCTCGATGAACCCAGCAGCAATGCGCCGGGTTCCCAGGAGGCAGGAATGTTTCACACCTTCTCCGATCTCGTGCTCTCGGGGAGAATCGACGGTCACTGGCCCAGGATCAGCCTGCTGACACAACAAGTGCTGGATGCATGTCTGCTTTCGGCCAGAGACGGATCGAAAGTGATCGACTTGAAACTTTGATCAGATGTCGAGCACACGGTCCATGCGCTTCGCCACATCGGCGAGGTAGTCCCAGTCACCTGCCTTCACTTCCGCGGCGGCCCAGCCGGTGTATTGGATCTGGGCAAGCGCCTCGCGAACCGCAGGCCAGTTGATGCTGCCCTCACCGAGAGGCGTGTCGAATCCTTTGCGCATGCCTTCGCTCATGGCTTTGGCGAGATCGTATTCCTTCACGTCGAGTTTCTGGCTGCGTTTCCCCAACACCTGCGCCCAATGCTCGGCGACCCCCCAGCGCATCATGTTGCCGATGTCGAAATGCACCTGCACCCATGGGCTGCCTACTTCATCGATGAAACGCGCCATGTCATAGGCGCTGATGAGAAAGGTATTCCAGACGTTTTCGATCAGCACCTTGATCCCCTGCTTCTCCGCATGCGGAGCGACACTCTTCATGCGCGCCACAGACTCGTTCCAGGTCCGCTGGATCGGCTGCTCCTGCGGATAGGCCAGAACGACAAGCATCGAATCACCGCCAAGCTTCTTGGTGAGATCGATGCCGGCCTCCAAAGTTTCGCTGCGTCCGCCAACGGTGCCGTCAATGATCAGACCGCTTTCCCGGCTCGCAGCCGTCCATTCATCAGCGTTCTGCATCGTGACATGACCGAGAAGACTTGGCTCGATGCCATCATAACCACAGGCTCGCAGTTTCTTGAAGGCTTCCGCGAGCGACATGTCCTTCGCTGCTTTCTGCGCCATGCTCCATTTGAGAGATTTGCGAATCCTGCCGGTGAACTGGCCTGCGTGAGCACTCGTGACGGGAGAAAGAGCGACCGCACCCAAGGCAGCGGTGGATTGAAGAAAGCGGCGGCGGTTCATGTTGAGATTCGAGCGTTGTTTAAAATCAAAGGCGTTTCAGGCAGACTTCACGCCCGCGCTTTCCAGCCATAGCTGATGTAGCGATCTTGAAAGCTGCCATCAGGATGGCAGTCGATCTGCACGAAGCCTTCAGGATTGCCATGCACGGGACCTTTCCACCACATGCCGCACACGGCGCCGCCCTGGAGATATACGACTTTGTCGAACTGGATGCGCTCGGAGATGTGACCGTGACCGCTGAGAACGAGCTTGATGTTGTAGAGCGCGAGCAGCTTGCGGAACTCGAAGACGTTGCCGACGAGAGCCTTCCCATCCAAGGGGAAGGCCGGGCCTTTGAGCACCTGATGCCAGACGGAATAGAAAGGAATGTGTGTGACGAGGATGACAGGTGTCTGCGTGCCGGTTTTCTCAAGATCCGCCTTGAGCCAGGCAAGCTGGTCGTCATCGATCCAGCCTTTGTAGTCGAGCGTGACCGGATCCTGCCCGATGGAATCGAGGATGACAAAGTGCCAGCCGCCATGATCGAAACTGCGATAGGTTTTGCCCTGCCCGTAGCGCTCCGAGAAGATCGCCTTGCCATAGCCGCTGTCTCCAGGTTTGACGATGGCCTTGGAAGACCAGCCTGTGACATCGTGATTGCCAACGGTGTGATGGATCGGCACCTCAAGCGTCTTCTGGCACTCGTCCCAGAGATCCCACTGCAGTTGCACGCGGTCCATGCCGACATTGAGCGCGTCCATGATCAAATCCCCGCCGGTGATGACGAAGTCAGGTCGTTGCTCCAGCGCATTGACCTTGGCAAAGGCCTGCTTCACGCCCTCGGTGGCTCCCTTCTCCGGCTGCACGTGAGGATCGGTGAAGAAGACGAAGGAGAAAGGCTTGGGCTCGGCTGCATCAGAAGCGGTCCCGCTCAACCATCCGGCCGCACCGCTGAAGGCGGCGGCGCTGGCAAGAAAATGACGACGGGAGAAAGCGGAACGCGAGTACATCGGCTGCATGCATTCACATACAGCCCGAAGGACTCATTTCTTCGCACGCTTCAGGCACATCGGTTCGGACCAGTTCCAGAACTGCGGTTCCAGCAGCTTGACGTAGTTGGCGGGGTCGGAGTCGAGGTGGCTGTGCGCTCCGTCCTTGTCGGGTTTCACGGTTCCTTTGAGCTGACCGGACTGAATGGCGGCTGCAACCGCGTCGTGATTGATGCTCCAGGTGAACAACACATCTTTCTCGGGCTCGCGCATGAGGAAGAGCGAGGCTCCGCCCTTCTTCTCTTTGCGTTCACGAACGACTGCGAAAAACAGCTCCACCTTGTCATCCGCGGAGGCGCGACGCAGTTTGAACTCCACAGGTTCGGCGTTCTTCTTGCCGGGTTCGGTCATCAGGATGAGCCCCTGCGCGGCATCCGTGACGGCAAACTGCACGGCATCGTCGTCATCGACGGGTGTCCATGAACCACTCCAGTTGCCCGCTTTGAGACCAACGGGCTTGAGGCCGAAATCATCCTCCACCGTGGTCTCAGGACAGGACGTCAGACTGCAGGCGAGCAGCGCGCAGGCGAAGATGCGAAGGATGTCTTTTTTCATGGCGGTGATGTGGGTGCAAGCTGCTCACGCAAACTGCCGGCACCCGGCGGCAGTGTCAGAGAAACACCGCGTCCGCGTTTCGTTCCGTCATCCGGAGGAGCGACGACGACCGGCGGTTCGACGACGGGAACGGCCTTCGGCACAGCGGGTGCGGGCACCACTACAGGCGCAGGCATGACGGCGGACGAGTCACCGCTTTTCGAAGCTTCCACCGGCTCGGCTCCGTGCTTTTTCTGCCAGAGTGCTCCGCCGGACAGATGCGCGCACATGGCGCCGATCACCATCGATCCACCGAGGAACACCGCGGCTTTCAGCCACATGGGTACGTCGTCGCCAGGCATGAGATGTTCGGCCAGCGTGGGCGGAGCGCTGGCGGCGGCACGCGCCCAATCGGGAGCATCGGGCGGCGAGGGTTCGCTGTCAGCGTTGCGGAACAGCAGTTCGGCAAAACCGATCGTCGGCTCCTCGCCCTGCGTCGCACCGCCGGAAGTGAGGGCGACCGGAGTCCGCAGCGACTCGGAGGCGAGCGGCACCGACGTCTCACGCTTCACAGCAGGCTTGGTGACAGGAACAGTTTTTGGACGTGGCTTCAGGCCATAGTCCACCGCAGGTTCCGTGCCGCCGGCACGCGCAGGCTCGTTGGGTTTGACGAGGTCGTAATGCTGGATGATGCGCGCGTAACGGGCCAGAAAATCATTGCGCTGAGCGGGTTTCGACTCCGCCACCTTGGCGATTTCATCATCGAGCAGACGGGCGACTGTTTCGCGCTCGCGAGCCCCGCCTTCGGGCGCAGCAAGAACGCCAACGGGAGATTCAATTCCCAGCAGAAACTTGCACAACGCGGCCAGCCATCCGGCATGCCACACCGTGGTGGTGGTGCCGCGCGCCGGTGGCAGCAACGTGGCGGGATCGGTGCCACGTCCGGACATGGAGGCGAGCGTGGGATGAGCACGCACGATGATGTTGAAGGCAGGCCACTCATTCAACTTCGAGACGAGCAGCTTGGTGCTGCGGGAGTCCTCACGTGCGAAACCGGTGAGCAGGAAGATGTCATCCAGACGCAGCTTGCTGGCAGAGAGTGTGGAGTTGTCGAGCTGCGTGAGCGCGGTGTCGAGTCCGGCTAGCACGAGATAGGCCTCCTGCACGTCCAGACTGCGGCGTTCGCGCATGAGCTCGGCAAGGCTGATGCCTTCGACGATCTCCTCGGCAATGCAGGTGATGTCTTCCGCCTCGTTGACGAGCGCGAGAGTGACGAGGCTCGAATTGCCGCGCTGCTTCGTGATCTTGAAGGCTGAGTTGTCCACCTCCCTGACCTTGGCGCAGGAAATGCGTGAGGACGGCATCTGCTCGATGAGCACGGAGCGCCCCGTCTTCGTGAGCGTGCCCCGCATGCTATACGGATTCGCCATGTCGAGACGCTGGCTTTGCACACGCACGAGATTGGCGAGACCTCGGGCGACCTCCTGATAGCTCGCCAGCAGCGGCGCGAGCAGCGCTCGTGGTTTCTGCGCAGCGGGAATCTCACCTGACAACTGCTCAGGCGCGAGCTTCTGCAGATTGGTGCGCAGTTCGCGCATGGCGGCTATGACACCGACGCCTGCGCTGGACAGGCATGCGTCGAGCAACTCACCAAAGTCCGTGGCGGGCAGAAGATGATCTGGCAGCGTCGGTCCGGCGCCCCCTTGCTCGGATAGGAAGGTGCGGAGGAATCTTGCCTGCTTTTCGAAGTTGGGCTTCAACGCCCGCTTTTTTCCTCCGCTGCCATCAAGCACCCGAAAATCTGCCGCCAGCACCTGCACGGCCTGCGGGGCGGTCTGCACCACGCGGAAGCTGTCGAGCGGCGACTCGGTGAGAAACTCCCCGCGCTCACACACCGCCACGGCAGTCTCCAGAGAACGGCAGGCGATCATGATCGCAAGCCAGCCCGGAATCTCCTGCTGGCGGGCGAGGTATCCGCGCAGCGCCTCGCCATCGATGTTGCTGGTGATGTAAAACGGATTGCCCTCGTCCTCGCCAAACTCAATCATCCGCGCCAGTGCCGGATGGCCGCGCTTTTGCAGCGCCTTGCAGGCCTCATCGAAAGCGGCACGATTGGACAAAGGCTCCAGAAGCACATGACAGTGCACGTACTCGAGCCTCTGCATGTCAAAGGCCAGCACCGCCACCTGCTCGGCGTTACGGACCAGCTCGACGTTGTTGCCGTCGGCGTCCTGAACGATTTGATATTGCCTGAATTGACTCGGCTCCGACATGGGGGCGCTTGGGAAAGAGATGGAGGGACTATCCTTCCATGCGCCGGATGTTCAAGCCAGCGTTTCCACTGTGGCTGAGAGAATTCCATTCGTCATCCAGCCGGGGGTTTCCATGCAGCGATGGAGTCGGGTGATTTGGCCTTCATGCCGAGGCGCTGGGTGGTGAATTCATCCGGTAGCAGGATCTCCGTGGCGGAACCAAACGTGAGAGCCCCCATGAAGTGCATCTCAGTGCGTTCGGCGGATTCTGCCAGCCAGGCAAAGGCGCGATGATAGAGCCCCAGAAACGCATCGACATAGGGAGCGACGCACTCCGACGCCTGCGACGCCATTTTTAATCCGATCGCACGCATGCTCGCCGCGTCCAGCAGCGTCATCGACACACCCGGCATCTCCGGCAGAGGCGCAGGCAGCAGATGATCGTTCAAGGAGATGGTTTTGCCGTTGTCCGCAAAAGGATAGGGCGCCCCGTCCATGGTGGAGACGATCTGCCGCACCAGATTGAGCATTTTGGGCACCACGGATTGCAGCGCGGTGAGGAATGCGCTGGGATCATCGACGTTGGCAAACTTCGCGCCGAGTGTCTGGAACGCGAAGAACGTGGTGAGCAGTTCGCGAAAGGATGGCAGCGCCCCGGCCATCGCCTCATAGATGGTAACCCACGCCGTCAGGTCGCGCCGCCGTCCACGCAGCCACTCGCTGAGTTCAGACGGCTCGCTCCACCACAGCATGCCGAGCGCGGAGGCGAACCGGCATTCCAAAATACGCTCGCGCTCCTGAAGCGGTCCCTCCATGTGCTCCATGACCATGCGCTGCCGAGCCGCCTCGGTGCGCAGCGCACCCGGGCTCGAATCCTCGGTGCCAAACTGCATGCGTGAAACGGTGAATCCCGCGAGGCTGAGCGTGGCGGCAGCCTCCAGATCACGCCGGCGCTGCCAGGCCTGGTTCCACTCCTGCAAGGCCACCTTGAACTGCGGCCCCCATGCCACGACTTCGTCGCGCACGCGCCGGATCTCGCGCTGCAGTTCGTCGCGGTCGGTGGAGGTCGTCGGCGTGCTGCCCAGGCCGCACAATGCACGCTCCGGGTGCGCCAGTCCGCCGAAATAACGACGAATGACCAGCAGCGCCTCCTCCTCGCGCCGGTTTTGATGAATGACCTCCTCATCCGCCACCATGCGGTGCTCGTGCAGGTTCAGCCCCAGATCATGCTGATAGTAGAAATAGGTGACCTGGCGCGCGATGTCGACGAACTGACGCATCACCGAGGCCGCAGGCTGCATCAGGGAGAGATAGGCCACCAGCGCCTCCCCCTTGATCGGTTTGCCCGCGGCTTTGGCTTCCGTGGGCGCCTCGCCCGCTTCGGCACGTTGGGAGGCGTTGGCCTTGGCCGATGCCGCCACATGGCGCGCCATCAGCAGCGAGAGATTTTCCGGCAGACGGTGTTGAATGACTCCGCGCTGAATCTCCTGCTCTGCGGCCTTCCATGCACCGCCCAGCAGCGCAAGCTTTCGCTGCATCCGGTCATAGAGATCCTCGCCGATGACGTTGGCACCGGTGCGCTCCGCCGAACGCTGGATGAGCCACAGCGTGACCGAGCTCACCAGACGTGAGGCGAGCGCCAGAATCATGAAGGGAATCTTGGCCGCCCACATCCAACCACGGACAACTCTGCGTCCCTGCTTGTGCCACTCGGATTCCCGTTTCGGCTTCTCCCTCAGATGCATCTCCCAGGAATCACGTTCCATCACCGCGCGGAAGAACCACGCGTTCATCTCACGCACCGCATGCACAAAGATCGTGCTGATGCCTCCGGCGTTGTGGCTGAGTTCGTGTGCCAGCAGTCCGCTTAGCTCGCGGGCCGTGATCACCGAGATCACCGGCAGCCCCAGGTGCAGCGTCGTCTGGCCCGTGAGGATGCCAAACAGTCCTCCGAACATCGAACTGCGCACGGAGATCGTTGTGTCGAGCCACACCTGCACGGGCGGGTTGGCGCGCAGATGGATGCAGAGCATGTGGATGAGTTCAAAGAGCTGAGGCTGGGTGGCGGCGGTGATTTGGATCGCCACCTTGGCGTGCTTCGGTCTCGGACGAAGCGGGCGCAGCATGAACACCCAGGTCACTCCCATGAACGCGAACTTCAGCAGCTCCAAAACCGTGCGCCACTGGATCAATCCTTCGCGCGCCATGCTGCCGGTGATCAAATAGACCTGCCAGCACATCCACAGGAACAATCCCAATACTAGGAGGAGGTAGGTGAACTGCAGCGTCAGTGAAGCCAGAGCCGAAACCACCAGAAGCCCGAAATGCAACGGCCCTCGCCACGGTGCGATGCGCACTGGCTTGACCGGTTTCTCGGGGACGTTGGAGGAGGGCATGGAAGATCGAGACCGTCAGAAGTCGGCCCGCAGGCACATAATTAACCTCGTTTAATATGGTAATTCTAGTTAATTGTTATGATTTGCCAGACATTGGCGACTTGTGCAGGGCAAGTTCGGCCTCCGCCGTCCCGTTCTGCTACCATGAAGGTCACTCGCTTCCTCGCTCTGCTGCTGGTCTGCTTCACCTGCGCCAACGCTGCTAGGAAGCCCACGAACCTCGTCTTCATCCTCACCGACAACCAAGGCGCCTGGACCCTCGGCTGCTACGGGAATCCGGACATCCGCACGCCGAACCTCGACAAGATGGCTGCGGAAGGCATCCGCTTCACCCGCGCCCTCAGCAGCAATCCCGTCTGCTCCCCCACCCGCGCCACCTTCCTCACCGGGCTCATCCCCTCGCAGCACGGCCTGCATTCCTTCCTCGATCCCAAGTACATGATCGGCCCCGAGGCCTACAACACGCTCCAGGAATTCACCTCCCTTGGCGAGATCCTCCGCGATGCCGGCTACACCTGCGGCCTCAGCGGCAAATGGCACCTTGGCGCGAACATGACGCCCAGCGAGGGCTTCACTTCCTGGATTACCAAGCCTGACGGCAGCACGCAGGAGTTCTACGACCAGAAGATCATCGAGAATGGCGAGATCCGCGTCGAAGCCGGCTACACCACCGACCTCTGGACCCGCAAGGGCGTCGAATTCATCCAGCAGAACAAGGACCGGCCCTTCTTCCTCTACCTCGCCTACAACGGCCCTTACAACCTCGGCAAGCTCATGAGCAACCCGCCGCAGAACCGCCACGCCGCCTACTACAAGGGCAAGCCGTTCACCAGCTTCCCCCGCGACGCCATGCATCCCTGGCAGTGGGCCAACAAACAGTTCCACAACACCCAGACCGCCATGGAACGCTGCGCCGCCGAAACCTCCGGCGTGGACGACGGCGTGGGCGAAATCCTCGCCGCGCTCAAAGCCAACGGCCTCGATGAAAACACCCTCGTCGTCTATGCCGCCGACCAGGGCTGGATGGGCGGCCAGAACGGCATGTGGGGCATGGGCGACCACTTCCGCCCCACCGGCGCCCACGAGCTCATGATGCAGATCCCGCTCCTCTTCCGCCAGCCCGGCAAAATCCCCGCCGCCCAGACCTGCGACGCCCTCGTCAGCAACTACGACTTCCTCCCCAGCGTCCTCGGTCACCTCGGTCTCGCCGACAAAATGCCGCAGCAGCCCCCGTCCCCCGGCCGCGACTTCTCCCCCGCCCTGCGCGGCGAAAAACTCGCCGTCTGGGACAACACCGTCTTCTACGAAATGGAAACCACCCGCGCCATCCGCGCCGAGCGCTGGAAATACGTCGCCCGCTACCCCGACGGCCCCTACGAACTCTACGACATGGAGACCGACCCGCAGGAGCGCTTCAACCTCTTCGGCCAGCCCGGCACCGAAGCCACCCGCGCCGACATGGCGAAACGCCTCAACGCCTTCTTCGATCAATACGCCGATCCCAAGTACAACATCTGGAAAGGCGGCGGCTCCAAGGCCAAGCGGCACACGGAGTAGGTCGGCCTAACATCTAAGCTGTGGCGACGACGGGCGCAAGACTCCGGTGACACGACACACGGCTGCGAGCCGTTGCCACCAGCGCTTCGTTCACCCTCTTATTGTCTGCGTGTTTCATATCGTGGCGTCGTCAATCCTTTTGCAAGTGCGGAGGGTCTCGATCCCTCATGGCGCAGGTCAGAACAAGCCTCGACCTGCTGCCCAGCCAGCGCTGAGGAGTGGGCAGGGCCAAGTCCTGCCGCAAGGTCGAAGGAGCCTTGGACTCGAATTCGGCCTTCGTGCCTCGGAGATACACAGCACATGCCTCTCCCGAGGTCACTCGCAACATATCAGGCATGCCATGCCCCTCAAGGAAGTAAGGGAAAGGCGCTACACCTGGTGATCCGACATAAGTGATCCAAAACCACTGTCGAAAGGGGCCGAAGGCATAGCTGCCGTCGCTCTTGGAATGGGTGTGCCCTACATGGTGAAGTCCACGAAAGATATAATCAATCTTGGCTCCGGACACTGGCTCGCCTCTCTCATTCACAACGCTTCCAACAACCTTCTCGGCGAGGCGGTCCGAGTGCGGAAATACCACGCACGAACTGAGCATCAAAGTGAAAGCTGCTGACAGACTGCGGACAAACTTCATGGTCTCGCGATGGATTCAGTTGTTGGGCGAACGGACGTTGCTGTGACGACGGCGAGCGCAAGACTCCAATCATGCGACAGACAGCTACGAGCCGTTGCCGCCAGCGTTTTGTTCGCCCTCGCACGTTCCTTGTTGGGTTTTCGCGTTAGTCCCATGTGGGTTCGATAATCTCCGGGGTAGATTCAATGAGTGACTTCAAGGCATCGACTGTCCGCTGAACCGCCGGAGCAGTATCAACCCGCTTGAAGACGCGCTGAAAAAATCCGGGCTCCGCTGTAACAAAGATGGCAAACTCAATCAGGCCATCGGGCGACTGGCCGGGCTGGATGTCTGGTCCATTCTCCGTATCAACGACCTCATCGAGTGGACCACAGCCAATCCAAACAGGGAAGTCTTTGTGATCGGTGTTCACGAGCCATCCCCAGTCCTCGCAAAGGATGTCAGTCGTGCCAACTCCATGCTTCGGAAGATTGTCTCGCACAAACTCGGCGAGACGTTTGCCCCATCTGCCGGGGTTTACTGTCTCTGCATCTTCATCAGCATACTTCGGAAACGCGGCAGACTTGAACTCGACTCTTGTGTGCATAGGCGATGGACTTGGTTGCTTGGCCAAACGGACGTTGCTGTGGCGACGGCGAGCGCAAGACTCCGCTAACACAATAGGCCGTTGCCACCAGCCTCAGATTACTTTTTCGTCGGCTCCCGGGAGATGATCTTGCCCGACGTCACATCAAACGTGTAGGTCCATCCGTCGATGGTGTGAATTTGGAACTCGTTGTCGTAGCCGAGGTGCAGCCGGAGCCTGAGCCGCTCGGCGGCGGTCACCGAGTCGTCCAGCGGAGACGGTGCCTGCCAGAAGTAGTGACTAACGGTTGCGACGACCTTGCTTTTGTCACGAACGAGTTCCGCCGTGGAATACTCCTTCAACAGCTTGCCGTCTTTGTAGAAGGCGACCGCGAGGTCATCCTGGGCAGGCTCTCTCCCGACCGACCACGGTCCCATCCGCACCAGGTATTGACCGTCTCTGGAGATGAACACCGAGAAGGAATACCAGCCTTCCGTCCGATACAGCTCTTTGAATTTGCCTTCGTCATCCATCTTGTAGGCGACGCCGAACGCTTCCCGCTCGACTTTGAAGTCTTTGCCATGTCTGGCGGGAACCATGGTGAAGAAAACACCTGATCCGCTTTCGCTGGTGAACACCCGGGGCACCGGAGGTGCAGGACTGTCAGCAAAAGCGGAAGCAAACGTGATCCAGCAGGAAAGGGCGAGCAGGGTTCTGTTCATGATGGTTTGGGAACAACGATGGATTCATCCAAGATTCATCAAACCGGATGCGCTGTTCAATTGGGGACACCCAAATGCCGGCCTTACAATGCCTCCGGCGTTGCGGGCGCAGGGCGCCGCAGCAGACCATAAAGCGTCATCAGCAGCGCCACCATGATGGTGACACCACACAGCTTCAGCGAGCCAGACACCAGCGGATGCTCCGTGCCATGCGGAGGCGGGAACTTCTCATTGAGCGTCGGCATCAGTTTCGACGAGGCGCCGATGATGGCCGCGGCCACGCCCGCCGCGCCGTTGCACCAGGTGCCGAGTTGCAACGTCCCAAACCACACCTTCAAACCTGTGGCGCCAAGACGAAGTTCGTTCACCAGAAAGCCAAACACGACCATCAGGACGCCGTTGGCGGTGAATTCAATGTGCGCCATCACGATGCCGCGGAACCACGCGACCGCAGGCGGCGGGGTGAATCCGATCAGGCACCCGACCGTGATCTGCAGAACTCCGAGAATGAGAGTCCACCGCCGGATGTTCGCCTTCAAGCTGTCAATGTTCGTGCTCATGAATGGAAGAGGTTGTTTTTCCCAACGGCGGCATGGATCACCGCTCCGAACGCTTTGCGACTCTGCTTTTACCCTGCCTTCACGTGGCGGGTCAATGCCAGGATGATTGAATTCCACGCGGCGACAGCCCCGCCGCCTCCGCTCCGCACCTCCATTCTTTTGCCAGTTACAAAAAAAGAACCGAAACTTGCGAAGGACTCAATCGTTTGAGCGCGCATGAAGACGCGCCTCCTCCTCCCGCTCGCCTGTGCCCTCCTTGTTACCGGGCTCCAGGCTGACAATGAAGTCTATCGCACCTGGACGGACACCCAGGGGCGCAAGCTGGAGGCCACCTTCCGCGGAATCGAAAACGGGCAGATCTTCCTCCAGATCCGCAACGGTTACGTCTATCGCATTCCGCTCGACAAGCTCTCCGCCGAAGACCAGCAGGCCGCCAAAACCCTGAAGCCCGAAGGCCTCGGTATTCCCGCCGACCCCAATCTCGCCCAGGCCGCCGCGCGCATCGACATGCTGGTCGAGGCTGGGTTGAAGAAGGCCGAGTTGAAACCCAATCCCCTCGCCTCCGACGAGCAGTTCGTGCGCCGCGTATTTCTGGATCTGGCGGGCCGTATTCCGACCCGGGAGGAAACACTCGAGTTCATCAACGACCCCAGCGTCTCCAAGCGCGCCAAGGTCATCGACCGCCTGCTGAACTCCCCCGGCTACAACAGCCATTTGTTCAACTACTTCGCCGACATGCTGCGCATGGCCGACAGCGCCAACAAGGTCCGCTACTACACCTATCAGGACTGGCTGAAGGGCCAGATCGCCGACAACGTCCCCTGGGACAAGGTGGTGTACTCCATGATGACAGCGGACGGCAAGCTGCTGGAAAACGGCGCCACCGGCTACCTCCTGCGTGATGCCGGCATGCGGCTCGACAACCTGAGCCTGACGCTCAGCACCTTTCTCGGCGCGAACGTCTCCTGCGCCCAGTGCCACGATCATCCTTTCGCCGACTGGACGCAGCGTCAGTTCTATGAAATGGCCGCTTTCTTCGGCGCCACGGAAACCTTCGGTGCCAAGAGAAGCGGCAAGAGCGAAACCGCCGCGATGATGCGCAAAGCAGTCGCATCCTTGGATGACCGCAGGCTTCAGCAGCAGGCGAAAAACCTCCTGCGTGTCAACGGCATGGCCATCGAAGAAACCGGAGAGAACGACATGAAGCTTCCGGATGACTACAAGTATCCGGACGCCAAGCCCGGCGACCACGTGGCGCCCAAACTCATC
Source organism: Prosthecobacter sp. (assembly GCF_020439865.1). Lineage (GTDB taxonomy): Bacteria > Verrucomicrobiota > Verrucomicrobiia > Verrucomicrobiales > Verrucomicrobiaceae > Prosthecobacter. Next base: position 23,702 of record NZ_JAGRPF010000021.1, read on the forward strand.
GTCTGGAGCGACGACAAGACGAAGAAGGCCTACCAGGGCATCCAGACAAAGAACGACGAAGAACTGCGCACCCAGTTCGCGAAGTGGATGACCTCCCCCGACAATCCACGCTTTGCCATGACCATCGCCAACCGCATGTGGAAACACATCTTCGGCATCGGCGTGAAGGAGCCCGTGACCGACCTTGATGATCCCAACGCCAGCGTGAATCCGGAACTGCTCCGTCATCTCGCCGCGGAAATGGTGCGCCTCAAATTCGACCTCAAGCAGTTCCTGCGTGTGCTCTGCAACACGCAGACCTATCAGCGCGAGGCCACCAGCCACGAACTGGCGGACAACACGCCCTACCTCTTCCCCGGACCGATCCTCCGCCGCATGACCGCCGAACAGGCCTGGGACTCCTGCGCCACGCTCGTCGTCGGCGCCGACGTGGACAAATTCAAGGCACACCGCGGCGAACAGTATGCCAAGGCCCTGAACATCGAGTTTGGAAAGGGCGCCACCCCTGACGCACTCAAAACGCAGATCGAAAACGCCCTTGCCAGCATGCGCCAGTTCGGCGGCAACAAGGCCGCCCCCAAGAACAACGCCAAGAGAAAACGCAAGATGCAGCAGGCGGCAGCGCAGGGCGACGAAGAAGACCTCGCCGTCAATCCGCCGGTGCGCAACGGCCTCGTGCTCGCCCGCGCTTCCGAACTTCCGCAGCCTGAGCGTGACCAGCATTTCCTCCGCATGTTCGGCCAGAGCGACCGCCAGATCGCCGACAGCGAAAGCGAAGAAGGCAGCATCCCTCAGGTGCTGATGCTCATGAACGGCGAGGCGCAGCGCGTCATCGGACAGGACGACTCCCTCGTGGTTGAAACCGCCGCCGCTCAAAAGACACCCGAGCACCAAGTGGAAAGCCTCTACCTCTCCTTCTTCAGCCGCAAACCCCAGGCCAACGAACTTGGCGACGCCGTCGCCGCCCTCGGCAATGGCCTGACGATGCGCGACCTCACCTGGGTACTCTTCAACACCCGCGAATTTGTCTTTGTGGAATAGTCCAACCTCCAACCGACCACCTTCATGAGCCTTCCCAACAAACTCGATCCCCTCAGCCGCCGCGCTTTCTGTGAACGCTGGGCCCAGGCCGCGCTCGGCGTCACCGTCTTGAACGGCGTCGGCGGTCGTTCCTTCGCGGCTGAAACCGCCACGATCAATCCCGCCACAGGCCCCGGCTTTGGCAAGGCGAAGAACGTCATCTTCCTCCAGATGGTCGGCGGCATGACGCACATCGACACGCTGGATCCGAAGGACGGCCCCACCCAGGGCCCCAAGGCGCCCATCAGCACGAAGGCCGGCTTCCAGCTCGGCGGCACGATGGAGAATCTCGCGAAGCAGGCGGACAAGATCAGCATCATCCGCAGCATGAGTTCCAAGACGGGTGTGCACGCCAGCGGCCAGTACCTGATCCGCTGCGGTTATGAGCAACGCGGCACCATCAAGCACCCGAACATCGGCGCATGGGCGCAGCATTTCAAAGGCTCAAGCCACAAGACGCTTCCTTCCAGCGTCTGCGTGAATCGCCAGCCGCAGAACGGCAACGGCTTCTTCCCTTCCAGCTTCGCACCGCTGCCGATCCTCGATCCTGACTCCGGCCTGCAATATGCGCAGAGCGACGCCAGCCCCGAACAGCTCATCAAGCGCCTTGTCCTGCTCGATCAGATCGACGCACGCTTCCGTGAACGCTTCCAGACCGCCGAGGTGAAGAGCTACACGCAGTTCTATGACAAGACCGTCAGCATCATGTCCAGCACGGACCTCGAGGCGTTTCAGCTCACGGACGAACCGGAAGCGCTGAAGGAAAAGTACGGTCGCAACAAGTTCGGCCAGGGCTGCCTGCTCGCACGTCGTCTCGTTGAGAAAGGCATTCGCTACATCGAAGTCGCCAAAGGCGGATGGGACATGCACAACAACATCGACGAAGGCCTCGAAGAACATGGCGCCGAACTCGACGTCGCCCTTTCCGCACTGCTCGATGATCTGAAGGAGCGCGGGCTTCTCGAAAGCACGCTGGTCGTTCTCTGCTCGGAATTCGGCCGTGGTCCGAAGATCAACGGCAACGCCGGACGTGACCACCACCCGAAAGTCTTCTCCACCCTGCTCGCAGGCGGCGGCATCAAAGGCGGCTTCGTTTACGGTGCCAGCGACAAGGAAGGCATGGCCGTGGCCGACAAGCAGACGAGTCCGCAGGACTTCCTCAGCACCATCGGCTGGAGCCTCGGCCTGCCCATCGACGAAGTCGTCATGTCCCCGAGCAACCGCCCCTTCACGGTCGGAGACAAGGGCAAGGCCGTGATGGAATTGTTCGCGTAAACAAAGCTGCGGCAGTTGTCCTCAACGTCCGCCCTTTAAAAGACCTGCCGCAGGAAGGGAGCTTTGCGCAAAATCAGGGCGCTCGCCGCCCACGAAAGAAAAAACCCAAGACTGGTGACGATGGTGAATTTCACCATGAGCGGCATCTGGACGTCGAGAAAGAGGTAACCGATCGGATAAAGCACCGCTGCATGGATGAAGTAGATGCCGAAGGAATTGGCCGCGAGACTGCGCTGTATCGGACCGGTCGAGTTGAAATGACGTTTGAACAACGCGCAGCTAGCGAGCAACGCGGACAAGCTCATGGCATTGAACAAAGAAACGTTCATCAGCTTGATGAGGACGGACATCCGCGCCGTCGCATGCAGCGCCGTGGACCCTTCGTTGAGATGCAGTACCCGCGCCAGCACTTCCAAAGAACGTGCATCGGTGCTCAAAGCGCGGCTGGCAGAATAAAGCGCCATCGAAACCACCAGCACCGCCACCCAGGGAATGAGCCGTGGGTTGTAGCCTGCGGAACTAAACCAGCGGTTGCGCCAGGCCACCAGTCCCATGATGAAGTAGCCTGAGTAGAGATGGATTCGGGAAGGCATGACGGCCACCACGTTTCCAAAGATGTGAAAAGGTGTCTTCGGCACCCAAAGAAGCTGTACCGCGAACATGCCGAGCGTCATGAGCGCCCAAAAGGCGGCGAGTTGTTTCCTAGACGGGATGGAGATGCGCTCAGGTGGCGTCCGCAGCCAGTGCGAGCCCTGCCAGACAAGGCTGAACACCAAAAAGAAGACCAGCAGCACCCCGAGGAACCAGTACGGACCTTGATGGTAATGCAGCCGCCAGTATTCACTCGTGCAAAACTCAAACCAGCCCGTCGGGCTCTTTGCTGCCAGAAGAATCAGGTAATCCACCGGCGGGGTCACCAGCACCACCCCCAGCACCCAGGGCACTCCGATTCTGAGCAGCTTGCTCTTCAAAAACGCCCTGCTTCCTCTGGCAGCGATGGACGGCAGGGCAAAATACGCGGCGATGAAAAACATCGCGGTCATCAAGGTCGGCTCGACCAGCATGATCAGGATGGAGAAAAACAGGCTGCGCTGCTGGTCCACCACCGGATACCAATCCACGCCATACTCCATGTAAATGATCGCCCCGTGCAGCACCACGACCCAAATCGTGATGAATGACCTGATGTTGTCCAAAAAATAGAGGCGTTCCGTCCTGGATGTCATGCTGTGTCCGCCTGCAAACCCCATGGATGGGTCCAGAAACAGGCTTTCGGCCTCCTCGCATACTAAGCTGATCATCGCAAAAAAAATCCATCCCCGCAGGAAAGACCGTCCTTGAGGCGGTGTCATTTCGCGCAAACCAATCGAACATCCGGCGTTCTTTGCCTCGCATGCTTTCATCATCGCCACCCATGACCTCCCGCCGCCATTTCATCTCCGCCAGCACCGCCGCGTTTGCCGCTTCGTCGTTTCACATCTTCGGTGCGGATCCGGCGAAGAAGTATCGCACGGCGTTGATCGGATCCGGCTGGTGGGGCATGAACATCCTGCGCGAGGCCATCGCCTCCGGTCGCATCAAGGTCTGTGCGTTGTGCGATGTGCATGAGGACGTCGCCTCCAATGCGGGCGACGACGTGAACGGCATCAACGGCGACGATCCGAAGCTCTACAAGGACTACCGCGAACTGCTGGACAAGGAGAAGCCGGAGATCGTGATCATCGCCACGCCGGACCACTGGCACGCGCTGCAATCCATCGCCGCGTGCAAGGCGGGCGCGCATGTGTTTGTCGAAAAGCCCACCGGGCACACGATCAATGAGAGCAAGGCGATGGTGAAGGCCGCGCAGGAGGCGGGCGTCGTCGTGCAGGTCGGCCTGCACCGCCGCATCGGCCCGCATCACGTCGAGGCGATGAACTTCCTCAAGTCCGGTGCCGTCGGCAAAGTCGGCATGGTGCGCGCATTCGCGATCGGCAAGGGCGGACCCGAACAGCCGAAGCCGAACAGCGAGATCCCCGAAGGCATGGACTGGGACATGTGGTGCGGACCCGCGCCGATGCGCCCGTTCAACACGAAGCTGCATCCCGGCGGCTGGCGCAACTTCCTCGACTACGCCAACGGCACCATGGGCGACTGGGGTGTGCATTGGCTCGACCAGATCCTCTGGTGGAGCGGCGAGAAGGGGCCGAAGAAAATTTTCTGCACCGGCGGCCGTCCCATCGCCGGTCCTGCCGTGCTCAACGACCAGGAGCAGACCACCGACGCGCCGGATCATCAGATGGCCACGTTCGAGTTCGAGAACTTCACCGCCACCTGGGAGCACCGCAAGTTTGGCGACAACAACAACGAGAAGCACAAGATCGGCACCTACTTCTACGGCGAGAAAGGCGTGCTCCACATCGGCTGGCGCGACGGCTGGACCTTCTATCCCGTGAACACGAAGGACGGCGAGAAGCACGGCAACCATCAGCTTCAGGAACCCGACGGCCACAACATCGCCCTGCTCTGGGCCGACTTCATCGATGCCATCGAGAAGAAGAGAAAGCCCGTCGCCGACATCGAAAGCGCCCATCGTTCCTCCTGCCTTCCCCTGCTCGGCATGATCAGCTACAAAGCCGGCCGCAGCATCCAGTGGGATGCCGAGAAGGAGCTCATCATCGGCGATGCCGAAGCCAGCAAGCTCATGCAGCGCGAGTATCGCAAGCCGTGGGCGTATCCGGTGTAAAATGACGAAACCAGAATGGAGAATTAGGAATGAATGACGAAGCCCGAAATTGAGGCATTCGGATTTCATTCGGCATTCCTCATTCTGGTTTCGTCATTCATTCTTGCCCACCTCTCGGCAACGCTCTATTTCCCCCGATGCCCCGCGAATACACGCTGCACAGCTCGCACGAACCCTCCCACCGCATCGACTACAAGGCGGAGCTCAATGAGCAGCAGCATGCGGCGGTCACGAGTCCGCCGGGGCAGGCGCTGGTGATTGCGGGCGCGGGATCGGGGAAGACGCGCACGCTGACCTACCGCGTCGCGTGGCTGTTGGACAACGGCATCCAGCCGGAGTCGATCCTGCTGCTCACCTTCACCAACAAGGCCGCGCGTGAGATGCAGGAGCGGGTGCAGGCGCTCGTCAGCCTCGACGCCAGCCGCATCTGGGGCGGCACCTTCCATTCCATTGGAAACCGCCTGCTGCGCTACAACGCCGAACGGCTCGGCTACCGCAAAGGCTTCTCCATCATGGACCGCGAGGACCAGAAGGACCTCATGGAGACCGTGCTCGGCGGCAGCGGCATCGACACCACCACCTACCGCTTCCCGAAGGCCGAGGTGCTGGGCGACATCTTCTCGCTCGCCGACAACACGCTCTGCGGACTCAAGGAGATCATCCACACGCGCTATCCCTACTTCGAGGAAGTCGTCTCCGGCATCCTCAAGATGCGCAAGCTCTACCAGGACAAGAAGCGCGAGACGAACTGCATGGACTTCGACGACCTGCTCTCGCTCACCGTGCAGCTGCTGGAGGAAAACGAAGACCTGCTGGAGCGCTACCGCCGCCAGTTCGAGTTCGTCCTCGTCGATGAGTATCAGGACACGAACAGCCTCCAGTGCCGCCTCGTCGAGCTGCTCACCGGCCCGCAGGGCAATCTCATGGTCGTGGGCGATGACGCGCAGTCCATCTACTCCTGGCGCGGCGCGGATGTCTCGAACATCCTCGAATTCGACCAGCACTGGCCGCGCGCCCGCGTGCACAAGATCGAGGTGAACTACCGCAGCGTTCCCGAGGTGCTGAACCTCGCCAATGCCGCCATCGCCATGAACCGCGGGCAGATTCCGAAGAACTTGCAGCCGGCACGCGAATCGAAGGGTGTGCTGCCCGCGCTCGTCGCGCTCGACAACTCCTCCGCGCAGGCCGCTTTCGTCGCGCAGCGCATCCTCGAGCTTCAGGACGAAGGCGTGGACCTCAACGACATCGCCATCCTCTACCGCGCGCATTTCCACAGCATGGAGATCCAGATGGAGCTCACGCAGCGCGGCATCCCGTTCCAGATCACCAGCGGCCTGCGCTTCTTCGAGCAGGCGCATGTGAAGGACGTCGCCGCATTCATGAAGTTCGCCGTGAACCGCCAGGACGAGGTCAGCTTCATGCGCATGGTGCGTCTGTGCGAAGGCATCGGCAATGTCAGCGCGTCGAAGCTCTGGCAGGACTGGCTCAAATCCGACGCCGCCACCGCCGAGACGATGCCCGCCAGCTTCTCCGACATCCTCCTGCCGCTCAAGGTGCCGAAGAAGGCCAGGCAGACCTGGGAACAGTTCGCCTACACGCTCGACGAACTCATCGACAAAGACGGCAAGGCCGTCGCACCGGCGCAGATGATCCGTAGCATCACCGAGGGCGTGTATGAGGACTACATGAAGTCCAAGTTCAAAAACTACGAGCAGCGCCAGCAGGACCTCGAACAGCTCAGCAACTTCAGCGACCGCTTCACCGATCCCCTCGAATTCCTCAGCCAGCTCTCCCTGCTCAGCGGTGTCGACACCGACAACAACCCCGCGCAGCAACCGCAGCAGGACCGCGACGCCGTCACCCTCACCACCGGCCATCAGGCCAAGGGCTTGGAATGGAACGTCGTCTTTGCCGTCTGGCTCGCCGACGGCATGTTCCCCCACAAACGCGCCATCGACGAAGGCGGCGACACCGCCCTCGAAGAAGAACGCCGCCTCTTCTACGTCACCGTCACCCGCGCCAAGGACGAACTCTACCTCACCTACCCCGTCATCAACCATCAAGCCCGCGACGGCGACATCATGATGCGCCCCTCACGCTTCATCACCGACCTGCCGAAGGATCTGGTCGAGGTGTGGAATGTGAAGAGCGGGTGGTGAACCTACCACAATGTCCGTTCTCACTCTCAATGAAGCTCAGAAGCAGGCAATTCGCCAGGCGCGTTCGACCGAAGTGGCCTGCCACATCGTTTGTGAAGCCACTGACAACGCATTTTACTTCGGCAATGCAGATGACATCACAGGCTGGATTCGCGACGTTTTGTGTGTCGAGACGTTCTTTGGCGCCATGTGTGATGGCGGGATCACTACTTGGTTCGACTGGGATCACGGAAGACTCGCCCACCTAGTTCCTAGCGCTCTCCATGCTGTTTGTCTCCCCGAGTTCGAGGAGTTGGCACACAAAGCATTGGCAGTTCACACGGCACCACCGTTTCCACCGACCATTCAAGGCTGGAGTTCGATGATTGAGAAGGTTCGGGACACCCAGCTTAAGGATGACTTCAATGATGAGGTTTATGACCCGATCGAGAAAGAATTCTTTACCCTTTATCACGCCAGCCCAACCCACTTCCGAACGAAACTGCATGAATACGTTCTAGCTCACCTTGATGACTGAGCACCCGATTCCCCTTCCTCCCTTCCCCAGCCGCGAGGAGCTTCGCAAGGCGGGAACGCGCCAGGAGGCCATCGACGAGCTTTACGAGGTGTGGCTCGCCGCCCATGCCGAGGCCGTGAAACTGGCGGAGCGACTGCCCGCCGTGTTTGGCTATCCTCCCCGGCCCAAAATCACGCTGCATGTCGCCCGCGGTTACGATGATGAATGGATCCTGACCGAGGAACGCATCGCCGAACTCGCCGCGCTCGATCCAGAGCAGCACTGGACGGAGGTGAGCGCCGAAAGCACCCATCAGTTCCAGGAATACTTCACCTTCTCTGACGCTGAGGGCTGGCGCTTCTACCTGCCAGCCTTCCTGCATCACTACCTGGCTGAGTTTCCGCTTTCCGGATGGGATGCGGTGTATTGGGCCTGCACGGAACGAAAGCATTTCGACCTCGTCACGCCCGAGCAGGCGGCCTTCATCGACGAGTTTCTGAGTCTGTGCCACGCATGGGAGGACTGATGACCGAACACGCCATCCCCAGCGCCCACCTCCCCGCGCCGCGCGAGGCGTGGGTTCACCGCTCGACTGACGGCGGGGCAAAGGACTGCCTGCTGTTTCTCGACGGGGAACTGTTCACGGAGCGGGTGAAGGCGCCGTACTTGGTGCGCGGGGCGGAGGCGGCTGGCACACTGCCTCCGGTGACCTGCGTCTATCTGCCAAATGCCAGTGCGGCCGGACGGCATGCGGACTACACCTGCAACGAAGCCTTTGCATCTTTCGCGGCAGAGGAGATGCCGGCATGGATCGAGCTGGAGGCGGGGCGGTTTGAGCGGCTGTTTCTCTGCGGGCTGAGCCTGAGCGCCCTGCAGGCGGTGTTCACCGCGCTGCGGCATCCGGGCGTCTTTGCCGGAGTGCTGGCACAGTCGCCCTCGGCCTGGTGGCAGGAGGAATGGCTGACGCAATCCCTGCCCGCCATGCCAGCGCGTCCAAACCGCTTCTGGCTGAGCGTGGGCACCCAGGAACTCCAAACCAACGTCTCCCATCCGCCGACGCCGCTGGTCCAAACGACCAGCCAGCTCGATTCCGTGCACCGGCTCGCCGCCGCGCTGACCGCCGCCGGTCACCCCGTCCATCTCCACGAATACGACGGCGGCCACGATCCCGCCTGCTGGGCTGCGGAACTGCCGGAAGCCCTGGCGTGGCTGATTCAGGGCTAGTCCCCGCCCCCCGCCGGGTCCCAATTCCCGCCCCACCTGCAAATGACATGCCCGGCCCGTTCGGTCGTCCGACCAGCTCGTCGAGTTCCTTGCCGCGCTCATCCAGTTCCGCGACTGGCACGTTCAGTCGTCCGACCGGCCCGTCAAGTTCCTTGCCTCGCTCATCCAGTTCCGCGACTGGCTCGTCCAGTCGCCCGACCGGCCCATCGAGTTCTTTGCCTCGCTCATCCAGTTCCGCGACTGGCTCGTCCAGTCGCCCGACCGGCTCGTCCAGTTCCTTGCCGCGCTCATCCAGTTCCGCGACTGCCCCGTTCAGTCGTCCGACCGGCTCGTCGAGTTCCTTGCCTCGCTCATCCAGTTCCGCGACTGGCTCGTCCAGTCGTCCGAGCGGCCCATCGAGTTCTTTGCCTCGGTCATCCAGTTCCGTGACTGGCCCGTTCAGTCGTTCGGCAGGTCGGCCGCACCCAATCACTCAGATCCCCGGAAGCCATCCGCGCCAAAGAACTGAGCCAAGCGTTACATTTAGACTGTGCACAAGCTCGGTGAACAACTTGATCACCCTCCGCCAGATCTGGTTTCGCCTCCACGGCAGCCTGGAATGGCCTCTTGTTTATCCTCCCACTGCAACCGCCCGACCTCCTGCCACGCTCACCCCCACGACAGGCGCTTAAACGTCTTTCAATCAAAGCTTGTTTACCATTGCCAACCTTCTCGTCATTAATGAATTGAAACTCATTATTCACACTCAGTCAGGCCGACTTTTAGCAACGCTTGCCGCGTGCCCAGCAGCACCTCCCGGCATTTCGTTCATCACTGTTTAACCGTTACTTTTTACCATGGAATGCACCCAACGAGCTCGTCCACAGAACCGACAGCCGCCGCGAACAACTCTGCCGAGGCCCACCAAACCTCCCAGCTCTCAAAGACTTTGTCCTTGGAGCCCAGGCGCTTCTATTTCGCCTTCAATACAACGCATGAATCGTTACTTAATCATGACTCCAGGGGTATACCCGATGGCTTTTGACCTGACAGGAACACGCCTCCCCTTCCGTCCAAGCGGGCGCCCCGACGGTCTTTTCACGCGCTCTCGATGACCGCCCAAGAGCCCTCCGGCAGGCTCTCCCAGGCCTCCTTGGCCACCATCGGATGACGACGAAAGCGTTACATTAAAACCGGTCGCAAAGACGGTAAGAGCGGGAGATCCCCCCGGGGCGCCGAAGGTAGACAACCGGTCGGCGGACCGCCCGGTTCAGGCGGTTTTGAGCCAGCGGGCGGTGGCCCCGCACGGGACGGCGGGAACGCTTTCGGCTCCGGTGAGGAGGATCTCCTCCGCCACCACGGTGCCGCCAAAGACGCTGAACTCCTGCCGCATGAGGTGCTCCAGGGTGGTGGGCGAGACGAACCCCTGACGGCAGGTGACGAGGACGCCGATGGGCTTGTCCGAGAGCAGGCCGCTGGCGACGCCGAGCAGCGCGCCGAGGTCGCGTTCGATGTCAAACCCGCGCTTCCCGTCCTTCGGGACCTGAGGATCGATGACGATGAGGTCGTAGCGCACGGCCTGCGTGCGCTCCCGCTGGGCGAACTTCACGGGGTCGTCCACGACCCAGCGGATGTCCCGGTTGGTGAGGGTGTTGATGGCGGCGTGGTCGCGGGCGCGCTTGATGGCGTCCGCCGAGGCGTCCACATGGGCCACCGCCGCGCCGGCCTGCGCCGCGGCAAGGGTGAAGCCGCCGGCGCCGCCGAAGAGGTTCAGCACCCGGGCGGGCCGCCGCTGCTGATCGAGAAAGGACGCGCACCACGCCTCCGTGCGCTCCCAGAGTTCTTCCAGTTCGGGAGCAAGGGGGCGCAGGCCGCCTAGCGGGGAAAGCCAGAACCGCAGCGGGCCGATGCGGAGCTTGAGCGGCTCCTTGAGGTCGCGTTTGAGCTCCACCGCCCTGCGCCATTCCGCGCCGGGGAGCTTGCGCCGCCACCAGGCTGCATGGCAGGCACGGGAGGAGACGAGAGGGCCGAGCTTTTCGAGCACGCGCCCGCCGCCGCTGTCGAGCAGCTCATAGGAGTCGTTGTCCGCTTCGTGTTCAGTCATGAGGGGCTCCAAGGTAACGCCGATACAGCCCGTCCAGCCGGTCGAGCATGTGTTCGAGGCTGTGCTCCTGCTCGACCATCACACGCCCGTCCTGGCGCATGTGGCGGGTTTCCTCCGCCTGATCGACCGCTTCGGCGATGCGGCTGGCGAGAGCCTGGGCGTCGCCAGCGGGAAAGATACGGCCCGTCCGGCCTTCCTGAATGATCTCGGGAATGCCGCCGCAGTCGCTGCCGACAACGGCGGTGCCGCAGGCCAGGGCCTGCAGGCCGATCTGCGGCACGCCCTCGTGCTTGAGCGAGGGAATGCAGAGCACATCCAGCGCACGCAGGATGTCCGGCACGTCCTCGCGGTGGCCGGTGAACGCCACCTGCCCCTCGACGCCGGCCCGCCTCGCCATGCCGATGTAATTCTCCGTGGGCGCTCCGCCCCCGACGACGACGAACTGAAAGTCGCGCCCGGCCTCCCGCAGCAGGCGGACGGCTTCAAAAAAGGTGGGATGGCCCTTCCAGGAGCGCAGCACGGAGACCATGCCGATGACGGGAGGCGCGCCCGCCTCCTGCCGCACCGGCAGCTCCGCACGGGGACCGTCCGGATGAAACCGCGCCACGTCGATGCCCGTGGGCAGCGTGGTGATGTGATCGTCCGTAAGCGGGAAGATCTGCCGAAAATGATCGGTGATCTTCTGGCTGGTGGTCAGCACATGGTCGGCAAAGGTCGTGAAGGCATGCTTGCTGACGGACGGATTGGGATAGCTCACGTCGATGTGTCGGCTGCGGATGAGCAGCGGTGTGCGCGCCAGCCGTGCGGCGATGCCGAGAAGCCAGCCGTCCCGGGAGCTGTGGGTGTTGACGACCTGGATGCGCTCCCGGCGCAGCCAGAGCGCCAGCCTGACCGAGTCTATCGGCAGCAACCTGCGGTCAAACGCACACGCACGCACGCCCATGCCCGCCGCCGTCGCGCGCTTGAGGATCTGGCTCTTCGGGTGCGCCACCAGCCACACCGGGCAGCCTCGCTGCTGAAAGCCGGAAAGCTCCGCCATGACCCGGTGCTCCTGCCCGCCCCAGCCACGTGAGGCCTCGGAATGCAGGATGCGCCAGCGGGCGCGCGGTTGGGCGGATGAGGCGGGTGAGTTCAAGGGGGTTCTTCATGTCCTCGCCTGATCAAAAAGAAAGCGGAAAAAACACCGCCCGTCCCGGCTCACAAAGAACTGTCTTTCTTCGTTGCACGCGGCAGCGGCAAATTCCAAGGTGGCGCCTGACGCTCTTCGATGCTTTCGCCCCGCAGAACGCCTGCCAGAAACGACGATATGTCTTCGCAAGCCGCCACCAACATCACCCAGACCCACTACCTCATCGCGACCTCCGAACGCGAGATTCTGACCGGGCACCATGGCGTGGTGGTTTGGATGACCGGCCTCTCGGGCGCGGGCAAATCGAGCATCGCGGTAGGCCTCGACCACTATCTGAACCGGCAGCGCCAGCACTCCTTCATTCTCGACGGCGACAACCTGCGTTCCGGACTCTGTGCGGACCTTTCCTTCAGCGACAAGGACCGTCATGAAAACATCCGCCGCGCGGGCGAGGTGGCCAAGCTGATGGCCGAGGCAGGTCTGATCGTGATCTGCGCGCTGATCTCCCCCTTTGCCGCCGACCGCCAGGTGGTGAGGGCGAGCTGCGAGAAGTCCTCCATCCCGTTCATGGAGGTGTTCATCAACGCTCCGCTGGAAGTCTGCGAACAACGCGATCCGAAACGTCTCTACCAGCGCGCCCGCGCCGGCGCCATCCCGGGCTTCACCGGCATCGACTCCCCGTATGAGGCGCCGGAGAATCCCGAAGTCGAGCTGCGCACCGACCTGAACACGCTGGAGGAATGCATCCAGCAGCTCGCAGAGCGCATCCTCGAAAAAACCGTGCTGGATGCCGCCGCCTGATTTCCCCCTCCCTTTCCGAGACCCGTTTCCCTCATGAGTCGAAAAGTCTGCATCGTCGTCACCGCCCGCCCAAGCTACTCCCGCATCCGCAGCACCATGCTCGCCCTGCGTGAGCTGCCCGGGGTGGAACTGCAGGTCGTGCTCGCGGCATCCTCGTTGCTCGATGTGTATGGCAACGTGGCCGAGTTCATCATGAAAGACGGCTTTCAGGTGAACGCCCGCGTTTACAGCGTGGTGGACGGCCAGAGCCGGCTGACCTCCGCCAAGACCACCGGCCTGGGCCTGATCGAACTGGCCACGGTCTTTGACAATCTGAAGCCCGACCTCGTGGTGACGATCGCCGACCGCTTCGAAACGATGTCCACCGCCGTGGCGGCCGCCTACATGCACATCCCGCTCGCCCACATCCAGGGCGGCGAAATCACCGGCTCCATCGACGAGAAGGTGCGCCACTCCATCACCAAGCTGGCGGACACGCATTACGTCTCCACCGATCAGGCGCGCGACTATGTGATCCGCATGGGAGAACCTTCCGAGCGCGTCTTCAAAACAGGCTGCCCGTCCATCGACATCGCCGCAGATGTGCTGAAGTCGCCTGAACTGACCGTGGACGTGTTTGAGAAATACGGTGGCGTCGGCCACATTCTCGACATTGCCTCGGGCTTCGTCGTGCTGATGCAGCACCCGGTGACCAACGAGTCTGACACCGCGCGCAAGCAGATGGACGCCTCGCTCGAAGCCGTGCGCCGTCTCGGCATCCCGGTGCTCTGCTTCTGGCCGAATCTCGACGCCGGCTCCGACGGCATCTCGCGTGCGATCCGCATCTTCCGTGAGAAGGGACTCGACGAAAACTTCCACTTCTTCAAGAACATCGCCGGCAACGACTTCCTGCGCCTGCTGCTCAAGTCGCGCTGCATCGTCGGCAACTCCAGCGTGGCGATCCGCGAATGTTCCTTCCTCGGCGTGCCCGCCGTCAATGTCGGCACCCGCCAGCAGGGCCGCGAACACGGGCCCAACGTGCTGCATGCGGACTACTACGCCGACGAAATCCACGCGGCTGTGTCGAAGCAGCTCGCGCACGGTCATTACGAATCCTGCCATCTGTATGGCGACGGGCATGCAGGGCCGCGCATTGCGAAGCTGCTGGGCGAAGTCCCGCTCGAAACCGCCAAGAAACTCAACTACTGACCTCACCGCATGTATCCCTCCCCTTTGAGCCGGCCCGAGCGCATCCAGCAGCTGGCATATGACTTCGACGCGCAGCCGAAGAAGCGCATCAGCCGCTGCAACCTCTCCGGCGCAACCGATCTCATCACCATCACGCACGTAGACCGCTACGGCTACAAGGCCCGCGCCGATCTCTGCCGCACCTCGGGTCTTGTGTTCCTCAATCCGGTGATGACGCAGGAGGCCTACACCGAGTTTTACATCCACACCTACCGCCCGCTGGTCAGCGCGTTTCACAACCGCCTCATCGATCCCAAGTCGATCCAGGACGAGCAGCGCACCTATGCCGCGGAGGTGATCCAGTTTGTCGCACCTGAATTCGCCGACCGCCCGATGAAGCAGCTGCTCGACATCGGCGGCTCCACCGGCGTGGTGGCGGAGGAGTTCATCAAGGCCTTTGGCTGCAAGGCCACCGTGGTCGATCCGGCGCCGGACGAGCTCACCTTTGCCGGTGAGATGGGCATGCGCGCGATTCCGGGCTTCATCGAGGACGTGGATGTCGGCAGCGGCACCTATGATTTCGTGATGATCTGTCAGAGCATCGACCATCTGCTCGACGTGGACCTCGCCATCCAGCGCATGCGCGACGCGATGACCGACGACGGCGTGTTCTTCATCGACATCGTGGACTTCCGCGCCGCCTACCTGCGCAATCAGCGCGTCGAGGACGCGATCAAGATCGACCATCCGTATTACTTCACCCGCCAGACCATCGAGGCCTACCTGCGCAAGCACGGTCTGCGCGTCGAGCGCATGAACTTCGCCGCCGACCATCTGCACGTCGGCTTCCTCTGCCGCAAATGTGAGCCGGTGAAGGACTTCCTGCCGGACGCTGCATGGATCGAGTCGTTCATCGACGAAATCCGGCAGATTCAAAACGCGCCGCTGGCTCTGCGACATGGCTAAGCCGCGCATCTTCGGCCTGATCCCCGCACGCGGCGGCTCCAAGGGCATTCCTGGCAAGAACCTGCGCTCGCTGGGCGGCAAGCCCTTGCTGCAATGGGCCTTCGAAGCCGCGAAAAACTCCGGCGTGGTCGAACGCGTCCTGCTCTCCACCGACTCCGAGGAGATCGCCGCGCTCGGACGCCAGCTCGGCATTGAGGTCCCCTTCCTCCGCCCCCCCGAGTTCGCGCAGGATGACACGCCGATGATCGCCGTGTTGAAGCATCTCATCGAACACCTGCGTGCCAGCGGCGATGTGCCGGATGCCATCATGCTGCTCCAGCCCACCGCACCGCTGCGCCGTGCCGAGCATTTGAAAAAAGCAGGCGAACTGCTCGTCCCCGAGGACGTGGACTCCGTGGTCGGTGTGACCGAAATCCCGCAGCACTACGCGCCGCACTATGCGATGAAGATCACACCGGAAGGCCAGCTCACGCATTACCTGCCAGACAGCGCCGCGATCAAACGTCGCCAGGATGTGCCGAAGGCGTATTCACGCGACGGAACGGTGTATCTCTTCCGCCTTTCGACGCTGGAGAAATACAACGACATCTACGGCGCCAACTGCATTCCGCTGCTCATTCCATCCGACGAGACGCTCAATCTCGACACGATGGAGGACTGGGAGCATGCCGAACGGGTCTTTGCAAAAACGACGCCCGCTTGATCAGTCGAGAAACTGGCGCGCCCAGATTTCCAGATTGAGCCATTGCCAGATGAAGAAGGAGTTCTGGTTGTCGCCGGCGAGGTAACGCGCATAGCGCTCCTTCGCACGATCAGGACAGATCCATCCGCGCTGCCGAAACGAGTCGCTGTTCAGCACATCTTCCACAAACGGACGCCACTCATGTCCCAGCCACTCGCGCTGCGGACTCTGCACGGTGCGCTTCGGCGCCTCGGCGACGGCAGGATCGATCTTGCGGCGCAGCAGTTCGCGCACCGGCGCCTTCGTGCCGCGGCGATTCATCAGATTCTCGGCCGGCAGGGCCAGCCCCCACTCGACGAGTTCATGATCCATGAAGGGCACGCGGAGTTCCTTCGCATACATCATCGAGATGCGGTCGTTGAAGCGAAGCGCTCGCGGAATCTTGGTGGCCACCAGATCGCTCATCGCCAGATCACGCGCCGCACTGCCGGTGGAAGAAGGCAGCACGGGCATGCGAACCTCCGCGCCCTGCAAAGCCGCGCCGATCGCCTCGGCATGAAACGGAATCGTGCCATCGATCGCCGCACCGCCGCCAACGCGGTTGTGTGCGAGGCTTTTCTCAATGCTCGCACGCGGTTCCTGCCAGAACGCCATGTATTCGGCGAGCGCCGTTTCATACGCGGGAGTGCCGAGTTTCTGCGCAAGGTCGGCGAGGTGGTATTTCTTGTAGCCGAGGAAGATTTCATCCACTCCGTTGCCGTCGAGCAGCACGGTCACGCCGAGGGAGCCCGCGCATTCATACAACGGCGCGAAACCGATCACCGGCACACCGCCAAACGGCTCGCCTTGATGTCGCATCACATCCTCGAAGCGCGACAGGCAGTCGGCGGCATCCTGCACGATGTAGTGGCAGTTCACACCGGTGCCGCGCGTGGCGCGCTCCACCCATTCGCGTTCGCTGTAGGGATCTGCGTAGTCCTGGGTGAAGCCGTGAATCTGCGGATGAAATTTCGTGACGTAATGAATCAGCGCGGAGGAATCCACGCCACCGGACACATTCACGCCGACGGGCACGTCGCTGATCAGATGACGCTTCACCACCTCGGCCAGCAGATAATCGAGTTCGTCGAGCAGATCATCGTCATCACGCCTCGCACGCCCCGCCACTCGCGCAGCCACATCATACCAGCGGCTGATCCGGAAGGACGCGGGATCGTCCAGACGCGCATGTACGCAGCAGCCAGCCTCGAGGCGGCTCACGCCCTGAAAGAACGTCGCTGTACCGATCTCATACGAACCGGTGGCGAGGTAGGTTTTGATGGTGGCATGATCAGGCGCGGCGCTTCCCAGCAGGCGAAGCAGCGGCGGAATCTCGCTCGCAAAGAACCACTGACCGTCCTGACAGACGTGGTAGAAAGGCTTGATGCCAAACCGGTCACGTGCCGCGAAGAGCGTACGTTCTTTGCGGTCATAAACCGCGAAGGCGAACATGCCGTTGAGGTGGTCCAGCATCTTCTCGCCCATGGCGGCGAACAGCTCGACCAGCACCTCGGTGTCGCCATCCGTGCGCCAGACGTGTCCGGGCAACAGCGCACGCAGTTCGCGGTAGTTGAAGACCTCGCCGTTGAAGATGATCAAATAGCGGCCGCAGGCGGAGGCCATCGGCTGGTTGGCGCGGTCATTGAGGTCGAGAATCTTCAGGCGCTTGTGCCCGAGAACGCAGCGGTTGCCCTCCAAAAACTCGAGACGCCCGGCGTCCGGCCCACGGTGGTTCATGAGGTCGAGCGCACGACGGCAGAGGTCTTGGTCCAAGGTTTTTTGCAGGCTCAGCCCGCCTAGAATGCCACACATGCTCGAGATCGTTAAGGGTCTGCGAGAATGGCGGAAGTGGCCCGTGTTCGCAACACAAACCCTGCCAACCAGCCAGGTGTCAAAGTGAGGGAAGGCAGGTCCAGCTCGGACGCATTGGAAGGCAACCTATGCGTTCCGGTGCCGATTCCCGCCTTCGTGTCCGTTTACTTGGACTTCGTAATGGCGGTCATCCACTCAGTTCCTGACGCTTTCTTCGCCAGATATTCGGCCCCCTGCGGCGTAAGATGACAGGTGTCAAAAGTGATCAGATGATTGTCTTCAGTGAACCTTCGACACCCTTTCGAATCGCTGAACAACTCAAGGATGTCGATATAGCGAAAATCGCTGTGGAAGGCTTTGATCATCTCATTCACCTCGACCGTCAGCGGATCCACAGGAGTTCTGATCTGCTGTGCCTTGAGGTGCAGCATCAGTGCGGTGTTCTTGTTGAGCAGATGGAGCCCCGGGACGGTTACATCTTTTCTACCCACCACGGCAACATGACGAACACCGCGGTCTTTGAGATACTGAATTGTTTTCTCAAGATACGGGACGTGCCAGAGCTGCCAGCGGGAGGCCAGGACCACAGTATCGGCCTCACCCAGCATATGGCTCTTCAATAGGTTTTTCTGCTGTTCCTTGCACAGCCGGCTCTCCACCGGGAGGCGCTCGTCATAAACACTTTCGGGAATGGGAAAAACGGCTGCGGCGTTGTGCCGAATGGGAAATGTTCGCAGATCGATGGAATCAACAGAATCTGAACTGACCAGAACGTTCACGAAATCTGCGGCCATGCTGTCCCCGACTACCAGAACCTTTGGCAACCCCTGATTCGCAAAGTCTTTTTCAAGCTGATTGTATTTTTCCCAAACATAGCTTTCGAGGTCCTTTTTGTTCGGGCTCAGTTGCGCCGACAACCCGGTTGAAAACCTCCACCCCCATCCGTTGGATGCCCATGCGCTTGCAGCTGGCAGCATCAGCAGCAAAGCCATGAGCACGCTTGCAAACCCAACCTGAGCAGGTGGCCACGCTTGTATCCAAGCTCCCCGCCTGAACGGCTTTTCCACAAATCGGTACATCAATACCGCCAGGCAGACGGCAACCAAGATGAGAGCCCACATCTCGTGAACAACGATCTGCGAACCATTGGCAGTCTTCTGGAACCTGTAGAAAACAATCAACGGCCAATGAACGAGATACAGCGAATAACTGATGAGGCCCATGCCAACGATGAGGCGATTTTCAAGCAACCTGCCAACATAACGAGAACCGCCCGTGTAGATCAGGAGGGCAGCCCCAATACAGGGCAGAAGAGCATTGTAGGACGGAAAAGGAATGTGGGTATCATACCCGATCGCAGGCCAAATGATCATTCCAAGACCGGCGAAGATCATGACCTCCTTCAGAATCCGGCTGGATGTCGACAGATTTCCAAGCCAAACAACGCCGGCTCCAATCGCAAACTCAAAAGCGCGAAAAGGCGTGAGGTAGAAAATGGTGCTTCTTGGATCCAAAGTGACACTGAAAGCATTGTTTGATTCCGTGAGTGCCAAATTGCCGATGAAGCTGAATGTGGCGGTTAGTCCAAGCAGAACCAGAGGCGCCCACTTCCATTTTGCTTTCAATGAAAGCACCAGCAGCCCTGGCCAGACCAAATAAAACTGCTCCTCGACACTGAGCGACCATGTGTGGAGCAACGGTTTGAGGTCGGATGCCACGTCAAAGTAACCGCCCTCGGACCAAAAATAAAAATTACCGAGGCTGGCTACCGAGTAGACCAGCGCGCCGCCAACCCGTGCCAGGTATTGCGGGGGGAACAAGATGCAGGCGACAGCGAAGGCCACCACAAGAGTAACAAAGAGGGCGGGAAACAAACGCCGAGCCCGGCGGGCGAAAAAGTTCGAGAAACGGAACCGGCCGGTCGCCTGAACCTCATCCCTGATGATCCTTGTGATAAGAAATCCACTGATCACAAAGAAAACATCCACACCAATAAACCCCCCTTTGAAGGCTGTGAATCCGAGATGGTGCAACAGCACAAATCCAACGGCCCAGCCCCGCATCCCGTCAATGTCGCGCCTGTAATTCCCTTCGTTTCGAGGATGTTGGTCTATTGACTGTGGCATGTCTGGGTATTCCGCTCTTCAGCCGTGGACGCGATTCATCATACGCCCGACCTTGGAAGCCGGAGGAGTCGATGCTTAGCGTTTAGGCAAACCTGCGCAAGGTTTTACTCCACCGAAGACCTCCCGATTCTTGGGGCACTAGGCGAGTTCCAAGCCAAACAAAACAGTCCTCTTCAAGCCACCTTAGGATTGAACCTTGAAATGGGCACACAGATGAACGTTAGTGCCAGTTCAGGCAAAACTTGCTCTCAGCCGCTCTCCTGATTTGGAACGAACGCCACCATTTCAACCGCCTCATCCGACCTCGGGCCCCATCGCCCGCTTTTTCCATGCAAACATTCTGGAGGCCGGGAAAAAGGCGTTGCTCTTCCCAGTCGAGACCATCAGCCGCGAGCTCGATTTCAAACTGGTTCTTGCCGGCTACTGCGCCCGGCCCGGCAATCAGATTTTCCTGGGCAACCACACCGACATCTACACGCTGGGCAAGCGACTGAGCCACGGCCTCTACGTCGGCAAGAACGTCCTCAATGTTTCTCCCACTCGCCTGCGTGAGTGCTACGACGACCTGAAGAAAAATCAGTTCCGTGTCATCTATCTTGATGAAGAGGGCGCCATCTTTGCCGGCGGTCCCGAGGAATGGAAAAAGGAGATGGTGCGCAAGTTCGACCCGCGCTGGCTCAACGCCGAAGATCACGCCTGCGCATGGGGCACCTTTCAGGAGCAGCTCTACCATGATCTGAAGCCCGCCTGTGAGAAGAACATCGTTCTCACCGGACATCCGCGTTTCAGCCTGTGCCACGACCGCTTCCTGCCGCTTTACCAGAAGGAGATCGACGGACTGAAGCAACGCCACGGCAAGTTCATCCTCATCAGCACCAACTTCACCCGCGGCAATTTTGGCACGGGAGCGGATTACTTTTTCAAGCGCTACCACGTCAAGCCGGAGTCGCCGATGCGGGCCTCGCTGGTGGAAGAGTTCGCCTATCACCATCAGAAGCTCGGGCTTTTCATCCGCCTCGTCAGCCGCCTCAGCGACTCGTTCCCTGATCACAAAATCATCCTGCGCCCGCATCCGAGCGAAGGACATGAAATTTACCAGTCCATCCTGAACTACATCCCTCGGGCTGAAATTCACGTGCATGGCTCTCTCACCGCCTGGCTGCGTGCGGCAGACGCTCTGATTCATTGCGGCTGCACCACCGGCATCGAAGGCTGGCTCTGCGGCACCTACGTGCTCAACTACCAGCCGCTGCATGCAGACGTGTTTGAGCGTCGAATTCCGAACCTTGTGGGCGAGCGCTGCGAAGCCGAAGACGAGGTTGTCTCCAAACTGCAAAACGCCTTCTCGTTTGACCGGCCGCCGCACACTACGCTGCCCCCCGAGTCGCTGGCGCTGATGAAGAGCCTTATCGACAACGTGGAGCAGTCCACGGAAAGCTTCGAAAAGCTCGCCGCACTGGTCGAATCCGTCGAGAACGAACTGCCTGCCGCCACGGCGCTCGGATCGCTGACCGCCTATTCACGCCGCGGCGTGCAGGAGAAGATGAAGAAGTTTGTGCGCTCGCGCTTCATCAAATCGTGGAAACCGCGCAACGCCTACCAGCATCAGCGCTTTCCCGGCCTCGACCCGGCGGTGATCGAACCCAAGCTGGACTTCGTCCGCCAGCTTACTGGACGCCGCCTCGTGACGAAATATTGGAGTTCCAAGTTGATGAGCGTCACCTGCGAGTAAAGTCACCCCTTCCCTTTTTCATGAATCTCTCCAGAATCAAAATTTACGGCGCCGGCTCCATCGGCAATCATCTCGCCAACGCAGCCCGTACCCTTGGCATGAGCGTCTGCGTGGTGGACCGTGATCGTGAGGCCCTGCGCCGCATGCGCGAGGAGATCTATCCCGCACGCTACGGCCGCTGGGACGAAAGCATCGAACAATTTGATGGCGACAATGATCCTGAAGGCGGTTTCGACCTCATCTGCGTGGGAACACCGCCTGCAGCCCACGTTCCGCTGGCGTTGAAGGCGCTGCGGGAAAAGCCCAAGGCCATCCAGGTGGAAAAGCCGCTCTGCATGCCGGACATGGCCTCTGCTTCTGAACTGCGCCAGCTTGCGCAGCAGAACGGCGTGAAGGTTTTCGTCGGCTACGACCACGTGGTTGGCAAATCCGCGCGCCAGGCCGTGGAAATGGTGAAATCCGGCGTGATTGGCGATGTGCTGACCTTGGATGTCGAGTTCCGTGAGTTCTGGGGTGGCATCTTTGCCGCTCATCCATGGCTGGAAGGTCCGCATGACAGCTACCTCGGCTTCTGGAAGCAGGGCGGCGGCGCGAGCGGCGAACATTCGCACGCCTTGAATCTCTGGCAGCACCTCGCCCGCGAATTTGGCTTCGGTCGAGTTTCCAAAGTGGACGCGCTGATGCGCTACGTAACGAATGATCGCGTGGACTACGACGAGTTGTGCTCCCTGCACGTCACGACGGACACCGGCTTCTGCGGCCGCGTGATTCAGGACGTGGTGACCCAGCCCGTGCGCAAGGTCGCCATCATTCAGGGCAGCAAGGGCACGCTGACCATTCACGTGAGCCACAGCAAGACGGGCGACGCGCTCATCCTGCATCTCACCGGACAGGAACCTGTCATCACCCCCGTGGCCAAGACACGCCCGGACGATTTCATCGAGGAGATGAAGCACATCGACGCCTCCCTGAACCCCGGAGCGCCGGTCAGCCCACTCGATCTCGACTACGGCCTCGACACCATGATGGTCGTCGCCGCCGCTCACCGCTCCCATGCCGAAGGCCGCCGCATGGTGCTGCCCACACCGCCTAACTACAGCCTCGACGCGCTGCAGTTTGCTTGATTCACCAGAAACCTTTCGACATGCAGAACCGATTCGACTTTCGCGGCCTCTACGTCCTGGACCTGGCCAACAACCACCAAGGCCAGCTGGACCATGCCCTGCGCATCATCAAGGAGCACGGCCAGGCCGTCGCCAAACACGGCGTCAAAGCCGCGCTGAAGTTTCAGTTCCGCCACTTCGACACCTTCATTCATCCGGCGCACAAAACCGGCTCAACCAACAAGCACATCCCGCGCTTTCTTGCGAACGCGCTGAGCGATGACGACTTCGCCCGCCTGACGGAAGCTGTTCGTGAGGCCGGCATGCTGACGATGGCGACGCCGTTCGACGAGGAGTCCATCGATCTCATCGAGAAGCTCGACATCTCCCTCATCAAGATCGCGAGCTGCTCCGCCCGTGACTGGCCGCTGCTGGAAAAGGCCGCGCGCTTCAATCGTCCGGTCGTCGTTTCCACCGGCGGCCTCACGCTTTCGGAGATCGACGACGTGGTCAGCTTCCTCGAACATCGCAGCGTGGACTTCGCGCTCATGCACTGCGTCTCGGTCTATCCGACGCCGCCGGAGCATCTGCAGCTCAACCAAGTGGCCACGCTCAAACACCGCCACCCGCGCATCACGGTAGGCTTTTCCACGCACGAAGATCCCGCAGACACACGCCCGGTCATGGTCGCCGTGGCCAAGGGCGCTGAAATGCTGGAGCGACATGTCGGCGTCGTCACGGACAAGATCCAGCTCAACGCCTACTCCTCCACGCCGGAGCAGACGGACGCATGGATTCGTGAAGCGGAAAACGCACGCGTCATGTGCGGAGCCACGATCCGTCCGGTGTCGATTCCGTCGGAGCAGGAGTCCCTGAAGTCGCTCAAGCGCGGCGTCTTCGCCGCACGCGATCTGCAAAAAGGCGAAGCCCTCGAACGGGATGCCGTTTACTTCGCCATGCCGATGACGGAAGGCCAGCTCACCAGCGACATCTGGAAGCCGGGCATCACACTGCAGAACCACATCGCCCAGGACGGCGCCATCATGGTGGACAAGATCCAGTTCCCGCCTGCTCCGCCGAAACGTCAGCTCATTCATGCCATTCACGAGGTGAAGAGCATGCTCAACGAAGCGCGCATCTTCCTGCCGGTGGATTTCAATCTGGAGTTCTCCCATCACTACGGCGTCGAAAACTTCACCGAGACCGGCGCCGTGCTGATCGACTGCATCAACCGCGAGTACTGCAAGAAGCTGGTCATCCAGCTTCCCGGTCAGGCACATCCGAATCACTTCCACAAGCGCAAGGAGGAGACCTTCATGATCCTCGCCGGCGAACTCGAACTCGTGCTCGAAGGACGACTGCGCGTGCTTTACCCCGGCGACCTGCATCTCATCCCACAGGGTGCCTGGCACAGCTTCTCCACCAAGACCGGCGTCATTTTTGAGGAAGTCTCGACGACCCATCACAACGACGACTCATTCTACGAGGACAAGATCATCAACGAACGTGGCCGCGACTACCGCAAGACCGTGGTCAAGCAGTGGGGGCGCTACCAGCTCGACTCTTAGTCATGCCGGTCTCCGTCATCGCCTTCGACCTGGACGGCACGCTGATCGATTCCAACCCGGTGAAGCGCCGGGGCTTTGACCATGTCTTCGAAGACTTCAAGGACGGCGCGGCAATCGTGGCACGCGTACTGGAAACCCACCGTAAGGCGTTCCGCACCGTGGTGATCCGGCTGGTTCTGGAACAGCTGCATGCCTCAGGTGAGCCTGGCTGCGAACCCAGCGATGAACGTGTGGCGGAACTCGCCGCACGCTACAACCGCTTCTGCATCGACGGCGCCGTCGCCTGCGATGAAATCGCCGGGGCCGGAGCGACCCTTGAAAAGCTGTCCGCCGGTTACAAGCTCTTCATCAACACTGCCACCGCGACCGAAGCTGCTTTGGAAATCATCGAGCGCCGCGGTTGGAGCGGGCTTTTTGCTGGTGTTCTTGGCTTTCCTCCCGACAAGGCGGGAAATCTACAAGCGATAGCGGCCCAAACCGGGGCCTCCAAAGACCCGATTCTGATGGTGGGTGACGACGACCATGACCGCAGTGGGGCAACGACTTTCGGGTGCCTGTTCATCGGCCTCCAAGGACCAACTTCACACTTTACCCACCCTCCGGACATGCTTATAAGCCGTTTGGAAGAGTTGCCGCACCGTCTAGCCCTCCTATAAGAACCAAACGGATCAAAGACCTCCTGATTCAGTCATGAAGTATCCCAAATACGAACGCTTCGGCCGCCTGCGCAAATATCTTCAGGAGGTGTTTGGCATGCGCCGGTTGAAGGCAGACAAGGAACTCTGGGCGGTGCTTGATCCGATCTGCCGAGCTAGCTCCTCAACGGGCTGTACCTTCCACGAGCTGAATGTTCTCTATTCCCACATTTTGAAGCACCGCCCCAGCCGTGTGTTGGAACTCGGCCCAGGCGTGAGCACGATTGTCATGGGCTATGCGGCAAAAAAAGTCCGTGCCTCGGGCGGCGAATGCCAGATTGTGGCGATGGAGGACATTCCTTTCTACCACGACGACCTCAAGAACCTGCTGCCAGCCGCACTGAACGATTGCGTCCAACTGATCTTGTCCCCTACCGAAGACCGTGAAATCAATGGCTTCATCGCCAGGCGCTACATCAACACCCCCCACCATGAATACGGCCTAGTATTCATCGACGGTCCGCAGATTCCCAGCCAGAAGGAGGATCCCCGCTATCTCGACGGCGACATCCTCGATGTGGCCGAATGGAACAAAAAGCCCTTCACTGCCTACCTCGACTGCCGCATCGGCACGCGTGATGCGCTCAAGGCACTGATGCCCCGTGCCACGATTCACTGGGACAAGCAGCACAAGTTCTCTCGCATCGAGTTTTCCTCCGCAACCTGACGTTCGGCCATGAATTCCACTGACAAGCTCCTACTCCATCAGCGCCTTCCAAGCTCCTTCCACATTGATTATCCCAATGTCGGCGCCTTGCTTGCCGCCCAAGCCAAGGCCGCGCCCACCAAGACCTTCCTCATCTGCCCTGGTTCCACCCGGGAAGAATACACGTATGCCGAGTTCCTTGAATTGATGACGAAGACCGCGCGCTATCTGCAAAGCCGCGGCCTGAAGAAGGGCGATCGCATCAACCTGATCATTCCCAACTGCGCCGAGTTCCTGCTGCTCTATTTCGCCGCCCTGTCGCTCGGCATCACCGTCGTGCCGATCAATGAAGACCTCGCGCCGAAGGAGATGAGCTTCATCATCAATGACTCGGGCTCCAAGATCGTGTTCTACGATCCCGGCTACCAGCACAAGGTCACCGAGTTCACCAGCCTGATTCCGTCCACGACGGAAGTGTGCGATGTCGGACGTTATCCGGACTTCCTGCCACTGACGCAGGCTCCGGACGCCGAACTCGTACCTGCAGACGTCGAGTGGACGGACATCGGCATCATCATCTACACCTCCGGCACCACCGGCAATCCCAAGGGCGTCGTGCTGACTCATATGAGCATGCTTGCCGATGCCAAGGCATTGTCCGAGCGTCTCAGCTTCAGTGCGAAGACGCGCACCATGACGATCCTGCCGATGTTTCATAACAACGGCCAGATCGTGACGCTGATGACGCCGCTTTACGCGGGTGGATCGGTGGTGCTCACGAAGGGCAAGGTGTCCCTGATGTCGTTCTGGGGCCTCATCCAAAAATACGAAGTCTCCTGGACCAGCGTGATGCCCGCCATTCTGTCCATTCTTCTCAGCCTGAAAGCCGAGCGAAAAGACCAGTCGCTCGAAGGCATCATCTGCGGCGGACAGCCGCTGACCAAGGCGGTCCAGCAGTCCTTCGAAGATCGATTCAAGGTTCCTGTGTTTGAAGGCTATGGCCTCACCGAATCCACCGCCTATGCGTCGTTCAGTGATCATCCGGCGGAGAAACGGAAGACCGGCTCCATCGGCAGGGCGCTGCCATGCAATCACATGGCCGTGCTCGATGAAAACGGCAATGAAGTTCCCCACGGCACCGAAGGGGAGATCTGCATGCGCGGCTTGAACGTCGCCAACGAGTATCTCGGCCTCCCTGAACGCAACCGCACCTCCTTTGCCAACGGCTGGTTCCACAGCGGCGACTTTGGTCACATGGACGCGGACGGGTACTTCTACTTCGGTTCGCGCAAAGACCATATGATCATCCGGGGTGGTGAGAACATCTATCCGGCCGAACTGGAGAACGTCATCTTCGAGCATCCCGCCGTCGCTGAGGTGGCCGTCATCGGTGTGCCCGATAAGTTGCTGGGCGAGGCCATCGTGGCCTTTGTGAAACTCCATGACGATGCGCAGACCACGCCCCAGGAACTCGCGTCTTTCTGCACCGGTAAAATCGCCTTGTTCAAGCAGGCGCGTGAGATTTACATCATCGATCATCTGCCGAACATCGACGCCCTGCCAAAGGGTCCGACCAAGAAGGTCTTGTACCGCGAACTGAAGGATTATTATCAGACCAAGCTGCCACCCGAATGCAACCATCCCTCCAAGCCGTAATGGCGGAGACCTTCAAGGTCCCCGTTGAATCCATCACCGAAAACTCGTCCGCTGAAAACATCGAGCGATGGGATTCATTCGGCTTTCTCCAGTTGGTGACTGATCTTGAAGAGACTTACAACGTCAGTTTTGATGAGACCGAGTTGCTACGAATGAGCTCTTATCAGTCCATCAAGGCCATTCTGGAGGGGAAAGGCATTGAAGTACGATAAATACCTGCGCCACTACGAGGACAAAGACTGGCGGGCCTTCAAGCAGATGGTCCAGCGCATGTATGGGCCTCGCTACATCTTCACCAACAAGCGTTTTGTTGACTGGCAGCACCGCCACAATGGCAGCCCGTCATCGCTGTGCCTGATCGACTTCGCGGGCGAACTGAAGGGCGTGCTGGGATCCATCCCTCTCAATCTCAACTTCCTCGGACGCGACCTGTCCGCGTGGTGCTACGCCAACATCCGTGTCGATCCTGAACTGCGCCGCGTCGGTCTCGGCGTGGCTCTCATCGAATTTGGAAGGACTCCGGGCAAACTCGTTTATGGCATGGGCCACAGCGACGAAATGACTTCGGTGTACCGCAATCTGGGCTGGCGAAGCGACATCCGGCTCAACCGATACCTGAAGGTGCTCAATACCGCCAATGTCGAGCGATTGAAGACCGTGGATGCGCCTCTCACGGCCGAACGCAAGCCGGTGGAAAACGGCTTTTCACAGAACTCGTGCACGCAGGTTCACGCGTTCGATGAAGACATGGACGACTTCTGGCTCGCCGTGAGGGACAAGTATCCCATCACGATCAACCGTTACAGCACCTACCTGAACTGGCGCTATGCGGATCATCCGATGATCCCGTACAAGATCTTCGTCCACCGCGCTCCGGATGGCAGCATCCAAGGATACGTGGTCGTACGCATCGAGGATTCCTCAGGCTATCGCATAGCCCGTATCATTGACTTTGTATCCAGCGACGACTCCGAACTCCCCTTGCTTCAGCACGTGACCGCCTACGGTGAACGCAACGATGTCGATCTGGTGGACTTCTTCTTTTCGGGTGATTTCCACGTTTCCTCCCTTCTCTCGGCCGGCTTTGTAAAGAATGACGCCGCAGGGCACGAGACGATCCCGATGCTGTTCAACCCGATTGACCGCACCCGCAAAACGGTCAATTTCGCCTACTCCCTGCCGACCGAGGAGCTTCGCCTCCAGGGAGACGCCCCCTACAAGTGGTATGTCACCAAGGGGGATGGCGACATCGACCGGCCCTACTAACATCCTCTGCAACCGCACTCATCATGATCAAGCGCCAGATCCGAAAACTCCTCCTTGAGGATTCCCTGTCCGGCAGGCTGACACGAACGCTGTGCGGCCACAAGAAACCCGACGTCCTCGCCAATCGCTGCATTTTTCTGGCCTGCTTCCCGAAGTCCGGCTCCACCTACATGGCACGCCTGTTGGAGGAGGCTACGCATCGCATCGGACTCAAGGCGGCCTATGAGATGGGACACAACGAACAGAACATTGACGAAGAAGCTCTGAGGCGGTGCGTTCGCAAGCTCTCCGTGGTGCAGCAACACACCCAGGGTGGCGAAAACAACGTGGCCCTGCTCGCCAAATACCGCATGCAACCCATCGTGCTGACGCGGAACCTT
This sequence comes from Prosthecobacter sp., assembly GCF_020439865.1. GTDB lineage: Bacteria > Verrucomicrobiota > Verrucomicrobiia > Verrucomicrobiales > Verrucomicrobiaceae > Prosthecobacter. Next base: position 52,512 of record NZ_JAGRPF010000021.1, read on the forward strand.
CCAGACATCGTGGTCTCGCTGCTGGACCACATGCATCTTCACCAGCACACTCGCAACCCGATGGCCTTTGCCCCCGGGCAGTTCTTCGAATGGCCGCAGGACGAACAACTCCGTTGGATCACTTGGGCCTACATGCCGTGGTACTTCAGCTTTTACCAATCATGGAAGACCAACGGTGACAAAGTAAACGCGCAGTGGGTCGAGTTTGACGACCTGACCACCCGCCCGGTCGAAACCGTCACGCAACTGCTGGCACGCATGAACCTGCCATGTGACGCAGCTGCGCTCGAGCGCGCCTCTAATCCGCACACCAGTGGAAAAAACTCCCGTATCAACAAAGGATTGGCTGGACGTGGTGCCCAGCTTCCAGCGGAGGTTAAGGACCACTTACGTCATCTGGCGGAAGTCTGGAAGCTCACCACCGAAGACTGTCACCGGCTGGGATTAGAAACCTCCTCCAATTCCTGAGCCCATTCGACAAACGGTCTGAGCCGTTCCCGGACAGCGAAATGCCCCCACCCCGGTTTAACCCGGTGCGGTGCTCCCTCCATGATGTGTTCATGGCTGAGCACAGTGTCCGCCCAAATTGAACTTTGCCCTTCAAAACATTCAGTTCTAGTCTCCCTCAATGCCCGATCGTCCGCTCAAACTCCTGTTTTTCGTCGAGAATCCGACTTCGTTCCAGCACCTTGTCCGGTCCAAACTGCTACAACTTCTGTCCGAACAGCAGAACTACTCATGCACGGTCGTTCTGCCCCCCAGTCTGAAACCGCCTGAGGTGGATGTCCAACGCCTCCCAGGCGTCGTTTTTCGGTGCTTGGACTTTCACTCGTTCCGTCCAAAGGATCTGATCGGCAGAGTTATCAACAAACCGCTGCATATCATTTCGCGTGACCTCCTCACGGTCTACGCTCCCCATGCCACACTCTCGCAAGACCGCCTGTTTCAACAAAAAGGCATCAGTCTTCGCACCCGCCTTGCTTACGCAAGCCTTCTCAAGCGCATGGGCCTAGGCTGGTGGCATCTCAGCCGCCTGGCCCAGAAATTTGGTCACTATCCCGAGATCGCCGCTCTCCTTGATGAGGAGCAGCCCGATTGCGTGGTCTACTTCAATATCCTCATCGGGCAGATGGACTTCCTGAGGGAAGTCAAACGTCGAGGCATACCGCTGATCCTAGACATTCCGAACTGGGATCAGGCGACCTCCAAAGGCCCGCTCACCGTCCTTCCAGACCATGTGTTTGTCTGGTCGGACACCATCAAAAAGGATTTCTGTGAGATTCATCACTTTCCGCCCGAACGCGTTCATTCCATCGGCGTACTACAGTTTGACTGGTATTTTCAAGGCAACGCGACGCTCTCTCGGGAGGAGTTTTGCAGACTTCACAAGATCAATCCGGCCTCCAAGATTATTCTATATGCCTATGGCATCGCATCGGGAGTCGACACCCGTGTGCCGGTTATCAACGAGATCCTCGATATCGTGAGGGACAACAGGCTTGGTTTCCCCTGTCACTTAATATTTCGCGCCAGTCCGCGCGTCCCCTTTCCCGACGAACTGCGTCATCATCCGATGGTCACATTCCAGCACCCGCTCGGCGAACACTCACCAGACAGGCTCGGCTGGATCCTCGCCCCCGGGGAAGACATGATGCGCATGTCCACGCTGGCCCACAGCGACGTGGTGGTTAATGTGTTCTCCACCATGTGCCTGGACGCGCTGTGCATGCACAAACCGGTGATCAATCTCGGTTACGCCTGTGGTGCGGATGAAAAACTCCCAAACCAGATGGAGCGCTTTTTCAAATATTCCCATGTAGCTCCTGTTGCAGAAAACGACGGCACATGGATTCCAAAAAAGAGAAGCGAGTTCGAACAGGCGCTTCGGGAGACATTGGCTGCACCACAGAGCAAAAAGGATTCCGCCGAAGCTCTCCTGGAGAGAATCTGTGGGCCAGCCGACGGAAACTCATATCGACGCTGGCTGGCGGCCTTTCATACGTCGATGCTCGATCGGAAACAGGTGTGATCATGAGTCCGCAGACCCTTGTCATTTCGTATCACTACATCCGTGAGACGACCGGACTGCCTCATCCGGGCATTCATCCTGTAAAACCCGATGTGTTCGTGGAGCAACTGGCTCGACTCCAACGCTTTCATCCCATCATCTCGCCGGCTGCATTCTCGGCATGGCTCGACGGTGGGCAGATCAACTCGTCGTCCGTTCTGCTGACTTTTGACGACGGGTTGCGGGATCATCTTCTTGCGGCCGCCATCCTCGAAAAACAAAACCTGCGCGGTGCTTTTTTTGTCTGTTCACGTCCGGCTCTAGATGGCAAAGGCCTTCCAGTTCATAAGATTCACTGGCTGCGCGCCAACACGCCGCCCAATGACTTCCTCGAAAGCTTCTCTTCCCTGCTACCGTCGGAGTGGCTGGCGGTGCTTCAGCAACCGTCTGCGGAGATTCAGAAAGCCGCCACTGAGACCTACCAATTCGACTCTCCAGAGCATCGGGTTCTCAAATATTTGATCAATTTCGTTCTACCATACGAGTGTGTCGACCAGATCACCAGCACCATGCTTTCGGAACACGGGTTGGATGAGGAAGCTTTTTGCCAGATGACATATTTGTCCCCAAGGGAAATGGCGGAGATGGCGCAAAGAGGCCACTTCATCGGTTGCCATGGCCATCTCCATCAGCCGTTCTCACGTTTTCGGCCACAAGAACTGCTCAATGACATTTCGATCAACAAGTCGTTCCTGAACAGCATCCCCGATGCTGAGGCCTCTTGGCTTGCCTATCCCTATGGCAGCGCTTGGTCTCTCCCAGACGACCCTGATCAATTTGCGCAGGATGCGCAAATTCGTGCTGCCTTCACGTATGAACGCGGTTGGAACTCGCAGGAAACCAAACCCAGCCTGCTCAGACGCATCGACTGCAACGAAATTGACGCCCATGTCTCCCCGGATGCGGCCCCCCCTTGATCCCACCGCTTCCCTCAAACCAGTTTTGAGCGACCTCACCCCCACACCTTGTCCTTGATCTCTTCCATGGTGAGGGAAGACCGGATCACGCGCGCTGGATTACCGACCGCGATGGAGTTGGCAGGCACTGATTTGGTAACCACGCTGCCAGCCCCGATAATGACATTGTCGCCAATGTTGACATTTCCAATGACACAGGCATTGCTTAAGATATAAACGTGGTTACCGATCTTCGGGTATTCCCCTTGAACCCCACCAATCGTGACATTTTGCCAGATGTGCGCCTCTCCGGTAAACACTGCCTTCACCGAGACCACAATTCCCACACAATGATGGAAATGCAGGCTCTTGTTTATCCGATGTTTCCGTGGAATGTCGCAAGAGAACCAGAACCTGATCTTGGCAAAAAGCGCTTTTTTAAACTTTCTCATATTCCCAAATGACAAAAGAACCCGTACTTTCGAAACCCATCCGCACCATTTCGCGCTGGTATGGCAAACTGGTCAAGGATGAAATGCGCGGCGAGGCATTGCGCACAAAATTGAGAATGGCCACCGAGGGCGACCGGACCAAGGAGCGCTACGCTCTGGCAAAGCCTTTCCTGTCCAACGACTTCGATGATTTCAGGAGGGACGGCTGCTTGAGAATGCCACTGCCTGGCTACGAGAAAATTGCCCCCATTTTTCACCAAATCGTCAGAGAGTACGAACAAAGCGAAGACAAGAGCTTTGGTTCCAAGAAGAACCTTGTCAATCTGCTCGCCATCGAACACCTGAACGAGCACCCGGAAATCGTGGATGCGGTCTTTGACGAGACATTCCTCCGGCCAGTCTTCAACTACTACGGATACATTCCTGAACTTGCCTCCTTGGCGCTGTTTTACACTCCACAGAACAACGACTCTGAGAAATCCCAACTATGGCACATCGATGCCTATGACCCGCACCATCTCAAGCATATCACCTTGGTTGAAGACGTGGCGCTTGAAAACGGCCCGTTCACGTTCCTCAAGATTCCAGCCACCAGAAACATCCGCCGCCAATCGGGCAACTTCAAGAGAGGCGACGATTTCGAATCGCGCTTCAGCAATGAACTGAGCGAGAATATTCCCCACATTGGCAGGCACGATGAGGGAATGTTTGTCGACGTGTCCAACTGCCTGCACCAAGGAGGCCGTACCCGACTTGGAAAACGGGTGCTCTTCTTCATTCATTTCGCTTCATTTGCAGACTACCTGATAGTCGAAAAGAACTACAAGACCGGCATCTATATACAGCACGAACCGGCTTTGGTGAAAAAATTTGCCACCACACGAATCCGTCAGTTGATGCTGCGTGCCAGATCTGACTTGGGCTAGTCGTCTGGCCGAGGGGCCCTTACTTCACAATGAAGTGTCGGTTGGCGGCCTTGTTGTACTGAATGTCCTTCGCGCGTTCGCCCAGCACTTCATCGATCGCTTTCACGGCCCCCGGCCATTTGTCCATGAACTGATTGTACTCATCAAAGAGCACAACGCCTCCCTTGACGATCATCGGCCAAAACGTGGTCAGTGTAGTCTTGTAGGACTCGTACAGGTCCACATCCAAATGCAGAAACGCCACCGGTCGCTCCTTCACCAACGGCATCGTGTTCTCGAAAAAACCGGGGACAAACGTCACAAGGGAGTCCACCTCAGCAGCATCCAACTTACCCTCCTCCAAGATCAGCTGTCTGATCGTGACCGAAGTTGCGACCTTCCACTGGCCTTTTTTCGCCGTCTTGGCGCACTGATCCTCAGCCGCCGGCTCTGGAAAGCCCTCAAAAGAGTCAAAGGCCGTGATCTTCCGCCCCTTACCCTCATAGGTCGAAAGCATGCACAACTTATAGAGGCTGTGTCCGTGTCCCACGCCACATTCCACGATCTCGCCGTCCTTGTCGCGAATGAGGTCGTAGACTTCTTTGAAGTACAGCAGATGATGCAGCCATGTCTTGTCATGAAAGGGCCTTTTGTAAGGCTTCTTGGGCATCGGAATGTGACCCAGACACTTGATTATTTCTGTGGCGACTGACATGCCGCTCTCTCTCTGACGCCATGTTATTGGCAACCTTTTTTTGTCACAACCTTGCGATTTTTGGTTCCGTCCAGGACGTGCTTTACGGGTTGACTCACAGGCAATCCTCCGTCAGGACAACCGAGTGATCCATGATAAAAAAGTCCTCGCCGTGGTACCTGCCCGCGGCGGCAGCAAAGGGGTGCCGTTAAAAAACATCAAGTTGCTCGCAGGAAAGCCATTGCTCGCGCACACGGCGCATGTCGTCCACCAAGTACCCAGAATAGATCGCGCCGTCGTTTCAACGGATCACGCGGAGATCGCCCGCATTGCCACCGAGAATGGCCTCACGTATCTAGGTCCGCGTCCTGAAGAGCTCTCGGGTGACCGCATCGGTGACCTGCCCGTGCTGCAGCACGCGCTGCAGCAGGCCGAAACGGCAGATGGGTGCCGTTATGACATAATTCTAATGTTGCAGCCCACGTCCCCGGTGCGCGTGCCGGAGGACATTGACGTATGCATCGATAAACTCGTAGCAGACGGTCACGACGCGGTGTGGACCGTGTCAGCGATAGACCTCAAGTTTCACCCATTGAAAGTGCTTCGTATTCACGATGGCAAGCTCGATCTCTGGGACGACCGAGGCCATCAGATCATCGCGCGACAGCAACTGGAGCCTCTCTACTATCGCAACGGTATCTGCTATGCCTTCACACGGAAGTGTCTCATGGAAACCCGTACCATCTACGGCAAGAATGCCGGCGCGTGCATTATCAGCCACCCCTTTGCCAACATCGACAACGAGACAGACTTCGAAACTGCCGAAAAGCTCATGAGCAGTTGCTAAGGCCATTCCCTCGTCCGATCATGACGTGATTCCATGCAGCCCGTCCCGAGCAATCCCCCGCCCTGCCTTCAAGACCTCAAGATCGTGGTGTCGTCATGCGACTTGTACTGCGACATGTGGCCGCTCTTTTTCCATTTCTTGTTCAAATTGTGGCCCGAAGCGCCGACACCAATCTATCTAATCACCAATCACCTCTCCTATGATGATCCTCGTGTCGTAACCGTCAAAGTAGGTGACGACACCTCATGGACCGACGGCGTCGCACGAGGAATGGCACAGGTGCCATCGGAGTACAGTTTCTTGTTTCTCGATGACTTTTTGCTTACAGAGCCAATCACCGTCCAACGGCTCGCGGACATCTATCTCCCGTTGAAGGACAAAGGCGGCAATTGGGTTTGCCTCCGTCCCAAGGCCCCGGCCCCGCCAGATGACCCTCATGCATTGATTTCGCCGATCACCGACGCGTCACAGTCGGCAGGTTTCCACTCAGGAATCTGGCGCACCAAGTATCTGGAGAAGATATGCTCCGAGGTGCACCTCAATATCTGGCACATGGAAGGACATATCCGGAAACTCATCCGCAGCGGCGAGGCCGAGAACCTCTACTACATGACGGAAAACGCAGCGCGACCCGTTTCCTACATCGAGGTCGTGAAGCGCTTCTGGCAGAAGGACGGCATCGACTACGTACGATCCAACAACATCAGGCCCGACCTGTGGCGCCGCCCTTATCCCCCACAGGGAGACAATGTCTTTGCCCGTTTCATTCGCAGTCTTCTCAAGCGCTACGTGCGCATGAGGTCGGCCTCTGAGACAAGCCGCCTGCTCAAAACCAACAACGGAGTCGTCAGCTCTCAAGTTCGCTTCATCAAGAAGCCAGATTGATCCGGCGCAGCCATTTCCTGGCCTTGTCCAACATAGCGGCAACAGTAATCTCTGTGATCTTCCGACCCTTCGCAGCACCTGGCTCGTCGCCAGGATAGACAGCGCATGTCGTTGGCGCGTTGAAATGCCAGTGATTCACATTGGTCGGACCAAAGAGGGTCAGGCAAGGGCGTCGAAACGCCGTCGCCAAATGCGAAACAAAGCCGTCCACCGCAAAAACGGCCTCAGCGCTAGAGGCAAGAGCCATGATGCCTCGCAAACTCGTACGTCCGCCGAAATTGATCACTTCCGGCATGCCTTGTGCAATCTCAGAACACAATCGCTTTTCCCACTCTGTCGTTCCACCTGTCAGCACGACAGGCAGGCGGGTAAGCTGATAAACGTTCCTGATGGCTTCACGCCACATTGAAGCAGGCCAGCATTTACGTTGCCAGGCGGATGTGGCGTGGACGAGCATAAAGGGCTTGGTCGGAACCTCTGGCGGCAACCACCCTGAAGGGGGAGTGAGGAGAACCGGAGGTTCGAACTGTCCCTGCACAGGTCCTGGCGTAAACGACCAGAAGTAAAAGGCTCGATACATCTGTTCCTGATTCCGCAGGTGAATCTGGTCAAAGATCCACCGATGATAGAAGCGAACGTAAAAACTGCTAAAGATCAGCAGATGCTTCTCTCGGGCGCGAACCCAAAGGCTCACCAGCGAACTCCGGTCTCCCACGTCATAAGTCAGCAGTCGGTCCACGGCGGGAGCAGGCCGCAGTGGCACCCAATGGACGTCCGGCATCAGGTTGACGAGATCCGCAAAGCCCGGACGGGTGGCCAAACCAACGGGCCCTCCGTCCTGCCACGCGAGTTTTGCCAAAGCAGGCTGCAACAGCAGCGTGTCTCCCAACTGCTTGTGGTAGGCCACCAAGGTTTTCATGCGTGGTGCGGCGGATTCTCTTTCCGAAACAGCTGCCATGAGCGCTCAAGCACATCGGCAAAGCGGTCCTCGTTAAAGCACCAGTTCCGTTCCGAGTCCCAAGGAGTGTCACGATTCAACAACACTGCCTTGTTGCCCCCCAGCAACGCGAGGTTGTGATAGGCACGGCCCCAGGAACGCCGTCCAGGAACGATCTGCTCCTCAACTGTCATGACGAGCACGAGTTTTCCCGAAGCACAGAAAACCTCCGTCAGGTTCTGTCCCACCGCGCCGACAATGACCGTTGCTGATGCGAACAAACGCAGTTGATCGGCCAGAGAATGCTCCGAGAGCTTGATGACGCGGACATCGCCAAGAATCTGTCTGGCTCGATCGGCGAGACGTTCTTCATTAATCAGCTTCTTGTTCGGTGCGTCCAGACGTGAGGCGAAAATGCACACCGGTGCGTCGTTCGGATCAGGCCGGGCCGCTAATGCATCACGAACCGCCAGATGGTTTTCTGGGGCCGACAACTTGGCCACGCCATCCTCAGCGTGCAGGATGGGCGAATACCACAGCTCATCCACTTCAAGCGTGCCATACACGCCTTCAATCACCCGGTCTTCGGGGATACCAAAACGCGCCAGATAACGGCACTGCCACTTTTTGCGCCCCGGGCTCACCAGAATGCGCGCACGCGGTTCGGCACGGAACCGCTCCAGAAACGGCATGAGCTTGGGCAGGTAGTCGAGAATGAAGTGCCCGTGGTTTTCGGAGTTCGGTCCGCAAAGATGGATCAGCGGTCCCTTTACCTTCTGCGCCATGGCAGAAATCGGTCTGCGCAGGACCCGGTCCTTCTTCTCTCTGCGGGTCAGCGGATCGACATTGAAGAGCTCGCCATTTGCGAAAAAGACCTGCCCTGCCCCACCACCTAGCCGCACGTTGCGCAGCCGGTAGGCATAAGCGTCAGACCACCAGTAGCGCGTCGTCGTTTCGTCGGTTCCCAGAATCTCGGCTTCAAACTTGTTGTCGAACACATGTTCGCCGGCGGCTTGAATCTGCCAGCTTTCAATCAACGCCTCCGGAGGCGGGGTCTCCGTGCGTTTGAGCGGAGAGACGGCGGATGCAAAGCCTGAATACCAGTCGTGAATCTTGCGGGTCAGTTGCGAATTCATGATATCAGACCAATCGAAGAGCGCGGTGCGCAGAGGATGTGCTTGCCGCCGCGTCCCTGCGCAGCATGCTGTTCATCATTTTACAACCACGCATGACCTTTCGAGGACACGACAAAGCCACCGGGAAATCCGGGGGCGAAAAACATGGATGCAGGAGGGCGCTCACGAGCCCGCATTCATGCACGATTCCCGCATGTCGTCTCATGTTTTCTTCTCCCAGCCGCCAGTCATGAAGGTCGCCCACGTGTTCATCCGCATGCCGGTCGGTGGCGCCGAAGATCTGGTTGGCGACATCCTGCGCACCGTGCCCGAGGGCGTGGACATGCGCATCGTTTGCCTGCAGGAACTCGGCAAGGTCGGCGAATCGCTGCAGCAGCAGTTTCCAGATCACGTGAAGCTGCTGCCCTGGGTGCCCGGAAAGCGCTTTCGCCTCGGTGCCGTCATGAAACTGGCCCGCTGGCTGCGCGAAGAGGGCATCCAAGTTGTGCACACGCATGTCTATAACGCGCATGTGTATGGCCTGCTCGCCGCCCGCCGGGCCGGGATTCCCGCCGTGCTGCATCATCACAAGACGTATGCCGAAATGCGCTGGCGGCGGAAGATCATCCTGCGCGCCTTGTCCCATCGTGCGGCGGCGCACCTCACCCTGTCGGCGCAAACGCGAGAGGATCTTTGCCGCGTGTTTGGCATCCCACCTGAGAGAGTGCGCGTCTTCATCAACCCGGTTGACGAGGACACCTTCCATCCGGCCGCTAATCGCGAGCAACTGCGGCGCTCGCTCGATCTAAGTGCCGACACAGCACTTGTGGGCACCGTGGCATCGCTGACTCCGCCCAAAAATCATCTACTCAACGTGTCGATGACCGCAAGGCTCAACGAACTCGGCTTCACCGGCCGCTTTTTGGCCTTTGGCGAAGGCGGCGAGCGCACACGCATCGCCGAAGCGGTGTCCCAGCAGAAACTGGCCAACTTCAACCTCATGGGAGCAAGGCGCCCCATCGCTCCATGGATGCAGTCACTCGACGTCTTCACGCTGGGTTCCACCTGGGAAGGACAGCCGATGGTTCTGCTTCAGGCGCTGGCCTGCGAACTTCCCATCGCAGCTTCCAACATTGAAGGAAACGCCGCGGTGCTCGGCCCTGACCACCCCGCACTGTTTGATGTCAATGATGCGGACGCCTATGCGAACACCGTCTGGCGTGTGTTGAACGACGAAACCTTTCGCGCGACGATTCTGGCGCATCAAAAGCGGCGCAAATCGGAACTGCCCATGCTGCGCGACTACACCAAGGAGTTGGTCGAGTTCTACCAGACGATCCTCACCTCAGCACGTCACTGAAAATCGTCGAGACTCAAAAACTGAGCCGCTTTCACCGCACGTTTGAGCTGTTTGCCGACGACTGACTCCACGTCCGCGGCAGAGATGCCATGACCGGGCTTGCGACAGGAAAGGTTGTCACGAGTGAGCACCGTGCCCGCGGCGAGGTCGGTGGCGGCGACCAGACTCTGGCCAAACATACGACGCAAGGGCTCCATCTGCTCAGCGGAGGCGTCCTTGACCATCGGACTGGACTTCATGCGCTCGATGAAGCGAATGCCCTCGACCATCTGCGCAAACTCCTGCGTGGTGAGCGAGGCGGAAACATCCGGTCCGAACATCTCACGACTGAAAGTGATGTGCACTTCGATCAACCGGGCGCCGAGCGTCACTGCGGCCAGCGATGGATACGGAGTGCCCGAGTGGTCCGACAAGCCGACCGGGCAATCGTAGCGCTGGATCAGTTCACCCACTTGATTGATGCCGATCTTCTCAGGCGGGCATGGATAGGCCGTCGTGCATTGGAACACGGCCACGGGTGATCCCTGCGACTTCAGATGGGCCACGGTAGCGTCCATTTCCTCGAGATAGCTCATGCCGCTCGAAACGAGCACCGGCTTCTTGGTGGCGATCATCGCATCGAGAAACAAACGGTTGGTCACCTCACCGGAAGCCACCTTCCACGCCGACACGCCCATGCGTTCCAGCAACCGGATGGCGGAAAGGGAGAACGGCGAACTGAGAAACACGAGTCCCCTTTCCTCCGCATGCTGTTTGAGTTCCAGCCACTGCGGCTCGGTGAACTCCATGCGCTTCCAGTAGTCGTAGCGCGTGGCATCCTGACGGCTGAACTTCACGCGCCAGGTGTCGAGTTCTGAGCTTTCTTCGGCGGCGATGTGCGTTTGAAATTTGATCGCATCCGCGCCGGTCTTTGCCACGGCATCAATGTAGGCGTGTGCGGTTCCCAAGCTGCCATCATGCGCCTGCGCAACTTCAGCAATGACGAAGGCCGGAGCCGCCGGATCCTGCCACAGGTCACTGATGTCGCGCGGCTTCATCAGGCACGGAAGATGTTCTTGCCGCCGGCAGGCAGCACGTTGCGAGTGTCCACAATCACATTCGCCCAGCGGGCAATCGCACGGTAGTCCACATTCGTGTGATCCGTGCAGATCAGCACCGCATCGGCCTCAGCAACGGTCTTTTGCGTCAGCGGCCGGCTCTTCCGGGGCTTCAGTTTGGGGAAATGATGATCGCCCGGAAACTGCGGAATGTAGGAGTCATGATAGTCCACGCGGCACTTGTTGCGCTCCAGGATGTCCATGAGCTTGAGCGTCGGCGACTC
>NZ_JAGRPF010000189.1 GCF_020439865.1 Prosthecobacter sp.
GGCCGTTTCACCACCCCAGTCCTGCCAGCCGTGCGGCAGGAGAGTGATGCCGTCATCAGCGAGGCCATGGGAGAGATGTCCGTCAGGAAGACGCAGCAGGTCGTACTCGATGTGCTGAAGTTGCTGCACCAAATCTTCGGCCACGTCAGGCAGATCGAGCATCAGCGCTGCGAGCAGCATGGACTGCGCGTAAATCGCGGTGTCTACCGTGCTGTATTCGGTTCCCGGATGGATGCAGTAGCCGTTCTCGCGCCGGTGCACAAAGTGCGGCAGCAGGCCGCGGCCGGTTTTGAGTTTCTTGATCGCCTCATGCGTGCGTGCGAGCACCCAGCGGGCGTAGTCCGGCGTCACCACCCCAAGCGGTTCCTGCGCCGCCGCGGCCGAAGCCAGCACATACATGCCTGTGGCGGAGACGGATTCAAAGGCCCCATCCTCGATGTGCGCACGATCGCGCACGAATCCGGTCTCGATGGTGTAGCTACGGGCTATCTTCGCATACGATGCGAGGAAGGCATACGTGTCCCAGGAAACCTGCGGCATCTCCATGCCCAGAAAAAGGCCTGAGACCTTCACCTCGGAGCCGGGCTCCGCCGTCCATAGAATCGTCTTGCCATCGCGCACCGTTTCCGGCGCGACAGGATAAACGAACATCCGATATCCAGGCTCGTTGAGGTCCATCATCTGCGTCCAGCGCAGCTCCTGGGTGGGAGACTTGATCTCGAGTTTGATCCGGCCGGCACCGGCGGCACGGATCATGACCGCCGTGATGCGTGGTTGGAACTTCGTGGCGACCGGCTCGGGATACGCGTGCGTGAAATCCATCACGCGATTCGCATTGCGTTCCTGCCCGGCCAGGCTGTGCCACATGCCGGCCCAGCTGTCGGGCTCCTGTCCGAGATGCACCACGATCTCATCCGAGAGCCACTCGATCTCGTGCTCCGCCGGCCCGTGGAAGCCGAAGTCGGTGCCGATGTGCGTGTAGGCGGTGAACGAATTCAGTCGCTTCGTTCCGGCAAGCACCTGCTGCGTCTCATCCCGATGAATGAAGTACTCCTGCACCGGCTGCCACACGAGGCGTGTGCCGGGCTGCGCCATCAACGGCGTGCCGAGCACCACCGCGACGGCTCCGATGGTTGGAAGGAGACGCATGAAGCATCAACAATACGGACAAACACCGGAGTTTGCCACATTCGCAGCCCTGAAATATTCCTTCTCTGAGCCCCGATCAGCGCTCGTCGATCGGAATCACCTTCTGGCCGTAGGGCCTGCCGACGTATTCACTCAGCGGGCGGAAGAGGCGGTTTTCGCTCCACTGCTCCAGCACATGCGCCGTCCAGCCGCTCATGCGGGCGATCGCAAAGATCGGCGTGAAGAGGTCGGTCGGGATGTCGAGACTGTAGTAAACCGTCGCGCTGTAGAAATCGACGTTGGCGTTCAGGTTCTTCCGCTCGCGCATGATCTCGGCGATGCGCTCGGACATCTGAATCCATTTGGCCTCGCCGAGCTGCTTGGTGAGCTCGATGGCCATCTCGCGCAGGTGCGGCGCGCGGGGGTCCAGCACCTTATAAACGCGGTGGCCGATGCCCATGATCTTCTTCTTCTGCGCGAGGGCGTCCTCGACCCAGGCGTCCACCTTGTCGAGGCTGCCGATTTCCTGAAGCATGTGAATCACGCCTTCATTCGCGCCGCCATGCAGCGGGCCTTTGAGCGCGCCGATGGCGGCGCTGATCGCGGAATACATGTCGCTCAGCGTCGAAGCGACGACGCGCGCAGTGAAGGTGGAGGCGTTGAAGCCGTGCTCCGCGTGCAGGATGTAGGCGATGTCGAGGGTCTTTTCGGCCTCTTTGCTCGGCACTTCACCATTCATCAGGTAGAGGAAATGAGCGGCCTCGCTGAGGTCCTTGCGCACCGGTGGAAGTTCCAAGCCGAGACGGGCACGGTGGAAGTAGGCGGCGATGACTCCGATCTGAGAGGTGAGGCGGATGGCGTTGGCCAGATTCTCGCTCATTTCGATGTCATGACGCTTCTGATCGTAACACCCGAGCATCGAGACGGCCGTGCGCATGATGTCGATGGGCTTCGCGGACTTGGGGGCCGTCTTGAGGAAATCAATCACACCCTGAGGGAGTTCACGCTCGGCGCGGAGCGCTGACGTAAGCTTGTCGAGCTCGGCCCGGTTGGGAAGCTTGTTGTAGTAGAGGAGATGGACGACCTCCTCATAGCTGACCTTGACGAGTTCGTTGATGTCGTAGCCGCAATAGAACAGCACACCCTCGGCCCCCTTGACTTCGCCGAGGCGGGTTTCAGCGGCAATGATTCCTTCTAGACCTTTGGATACAACAGACATGACGATGAGCGTGGGGTTTGAGGTTTCTTAGCAGATAGCGTGCTCAAACTACGGCTCAACCAAAGAGTCATTCACAGGAAAAGAAATCTTCCCTCGGGGGATGCCAGACATCCCCTGTGGACAGGAGGTCATTTTGTCTTGTGAAAGGGTTGTCACTCGCCTAGCTCCGCCAATGGCCGCCTCATTCCGCCTTCTGTTTGTCTGCTTGGGCAACATCTGCCGTTCTCCTGCGGCAGAAGGGGTCATGCGTGCCCTGGTGGAGGCTGAAGGGCTTGGCGATCACGTAGCCATTCGCTCCGCGGGCACCGGCGGCTGGCATGCGGGCAAACTGCCGGATCAGCGCATGCGCACCGCCGCGCAAAATCGGGGCTACGATCTCAGCAGCCGCGCCAGGCAGGTGACCGAAGACGACCTGCGCGATCACGACCTCGTGCTCGTCATGGACCAGCAAAACCTGCAGGACATCCGCTCCTTCGACCGAGAATCGCTGTTCAGGCCCAAGGTTCGTTTGTTCTGTGAGTTCTGCACGGATCACGACCTGGTCGAAGTTCCTGATCCCTACTATGGCGGCGAGCAGGGATTCGAACTTGTGCTGAACCTGCTCGAAGATGGATGCCGCGGAGTGCTGCAGCACATTCGCTCAACCCTGGCGTAAAATCGCTTCAGCCACGCGCATCCCGTCCGCGGCGGCGGAGATAATGCCACCGGCATAACCGGCACCTTCTCCCGCAGGATAAAAATGCTTCACGCCCACACATTCCAGCGAGTGTGGATCACGCGGAATGCGCGTCGGCGAGGAACTGCGTGTTTCAACACCCGTCAGCACCGCTTCATCCAAAGCGAAGCCTGGCAACCCTCGCTCGATGCGCGGGATCGCCTCGCGAATCGTGTCGATCGTGTACTCCGGCAGGCATTCGCGCAGATCGGTCCACACGACACCGGGCTCATAGGAGGGCTTCACAGCTCCAGGCCCCTTCGAGGCGCGCCCTTCCAGAAAATCACCCAGCAACTGCGCGGGCGCATGATAATTGCCGCCGCCGAGCACGAACGCCTGACGCTCGATGCTGCGCTGAAACTCGATGCCGCCCAGGACATCGCCCGCAGGCATGTCTTCGGGGCGGACATCGACCATGAAGCCGCTGTTCGCGTTCGCCTCCTCACGCGCGTAGCTGCTCATGCCGTTCGTCACCACCATGCCCGGCTCTGAAGTTGCCGCGACTACCAGACCGCCCGGACACATGCAGAAACTGTACGCTGCGCGGCCCGTGCCGCAGTGCGCCACGAACTTGTACGGCGCGGAGCCCAGACGCGCATGCCCCGCCCATTTGCCGTAGAGGCTGCGGTCGATCAGCTTCTGCGGATGTTCGATGCGCACTCCGATGGAGAACGGCTTCGCTTCAAACGGCACGCCATGCCGGTGGAGCATGTAAAACGTGTCCCGCGAGCTGTGACCGACACCGAAGATGAAATGTGATCCCTCGATGCACTCGCCATCGGCCAGCGTCACAGCGCGCATCACACCATCTTCGATCACCACGTCCGCCACGCGTGCGCCGAACCGCACCTCACCGCCGAGCGCGATGATCTCCTCACGTACATGACGCACGACCTTGATGAGGCGGTCTGTGCCGATGTGCGGCCGGCTCTTGATCAAGATGTCCTCCGGAGCACCGGCGGCGACCATCTCCTTCAGCAGCCACGGGATGCGGTGCTCGCGATCGCGAATCTGCGTGTAAAGTTTTCCATCGGAAAAGGTGCCTGCGCCGCCTTCGCCAAACTGCACGTTCGACTCCGAGTTGAAATCCCAGCCACGACGCCAGAAGCCGGTCACATCACGCGCACGATCGCCCGCAGCCTTGCCACGCTCCAGCAGCACCGGCTTGAGACCCGCACGGGCCAGAAGCAGTCCACAAAACAGGCCGCAGGGTCCCGTTCCGACGATCACCGGCCGGGAAGAGGCCGAAGGCGCCGCCTGTCGGGCGATCTCGTGATACGTCTCATCCGGCGCCGGACCGATGCGTGGATTCTTGCCGATGCGCTTAAGCACACGTGCTTCATCTTTGACCTCAACCAACAGGGTAAAGCTGAACTCCACGTGACCGCGGCGCGCATCAATTGCACGCTGTTTGACCCTGACACTGACGACGTCCTCCTCTCGGGCATGCAGCACCTTCACGACGGCACGACGGATGTCGTCATCCTGATGATCGACGGGAAGAAGAACCTGGGAGAGCTGCAGCATGCGGACGGGATTTGGCGGCTGTGCCAATAACCCGCCAAAGAAGCATTACAACCCTACTTCGCTTTCGCCGGCTTCTCGACTTCCGGCGTATGCCATCCGAAGACTTTGTCCCCGTTGAAGAGCTTGTGATGCTCCGGCGTCATGCCGCCGTAATCAGCGATCACCCCTTCGCGCTCCACAGTTCCAACGCGCAGATTGGCATACACGTCACCTTCATCATACAGCACGTGCATAGGATCATTGGTGCGCAGTTGCACTCCTTTGACCGGTTTGACGACTGTAAACCTCCAGGTCGTATCAATGTGCTGAATGGAACCCAGCTCACGGTAGATCAGGGCCTTCGGCACATTCGCGAGATCATATTGCGCCACCTGATTGGCACGCCAAGGGTCATAGGCCGGGCTGCCCGGATTGCTGTAGTCGCCCGTCCAGAAGCTCTGGTAGGGAGTGGGGTCCGGCTGTGCCGCACGAATCTCGGCTGGCGACTGCGTGGCCGGAAAAGCGTGACGCACCGGAAGCGGATCGACACGATCCACGATCTTTCCCACCAGGGAGAACACATCGCTCACGCGGCCATAGGTGAAGAACTGGTGCGAATCGATCAGTTCGGACGTGGAAACCCTCGTCTTTTTGACCG
This sequence comes from Prosthecobacter sp., assembly GCF_020439865.1. Lineage (GTDB taxonomy): Bacteria > Verrucomicrobiota > Verrucomicrobiia > Verrucomicrobiales > Verrucomicrobiaceae > Prosthecobacter. Next base: position 5,227 of record NZ_JAGRPF010000189.1, read on the forward strand.
TCAAACGATGTTCGTTCGCATTGGAGAACAAATTGAAGCTCAGCAGATAGTCGATGTCCTTGTCGAGTGTCGGTTCCCTCCTCTCAGCCTCTTTTGGCAGTGCCAGCGTCTGTGTGCCGCTCTTGGTCTCCTCGGTCGTCAGATTAAACACACGCATCTGACCACGACGCAGCAGGTTCGTGCTCAGACTGTCCGCCAAGGCCCGGCCCAAATCGGGGCGACGTGTGCCGTCCACCGTGACGTCCTCGGCAAAGATCGCGACCTTGGGCTTTTCCGCGCTGAGCACGCGCACCGTTCCGTCTGCACGCAGTTGTGGGGCAAGGGCTGTGCTCAGAAGAGCAACCGCAACGAGGACATGGTTTGTCTGGCGCATGGTCGGTTGGAAGTTTGGCGATATTAACGGTTCAAAAATCGCCTGGGAAGAAAAATCTGAGCCGTCAGGGCCGGACGGGCGCCGCTTGAATGAAGGCCTCGTGTTCGTCACGGGTGAGCAAGCCGTCTCCATTCTTGTCGAGCCGCTGAAACAAAAGCGGTGGTCCGCTGAACTCCGCTTTGCTGACCTTTCCGTCATTGTCCTTGTCATCACGTCGGGTGATCACTTCCCACGGAATGCCTCGACGAGCCCCGCCAGGCTGGGACCTTCCCTTGCGCGGATCACGATTCATCATCGCCGGATCGGCGGTGCTCTCGGTCACGAGCGCTTCGATCTTGTCCAAGGTGTTTTTCAATCGGGCGTCAAAGAACCCGCTAACCATCCGGTCGATGTCCTTGCCCGCAAAACCGGGACCACCATGTCCCGCACCATGAATCGTGTGAAAATGGGCGCTCACCTCCGACTGCTTGAGCGCATCAAACAGCAACTGGCTTTGATTGATTGGCACCGTGGGATCCTTATCCCCGTGCACGATGAGAAACGGCGGATCATCCTTGCTCACATACGTGATCGGATTCACGCGCGCGGCCTTGTCCTTGTTCTGCATCACCGCACCGCCGATCAGTTTCGCTTCGGGAGAAGCGTCCGTCGCATGACTCTCGTAACCCGGTGTGGAAACGAACACGGTGAATTCCGTCGGACCGTAGTAATCACACACGGCTTGAACGCGGCTCGATTGATCGAGATTCGCCCCCACATCGAACTCCCTCACGTCACCGCTCGTGCCGATGAGCGCCACGAGATGCCCGCCCGCAGAACTGCCCCACACGCCGAAGCGTTTCACATCGAGATTGTACTCCTTCGCATGCGCACGAAGCCAGCGGATCGCCGCCTTGCAGTCCTCGATCTGCGCCGGAAACACCGCGTGACCGCTGAGACGATAGTTGATGCTCGCCACCGCATAACCGCGCTCGACGTAACCGCCGCGCAGAGGCGGACAGCCATCTTTGCTGCCATTCTGCCAGCCGCCGCCATGCACCCAGATGAGAAGCGGCAGCGGACCTTCCGCCGTCTCCGGCAGGTAGAGGTCCAGCTTGTTCCGCTCATGACCACCTTCGACATAAACGAGATCGCGATGGGCCTTCACGCCGGCGGTCTGAGCGATGGAGGCGGTGATCCAGCACAGGGCGACGGCTATCGAGAGGAGTAGGCATTTCATGCCGCTGATGAATGCGCTGCCGCACTGGAAGTTGCGCAAATCGATCACGGATTTTTCACCAGCGCCTTCACCTCTGCGGCACCGATCGCCTGATGAAATACGATCAACGTGCCCAGCTGCTGGCTGGCGGCAGTCTCGCCCTTTTTCTTGCGCATCGGCAGCGGATCTTCGAGCACTGTCTGAATTTCGGAAACATGCCCCACGCAGTTCCCGCAGGCGTCGATCACCGCGGACCCGCTCGATCCAGGCGCCCAGTCGGTGGTTGTCTCCAGCCACACCGGTTTCGGCACGTCTGTGCCTTCGGGCAGATCGGCCATTTCCTTCTTCCGCAAAAACGGGCGCTTCACGAAGCGGCTCACGATGCCTTCGCTGAAAAAACCACGCTTGCCGCTGGGATCACTGAAACACCAGACCGGATCGCCCGGGCTCACATCGAGCCCCAAAGGCAGCGGCGTCAGCGGCTTGTCTGATTCGACCCGGATGATCGCACAGTCAGTGCCTGAGTCGCAGGCGAGGATTTCGATCACGGGTAAAACGACATCGTCCTCTGTGGCAGCCACGAGCCAGCCCACCTTCATGTTTGGCGGCGGCGCCACCACATGAGCACACGTCGCCACGGCACCATCCGCCGTGATCGCATAACCGCCCGCGAGGTCGAGGTGCCACTTGTCACACTTCGAACAAAGAAAGTAGGCGCCCACACGAATGTGCGAGAGCCGCGCACGCTGCCAGCGCTCACGCGGCGGGAGAGGCTGCGTGTCCTCCTCAGGCAGCGCCAGCGTGCACTTGTTCCGCTTACACTGCTCCATCACTTTCGCCATCGGGAGCAGGGCCGAGGCCTCGTGGAACTTCTTGGCCTGCTCCATCAGTGCCGCATTCGGACGCGCACCACGTCCTTCTGCATAAACCGGCACCCCGGGAGCCTGCGCGCTGGCGATGCCGACGGAGGCCAGCAGGAGAATCAGCGCGCAGAAGTGTTTCATGAACATCAGCCGATCTTGCCGGCACCAAAGTGACCACGCAACGCTTCGGGAATCAAGATCGACCCATCAGCCTGCTGGTAGGTCTCAACGAGTGCGACAAACAAACGGGCCAGCGCCGTCCCCGAACCATTGAGCGTGTGCGGAATGCGGTTTTTGCCGTTTTCATCCTTGTAGCGCAGGTTCATGCGGCGGGCCTGATAGTCGCCGAAGTTCGAGCAGCTCGAGACTTCGAGGTAGGTCCCCTGCCCCGGTGCCCAGACTTCGATGTCATAAGTCTTGGCCGAGCCAAAACCGATGTCGCCGGTGCACAGCTCGATCACGCGATAATGCAGACCAAGAAGCTGCAGCACCTTCTCCGCATTGGCGGTGAGGCTTTCCAATTCGGCCATGCTCGTCTCCGGCGTGGTGATTTTCACGAGTTCGACCTTGTCGAACTGATGCATGCGGATGAGTCCTCGCGTGCCAAGACCGGCGCTGCCGGCTTCACGGCGGAAACAGGGCGTGTAGGCCGCGTAATTGATCGGCAGTTTCTCATGCGCGACTATTTCATCCCGATGCAGGTTCGTCACCGGCACTTCGGCGGTGGGGATGAGATACAGGTCATCCGCGGCGCTGTGATAGACCTGATCACCGAACTTTGGAAGCTGACCGGTGCCGACGAGGCACTCCGACTTCACGAGCAACGGCGGGCTGATCTCCTCATAGCCGTGCTGCGTGGTGTGCAGATCAAGCAGGAAGCTAATCAAGGCCCTCTCCAAACGAGCGCCCGCGCCGCGATAAACCACGAATGCGCTCCCAGAGATTTTGGCGCCCGCCTCAAAGTCGATCATGCCCAAAGCGCCGGCCACATGCGTGTGATCCTTTGGCTCGAAGGCGAACTCTGGCTTCGTGCCCCACACGCGCACTTCAGGATTCTGTTCTGCGCTTTCACCCACCGGACAAGCCTCGTGAGGCAGGTTGGGAATGCTCAAAAGCAGGTCGCGCTGGCGCGCATCCGCCACGTCGGCCTCACGCCCGATTTCATCGATACGGGTGCCGATGCCACGCACCTCCGCCTCGATGGCGCTCGTGTCCTGACCGCTCTTTTTGGCCATGCCTATTTCCTTGCTGATGCGATTGCGGTCACTCTGCAGTTTCTGCCGCTCCGTCTCCGCCGCACGACGCTGAGTGTCGATGGCCAGCACTTCATCCACCAGGGACGCAAAGTCGCCGCTGCGGCCGGCGAGGCGTTGTTTGACCTGTTCTGCGTTGTCACGAATGAGGCGGATGTCGAGCATAGGGGTGCGGAGATTAGCGGCTGACTTCGGTTTGTCGAGTGCGGGAAGGGCCGTTGACAGCAGCGCTGACAGTCCGAACATCCGGGCGTGATCTACCTCGACGCCAACGCAACCACGCCCGTCGATCCTTTGGTGATTGACGCGATGCTGCCGTTCCTGTGCGAGCACTACGCCAACCCCGCCTCCAGTTATGCCGACGGACGCCCTGTCCGCCAGGCCATGGACCTGGCACGGGAGCAGGTGGCCGACCTTCTGCATGCGCAGCCGGAGGAAATCATCTTCACCAGCGGCGGCACGGAGTCCATCAATGCCGTGCTTGCCTCCGTGCGTGCGCTCTGGCCCGAATCGCGGGAACTTGTGATCACCGGCACCGAGCACGCCGCAGCGCTCGAATCCGCCAAACGCTGGCAGAGACAGGGCGGGAAAGTCGTTCGCGTCCCAGTGCATGCCAACGGCCGCGTCGACCTGGATGCGCTGCGCGAGGCCATGCGTCCCGGGATCACCGCGCTCGTCTCCATCATGTGGGCGAACAACGAGACCGGCGTTCTGGCCCCGATGCGGGAAATCGTCGAAATCGCCCACGCCGCGGGCGCCTTGGTGCATTCGGACGCCGTGCAGGCCGTGGGCAAGGTGCCGGTCGATGTGAAGTCAATGCACGTCGACTTTCTCAGCCTCAGCGGTCACAAGATTCATGCGCCGAAGGGGATCGGGGCGCTTTATGTGAGCAAACGTGTCCGCTTTGAGCCCTTCATCCTCGGCGGCGGACAGGAGCACGAACGCCGCAGCGGGACAGAGAACGTACCCGGTATCGCCGCGCTCGGAGCTGCGGCCGACCTGGTGCGTCAACACTTCGAGGACGGCACCAAATCAAGGATTCACGCCATGCGTGATCGTTTCGAGCACCTCGTGCATGCGGCGATTCCAAACATGCGCATTCACGGCTGCCTCACGCATCGCCTGCACACGACCAGTTCATTCTGCCTCCCGGAAGTCGACGCCGCCGGCATGCTCATTCTGCTCGACAAGGCCGGCATCGCCTGCTCCGCCGGTTCCGCATGCCATGCAAACGCGTTGCATTCCTCCCATGTTCTCGAAGCCATGGGCGTCAGCGCCCGCGACGCGGCATGCACGCTGCGATTCTCCTTCCACCGCTTCAACACCAAGTCAGAGGCAGAAACCGCGGCGAGCGCGGTCATCAAAGCCGCACAGAAAGTGCGTGCCGAACGCGGTGATGAAAGCATGGTGGTCACCGCCTGATCTTTTCGTCCCAACCGCCCGTCACCCATGGCCCACCGATTCATCTGCACCGACCGCGTTCACTTCTCCGACACCGACATGGCCGGCATCGTCCACTTCGCGAACTTCTTCCGCTACATGGAGCGCGTGGAACACGCCTTCTTCCGCAGCCTCGGCTTCTCCATCGTCGATCCGCCGGAGCACGGCGAAGAACGCGTCGGCTGGCCCCGGGTGCATGCCTCGTGCGACTACATGGCCCCGCTGCATTTCGAGGAGGAGTTCGAATGCGAACTGCTCGTCGAAGAAGTGCGCCACAAAGTGCTCCGTCATATCATTCGCTTTTGGAAGAGCGATGGCGTGCTCGCCGCCGAGGGCCGCATCACAGCCGCCTGCGTCCGCAGAGATCCCGCCACCGGCAAAATGAAGGCCGTCGAGATCCCGCAGCGTTTTCGCGACAAGATCGAGGCCGCACCGCATGAACTGCTGAAGAGGCCGGAGAAAAAGTGACCTGAGCTCCAGCATGCCGTGGTGTCTCGAATCCATCCCCTGCTTACTCTGCTCCTGATGTTCGCCTGGGGCGCAGGAAGCTTGTATCTTTTCATCTGTGGCGTGCGCGACCTCCTTCAGATCAACAACGAGATGACAGAGCTTTTCACCAAGGGAAACACGGCCGTCTTGTCAGATCAGAGCGCCCCGGCCCAGGTCCATTTCGGCTGGCGCCTGGGGCTCGGCACTGCGAGCCTCATCACCGCCATCGGCTTTTTTCGGCTGCATTATTTCAAACGAAGAGAGTTCTGAGCCGGCATCGTGACCTGCGGTCGCCTCTCGCTGACAAAAAGGTAAACAAAGCCGTTGTCCCGGGCGTTTACCCACGGCATCTCATCGCCTCCTTCCCCACACCACTGTGAACTCCCAACCCAAAAGCAAAAAAATGGAAACCTGGATCATCTTTGCCCTGCTGACTGTGCTCTCCTGGGGCGTGTATGGCGTCATTCTGCACAAGGGCCGCGGCCTCATGCCGATGGGATCCGAGGCGCCGCATGCGAGCTTGAAAGCCTTTCTGCTGGTGTGCGTGGCCTACGCGGTGATCGGGATCGTGGCCGCTGTGCTGATCAAGCTGCGCGGTTCCAACTGGAGCTTCACCGGCAGCGGCATCACCTGGAGCTTCATCGCCGGTGTCGCGGGTGCCTTGGGCGCATTCACGCTCGTGCTTGCGCTCGGTGCCGCAGTTCCGATCAAAGGCACAGCTGCGGCGGCCGCCGTGATGCCCATTGTCTTCGCCGGTGCGCCGATCATCAACACCATCACCGCGATGCTGCTGCATCCGCCGGAGGGCGGGTTCAAGTCGCTGCCTGTCCCCTTCATAGTTGGCTGCCTCATGGCCGCTTCGGGCGCCTTCCTCGTCGCGAAATACGCCCCCTCCAACACCGGCGGAGCCCACAAGCCCGCTGCAGCAGCCAAGCCGCATTGAGATGGCAAAACTGCTGCTCTTCGATATCGACGGCACCTTGATCGACAGCAATGGCGCTGGTGGCGCGGCGATTCTCGACGCCGCGGAACAACACTTTGGCATCCGGCGCGATGAGCTGCCACCGCTGCAGCTTGCCGGGGCTACAGATCCTGCGATCGCGATGGACGTGTTCGGCCACATGAACCGCTCGCACACGCCCGAAGAAATCTCCGAGTTTCTCGACCGCTACCTCTCCAATCTGCAGCGCCGTCTGCAGGCGGAAGACTTCAGCGGCTTCACGCTGCCGGGCGTCGTTCCGCTGCTTGATGCCCTGCGCGCGGAGAGGGCGGCCCATCTCGGTCTGCTCACCGGCAACGTGCGCCGTGGCGCCGTGATCAAACTCTCGCGCCACGGAATCTACGAGCACTTCATCGAAGGCGGCTTCGGCAGCGATCACCACGACCGCAACCAGCTCGGGCCCGTGGCCCTGCAGCGCATGCAAGATGCCACCGGTCGCACCTACGACATCGCTGACGTCATCGTCATCGGTGACACGCCGAAGGACATCCGCTGTGCCGAAGCCTTTGGCGCCAAATGCCTCGCCGTTGCCACCGGCCAGTATTCTGCCGCTGAATTGAGCGCCCTAAATCCATGGCGCTGCGTCGAATCATTTGCCGACGTGCCTGCGATGATGGAACTGCTGCTGCGAGCCTGATCCGCCATGAGCAACACGACCGATGCCACTCGCGCCATGCGAATCTCGCTGGGCATTGGCTTCCTCATGCTGGTGATCAAACTGGGCGCCTATGTGCTCACCGGTTCCGCGGCCATCCTCGGCGATGCTGCGGAATCCGTCGTGCACGTTGCTGCGGTCATGTTCGCAGCCTTCAGTCTCGGTCTGCTGCACAAGCCCGCGGACGACGACCATCCCTACGGCCATACGAAGATCGCCTTCTTCTCAGCCGGCATCGAGGGCGGGTTGATCATCCTCGCGGCGCTGTTCATCATCTATGAATCTGTCCGCCGCTGGGTCCTGCATCTGCCACCTGCCAATGTGGATCAAGGCCTCGTCCTGACCGCGGTTTCGATTGTCATCAATGCCGCACTCGGGGCCTATCTCATCCGCACCGGCAAACGGCAGGGCTCGTTGATTCTCGAATCCAACGGCAAGCACGTGCTTACCGATGTGTGGACCAGCCTCGGCGCGATCGTCGGGCTCGGACTCGTCGCCCTGACCGGATGGCCTGGCTGGGATCCGCTGTGCGGCCTCATCATGGCGGCCAACATCATCTGGACCGGCTACGGCCTCATGCGTCAAAGCGTCGGCGGCCTCATGGATACCGCGGACGCCAAACTCAATGCCGTGCTCGATGCCGCACTCAGGCTTGAGACTGAAAAACGTGGTCTCAAATTTCACGCGCTGCGTCATCGCGATGCCGGAGAGATGCACTACGTCGAAGTTCATCTGCTCTTTGACGACGACATCATGCTGCGAGACGCCCACCGCATCGCCACCGAGATCGAAATTGCCGTTCAGGCCAGCGTGGAGAACCCCGTGCTCATCACCACGCATCTCGAATGCCAGGGAGATCACGACGAGCTCCACCAGCACGGCGAGGCCAGCGATCCTCATCGCTTCCGTGCATGATCCCGCTCGATGCCAGCGCCATCCAGGATCCCACGCTGCCGTGGCATGTCTCGGTGCTGGAGGAGGTCGGCTCCACCAGCGATTGGCTCAAACAACAAGCTTCGGATCTGCCGCCCAACACCGTCGTCTTCGCCGAATCACAAACTCAGGGCCGCGGACGGCGCGACAACCGCTGGATCGCCCCACGCGGGAAGGATTTGATGCTCTCGCTTCTCTTCAAACCGGAAGCTCCGCTCGAAAGATGGCCGCGCATCACGACGCTCGCCGCGCTCGCGATCTGCAGGGCGATCGAAGACGAACTGCCGTTGCAGCCGCGCATCAAATGGCCCAACGACGTGTACCTCAGCGACCACAAGGTTAGCGGCCTGCTCGCAGAAACAGTGTCGACACGCACGGGCTTGATGCTCGTGCTCGGCATCGGTTTGAACGTGAACGCCCGCGAGTTTGCGCCCGGAGTCGTCGCCACCTCGCTGCTGAACGAACTCCATTCCCCCGCCCTGCCCGAACTCGACCGCAACTCCCTCGCCCAGCGCCTGCTAAGCATGCTGCACTCCGAATTTCAGCGACTCGACGCCGACTTTAGCTCCGCCGTGGCCGAGGTGCGCGAACGGAGCTGGCTGCTGGGCCGTCAGATCCGGGCGCTGACGCCCCAAGGGGAGGTTTTCGGTCGGGTTCTCGACCTCAACGAGGAGGGGCATCTGATTCTCGAGTTTCCCAACGGCACCAGCCACACGCTGACCAGCGCCGACGAGGTGCGTCGGGTGTAATTCGGCGTTCGACTTTCGCCATTCGGCATTCAAAATGCGCACCCCATGTTTCGCGCCCTGCTCACGTCCCGTCTTCAAGCCGCCTTCACCGCCGCCGGCATCCAGCTTCCGGAAGGTTTTTCCGTCTCTGTCGTCATCGCTTCCGACACGCGCTATGGCGACTACCAGAGCAATGCGGCCATGACGCTGGCCAAGCAGCTCAAGACCAATCCCCGTGCGCTGGCACAGCAGGTCGCCGACAAGCTCGATGTCACCGACCTTTGCTCCAAGACCAGCATCGACGGCCCCGGATTCCTCAACTTCACCCTCAGTGCCGAAGCCCTGGCCCAACGGCTCGCATTAATCACCCAGGATGATCACTTCGGCGTGCCTCAGGTCGAACAGACCAAACGCATCGTGATCGACTTCTCCGCGCCGAACATCGCCAAGCCGATGCACGTGGGCCACATTCGCAGCACGTTCATCGGCGACTCGCTGGCGCGCGTCGCACGCTTCGTCGGACACGACGTCATCACTGACAACCACATCGGCGACTGGGGCACGCAGTTCGGCATGATCTTGCACGGCTGGAAGACGATCCTCGATCACGAAGCGCTCGACAAAGATCCGATCCAAGAACTTGTCCGCGTTTACAAGGCGGTGAACGCCCAGACGAAGGCCGACGAGGCGGTGCTCACCACCTGCCGCAACGAACTCGTCAAGCTTCAGCAGGGCGATCCGGACAACATGGAAATCTGGACGCGCTGCGTGGCACTTTCGTTAGAGCAGTTGCGCCAGATTTACGGACAGCTCGACGTCCACTTCGATCACTACCTCGGTGAAAGCGCCTATAACGACAAGCTCGCTCCGCTCGTCGAGGATCTGCTCACCAACGGCATCGCCGAGATCAGTGACGGCGCCACCTGCGTGTTCTTCCGCGATGTGCCCGAACTCGCCGACAAGCCCTGCCTAATCCGCAAAAGCGACGGCGGCTTCCTGTATGCCACCACCGACCTCGCGACGATCGATCATCGCATCAACGACTGGATGGCTGATGAAATCTGGTATGTCGTCGGCGCACCGCAGGAGCTGCACTTCCGCCAGCTCTTCCAGGTCGCAAAGAAGCGCGGCCAGACCACGCGCATGCAGCACATCGCCTTCGGCAGCATCCTCGGCCAGGACGGCAAGATGTTCAAAACCCGTTCGGGCGAGAGCGTGGGCCTGCTCGAAGTGCTCGACGAAGCGGTCGAACGCGCTGCAGCCGTCGTCGCCGAGCGTGAAGGTCTCACCGACCTGGAGAAAACCCAGATCGCTGAGGTGATCGGCACCGGCGCGGTCAAATACGCCGAGCTCAGCCAGCACCGCATGACCGACTACAAGTTCAGCTGGGACAAGATGCTCGCGTTGCAGGGCAACACCGCGCCCTACCTGATCAACGCCTACGTGCGCACCAAGAGCATCTTCCGCAAGCTCGACGGCGAGGTCACGCTGACACCCGACCTCACCATCACCGAAGCTGCCGAACGCGCGCTCGCCATCAAACTCGCGCAGTTTGCCGAGACCACGCATGACGTGCTGCTCGACTTCCGTCCGAACCTTCTCGCAAGCTATCTCTACGAACTCGCCGACACCTACCACAGCTTCTACGAAGCCTGCAACGTGCTGAGGTCCGAAGGCGCCGTGCGCAACACCCGCCTAACCCTTTGCGAAGCCACCAGCCGCGTTTTGAAGGCCGGCCTCGGTCTTCTCGGAATTCGGACCACCGAGCGAATGTAGCTCGCCAATCGGTCATTCATCATTACTCATTCGCCAATCACCGCCGCCATGCCAGTCCCCCTTCTCGACGTCAACGCCCAGAACCTTCCCCTCGAACCCGAACTTCAGGCCGCCTTCACGCAGGTGCTTCACCACGGGCGGTTCATCATGGGGCCGGAGCTGGAAACGTTTGAGAAGGAAATCGCAGCCATGACCGGCGCAAAGCATGCCCTGTCGGTTTCCTCCGGCACGGATGCGCTGCTGCTGGCGCTCATGGCGCTCGACATCAAGGCAGGCGACGAGGTTCTCTGCCCGGCATTCACCTTTTTCGCCACCGCAGGCGCGGTCTCGCGTCTCGGCGCCATTCCGGTGTTCACCGACGTCTGCCCCGTCTGCTTCAACATGGACGTGAACGACGCGCGAAAGAAGATCACGGTCAAAACGAAGGTCATCATGCCGGTGCACCTATTCGGACAATGCGCCGACATGGATCCCATCCTCGCCTTGGCTAAGGAACACGGTCTCAAGGTGATTGAGGACACCGCGCAGTCCATCGGTGCTCAATACAAAGGCCGTCAGGCCGGCACGATGAGCGAATTCGGCACCTACAGCTTCTTCCCGAGCAAGAACCTCGGTGGATTCGGCGACGGCGGCATGCTGGTGACGAATGACGACAATCTGGCCGAATACGCACGCGTGCTGCGTGTGCATGGCGGCAAGCCAAAGTACTACCATCACTACGTCGGCGGCAATTTCCGAATGGACACGCTGCAATGCGCGCTGCTGAGCGTGAAGGTGAAGCGCTACGCGCAATACACCGCCGACCGCCAGCGCAACGCCGCGCATTACATCGCCGAACTCTCCAAACTGCCTGGCGTGGTGCAGGCCGATCCCGCGCACTGCAAATGCGTGAACACGCAAGACACCTGGCTGGCTGCTCAAGGCGCGAAGATCGTGTTGCCCGTGAGCTACGCGCACAACTCGCACATCTGGAACCAGTTCACGCTGCGTGTGCTCGACGGCAAACGCGACTCGCTGCGCGACCATCTCGTGGCGAAGAAGATCGGCTGCGACATCTACTATCCGGTCACGCTCGACCAGCAGCAGTGCTTCGCAAACCTGCCCGCCGCCTCTCTCTCCGGTTGCGATGTCTCCCACCGCGTCGCCAACGAAGTTCTCAGCATTCCGATCTACGGCGAACTCACCGAAGCGCAGCGCAACGAAGTGATCGCGGCGATCGCGGAGTGGCTGGCTTGAAACAAGGCGGACACTCCAGTCCGTCGACTTGAGGAATACTTCTCCTTACCTTTCATCGACGGACTTCAGTATCCGTCGAATGAATCAAGGTTTTGGTGCTTCCGGGGTCGCAGGAGGAGGGCTCGCAGGCGGGGCAGCAGCTTCTGGCTTTGGAGCCGCTGGAGGTGCGGCGGGAGCTGGCGCAGCCGGCGGAGTGGTCTTCGGTGCGGGAACGGCGGGCGCCGGAGTCGCAGGAGGAGTCGTGGCCGCAGGTGCTGGAGCGCCTGGAGGAGTGATGGTCGGAGTCAGTCCGCCCGGAACAGCGTTCAGATTGATCTTCGGCATGGCCGCCGCGCCTTCCGGTTTGACCTCAACCTTCGGAGCCGGGGGCGGATCGACTTCCTTGGTCGGCAGCGAAGCGGCGATCCAGTCGAGACGAGTGCGACTGATGGACTGATACTCCGGCAGGTCAGGAAACTTCACGGTGAGATCATCATAGGCCTTTTTGGCCTCGTCGGTTTTGCCGGCGGCCCAGAGCAGATCGCCGAGGCGCACCTGGGCGAGCGGAGCTGCCTCACTGGAAGCAAATTCGTTCACGATGCGCTCAAAGATAGCCTGCGCCTCTTTTTTGTCCCCCATCGCATCCAGCTTGGAACCGAGCCCGAGCAGCGCCTGCACGGCCAGCGGATGACCGGCGTTTTTGCTGGTGAACTCCTTGAGCACGTCCACTGCGGAAGTCTTCTTGTTCTGATCCCAAAGGAGATCAGCCTTCAGCAGCAGCGCGTTGGCTGCGGCATTGGTGCCGGGGTAGCGTGAGATCACCAGATCACAATCCTCGATGGTCTTCGCACCCGTAAACGCTTCGGCGGCCTCGTTGGCCTTAAGCGTGGTCTGATGGCGGATGAGACCGAAGGCAATGATCGCGGCCACCGCGATGATGAAGAGCCAGACGAGCTTGCGGAAGTTGTCCTCGAGGAACTTTTCCATGCCTGTGGCCGGGATTTCCTGCGAGAGCGAATCGTGTGCGGACATGCGGTGGGGGGGAACGTTGAAACGTGAAGACGAAGAGGCGAAGCGGTTACGCGCCCACTTTGGCACGAGCTTCGTCAGCCAGGGCGGTGGAGAGATAACGTTCACCGGTGGAGCAGGCGACGGTGACGATGAGCTTGCCGGCGTTTTCCGGGCGCTTTGCCACCTCGATGGCCGCGCAGACGTTCGCACCGGTGCTGATGCCGACCAAGATCCCTTCTTCAGCGGCGATGCGGCGTGCCATGGCAAAGGCGTCGTCATTGCTCACCTTGACGCACTCGGCGATCTGCGAGTGACCGGCGTTGTCCTTGAGGTGCAGGTTGGCGGGGACGAATCCGGCGCCGGTTCCCTGGATCTTGTGCGGACCCGGCTGCACGGGCTGGCCGGCGAGCGTCTGATTGATGACCGGTGAAGCCTCCGGCTCCACGGCGATGGCCTGGAAGGTGGCCTTGCGCGGTTTGATGACTTCGACGCAACCGGTGATGGTGCCGCCCGTGCCGACAGCGGCGACGAGGATGTCGATCTTGCCATCGGTGTCGGCCCACAGCTCTTCAGCGGTGGTCTTCGAGTGAATGGCCGGATTGGCGGGATTCTCAAACTGCTGGGGCATCCAGGCGTTCGGCGTGCTGGCCACGAGTTCGGTGGCCTTGGCGATGGCACCCTTCATGCCCTGCGCGCCAGGGGTAAGCACGAGTTCTGCTCCGAGCAGTGCAAGCAGCGTGCGACGCTCCAGCGACATCGTTTCAGGCATCGTAAGGATGAGCTTGTAGCCCTTGGCGGCGGCGACAAAGGCGAGCGCGATGCCGGTGTTGCCACTGGTAGGCTCGATGATGACGGTGTCCGCCTTCAAGATGCCGCGTTTCTCGGCGTCTTCGATCATGGCCATCCCGATACGGTCCTTGACGCTGCCGAGCGGATTGAAGAACTCACATTTCAAAGCAATCGTGGCGTTGAGACCGGCGGTGACCTTGTTGAGTTTCACCAGCGGTGTTTTGCCGACGGTTTCGACGATGTTGTTGTAGATGCCCATGTTCGTGTGCGGTTGGCGGTTGTGGTCGGTGGTTTGCCGCCGACGGCGGCGGTTGCAGGATTAGTGCTGGTTGCAGAACTCTTCGAAGCGGTCCATGCCGGCGTTGATCACGTCCAGGCCGGTGGCGTAGCTGAAGCGGACCGTGTGTTCGGCACCGAAGGCGACACCAGGAACGATGGCGACCTTCTGCTTGCTCAGCAGCTTCTCGCAAAAATTGACGCTCTTGATCTGCATGGGCTCGATGTCCACGAGGAAGTAGAAGGCGCCCAGCGGCTCAACGACCCGGACATTCTTGATGTTGCTGAGGCGTCCGAGCATGTACTGGCGGCGCACGTCGAACTCGTCGCGCATGTCACTGACGATCTGCTGGTCCATCTGCAGGGCGGCCAGCGCACCGTATTGAGCAAAGCTGGTCGGGTTGCTCGTGGTATGGCTCTGAATCGTGTCGATCGCCTCGGCGATTTTCTTCGGAGCGGCAGTGTAACCTAGACGCCATCCGGTCATCGCGTAGGCCTTGGAGAAACCATTGATGGTGATGGTGTGGTCGTAGATTTCCTTGCCGAGGGAAGCGATGCTGACGTGCTCATTGCCGCCATAGACGAGCTTCTCGTAGATCTCGTCCGAAAGGATGATGATGCCTTCACCCACGGCGATCTCAGCCAGCGCGGTAAGTTCCGCCTTGGTATAAACGGAGCCCGTCGGATTGCCGGGGGTGTTGAGGATGATCATCTTGGTCATCGGAGACATGGCGTCCTCGAATTCCTCCGGCGTGATCTTCCAGCCGTTTTCACGCTTCGTCTCGACGATCACCGGGATGCCGCCGACCATGCGCACCATCTCAGGGTAGCTGGTCCAGTAAGGAGCAGGAATGACCACTTCGTCGCCCGGGTTCACGCAGGCAAGGATGGCATTGTAGCAGGAATGCTTGGCGCCGCAGTTCACGCTGATCTGGGAGGCCTCATACTGCACGTTGTTGTCCACCATGAGCTTGGCGGCGATGGCCTCGCGCAATTCGAGGATGCCGGCGCTTTCGGTGTAACGGGTCTTGCCGGAGTTCAGCGCCTCGGTGGCGGCAGCGATGATCGGCGCGGGAGTGTCGAAGTCAGGCTCACCGGCACCGAAGCTCAGCACGTCCACCCCCTGCTTCTTCAATGCCTTCGCCTGGGCTGTGATGGACAGGGTCATTGAAGGGGCGACTTCGGCGATGTTTTTGGCGATAAAATCCATGATCTGGGGTGGTTGGGCGGGTAAAAATGGCGGGGGGCCGTCTATAAAGGCGGGGGCGGGAAGTTTGTCAATCAATCCTCCCGCCACGACCAAAGGGCGGCTTGTGTCCCACGCAACGCGGTCTAAGTCATGCCGCACATGAGCCAACCACGCCCACAGTCTTCTTCCCGCCAGCCGACCGTCCCGATTCGAGGCATGGCACTGGATGCTTTGGGCGAATGGGCCGCCGGGGAACGTTTCGCCGCCGACCTCATGGATCACATCCAGCGTGACAATAACCTCAGCCTGCCCGATGCCGCGTTCCTGCGTGACATCGTGCTCACCACGCTGAGAAACCTCTCCCTGCTCGACCACTGGATCGCCGTGCTCACCGAGAACAAGCACCTCGACCATCGCAGCCGCTGGGGACTGCGCATCGGCCTCTGTCAGATCTTGATCCTGCAGGTCTCGGAATACGCCGCCGTGAACGAAACCGTCGCCGCCACCGGTCGTGCGCGCAGTCTCATCAATGCCGTGCTTCGCCGTGCCTGTCGCGAATCTGCCGAGTTGCTCGCGATGCCGGCCACCTTGCCGCTCGAAACCCGCACGTCGCATCCCAAATGGCTCATCGAACACTGGCTCGGCATCTTCGGTGAAGCCAGAACGACCGCCCTCTGCGAATGGAATCAAGTCCCTGCCCCGATCTGCGCCCGCGTCAACCGCCTCTACCCGCAATCGGATGCTGGGCCCGACGACTTCATCGTTTGCGAGTCGCTCCCCCGCGAAGACCTCTCCGTTGGCAAAGTGTACATGCAGGACCCCAGCACCGCCATCGCACCACGTCTGCTGGATCCCAAGCCCGGCCAGCGCGTGCTCGATGCCTGCGCCGCTCCTGGCGGCAAAACAGCCCTGCTCGCTCAGCTCATGGAAAACACGGGCGAGATCATCGCCTGCGATGTCGCACCGGGCCGGCTGCGCCGCCTGGAAGGCAATCTCCATCGCCTCCACGTCGCGAACGCCCACATCGAACAGCACGATTGGTCGGATCCGCAAATTCCCGCCTTCGCCAAGGACGGCTTCGACCGCATCCTGCTCGACGTGCCCTGTTCGAACACCGGCGTCATGCGCCGCCGCGTCGATGTCCGCTGGCGCCTGCAGCCCGACGACATCACCGCGCAGGTGCAAACTCAGACCCAGCTCCTCAAAAACTGCCTCCGCGTCCTCAAACCCGGCGGCATCCTCGTTTACAGCACCTGCAGCATCGAACCCGCCGAGAACGAACAGCTCGTCGCCAGTGTCCTCGAATCCACTCCCGGTTACGAACCCGTCAAACTCCGCCACAGCTTCCCACCGGAAGATCAAATGGACGGCGCCTTCGCCGCGGCGATCCGGCGGGTGTGAGAGCCACGTTAGCGCGAGACACCATGATCACGCGCCAACCAACCATGCTTGATTTCCGCAATAAACTACTGTCTGCCAGTGTTTTGCAGCACAACACGTTCAACATAATGCCTGGCATCCTTTTTGAAGTGGAGATGATGCAGCAGCCGGCTCGAAGAGCCACTTGCTCACCAAAGGAACATGGCACCATCATGAAGTGATAGGAATCATGCAATTAGTTCCATCCGACTTGAACCATGGTAGCTCAGGTATAAGCCACTACGGTGGTGTTGCGTTTTGGAAGCTCTTCAAAAACACGAGCGGCAAATACTCGCCGAACAAGCCTTAACTCCACACAAGATGGATTATCAAAACATAGAACACGACATACTTGGGAACCTTCAACGCAGGTTGGATTTGGAGATACCTTTCCCGTGGGAGAGTACTATGCCAAGGATCAATGATTGGAAGCTCCATATGAAAACAAGAGTCCGCATGGGGCCGATTGTTAATGTTGATCCGACACCGTTTGACGGTGATGCGAGGCTTGAGATATGGACTGATATGGAAGGAAGGATCTTGCCCATTCAAATGCAGTCCTTAAATACATTCAAAGATAGGTGCGTAATTATATCATCACTGCTGCCAGCTCTATTGGAAGAATCTATTCGAGGACATATTAGAATTGAATCCAATCGGTATCCTGACCTGTCGGTAAATCTGGCTGAATTCCGAACGCAATATCCTTTTCCAAGTGGCGAGTTTATTCATTCTGCGACTCAAATCACAAATGTGATTTGGGAAGACTCTGTTTTCATTGTGTTAGATTTTGGGTGTTCCTGGGACAACGAACACCAGCCTAGTGCTTTGATATATAAAGATGCGGTAATTCGTGTTGAATTCGATACTTGGGATGCAGACTCTATTAGAAGAGCCGCAAAGAAGTTTTTTTCCTGATCGAACTGTGCTCATCAGCTACAATACCATCGGTAAGGTCTCGTCTTCTGGCGAGCAGAAATCCCTCGCATCTCCCGGTGCTTCATCACAAGATGCTGGCTCCTCCCCCATGAGACTTACGTCCCTTTTCCTCGCCCTTGCGCTCGCAGCTCCCATCTTTGCCGCCGATGCTCCCAATGCCGCAGGTCTGCAACTCTACAGCCTGCGCAGCCAGTTCAAGCTGCGCGGCGTGGCGTGGACGCTGGACCGGGTGAAGGAATTCGGCATCAAGGAGGTGGAGCTGGCGGGCACGCATGATCTCACAGCGGAGCAGTTCAAGGCGGAGCTCGACAAGCGCGGCCTGAAGCCGGTGAGCAGCCACTTCCCGTATGACCGCTACAAGAACGATCTCGACAACGTGGTGAAGGAAGCAAAGACGCTGGGCCTGCAATACGCCGGCTGCGCATGGATCAACCACAAGGATGCCTTTGACGAGACGGAGTGCCGCGAGGCGGCGGCGGTCTTCAACAAGGCGGGCGAGGCGCTGGCGAAGGAGGGCATCACGATGTTCTACCACGCGCATGGCTTCGAGTTTGAGCCGTTCGGCGAGGGCACGCTGTTCGATCTCTTCATGCAGGAGACGAAGCCGGAGTTTGTCTCCGTGCAGATGGACGTGCTCTGGATCGTCTTCCCCGGCCAGGACCCCGCGAAGCTGCTGGAGAAATACAGCGGTCGCTGGAAACTGATGCATCTCAAGGATTTGAAGAAGGGCGTGGCCACCGGCTTCCTGACCGGCAAGACCGATGTCGAGAACGATGTGGCACTGGGCACGGGCCAGATGGACTGGACCACAATCCTCGCCGCAGCGCGCAAGAACGGCATCCGGCATTACTTCATCGAGGACGAATCTTCGACGTCGATGGACCAGATCCCGAACAGCCTGAAGTTCCTGCGCGCGAACGGCTTCGAGTGATCCCATGTCACGCCGCCTCCACGCCATCATTCTGCATGGCGTTTTCATCCTCTCCGGTATCTCGGCGCTGATCTACCAGCTCGTGTGGCAGCGTGCGTTGCTCACGATCTACGGCAGCAACGTCGAATCCGTGGCGATGGTGGTGGCGGCCTTCCTCGCGGGACTCGGCATCGGCAGCCTCTTCGGCGGCTGGATTTCCAAATCGACACGCGCACCGCTCGTGCTGCTCTTCGGCCTCACCGAACTCGGCGTCGGTGCTTACGGCCTTGTCTCGCTCAAATTGTTCGATGCCGTCGGAGCGATCACTTCTGCGCAGGCACATGGATTCACCACCGGCGCGCTGGTCTTCCTGCTCGTTTTCCTGCCAACGCTGCTCATGGGAGCCACGTTGCCGATGCTCGTCGCGCATCAGGTGCGCGACACCGCGCATGTCGGCGAAAGCGTGAGCCGCCTCTACTTCGTGAACACGCTCGGAGCCGCGCTCGGCGCGTTCATCGCCGCACACCGGCTTCTCGGCGGCTTCGGCATGGGCGGCACCGTGCGCATCGCGGCCAGTTTGAATGCGCTGGCGGCAACGATTGTGATGGCGGCCCTTCGAAAACCGCCTCAAGCGGTGGATCAGCCCGCTTCAATCCAAGTTTCAAAACACCGACCTGAAATTCTTTTCCACACCGCCTTGCTGTGGTCCGCACTCTCGGGCTTTATCGCCCTCTCGTGGGAAATCGTGTGGTCCCGCGTCTTCAATTTCGCGAGTGCTTCACGTGCGCCGGCCTTCGGCTTCATGCTCGGCAGCTACCTGCTCGGCCTCGCGATCGGTTCGTTGCTCAGCCCGCGATTGCTGCATCAGGAAGGTGATCTGCGTTCAAAACTCGCCCGCTGGGTGCTTTATTCGAGCATCGCTGGGTTTCTCATCGCTCCGCTCACGGCCCTCGTTGCTTCGAACCTGTTTTGGGAGCTCGGCTACTTCTTCGTCATCGCGGCCGGCGTGCTCATCGGACTCACCTTCCCCCTGCTCTGCCACGCAGCCATTCCACCTGACAAAAACACCGGCAGCCAGCTTTCGCTTTTGTATCTCGCCAACATCATCGGCTCCGGCGCTGGCAGCCTGCTCACGGGTTTCCTGTTCATGGAATGGATGAGCCTGCAGGTTCTCAGCGTGATGTTGCTGCTCGTTTCGTGGTTGTGGGCCGAGTCGATTGGCCGGTTCCGAATGCCACATCGTCAGCGGTGGCAGCCGCTTTGCGTGATGGTCATCATGCTCGTCAGCTTTCAAGGCTTCTACGAACGCCTGCAATACAAGCACGAGTTCAAACACGGCATGCGATTCGCGCAGGTCATCGAGTCACGGCATGGCGTCATTACGGTGGACACCAGCAACGCCGTTTATGGTAACGGCGCCTACGACGGCATGATCGGCACGAAGCTGGAACCGAAATCATGGCTCGTGCGGCCTTACTTCCTCTCCGCCGTCCGCGACCGCATCGAAAACGTGCTCGTCATCGGCGTCGCCAGTGGTTCGTGGACGCAGATCCTCGTCAA
Source organism: Prosthecobacter sp. (assembly GCF_020439865.1). GTDB lineage: Bacteria > Verrucomicrobiota > Verrucomicrobiia > Verrucomicrobiales > Verrucomicrobiaceae > Prosthecobacter. The sequence goes on from NZ_JAGRPF010000189.1 coordinate 25,243, forward strand.
CCATCCGCAGGTGAAGCACGTCACCGCTGTCGAACTCAGCCACGGCTACCTCGACCTCATCCGTTCGCGCCCCGAAGTCGCCAGCCTGCTCACCAATTCGAAGCTCGAGCTCGTCATCGACGACGGCCGCCGCTGGCTGCGACATCATCCTGATGCTCGCTTCGACGCCATCGTGATGAACACTACGCATCACTGGCGCGAGTTCGCGTCCGCGCTGCTCTCCCGCGAATTTTTGACCGAGATCAAAGCCCACCTCACGCCCGACGGCATCGCGTTCTGGAACTGCACCGAGTCACCGCGCGCCGCACGCACCGGCATGGAGGTCTTTCCACACACGCTGATGATCATGAACCACTGCCTCGCCAGCAACGCACCGCTCGAGCCAAATCGCGACCACTGGCAGAAAATCCTCGCCGATTATCGCATCGATGACCAGCCAGTCATCAACGCCGACCAAATCGAAGGCGTCGTTGATTTCCTGAACGGTGAGACCCTTCCCGTGCCCGGTAACATGTCGCACTGGTGCCGCCGTGAAACCATGCAGACCGCCTGGGGCGATGCCCAGATCATCACCGACGACAATCTGGGCCACGAATATCGGTGAGCTTCGCGTGATGGAACGGCGCCTGCGGAACGTTTTCGCTCGGTCATGACACTCGCACGCTGTTTCCTCTTCCTGAATCTCCTGCTGGTCTCTGTTACCAGCGCGGCCACGAGACCGCACATCGTGATGTTCCTTTCGGACGATCACAGCGCTGAGTTCACCGGCTGTTACGGCAACAAGGCAGTTCGTACGCCGAACATCGATGCGCTCGCGACGCAGGGGATGCGCTTCACCAACGTCTTTGCCGGATCGCCCACCTGCGCGCCCTCGCGATCCATTCTCTACACGGGTCTTCACTCCTTCCGCAACGGCGCGATGGGCAACCATACGCAGTGCAAGCCCGGCCTCAAATCGCTGCCGCATTACCTCTCCGCACTCGGCTATCGCGTGGTGCTCGCGAACAAAAGCCATGTCGGCCCCAAGGAGGTGTTTCCTTTTGAGATGCTTCAGGCCACGCTGCCCAAGGATCCCACCATTGCACGCCGCTACCGCATGGAAGGTCTCGACACCCAAAAGGTCGACGCGTTTCTCGCCAGCCACATGGCCGAACATCCTGAGCAGCCGCTTTGCCTCGTGCTGGCCGACAGCGGTCCCCACGTGGTCTGGGAGAAAAACAAGATCTACGATCCTGCCACACTGCCGCTGCCGCCGATCCTCGTGGACACACCGATCACGCGTCAGGCATTCGCAAACTACTTCCAGGACATCACCACCGTGGACAAACGAGTCGGCGAGGTGCTGGCGTCGCTCAAATCACACGGCATGGAGCCGAACACGCTGTTCATCTACACTTCCGACCAGGGCGCCGAATGGCCGCACTGCAAATGGACCGTCTATGACACCGGCCTGCGGGCGCCCTTCATCGTGCGCTGGCCGGGACAGGTGAAGCCCGGCAGCACCAGCGATGCGCTGATTTCGTTCACCGACGTCCTGCCCACCTTCATCGACGTCGCCGGTGGCAAACCTCCCGAGGACATCGGCGGCAGCAGCTTCCTCGACGTGATTCAGGGCAAAAGCGCTACGCATCAGGAGTTCATCTTTGCCACCCACACACGCGACGGCGACATGAACGTCTTCCCGCAGCGCTGCGTGCGCGACTCACGCTTTAAACTCGTGCTCAATCTTCTGCCTGAGAACCGCTGGACCACGCACTTCACCAAGGTCATGGATGTTCCCGGAAGCCACGGCCAGGTCTATGGCTCCTGGCTTGAAAAGGCGAAGACCGATCCTGCCGCGGCCAAACTCATCGCCACCATTGAAAACCATCCGCGCTGGGAACTCTACGACACCACCGCCGATCCCTACGAGCTGACCAATCTGGCCGCCGATCCGGACAACGCCCCGCGCATCGCCGCTCTCAAAGCCCGGCTCGTCTCATGGCTGCAACAGCAGGGAGACGCCGAGGCGCTGGCGGCCGCGGCGAAGTAGCCGCTCAGAGCATTTGCGTCTCCTGCCGCCTGCGTGCATAAAAAGCGCGCATGTCCGCCACCGCCGATATCTCCCCGAACACGATCATCGAACTCGTGCGCGAAACCGTCCTGCCCGATCTGCCGGCAGATTTTGGCGCGGAGGCGGATTTCTTCGAGTCGGGTCTGGATTCGATGGGCGTGATGCAGCTCGTCATGTTTCTCGAAGAACGATTCTCCAAAAAGGTGGAACCGACGGAGCTCAGCCGGGCGAATTTTCGCAACGGGAGCACGCTCGCGGCTTTGGTGAATGGAAAGGCCGCATGAGCACCGCCACTTCGCAGTTCCCCATCACCGGCACGGATGGATTCGTGGTCGCGCTGGATCATCTCTCGCGCGCTGCCGACGGGCGCGGTCTCGATGCGCTTAGCCAGCTCGATGTCACCGGACAGCCGGATGAATCACGCCTGCGCTGGCTGGCCGCCGAACTGCCCAAGCGCATGCCGCTGCTGCATGCGACGCTGCGCAAAGACGGCCTCTTCGCGGTGCCGTATTGGGAGTGCTCGAATGATGCGAGCCCGATCCCGATCGAGTTTCATCGCGTTCGCGGTGTGGACGGCCCCGAAGCCTCCGAAATCGAGTCGATCTCCGAATTGCGCACGCAACGCATGCAAGGACACCGGCGTATCTCGCTCGGCCCGCCGCACATTCGGTTCGATGTGGTGCGCACCGGCGGTCAATCGTGGTCCATCGTGATGAACTGGTCGCATCTGCTGCTCGACGGCACGGGTGTGGAGCTGCTGTTCAAGCACATGAACGAGCTGTGGCTCGATCCACAGGCCGTTTCACCGCAGCAGCCGGTCATCACCGACGAACGTCCATGGTGGAAGTTGTTTCAGGAAAGCGAGGCCTGTGGCCGGCATCTCATCACGCTGGGCGCCGAGCCGTTTGTATCCGCGAGCAAGGGCAGGCTCGTTGCAGGTCGTCGCTGCTGTTTTTGGGAGACGTTTTCACCCGAGGAGACGGCGAAAATCAAAGTCACGCTCGGCAAGATCGGCGGGGACATGATGCGCACCTTTTTCTACGCCGCGCTCGCCGCACGCTGCCATCAGGCGGTATTTCATTCCCGAGGCCAGCATAAACTCTCGTATGCGGTGCCCATGCCGGTGCAGCAGCGGCCGAAAGATGCGAATGGCAAAGCCGCCGTGTTTCAAAATCACATGGCGATGTTCTTCTTCATCCTGAAGGAAAGCGACCTCGCCGATCTCGGCACGGCCAGCAAGGCGCTCATGAAGCAGCACATGGAGCATTTGAAATTGAAGCGCCACCTGTCCTTCGACGCCATGCAGCTTCTGATGCGCCGCATGCCGGGCAAACTGATGCTCGACATGGTGCGTCTCGGCCAGCACGGCGAGATCGCGTCGTTCTACCACGCCTACACCGGCAGCTTTGGCGAAGGCATGACCACCTTCTGCGGCGGAGAGATTGTAAATGCCATTCACATGCCCACGCTGTGCGCACCGCCCGGCAGCGGCCTGTTTGTCTCCGAATGCCGCGATCAGCTCACCGTGACCGCGAGTTATCTCGATTCCTGTTTGAGTGATTCAGAGGCTGATCTGATGCGGGAACGCTGGCGTTCTGATCTTCTCGGTGAATGATGCGGCCATGAATCCGGACGTTCTTGTCATCGGTGGTGGCAGCGCAGGCGTGGCGGCGGCAATAGCCGCGGCGCGTCAAGGCGCGGACACGCTGCTGGTCGAACGCCACGGTTTCCTCGGCGGCGCGGGCACGGCATCGCTCGTGCATTCGTTTTGCGGTTTGTATGAACTGCCGCCGGCACCCGATTCAGCACCACGCGTGGCCAATCCCGGCCTGCCAGCGGAGCTGGAACGTGAACTGCTCGCTCAAGGCATCGCTCATGACCCGCTGCGTATGGGAAAGGTCGATGTGTTGATGCACCAGCCGCAGCGCCTCGCTTTGTTTTACGATCAATGGTGCACCAAGCAGGTGAATTTGAAGGTATTGCTGCACACCGAGATTGTTGCGACCGTCGTCGAGTCCGGCCGCATCACCGAAGTCACGCTGCATTGCCGTGGTGCTTCGTGGAACCTTCATCCGCGTTCCATCGTCGATGCCAGCGGTGATGCGATGCTGGCGGTGCTGGCCAAACATCCCTGGGAGCATCCACCGTCGAAGGAAATGCAGCGCCCGGCCTACATCGTCGGCATCAACAACGTCGCGGCCGAAGCCCTGGGCGGAGATGAACCGTTGAAAGTCGCTGGAACGATTGCGAAGGCCATTCAAGAGAAGAAGCTGCCACCGGAAGCCGCGGGAGCGCATTTCCGCAGAAGCGGTGCTTTGAACGAAATCTTCCTCACACTCGACCTTCCTGGCGATTCACCGGAATGCGCCTTTGACTCCACCGATGCACGCAGCTTGACCTGGATTGAGATGCAGGGACGTGAAGTAACCTTCGCAATTGTCGATCATTTGCGGGCTTCACTCGACGGATTCGCCAACGCTCGCATCACCACGCTGCCGGTGCGTGCGGGCATTCGCGAAAGCCGGAGCTGGATCGGTGAAAGGGTTCTGACCGAAGAAGACATCCTCGAGAGCCGCCGTGACGAACAAGCCGTGGCGAATGCGACGTGGCCGATTGAACTGCGAGAAACAGCCCGCGGGCCGCGGTTGCTTTATCCGCGTGAGCCAAAAGCCTGCGGCATCCCGCTCGGCTGTCTGCGTGCGCGTGATTTGCAGAATGTGTTCGTCGCCGGACGCTGCCTTTCCGCCACGCATCGCGCTAAGGCAAGCATCCGCGTCATGGGAACAGCCCTGGCGACCGGACAGGCCGCAGGAATCGCCGCCGCAAGCATTGAACCAAACACCGCAGCCCTTGCGCATCAGGTGCGGCAGGTTTTAAGCGATCTAGAAGCGTGAACATCGTCGAACTCATCTTTCAACGCGCCACAGCCGCCGCCAATGCAGTGATCAGCACGGAGCTCAGACTCACATTTGGCGAGCTGGAATCACGCATGAACACCTTTGCGGCACGCATGAGTGCGGATTCAGCATGGCCAAAGAAAAACCGCCCGCGCATCGGCCTCGATGCACCAAGTGGCGCGGACTACATCGTCGTGGCGCTGTCCATTCTGAAGCAGGACGCCTGCTTTGTGCCGATTCCCGCCGAACTGACTGCCGACGAACGCGCACAACTCACAAAGTCGACGGCGCTGGATGCCATCGTGTTTGCCAAAAGTGCCGAGGACTTTCGGATCGAGCCAGTGACGCATGATTCGCCGCCCGCGTTCGATGAAGCGGCGCTCGAAGCCCTGAATCCGGCGTTCATCCGCTTCAGCAGCGGCACAACCGGCGCATCGAAGGGCATCGTCATTTCACATGAGACGCTGCTGGCGCGCATCACGGCGGCAAACGAAGGCCTGAGGATTGGAGCACAAGATCGCGTGCTGTGGGTGCTGCCGATGGCGCATCACTTTGCCGTTTCCATCGTGCTTTATCTCTACCACGGCGCCACGACGATCCTCGCACCGGCGAGCGACCCGAAGGTGATGATTGAGATGGCTCGCGAGCACGGTGCAACCGTGATGTATGGATCCCCTTATCATTACACGATGCTCTCCGGACAGCCGGATGCGTCCGCACTTGGCTCATTGCGGCTCGCAGTGTCTACGGCGTTCGCATTGACGATGGAGGTGGCCGAACTTTTCGCCGACAAAACGGGACTGTACCTCACCCAGGGCATGGGCATCATTGAAGCCGGTCTGCCGATTCTGAATTTGGAGCATGCGGAGGACAAGCCGACTTCCATCGGCCAGCCGTTGAAGGCGTTCCAGATCAGACTCGATGACGGCGAACTCCTGCTGCGTGGTCCGGGTGTTTTCGATGCCTATCTAACCCCGTGGCAGCCGCGTGAGACCGTGTTGCGCAACGGCTGGTTCGCCACCGGTGACATCGCCGAAATGGACGAGGACGGATGTCTCTATCTGCGCGGTCGCGTCCGCAGCGTGATCAATGTTGGCGGCCTCAAGTGTTTCCCCGAGGAGGTTGAGGCCGTTTTGTGCACCCATCCAGAGGTGAAAGCAGCACGTGTCACCGCCAAAACACATCCCGCGCTGGGTGCCATGCCCTCGGCGGAAATCATCCCGCAAAATGCGGCATCTCCACCGACAGCGCTCGAATTAAGAAAGCTTTGCCAGGGACGCCTCTCCGCCTACAAAGTGCCCTTGTTCTACACGTTTGTTTCCGAACTGCCGCTGACTGCGAGCGGCAAGCTCCGACGCTACTGAAGCCCCCATGAAACGATCCCCACGAATCGCCATCCTAGGCGCCGGCCCGGCAGGCAGCGCCCTGGCCGCCCTGCTGGCCCGCCAAGGCATTCAGTCCGTCGTTTTCGATGATGAAAAGCGCCCTGCTCTGCTCGTGGGCGAATCGCTGATCCCGGCCATCGTGGCGATTTTACAACGCATGGGCATCGAGGACCGCGTGGCGGCCATCGCGCAGCACAAGCCTGGTGCCAGCTTCGTGCACCACTGCGGCACGCGAATGGATTTCAATTTCATGTCCGTCAAAGGCCACCTGCCGACTTACGCCTACAACGTGCCGAGGCCTGAGTTTGACGATGTGATCAAAGAATACGCGAAAGAGCTCGGCGTGAAGTTTGTAAAGCATCGCGCAAACTTGGTGGCACATCCCGGCGGCAAACCGGAGCTGGAACTTGATGCCACTGCACTCGAAGCAGGCGGCTGGCGTGATGGCGACAAGCCCGCGCTCGTCGTCGATGCGAGCGGACGCTCACGCACTTCTGCAAAGCTGCTCGGCATCAAGGCCGAAATGGGACCGCGCAGAGACACCGCGCACTTCGCACATTTCGCTGGCATCGAACATCCGTATCCTCAGGGTCAGATCGCCGTCATGTTTCACGAATGGGGCTGGAGCTGGCGCATTCCTTTGCGAGATCGAATGTCGTTCGGCATCGTGATGAACCCGAAGTCGCTTCCGGATTTCGGCGCGAACGGCGAAGAGCGCCTCGACAAAGTCCTGGCGACCGACAGCGTGCTGGCTCCGCTCGCGGCAAACCGCCAGCGAGTCAGCGATGCATACACTTATACCAACTACCAGCTCCTCTCCGACCGTGCGCATGGTTCGGGCTGGGTTTCGATTGGCGATGCGTTCGGTTTTGTCGATCCGATGCTCTCCCCCGGCGTGTTTCTCGCTCTCGATGCTGCGGAATCGCTCAGCGCCATCTTTGCCAAGCATGGCGCCTCGTTGCTCGATCATCCTGACAGTCTGACTAAGGAACTGGGACGTTATGAGAAGCGCCAGCGCGCATGGCATGAGGCATGGCATGAACTGATTGCCTATTTCTATGACGGACGCATTGTGGCCTTCTACGAACGCGGCATGCAGCTGAAGACAGATTATCCCGGACGATTCAGCAACATGATGGAGGCGATTTCATCACGTACGCTGGCGTTGATGGCCACGGGAGCCACAACAATGTCCGCTTGGAGCCGCGGCTATCTGCGCAGTTGCTCAAAGTGGTTGCTGAACCCGCAGCGCGCAAAGGAACTGGCGTTGCCGTAACCCGCTTTACGCATGATTGCGCGTCTGCTCGCCTCCCCCACAGCTGCGCACGTGCTGCCACTGGTTCTGTTCACTCTCCTGAACTCCGTCCCGGGCCTATTCCGCATCGAGAATTCCGAGCTGCCATGGCACGTGCGTGCTCCGGAGCACTGGGTGTATCCGCTGCAAACCGTGCTCTGCGCGATGGTGCTCATCCTGTTTCGCAAGCACTATACCTTCAAGCCTTGGCGTGGGCTGGGCCTTGCCTTCGCACTTGGGATCGTTGGGATTCTTGTCTGGATCGCTCCGTCGCTGCTGCGGGACAGTCTGATCCAGAACGGCCATGCGCCTGCGTCCTGGTGGGACTGGCTCGGGCTGGCGGAGCGCAATGAAGGATTCGACCCGACCATCGCGAAAGACTCCTCTTGGTTGTTCGGCGCCGTCGTTGTCATGCGTTTTGCACGCATGGTGCTGGTGGTGCCGTTTGTGGAAGAACTGTTCTGGCGCGGTTTCTTGATGCGTTTCCTTCTCACAGAAGACGGCCGCTTCGAACGAGTCGCATTCGGAACACACCGCCGGAAAGTGTTCTGGATTGTCACCGTGGCAGTGATGCTGATTCACAACACAGAGGACTATGTCGGCGCGTTCGTGTGGGGATCGCTGGTGTATTTTCTGGCCGTGCGCTCGAAGAGCCTAGGAGCCTGTGTGTTCATGCACGCCGTTGGCAATCTGGCGCTGGGACTCTACGTGATGAACACGCAGCAGTGGGGCTTCTGGTAAACGGCCTTTGCTTTCAAGAGGCCTCTTTGCCGATCTGCGCTTCGAGTTCTTTCACCCGTGCCAGCAGCTGCGGCAGGCGGTTCACATTGGCGAGACGGCGTTTTTCCTGCCCCGCAGGAATGGCCGGAAAACCGAGATACGTCTGACCGGCCGGAAGATCACGCGTGACGCCACAACGAGCGGCCAGAGTGCTCTGCGAACCGACATTCACATGACCTGCGATACCCACCTGCGCCGCTATGACCACGTAGTCGCCAATGACCGCACTGCCGGCGATGGCGGTGCAGGCCACCACGATGCAGTGTTTGCCGATCACGACGTTGTGGCCGATTTGAACGAGGTTGTCGATTTTGGAGCCTTCGCCAATCCATGTGCGGCCAAAACGCGCACGATCCACAGTCGAACCGGCGCCGATTTCCACATCCTTGTCGATCTGAACAATGCCTGCCTGACGGACTTTACGATGGCGTCCCTGACTGAACTCATACCCAAATCCGTCCGCGCCAATGACCACACCGGAATGCAGAATGACTCCGCTGGCGAGGATGCACTCAGCATGCACGGTGCTGTTGGCAAACATCTTGGAACCGTCACCGATGCTCACATTCCGCCCGACGAAGCAACCTGCGCCAATGGTCACCTCGGTTCCGAGCTCCACTCCAGCCTCGATTACCGCATGCGGACCGACGGACACGCGTTCGGGATCGAGTTTGACCGAGGCGGCAATGGTCGCGGTGGGATGTATCCCGGCGGCAAACGGCTCCGGCTGGAATCCATATGTCTCAACGATCAGTTCAAAGGAGCGCGAAGGGTCCTCCACAGCAATATAGGCGGCCTGGGGAGGCAGTTCAGCATAGTCGGCCGGCACCAGCACCGCACTGGCCTTGGTGGCCAGGAGACGCTCATTATAACGGGTGTCATGGAAGAAGCTCAGGTCCCCTGGAAACGCTTCCTTCAAGGACGCAAATCCCGTGATCTCAAGTCCAGGATCCCCGTTTTTTAAAGTACCGTCCACGAGGACGGCGAGGTCCGAGAGCGCAATTTTCATGACTCCCACGCTCCCACGTTTTTAGGCCGGGTTCCATTTCAAAATTCAAGAGAACGTTTTTATCCGCCGATTTCAGCCCTGCAGCGTTTCGACGCGCATCCAGCTCGGCTCCCCACGCACACACTTGAGCTGACTGATGGCGGCGAGAGCCAGCTTCATGTCCCCAAGACGGGCGTCATGAATCATGAGCACCAAAGATGTTTCGCCGCTGGTGTCTTCCAAATCTTCCGGTTGAATCATCGAGGAAATGCCAATCCCACGTTCGCCAAGGGCGGTGGCAACCTGGGCAAGAACACCCGGAACATCATCCACAGTCAGCCTCAGATAGTAGTGAGAGACCGTGTCCTCCACCGGCTTGGATTTGCCGTAGAGGCCGTGCGGCACAAAGCCACTGTGTCGTGCACCATGCATGAGCACGGCGGCGGCTTCGCACAAGTCGCTGATCACGCTGCTGCTGGTCGGGTCCTGACCGGCACCACGTCCATAGAACAACGTTTCTCCAACGACATCCCCATTGACCAGCACTGCATTGAAGGCGCCACCAACGCTCGCCAGCACATGGGACAGGGGAACAAGTGTGGGCTGCGTGCGCACTTCGACGAGCCCGTTTTCGTCCGCACGGATGACGGAGAGCAGCTTGATCGTGTAACCGAGACGGGCGGCAAATTTGAAGTCGGTGATGTTCACGCGGTCCACGCCTTCCACATGCACCTTATCCTGCGGAATCCAGAAGCCGTAGCTCAGCGAGGCAAGAATGATCGCCTTGTGCGCCGCGTCCCAGCCGCTCACGTCGAGCGTCGGGTCCGCCTCGGCGTAGCCTTTTTCCTGCGCCTCACGCAGAGCATCCTCATAACTGAGCCCGGCCTGCGACATGCGGGTGAGGATGTAGTTGCAGGTGCCGTTGATGATGCCGTGGATGGAACGGATGTGGTTCCCGACGAGACCTTCCTGCAACACCTGGATGATCGGGATGCCGCCGGCGACAGCCGCCTCGAAATAGATCGGCACGCCGCACTCCTCGGCCAGGGCGAAGAGTTCCTTCCCACTCTCGGCCAGCAGCGCCTTGTTGCCTGTGACGACGATTTTTTTGGCCCGCAGTGCCGCGGCGACCATGTCGTAGGCGGTGGTCGTGCCTCCGATCAATTCGACGATCACGGGAATGGTCGGATCATTGACGAGTTCCTTCCAGTCCGTGGTCAGAATCCCGGTCGGCACCTCCACATCACGGGGGCGCTTCAGATCTCGAACAGCCACCCGGGTAATGCAGAGTTCCGCACCGATGCGTTGGGTGATGAGCGCCCGATTCTTTTGGAGATTCTTGAACACGCCAGCCCCCACATTGCCTAAACCGGCCAAGCCTATGTTAATGACGCGAGGAGAACTGACGATGGACATGATGGATGAAATGCCGGGATGGAGGGGCGGTAGTCATGGCGGAGACGGGATGAACTCGCAAGCGAGAAGGCAGGAACCCGAATCCTCAGATAAACACCTAATCGATGCCAAGCGAATCGCTGATAATGAACAACATGCATCGCTTTTGTCTCCAAAAAAACCTTGTCGAAACCCAGCCACGTCTGGTAAACCATCACATAATTCAGTGATAACACGTTCCTTTAGCTACTGGTTTGTTTGCGGTGTCATCGCTATCCTTGCGGTCGAGGTGGCGGAGGCAGGCATGGAGCCATCATTCACCCTGCCCGCGGAAGCGGCCAGTAGCGTGCTACCCGTACCCGAGCCCGGGCGTGCCATTTTGCTCTTCGCGGGGATCATGGCCATGGCTTTCACCTACCGTCGTGCCTGGCTGGGGTGGAAACGCGGATCGCAGTCCTGAAAAAGCCCGTCTAGCCATCTTTTCGAGGAGGCGTTTTGATTCGACGCCGTAAACGTGTCCGGCTAGCATCGCCGCCATGAAAGCACTGATCGCGCTCGTTCTGCTCGCCACCTCTGCTCTGCGAGCCGCCGACGCTTCGTTTCCCAAATTCGCCATCGCCACGGTGCACCCGCTAGCCACCGAGGCAGGTCTCCAGACCTTCGCAAAGGGCGGAAACGCAGTCGATGCGGCGATCGCAGCGGGTCTAACACTTGGTGTTGTCGACGGGCACAACTCAGGCATCGGCGGAGGGTGTTTTTTGGTCATCCGTGCCGCCGATGGTGCCGTCACCTGCATCGACGGTCGTGAGATGGCCCCGGCGAAGGCACATCGCGACATGTATGTGATCAACGGCAAGGTCGATGAAGAGGCGAGCAAAACCGGACCACTGGCCTCGGGCGTACCGGGCTACCTGAAAGCCTGCTCTGCCGCCCAGAAAAAACACGGCAAACTCCAACTCGCCGACGTGCTCCTCCCCGCCGCAGAGATCGCGGAAAACGGTTTCCCGCTGGATGATGTCTATGCCCGCAAGCTCGCAGCCACGACACCCAAACTGGCCAAGTTCCCGTCATCGGCAGCCATTTTCCTCAAAGACGGCAAACCACTTGGAAAAGGCCAGATGCTTGTGCAAACCGACCTCGCCGCCACTTATCGGGCTGTAGCCGCAAAAGGCATCGAATGGTTCTACGAAGGCGAATTCGCCAAAAAAACCGAGGAATGGATGATGGCAAACGGCGGCATCACCACCGCCGCCGATTTCGCGAACTACACGGCGCCCGAGCGCGAAGCGATCCGCTCCAAGTATCGGGGCTATGATCTCATCACCATGCCACCGCCGAGCTCTGGAGGTGTGCACGTCGCCGAGATCCTCAACATCGTCGAACACTTCCCCATCCGTCACTTCCGCGCCAGCAGCCGCATCCACGTCATCACGGAGGCGATGAAGCTTGCCTTCGCGGATCGTGCCTACTGGCTTGGCGATCCTGATTTCGCCAAGGTGCCGCGCGGACTTGTCGATCCTGCTTATGCAGCCGAACTGGCAAAAAAGATCGACCTCGACCACACCACCACCGTATCCGGTCACGGCATGCCGCCACACTGGGAAGGCGACATCTTCGGGAAGCATACCACATTCCTCTGCACCGCTGACGCCGAAGGCAACTGGGTGGCTCTCAATCAGACGATCAACACGGGATTTGGCAGCAAAGTGGTCATCCCTGGAACCGGAGTGCTCATGAACAATCAGATGGACGACTTCTCCGTGCAGCCGGGTGTCCCAAATGCGTTCAAACTCATCGGCGCCGAAGCCAACGCCGTCGCCCCCGGCAAACGCCCGTTGTCCAGCATGAGCCCCACGATCGTTCTTAAGGACGGCCAGCCTGTCATCGCCACCGGTGCCGCCGGTGGCCCGACCATCATCACGCAGGCGTTGCTGCTGCTCACCCACATTATCGACGACGGCATGCTTCCCAGCGAGGCGCTCGCTGAACCGCGTTTTCATCACCAGTGGAACCCTGACGAACTGAAGATCGAAAAGTCCTTCGGAGAAAGCACGCTCAAACAGGTCGAAGCCCTGGGCCACAACCTGGCCCCCAGCTCAGGCTTCGGCGCCTGTCAGGCGATCTACTTTGATCGCGAAAAGAAGCTCTTCTACCCCGCCCATGATCCGCGCATTCCCGGCAAGGCGGACGGACGGTGAATTTAAAGGTCACTCCTCCCTCAGTTTCCGCCGGAGCGTCGCGCGATTCATCTTCATCGCCGCCGCCAGTCGTGTCGGTTTGCCGTCGAAACGCTTCAACAGCGTCTCCAACATTGCCGATTCCACCGTTTCGAGCAGATCGTCATAGGCAGGCATTGATTCATCCTCGCCGGTCGTCTTTTGATCGAGCCACGCGGCCAGGCTGCGCTTCATCGTGTCTTCGAGGTGATTGGCGTCGTCGGCGTTGACGATGCCCGCGGGAAGATGATGCGGCAGAATGGTGCTCCCGCCACAAACTGCTGCCGCATGCGCCATCGCAGTTTTCAACTCACGAACGTTGCCAGACCATGCGTGCGCCTTGAGCGCAGCCAGCGCTTCGGCGGACAAAACGTGATCACCAAGGAATGACGACGCCAACGCTGGAATGTCCCCCGTGCGTTCCGCGAGCGGCGGCAGCGTCACTTGCAGCACTGCGAGCGCGTAAAACAGATCTTCACGCACCTCAGTTAATTCGCGACTGGCCGTGCTGAAGATTCGCGCCTTCAAATCGCCCAAGCGATGCATCAACACCGCCTGCAGCGGCTTTGAGAATGTACCAATCTCATCAAGAACAAGCGCGCCGCTGCCCGCTTTGGCAATGGCATCGTCCAACGCGTCCTCCACAGCGTCCGCGGGCCACTCATCGGCGCGAAACACCACCAGCGGCTCCTTCGCACGAGCGCTGTGGCGATGAATCACCTGCGCGGCCAGGCTCTTGCCGCTGCCGGGAGGCCCTTGCAGCAAAACCGGCGTGTCACAGCCGCTCGCCTGCGCGATCGCAGCAAACGCCTGCTGCATCGCCTCACAAAAGCCGATCATGGTCGTTTCGGCTGTCGATTCTATCTTCGCGGGAGTGAAAACCTCACGAATCGTCCGCTGGACAGCGGCGAGATCGAGTGGTTTGAGAAAGTACTCGCGTGCGCCGAGGCGCCGAGCCTCCAATGCCGTATCGAGCGTGCCGTGCGCGGTGATGATGACCACGGGTGGCGGCATCGGGAGAGACTGAATCTTCTCCAGCACCTTCAGTCCGCTCATGTCCGGCAGGCCGACATCGAGAAGGACGAGCGCAAAGTCCTGCGTGCCCAGCTTGTCAATGCCACCCTGTCCACTCGCAGCGACCACCGGTGTGGCGTCGAGACGGCGCACCACCGTCGAGAGCGCGGCGGCCAGAGCATATTCGTCTTCGATGATGAGAATGGCGGCGTTCATGCGTCGGATGAGGGAAGTGACACGATGATAACCGCTCCGCCCTTGGGGTCATTTTTCATTTCAAGTCGTCCGCCATGCGCTTCGACGACGCTGGCGACAATATTCAGGCCCACGCCCATGCCGCCTTCCTTCTCGGTGAAAAACAATTCCGTGCCTCGGGCAAGTGCCGCATCCGAAAAGCCCGGACCGCTGTCGGTGAAACGAATCACAACCATCCTCTCGTGATTTTCGGCCTCGATTCGCAACCTGCCCCCACGAGGCATCGCCTGGATGCCATTCACGAGGATGTTCCGGAAAGCCTGTGACAGCCGCTGCGTGTCGCCTCTCACCCAAATCGGGCCCGCAAGACTGTTTTCGACGCTCACACCCGCATGCTGTGCCTGCGGTTCGAGATTCTGCGCCACAGCACGAACGCATTCCCCAACATCAAGCTTCGCAAGCTTCGGCGGCAGCGGATTGGCGAGATGCAGCCACTGATTCACCAAGCCTGCGATCACTTCAGATTCACTCGCAATAAGTTTCAGCGCCTTGGCGTCCTCCACATTCTCCGGTGTCATCAACTGCGCATGCAGTTGAATCGAGGCGAGCGGGTTCTTGATGTCATGCGCGAGACTCGTCGCCACGCGGCCAAGCATCGCCAGACGCTCGGACTGCGCGCGTTTGATGCGTTCCCGTGCCAGCAACCAGCCCACGAGCGCCGAAACGAGCCAGAATACGATCAAAGCGTTCCGCGTGGCCGGATCGCGCATGGAAAGCTGTGACGCGACAGGTTTGCGCGTGAAGAGCATGTCGTTCTTGTCATCGAGTCGGATGACAAGCGTGTCTTCATTCTCGGCCATCCCCTTCCCTGCCTCGCGGAACTCGATGTGTTCACCGACCAACCGTTCCAGATCACGAGCAAGCCGTTCGCTGCGCGGAAGATTCATCTGCCGCACAAACTCCGCATCGGCCTGCGCCAAAGCGTGAAACAGCCGGTTTGACTCCTCGCGCTCGCGCTGCCGCAACCAGGCGAGCAGCAGCAACGATCCCACGACGACAAACGAGAGGAATGCGAGGCCGAAGCGCCAGGATTTGATCAGGGACGACACGCTTTACGGCTCGGGCAGCGGAGCGGTCTTATCAATCGGTTTGTCCTCCCACACGGCCTCGCGCGTCTCGGGATCGTAGGTCAGGACGCGGCTCTTGCTTCCGGGAACCGGGCCTTTGTCGATCTTGGGCAGCCATTTCGCCAGCTCGGCTTTCTTTTCGGTGTAGTTGGAGTCTCCAGCAAGGTTGGTCCACTCGTTGGGATCCTTTTTCATGTCGTAAAGTTCCTCGCTTCCGTCGGCGTAACGAATGTAGCGCCAGTCCTCCGTGCGGATGCCGTGGTTCCCCTTGTTGTGCGTCGTGATGGCGGGCCATTCACGTGGCGCGTTCGCATCTTGAAGCTGCGGAACAAGGCTATGCCCCTCGAGATCGCTGCGGGCGGGGAATTTGGTGAGCGCGAGCAGCGTCGGAAAAATGTCGAGCAGTTCAGCGGGTCGGTGACACACCTGCCCTGCTTTCACACCAGGACCGGCGAAGACAAGCGGCACCTTGGTGCTGCGGTCCCAGAGGGTGTTTTTGCCGGAGATGAGTTTTTCGCCGAGGTGCCAGCCGTGATCTCCCCAGAGCACGACGATCGTGTTTTCTGCACGGCCCGTGACTTCCAGCTGGGCCATCAAACGGCCCACCTGGCTGTCCATGAAGCTCACACAGGCGAGGTAAGCGCGAACAAGAGGCTTCCACTCGTTGTATTTGCGCAACGTGCTCAGGCGAGGTTCGGGCAGTTTCCAATGCAGGAAGTCAGCGAACTTCGGCAGATCGTCGCGATCATCTTCTTTAACCGGCGGCAGCTTCAACTCGTCCATTGGATACAGATCAAACCACTTCTGCGAGGCGAAGCACGGCACGTGAGGCAGACGAAACCCAGCAGCGATGAAGAACGGCTTGTCCGCAGGTGCACGTTTCATCGCATCGATGGCGGAGTCGGCGATTTTCCAGTCGGCGTTGTCCTCGTCCTTTTCAGGAAACACGCCCCAGTCCATCGCAGGATGACGATCTGGACCGGGAAGATTCGCGATGGGCTTCGGAGGACGTGGCATCGGGCCGCGATTGCCCCATTCGTTGAACTCCAATTTCTGATCGCCGCCGCGCATGGAGCCGTCATGATAGATTTTGCCGGAAGTCGAGGTGAAGTAACCGGCCTGTGTGTAGGTCTGCGGCAGGGTGACGTGGTTTTTCGTCTGCTCGACCTCACGAATGCCCGGCGACAGACCACAGATGCCTGTGCTGGACGGACGCAGACCCGTTAGCAACGAACTGCGTGAAGGATTGCACAGCGGTGCCTGGCAATGCGCATTGGTGAAAAGCGTGCCCCGTTTTGCCAACGCATCGATCGACGGCGTCTTCACCTGCGGGTGACCACCCATGCAGCCGATCCAGTCGTTTTGATCGTCGATGGCGATGAACAGGATGTTCGGACGCGAATCGGCGGCGTGAACGAACGAAGCGACAAACAGAAACGCAAGGCAGAGGCAGGACAACTTCATGGTCGCCTTCAAACGAAGCGAGCATGATCAAACTCACAGTTTTATGCCAACGAATCGCTGCAAATCCTGATCACGCGTCCGCAACCTTCGGCACAAGATGCTCGGCCGCCTTGGCAGCCTCCGCGAGAACCTCAGGGTTCAGGTTCTTCTGCTCGAACTCACGGCACCAGCCCTTGATCTCGAGTTCATTGAAGATCTTCCCGATCACACGGCGCAGAAGGCCTTTCAAATTCGGCAGCTCCACTTCCTGAAGCGAACGAATGGCGACTTCCTTGTAGCTTTCGAGAAGCGTCATCGCTTTTTCATGCGCTCCGCTGTCGAGCGCCCACTGGCGGATGGTGGCGTTGTCGGGCTTCGCAGTCGAAGCGCCGTTCCATAGCGCTTCCATCTGCTCCTTGACCTCACCTTTGCCCTTCTCGCGCAGGAGCGAGAGCACGATGCTCGGACGCATGTTCCATTCATTGTCCGCAGCGGAGTCTTCACCAAGATCGTCGAGGTCGTCGCGAATCTGGTAGGCGATGCCGAGGTTTTCGCTGTAGGCATGAAGAACGTCAGCGCATTCGTCGAGCTGGCCGGCGAGTGCGGCTCCGACTTTGAGCGCGACTTCAAACGCTGGCGCGGTCTTGCTGCGGAAAATTTCGAGCACCTGCGTGCTGCTGAGTGCGACAGGATGACGTGTCCAGAGCAGTTCGGCGCCCTGGCCGATGCAAAGCTCGCGCTGGCCTTCGGCGGCGACCAGCAGTGCGGCGCTTCGAATGTGCGCGGGAGCGTCGTTGTCAGCGAGAAGTCGGTAACCTTCGCCAATGAGCAGGTCGCCGATGTTCAGCGCGACCGGAATGCCATGCTCGGTGTGCAGCGTGGTCTCGCCGTAACGCTCGGCGTCGCCGTCTTCGATGTCGTCGTGAACGAGCGAGGCCTTGTGGAAGATTTCGACAGCGATCGCGGCTTTTTTGACCGTGTCCGAGATCGGACCTTCCGGGTCTTCACGCAGCGCTTGGTATGCAGCAACAGTGAGGAACGGACGCCATCGCTTGCCCGCACGTGCGAGCCATTCACGTGCGATGTCGTCGCTGTGCCCACGAGACGGCCCCATGAGCGTGTTGAGTGATTCCACGGTGAACCAGGTCTTTACCTCGTCGTGAAGCGCGTTGAGGTTCAGGCGGCGGGTTTTGTCATCGCTGGTGAGATGGATGTAGTCCCAGACCCAGTCAATATCGACAACGGTGTCGATGCAGTCGTCCTGAAGAAGAGGAACGGCCACAGCGGGAATGGCAGCGGCCTCGACATACGGGAAAGTGCGCTCAAGAACAGGCAGGCAGGAAATGCCCACGATGGCCTCGATCTTGCCGGTCTGGATGAGCGACATCACGATGGCGCTGCCTTCAGCGACGAGGACGGCGTAGCCGAGTTTCTCGGCTTCGTTCTGGAAGTCCTGAATGGAGCACAGGCCGCACTGCTTGCAGAGCAGGCCGAACTCATCAAAGGGCGCAGGGCATTTGCTTTCAACGCGCAGGCACTTCGGCATCAGCAGCAGGCGCTTTTCGAACGGCACGGTCGCCAGCGACTCGCGCCAGGTCTCGTTCGCAAGCAGCACCCCGACGTAATCCCGATGAATCTTGTCGATGGCATGGATGGCGAGGATTTTGTCCGTGTGCTCCTGCAGCTCATTGAGCGGCACCGGCGGGACGAGTTTCTGCTCCTCTGCGTAATTCCTCACCCAGGTGAGGATTTGGTCACGGTCCTGTTTGGTCTGCGGGATGTTCTTCTTCGGCTGACGGAGACGACGATTTAAGCCCGGGATGGGCGGCGGAAGAGAAGCAGCACGAACGGCGACGGTGGACATGAGAGGTGGGGCGGGAGGCGGATGCCAAAGGTGAAATGGTGAGCGCTTTAACCGTGTGAGAGGGACTTGGTCTTGCAGATATTGCGGTCAATCATGCGGATCTTGCGCCACAACTCGGAACGAGTGTGAGAAGGATGGAGTTGCGAAAAGGTCGGGCCTCGTCCTTAAACGACCGTTCCACGACCGCTCTTGGGCGTGGATTTTTTAGGTTTCGTCTCCGGCAGGCCCTCATCTTGAAGAATTGTGTCCTGCGGGAGGGGTTCTGCGCCCTCCTCGCCCTTGGGATCCGGTTCAGCAAAGGGGGTCGCCTTCTGGTAGAGCTTGAGGCGGCTGGAAAACTCATCCTGCAGCTTTTTGCGATCCTCCGCAGGCAGGTCTTTGTCCTCATCGAGCAGCGTGATGCAACGTTTCTGCCAGAGTTCCGCCTCTTTGAATTCGCCGTTGCGGGCGAGAGCGGCGGCCATCGTGTCGATCATCTCATAGGGCTGCTCATCGCTCTGCACGACCTCTGCGACGAGTTTGAGCGCACGCCGTGCAAGCAGGACGGCGCTTTCACCATTGTGCAGATTGTCTTCAGGACAGGTGGCGAGAAACCAGGCGAGATTATTCGATGCCCATGGATCTTCGGAACGTGCTGCACGCCGATACCATGCACCGGCGCGCCGATAGTCCACCGGTACTCCCTGACCGGTGTAGTATAAGTTCGCGAGGCGCGTCATCGCGGGCACGTAGTCCAGTTGTGCCGCCTTCAAATACCAGAGGGCTGCCTTCGCAGTGCTCTTTGCGACGCCATCACCACGCTCCAATTTCGCGGCATAGGCGGTCTGCGAGGGCGGATTCCCCTGATCAGCCGCCTTCTTGAACCACTCCGTGGCCTTGGCCGTGTCTTTCTGCACCCCTTTGCCCTCCTCATACATCGCGGCAAGGCTGTGCTGCGAAAGAGCGAAGCCGAGTTCGGCCGACGTGCGATACCACTCCGCCGCCTTGGCGAGGTCTTTTTTCACCCCGACCCCGTCCTCATAAAGGGTGCCCAGCACATGCTGCGCACGCAGGTGCTTCTGCTTGGCGGCCTTCTCGATCGACTTCACGCCTTCTCCGAGGTTCTTCTTCACACCTTCCCCTGTGATCATGCGCAAACCGAGTTCAAACTGCGCGTCCGCATCGCCACGATCCGCCCAGCTCCGCAGCTCCTTCTCATCCACCTGCTGCGCCGGGAGAGACGCGGGGGCCCAAAGGGCCAACGAAAGAAGGCAGATCAGAAGGGTCAAATGGCGGAGCGTTTGCTTCATACGGGACGAAACTACGTCCGGCAGGGAACGTCTCAACCATCAAAATGCAGCCGCCCCGTAAATTGACGGCAAGACTGCCACAACGATGCTCATGCCAGACGACATCCAGCACAAGCCCGGGTGAACGCCAGTGAATGCAGCTATGCAGACCAGAGCGGGATGGCTTGCCGAAAAGCAGCAGGATCGCCCATGCACCTTCTCTTTTTAATCTTGAAAAAGGTTCCGACATCCCAAATAATTCGCACTCATGAAGGCGAATTTCGCTCGTCTTATTGCAGCGGCAGGCATGATCCTGCTATGGCGGGCATTTATACGATATGTGAGCTCATTAGAGGTGGATTTTCTCGTCCGATGCCATGCCTCTCTCTACCCCAGCACCACCAGTCAAATGGTGGCCTTGATGCCACGCTATGCCGAATCATTTCCATCAGCCACTCAAATATGAAAATCATGCACTCCAATCATCATCCACGCTGGATGCCCACAGGTGCCCTGACATCTGTCCTCTCGTTGTTCCTGATACTGGCGACCCTTCCGCTGCAGGCTTCCGTCACCATCACTGACTCATTCACCAATGGCGGCGTGCATGCCGACGGCACGCCCTTGAACGGAGATTCCGTTGAGTTTTCCAGCAGCGGCAGCTACACCTGGACCGCAGGGTCAACTGGAGGCGGCGGCTACAACACCAGCGGAGGCGCCGTATACACAAACGCTACCGGTGCCAATCCTGGCCCGGGCGGGGATACAGTCACACGACTGGCCTGGGTGGACAGCCCGGTGCTGGGAAGCGAGCGGGCGGTGCTTTCCTTGGACGTGACTCAAACCAACAACCCAAGCACGGTGTCCTGGTCGTCCATCAGCTTGTTTGACAATCCAGGCGCCACCTTTGATTCGGCGGAATGGAACACAGGAGTCGTCACCCTGCGGTTGATGAACACGGGGGAGTACGAGGTGCGGGGCCTTCACTACGGTTTCAATTCCCAGGATCTGATTACCGCGGGTTCCCTAGCGCCCGGATTTAACGTCGGCGGCTCCAACAACCTGCTGCTCGACTTTGACAACGCCACCAATCTGCTCAGCGCCTCCATCAATGGTGTGTCCGTTTTGTCGTCGGTAAATCCCTTTGGTAGCGTTGCCAACCCTGGCAATGGCTCGTACGAGCCCAACATTACTGCTGCGGGCTTTCACATGTATGCAGGCGATGTTTATGGTTCATCCGCGGACAACTTCAGTCTCTTCATAACTGACGCCGTCCCGGAACCGGGGCGCGCCCTGCTTGCATGCCTGGGGCTTACCACGTGTGTGCTGCGACGCAGGCGGACGACTTGATTCAGAGCAAGTACTGCCGTCCTAACGCCCGATCTTCAAATCAGGCCGCGCCTTCTTCGCAGCCTCGATCGCCGCGGGAGTGATGTTGGAGTTGTAGAAGAAGAACCTTTTCAAGTTTGGCATGGCCAGAATGGCCGGGAGGACCGCGTCAGTGACCTGGCAATCATAAAATGAAAGCGAGCGCAGCGACTTCAACGCGGCCAGTTCCACCACCACCGAGTCATCTGCGGGACCACCGCCGAAACTAAGGCTCTGCAACGTCTGAATGCTGGCGAGGGCGCGTGCTCCCTGCAGGCCGGGTTGCCGCTCCAAATAGAGGTCGGTAAGCTTCAAAGGGGCGAGATGAGCCATGCCTGCATCCGTGATGGTTTTCCCTTTGATGTAAAGCCTTCGCAACATCGGGAGCGCAGCTTTCGCCAGATCACGCAGCCCCTCGTCGGTTATGTTGCAGGGAGGATTGCCTCCACCACCGCCGCAGGACAGTTCCTCCAGTTCCACGCAGCCTGCCAGCACATCCAAACCCGCCCCTGTAAAGTCAGCAGCCGACACATTGAGCTCCCGCAACTTCTTCAACCCTGCCAGATGCGGCAGGCACGCGCTGGTGATCTTGGTGCTACTCAGGTTGAGCACTTCCAGCTTCGTCAGCTTTTGCAAAGCTTGAAGGGAATCATCCGTGACACTTGTGGCACCCAAGTTCAGACGTGTCAGTTGCATTAGACCGGCCAAGTTCGCCAGACCCGGCCCCTGGACACCGCGGAGCCCCCCGAGGTCAAGATGCTCCAACGCCGACATGCCTTTGATCGCAAGCAGACCTTCGTCAGTGACCGAACTGCCGCTCAACCCCAGATAGGTGAGCTTGGTGCAATCCGCAAATCCGAGGAGCGCCTTGCTGTCGCAGCCAGGATTCGAGCGCAGGTCCAGGCTGCGAAGGTTCTTGAGCCCCCCCAGCCGGGCCAGCGCCTCCGGGGTGAGCGATTTCATGCTGTTGAGGACAAGCGTCTCCAGGTTTTTGCACCGCAGAAGGTGATCCACACAGCTGGGCTGCAGACCGACATCCACGCATTCGATCTCCCGCAGACTGTCCGCGCTCGAAGCCAGGGCCGCCAGCCCGGAGCCGGTCACGTTCGGCAGACGATTGAGGAGCAAAACCTCCACGTCGCGCAGTCCGTTGAAGCGCGTGAGGTCATCGTCCGTGATGGCCGCGCCTGCTTTCGGCTGTGGGTTCAGAATGATCCGCTGGATGATGAAACGCCCGGATGGCAGGTTCTTCGTGTCTCTGTTGACTTCTCCGACGCCTTTCACGCTGACCGAGCCCCCGACGGAAATCAACCACTCGGCCGTTTTGCGCCAGGAACTGGACGATTCCACTGGTACGGCCGCTGCGGAAGCAGTTGTTGTTGTGCCAGGAGTGACTGGCGCAGCGCTCGCTGTGGCCGCAGAAACGACCACCAGCTCCGAACGCCGTTTCACCAAATCATCCCAAACCGTTTTCACCCGCAGGGCATCGTCTATCTTGTTATGCTTCGTCAGCTCGACCTGAAACGCGCCGAGAGTCCGGTCGTACGCATCAAACAAAGGCGCGGCTGCATCACCACGCTGTCTCGCGTAGCCTGCCTCCGCCCCACGCCAGGTAGCCCGCAGTTTTTTCAGGGCCTCCGGCAATGAATCGAGATCCTCCGGTGGCAAACCTTTTCCATCGGCGATGCGCTGCTTCTCCCCACGCAGGATCACCGCGTCTTCCAGTTTTCCCGCCTTCGTCGCGGCGGCCAGTTCTCGATCCAGTGCAGCGACATAGCCGGTGTTGAGCTTTGCGACCTGTGCCTTGTAAGCCGCGCCTGCATCGCGCTCAACGGCCGCCTGAAATTTGGATTCCAGATCAGCGAGTTTGAGAGATACGGGGTCATTGGCCACCGGCGCAACGGATGCCGGAGGCATGCTGGCGGGTGGTGCTGAAGTCGGCGTGGCCACAGCCGGAACCACCGGAGCATCTTTGGAGGCAAGCGAACGGACGACCAGATTCCGGTAGGCCACCTCACCAGCATTCGCCTGAAGCACCAGACGGCCGGAGCGACGTTTGAAGTCAGGCTTCACCGGCAGCTTCGCTTTTGCAAAAGCATTGGCGAATCCGGGGCTGTCCACGTCGTAGCTGCAAACACGCTGGCCGTTGATCCAGTGCTCGCGTTTCGAACCGTTGACGACAAGCTTGGCGGTGTTCCAGTCATTCAACTTCGTCAGTTCCTTCGAAGCTCCCTGAATGCCATACAATCCCCCTGACCAGGTGGAACCGGAGTTTGCCTTGTCGGCGAGCTGCATTTCCGGCGCCTCGAGTTCGTTCGTGCCTCCCACATGGAAAAACAGTCCGCCGTTGCCCCGCGGACCCACAAGCCACTCCAATTCCACCTCCATGTCCCCGCTGAACTCTTCTGGAGACCAAAGGGTCGTGCGCTGCGTCGTGCGTGCCTCGGCAGCGCTGAAGGTCCACGACTTGTCCGCTGTGGCTCCACCGGGACCTGTCCAACGCGCCCACGAACCATCCGCAGCTACAGCAGGCCGGCCCCCGGCTTCCCGCAGCACCTTTGCCTCGCCATCGAACACCCGCAGCGTCCACTGCTGCACAGCATACTTGTCCTGCTTCACAAAAACCGAGGTCACCGGCTGCTTCGGAAATGCGGGGTGCTCCTCCCCTGTTTTTCCGAGTGATTCGATGTCGCCGGTCCAATCAACGAGCGGGTTGCCTTTCACATCCAGCCGTTGAATGAGAATACGATCCGCGGCTCCAGGCTGATGGATGACGCGAATGGAAACATGAACCTCACCGTCCGCGCTTCCCCACCACGCGCCGCCATCCTTCTCATTGAGCACTTTGCGTCCCGGCGCATTGAGAACAACAGGCAGAATGCGCGACTTCCCCAGCGGAATATCCACATGAATTCGGTCATTGCCGCTGTGCTTTTTCGCTTTGAATTCGATCTCGTAGTCCGTGCAGTCGATCGCCACGGGTGCAGCGAGTTTTCCTGCTTTGCCATCAGGCTGGTACACCAGTTCTCCCCCTTCCCGCTTCCATTCGTTCTTGGCGATCATCCCCACAACCGGCACGCGATCCATCTCAGGATCGGTGAGGGCGAGAAGGTCGAGCGTTTGTTTCGCTGCGCGTTTTGGCAGAGGCGGCAGTGAAGAAGCAATGGTGGGCGACGACGTCGGACCAGTCTTCGGGACAGGCTTGGGGGAAGCTACAGGCTTGGACGCTGTGGGGGCCGTCGCCTTCTTGGCCTGAGGCGACGGCTTCATCAAGACATAACCTCCGATCGCCATGACCGCGGCGGCTCCCAGGCCGATGACCAGGCCCTTGCCGGACTTTCTCGGAGCGGACGACGGAGTCTGCGGTTCTTCTACAGGTTTCTGCACCTGGCGTTGAGGCGCGCCTTGAACGGGCTTCTGCGCTGTATGCGTGGGGGACACGGGCGTTTGCTGAGCCATGGCCGCGCGAGGCGTCGTCAGGATGGTGTCCAGATCCCTGCGGAGATCCATCGCACTCTGATAGCGCGTCTCCCGGTCTGTCTGCATCGCCTTGCCAATGATCGCATCAAAACGCGGATCTGTTCCCAGCTTCACCCCCGGCATAGTCCACATCCCACGCGGAATCTCGCCGGTGAGCATCTGGTAAAGCATCACGCCAATGGCATACAAGTCGGCCCGTCCGTCCAGTGGGATGCCGGGAATGAGTGCCTCAGGCGCCACAAAGTCCGGCGTGCCCATCGCCATGTTGGTTTTCGTCAGACCGCTCTGGTTCGGGTCATTGGCCTTCGCGAGTCCAAAGTCGGCCACCTTCACCGCGCCCTCCATGTTGATGAGGATATTCGCCGGTTTGATGTCGCGATGAATCACCCCATGGTTATGCGCATAAGCGAGTGCATCACAGACATGCGCCGTGATGGACAGCGCGTAGTTCTCCGGCAGCCTGCCCTGCGCAGCGATCATCTTGGACACATCCGTGCCGTCGATGAACTCCATGACGATGTAGAGCAGCCCCGTGTTCGTCTCGCCGAAGTCATACACGTTGACGATGCTCGGATGGTTCATCTTCGCCATCGTGCGAGCCTCGTTCTTGAAGCGTTCGGCGAACTGCGCGTCCGTGTCATCGATCAGGTCACCCGGCAACACCTTGATGGCCACGGGGCGGTCCAATGTGATCTGCACCGCCTTGTAAACCGCGCCCATGCCGCCACGGCCGAGGAGCGAGACAAACTGATACTGCGGCAGCATCGCCTGCATGTCTTCCAGGGAAGGAGGCTGCCAGCCTGTGGAAGGCTTGGAGCCCGATCCCGGGCGCGGGGAGGATGAAGGGACTTCAGACATGACTGCAAACGTCCAAACTGATCGCGGGAATTAGAGTAGCGCTCGTTCCATGCCCGAGGCGAGAAATTTTTAAGCCTGTCCCTAACAATGCAAACTGAGAGCCCTATTTGACAATCCCCCCCCAACATCCATCCTTCAGCCCGCTTTCGCGGGTGTAGTTCAATGGTAGAACACGAGCTTCCCAAGCTTGATACGTGGGTTCGATTCCCATCACCCGCTCCACTCCTTCAACGCAGGAGTTCAAACCGTTGGCGCAAGCTTTCGCCGCCCTCATCCAACTTGGCGTCGTAGCCGGTAAACTCACCCTTCGTACCAAAATACT
This sequence comes from Prosthecobacter sp., assembly GCF_020439865.1. Lineage (GTDB taxonomy): Bacteria > Verrucomicrobiota > Verrucomicrobiia > Verrucomicrobiales > Verrucomicrobiaceae > Prosthecobacter. Next base: position 51,190 of record NZ_JAGRPF010000189.1, read on the forward strand.
GCGCTGCCGGCATGGCGGGATGATCCGCGGCCGCCTCAAGATCGTTGAAGAAGGTCACGAAGTGTCTGTTCGTCACCAGAGTGCGCACGAGCAGATCAGGATCGAGCTTCCCGGGAGTGGTTTGGTGCTTCTTGGCAAGCGCTGCGGCAAAACCCGCTGCCTCACCCGTCTGCATCCAGACAGGTTCGAGACGCACCGCCCCCCAGGCGACATGCGTGGCACTGAGACACACGGGAACAATCAGGTTGTCGATGTCCTTCGGCAGCAGACATCGCCAGGGGATCTGCGCGGGGCGTGATTCCTCGGTGAGGATGAGTTTGCCGTCATAGTCGTAGCCGGGACGACGATCCGTCTTGCAATCGTGCGAATCCATCGACCAGTCGGTGAAGGCAATGCTGTCTGCATGGACCGGCGGGCGTGTCTGGCCGGGGGCGGGCATGTTGTCGTGCTCGGTGAAGACGTAGCGGCCCACGATGCGTCGCGCCTCACGGACATACATCTCGTAGGGCAGGTTGTGATTGTCGGGGAACTCGTCCAGCGGCAGGCCGATGCGCCGAAAATCAGCGCGTTTCGCCTCGGACACCGATTCGTCGTTCTGCAGGAAATACATCAGGCCGAGCGCGAAATTTGTGTGTCGCGCGACGATCTTCTCGCGCTCCGGCCACGTCGCCTCGGGATACGCGTGGTTCTCGCCCGGCAGGATGGCGCTGTTGAAACTGCTCTTGCCGTTCATCGCGCCCGCGCCCATGCCCTTGCGATTGTAGTTCACATACTCGTCGCGGTTGTAGCCAGGTGGCTGAGCCGGAAGGCGGATGTTTCCCAGCTCATTGCTGAGGCAAAAGCGATGATTGTAGGCCTGAATCGCACCGTCGGCGGTAAAGGGGCTCGTCGGATCGATACTACCCTGAACGTGCGCGTAAGTGTGCAGGTTGAGCTTACCCTCCAGCACGTCCTTCGGTCCCTTCTTCGACTCGATGTTGGTGAACAACTTGCCCGCATGCGGCTCGCCGAACTCTTCGCGGCTCTCGCGTCCGACACGATACGGCACCTTCGCCAGCGCGGCGAGATCGCCTTCATACGTGGCATCGACATAAGTGCAGCCGTTCACGGTGATGTCCTTCGTCGTTCCGTATTCGCGCAATGTCATCGCTTTGAGCAACACGCCCTCCCGTTTCACCTCCACCGGATAGTGCGACAGTAGCGTCGTGACGTTCTTCTCCGCTGAAACGAGCTTGTTGAACAGATGCTCGGCCACCGACGGCTCGAAACGGCTCATCGGGTAATGCGTCTGCGTGTAACGTGCCTGCGAATGCTGCTTGGAGTCTTCGCCATAAGTCTCACGGTAGTAGTCCCCGATCATCTTCGCGTATTCATTAAAGACCGGTGATCGCGGCCCGCCGTAGAGCGCATCCCATTGCATCAGCCCGTTCGTCAGCATGCCGCCGATGTGCCGATTGTGCTGCACCAGCAGCACGCTCAGCCCTTCACGCGCAGCGCGCACCGCACAGGAGATTCCTCCCGGCGTGCCGCCGATTACCACGACGTCAAAGCTCTTCCCATCCACCTCCGCGGCCGTGCTGGAACGCACCGGTTGCACCTTCAGCCTCGCACGCGACTTCGGCGCCGCTTTTGCCGACGAAAGCCCCTTCCACATGCCCAGCAAAGCTTCGCCGCGCGTGCGCTCCATCGGCTTCGAACCCGCCAGTTCCGCCTGACCCACCTCTTTGACGAGTTCCATCGGCTTCAGCGTTCCATCGCGCAGCGCATTCAATCCGCGCCCCCACACAGCACGAACGCTTTCCGTCAGCGGCTCGTCCAAGCGTGCATTGTAGTCGGCAAAGAAACCCTTGGTGGCAAAATACTGTGCCGCAGCGACACGCGCATCATCCGACGACACATCCACGTCGTTGAAAAAGCTCAGCATCACATGGCTCGCAGCCAGTTTGCGCAGCAGCAGATCTGGATCGATCTGCGCGGGCGCGATTTGATTCTGCACCGCGAGCACCGCCGCATGCCCGGCGGATTCGCACAGGTTCATCCATGTCGGCTCCAGTCGGATCGTGCCCCACGCAACATGAGTCGAGGACAAGCACACCGGCACGAGCAGATTGTCCACGCCCTCCGGCAGAATCGACCGATACGGCACCTGTCCGGGGAAGGTCTCGACATCGAGCATCATCTTCCCCTCTTCCAACGCGCCGGGAATGTGACGCGGCGTGCAGGCGTGCGTGTCGAGATACCACTCTGTCGCACCGATGCTGTCCTCATGAACCGGCGCACGTTCAAGTCCCTCAGCCAGCGTCGCGTCACGTTCGGTGAAGACGTAGCGTCCTTTGATGCGCCGCGCTTCGCGCACATAGAACTCGTAGGGCCGGTGACCGTTGTCACCAAACTCGTCCTTCGCCAGACCAAACTCGCGCCACGATTTCTGCCGCGCTGGCTCCACCGACGAATCGTTCTGCAAAAAGTACAGCAGCGCCATCGTCGCATCCCAATGCGCGTCCATGATCTTCTGCCGCTCAGTCCAATCGGCCTCGACGTAGGCTGAGTGGATGCCGACGAGTTGCGGACGATTCCATCCACGCTTCGCATTGGGAATCGGCGATACAATGGAGCCGTGCTCAAGCATCTTCAGCTTCTCAGGATCGTAGTTCGTCGGCTTCTCCACCGGCATTCGATTCTCCGGATCGGAGCTGAGGATCGTGCGGTAATTGAAGGCCTGCACACTCCCATCCGCCTCGCCCGTGCTCTCCGGCTGCTTGATCCGCTGAAAGCCGCTGAACTTCCGCAAATTGAGCCGGTGATGCAGCTCCGCCAAACGCGCCAATTCCGGTGCCTCAGCCGCCTTCACCGGTGACATGTAAATCACGCCTGCGTGAGGCTCATTGAACTCACTCCGCGCCTCACGTCCCAGCCGACACGGCACCTTCGCCATCGCCGCGAGATCCCCTTCGTAGCTGCAATCGGCGAAGACCTTCGCCTGCACCTCGATGGCTTCCACATTGCCCCACAGACTCATGAAGCTCGCCGACTGAATCAAAGCCCCCGCACGCTCGACCGATGACGGCACACGATTCTTGATCACTCGAATGCGCTTCTCCTTCGCCACCAGCTCCGTGAGAATCTTCTCCGCCACCTTCGGCTCGAACTTCCCGTTCGTGTGCCCGCTCTTGCCCGGTAGCGCATCGCGATACTGGCGGGAGTCCTCGCCATAGGTCGTGCGATAGTGATCAAAGATCACCTGCCGGACCTCATCGTAAATCGGCGCCCGTTTCCCCTCCCACAACGTGTCCCACACGCCGAGCCCGCTGGAGAGGATGCCACCGAGGTGATCATTGTGATTCACCAGTACCACATTCAAACCCTCCCGGGCCGCCCGAACCGCCATCGCGATGCCACCCGGTGTGGCTTCGTAGATGCAAAGATCGGCCTGGATCGTTTCCGCACGAGCCAACGAGGCAAGAAGCAGCAGTAAGGAGATGAAGAGCGATTTCATGATGGGTAGATTCGATTGGCAATCGAATCGGTTCGGACGTTCGGCTTCGATTGCCAATCGAAGCTATGGGTAGCCCCGCCGCGATTCGTTCCCCGCGGCGTCGAGAAAGGAAAGTGAGTAATCGTGGAGCTCGGCAGAGTCGTCGGTCAGTCCATCGCCACGCAGAACCTCGGGCGTCGAATCACGGGAAGTCGCCAGATAATCCACCGGCTTGAGCCCGATCTCTTTCCACAGCTTCCCATCCCGATACACTCGCAGCGCCCGAAGACCGCCTGAGATCTCGGGCACGATACGCCACGTCAGTCGCGCCTGACCTTTGGCATCCCGAGTGACGGTCAACTCGGGCGCGGTGAGCTTCGGCTCGATCGGACGCAGCGTTCCCGTCTCCGAAAACTCACGCCACAGCTTCGCAAATGCCGCATTCGGCATCCATGATTCGGATGAGTCATTCGAAGCCATCGCCTCGGCTTTTCCCGAAAGCACCGCATCAAAGAAGGAGATACTCGTCAACCGCGAGTCATCGCAGCCGTGCTCCGAGCGAGGATCGATCACGCGGCAGACTTTCCCACCCGAAGAGCGCAATTCACGGAACATCGCATTCATCGGCTCCCAGGAGACGAAATGGCTGGAAGTTGACACCGTCTCCCGCTTCCCCCACACAAAGAGCAGCGGCAAATCACGCGCCACAGGCCCGAAGCGGGCACGAAACGCCGGATCACCGAACTGCTTGTGGCATCCGCCGCGAAACGAGGCCGCCAGCACACGGCCGGGATGCCGCACAATCATTTGCGATGACCAACTCGAACCGCCGGAATGCCCCCACAACACCCAGCGTGCGTCTTTCAGCTCGGGCCGCTCCGAGCGCTGTGCAAAATCATCTAGCGCCGCAAGAAGCGCACGCTCCGAACCACTGTCCGGGTCATTCCACTCATCGCAATTCTTCGCCACGTGATACATCGGCACCAGCAACGCCGCGTCATGCTTCCGCGCCAGCGCCCGCCAGTGCCAGTCACTCGTGATCGGCGGGTGCTTGTCCGGCGAGGCGTTCGTGCAGCCATGCTGATGAATGATGACCGCTTTCACCGGCTTCGACGCTTCTGCGATCCAGCAGGAGAACTCCGCATGCTGAAAACGATCGCCATCACGCGGCGGAACGATGAGATCGAGCAGCAGGCCGTCAGCGGCGGCAGATAGGCTGGTGGTAGCGAGCAGCAGGAACAGGAGCGATTTCATCATGGGCTACTCCTCCGGCTCCGGCGTGAGTTTCAGCGCGAGGCTGCGGAAGTTCTTCACGCGATGAAACGTGGCATGATCGGCATCGTGCTGATTTGGCGCGTTGATACTGCTGCGCGCGATGATCGCGAGGTCGTCGCCGTCGATCACCGGCCGTGCATACATGAAGGACTGCGAGATCTTGCCCGCCTGCGCCACGCAGCCGGCCTGGAACCAGTTCAACCCATCGAGACCATACATGAGCATGAGGAAGCGGCGGTCATTGCCGCCCACACCGCTGGCGAAGGCGACGTTGCCGCGCTTCTCGCCATCCTGCCACCAGTCGTAGGCACCCTGGCTGTCCACGACGAGGTTCGCCGTGGCCCAGAACAGCTTCGAATTCTCATCGTAGATGATGCAGAACTTCAACTGGCCTCCGGGCATCGGATGATATTGCGTGAACTTCAGCTCGATCGGCCCGCCCTTGTCCTCAAAGTCGAGCACAGCGGCGAGTCCGGCGGTGGACTGACGCTTCGGCTTTACCGTCATCATCACGCGCAGCTTGCCCTGCACCTCGATGACATTCGGCTCCAGATACTGGCTCGTCAGCGCGGAGAACTTCGGATTCGTCATCGCATCGGGCACACCGGGAAACGGCACGGGCTCGGACAAGCGCCACGCCTTCGGATTCATCGGATCACCGGTCAAATCACCCGCAATGATGCGCGGTCCGCGCAGCTTGCCGAGCGCGAGATCATCCGTGGCCCAGTAAAGCCGGTCCGCCTTCTGCACCATGCCCGTGTGGCAGTTCCAGAAGTGCCCTTCAAACAACGTCACCGCCTCCGACCACGTCTTGCCGCCATCGTTGCTCTTCAAGAGCAACAAGTCATCATTCCGGACCTTCGTGCCGCCTTTGTTTGCGAAGAGAAACAATTCTCCTTTGTGAATCCACGGTGCGGCGGAGTAATACGGCAGCTCCGACACCTGCGACCAGTTCTGCCCGCCATCGCTGCTGCGTAAAATGTGTGTGCGGCTCTGCGTGGCCCGCCGCTCCGCGCTCCACTCGTTGCGCGGCACCACGGGCACCACCGCGACGAGCGCGCCGTCATCCATTCGCACCAGGCCCGGTCCTTCGACATAGCGCTCGCGATCCGGATTGTGAAACACGATGCGATAATCCTGCGCGAGCGGCTTCGCCTGCGCATGGATGAACCCTGGAGTGAAAAGCAGGCAGGAGAAGAGAAGAAGCGGTTTCATGAGGCGGCTCGGGATTCGATGGAACGTCAATCAATCCAATAGCTGAACAGATCTCCATTCAGCAGATGAAAGCGGAGACGGATGGGCTTGCCTGCGGGAAGCGCGTCTGTGTCTTTCCATCGGACGGCCAACTTCACAGCATCCTGTTTTTCGATCATGCTGGATTCCTTATCGTAGCCTGGGATGACTTGTCCATCTGCATCCAGCACCTCCACAGCGAGGCTGCCGCTTTTGACATCCGCATTGACCGTGAGCTTGCTGCCTTCGGGGACAAACTCATGCGTTTCGATGATGCCCGCTTTGTCCTTGGCCTGCAATGAAGCCACTCCATCGATCCGCCACTTGGCCACAGCGATGGACTGCTGTTTGTCCGGTGCCAAGCCACCATGCGGCGTCGTCACGGCGGTGTAATACATCCACATCTCGTCGCCGACGAATACGGGCGCGTTGCACAGGCCAAAAATGCTGCCGGCATCATAGGCATGAGGGCCCAGCGGGATCACGGGACTGCGGTCCGAGCAGCGGTCCCAATGCCGGCCATCCCGGCTGGTGACGAGCTGCACATCGATGAGGCCGGTGGCGGATCTTTTGCGGCCATTCACCTCGTCATTGCCGAACAAGGCCGACGGTGGCTCGACGCGTCGGAAATGCGTCACAAAGCCCAGCCATTGGCCCGCATAAGGAAACGCGGACAGATTGTAGTATTCTGAATAAGTGCCTCCCTTCAGCTTGCGCGTGGCTTTGTTGTCCACCTCATCAGCGACCACCACAGGATGCGGCTCGGACCAGTGCTTCATGTCTTTGCTGACCGAGAGAAACACGTGGCGGATGCCGATCACCCGCGGATCGCCCTGACGTTTGTGAAAGGCGAGGTATTCGCCCGTCACCGGATCCTGCGAGAGCGTGATGGTGTCGCAGCCGAGCAGGATGGGCTCGTGGTCCACCTGCCAACGCAGGCCATCGGCGGAATGAGCCGCGTAATACAAGCGCTGGGTTTTGTCCCGATACCAGTCCACCATCTCAAACTTGTCCTTGAGCCGCTGCAGCCTGGCGTCGTCCACTCCCATGCTCGCATTGCCAACCGCCTTGTAGCGCTTCGCCGGGTCCGTCTCGAACTTGTCCTCGATGATGCTGGGACTGTGCAGACGCAGATTTGTTTCATTGGTCGCGCCCATCACATTCAAAACAGGGCGATCCCAGTGAATGCCGTCGCTGGAGGTGGCGTAAAGAACGCTGCCCGGATCGGCATACCACATTCTGAAGAAGCCCGTTTTTTTATCGCGCAGCACCGTTCCGTAAATGTTCACCCGCTTGTCGATGATGCCGTCCTCCGACCTCACTTCCCAGGGCATTTCAGCCGTGAGCACGGGGCGCTCGAGTTTCTTCGCCGGGTGAATGACACGCGTGATTCCCTGCTTGCTGCGAATCCTGACGCTGTCCACAAAGAGCTGCTTTTCCCCCTTCTTCAAAACAGGTGCAGGCGGACGTTCGCGTGCAACTTCCTGCGAGAGCAACGGCGCGGTCTGTGTTAAAGCAGCGAGAGAGATGGCAAGAGTGAGAAGTCGCTTCATGGCTTACTTTGAGTTCAACGTGTTCCAGAGGCTGAGCAGCTCTGTTCCACGTTTTTCTCCCGTGACGGGTGAGTTCTTTGCCTCCGCGTCGTAAGCGGCCTTAGCGAGTTCCATGGTATTCAGCGTGTCGTTTTTGAGGTCAGCAAAGCCTTTCTCCCACGCAGCCTTCACCGCCTCGGTGAGCGGTTCGTCGAGTTTGGCATCGTAGCTCGCAAAAAAGCCCTTCGTGCCAAAATACTGCGCCGCAGTCACTCGCGGATCATTCCCAGCAACATCCACGTCGTTGAAGAAGGAGATCATCACGCGGCTCGCAGCGAGCTTACGGATCAACACATCGGGATCGAGCTTCGCGGGTGTTGTTTGGGCTTTCACGGCCAATGCGGCGGCGAAACCAGCGCCTTCGCCGAGTTGCATCCAGACAGGTTCGAGGCGGATGCTGCCCCAGCCGACGTGCGAGGCGCTGATGGCGACCGGGACGAGGAGGTTTTCGAATTCGTTCGCGAGGATCGATCGATAAGGCACCTGCGCAGGGCGGGATTCTTCGCCGAGGAAGAGGATGCCGTCGGTGTTGCCGCCGGGTGCCTTGCGCGGCAGGCAGGCGACGGAATCGACCGGCCAGTCGGTCATGGCGATGCTGTCGGCGTGAATGGGTGTGCGGTCGATGCCCTCGGCGATGACGTTGTCCTGCTCTTTGAAAACGTAGCGGCCAACGAGACGTCGCGCCTCGCGAACGTAGATTTCATACGGCGCGTGACCGTTGTCGGGGAACTCATCCGCCGGGAGTCCATAGCCGGCGAACTGCTTGCGATCCTTCTCCGGCGCCTCGGGATCGTTTTGCACCCACCAGAGGTGCATGAGCATGGCTTCGAGATAGCGCTTTGAAATCGCTTCGCGCGTTGGCCAATCGGCACCGGGATACTCATTCTGCGGGCCGATGAGGCGTCCGCCGTTCCACGCGACTTTCTTATTTGGAAGATTCGGCACGAAACCACTGCCTGTGGCCGATTTGGCGATGGCGAGATCGAAGTTCGCGGGCTTCTCGACCATGATCCGGTTCGCTGGATCGCGCGTGAGAATGAGGCGGTAGTTGTAGGCCATCACGCTGCCATCCGCCGCGCCACTCTGCGGCCCTTCGACGATGTCGGCGGTGGCGTGGCTGTTGTAGCGGATGTTCAGCGTGCCTTCGTCGGCGGCCTTCGGAAAGCCGCGCTGACCTGGCTCCTTGTGGCGCTCCTGCGTGTAGATGACGCCCGCGTGCTTTTCGCCGTATTGCGCACGTGATTCGCGGCCGATTTGAGTCTTCACACCCGCTGCTGCCATCAAATCGCCCTCATACATGCCATCGGCGAAAACCTTGCCGCTGACCATGATCGTCTTCTCGCCATGCATCGGCTTGAGCGTCACGCTTTGGATCAAAGCGCCATCGCGTTGCGCTTGAGTGACGATGTGGCCGAGCAACACGGTGAGCGTCTTCTCCTTGGCGAGCATCTCGTTGAAAAGCATCTCCGCAATGCGCGGCTCGATCTTCGGACGATCAATGTGCGCACGGCTCGTCTTGCTCGGCATCGAGGCGATGTGCTGTGGCGATCCTTCGCCATAAGTCTTCGCGTAATACTGCGCCGCGCCCGTGATCATCTCGCCATAGATCGGCGAGCGAGAGCCGTCATACGGAGCCTCCCAACCGCCTGCACCGCTGGTCACAAAGCCACCGAGATGCTGCGTGTGATTCACCAGCAGCACGCTGAGTCCCTCGCGTGCCGCACGCACCGCACAGGCGATGCCGCCCGGCGTTCCGCCGATGACGACGAGGTCATACGATTTGCCATCGACGTCCTGCGGCTTCGCAGCGCTTTTCAAAAACATCGGCGGCGGAATCTTCACGGGTGCCGCAGCGGGTTTCATCGGAAAACCCGCGTCAGCGAGGATGTTGCGTTCGGCCACGGCCTCGGCTTCCGGCACGAGTTGCAGGCCATCGACAACGACGTAGCCGTCCGCGCCGGGGTTGGAGATTTCAATCGTTCCCGATTTGCCCTTGGCGAAGGCAAAAGCACCCAGCGAACGCGGAATGCCATTCTCCAGACAGGCTTCGCGCTGGTTTTGTGTCACAACTTTCGCACCATCCGCACTGCGAATCGTGATCGTGGCGTTCTGTGCACGATTCGTGGCATGCATATAAAGCAGGCGCACCTCGTAGTTGCCATCTGCTGGAATGTCGGGCGTGAACTTCGCCACGACGGCCGACTTCTTCGGACGATCATCGTGCCGATACGATGCGCCAACGAGAGGAGTAAGTTTGTCACTCGTCTTCCAGATTCCCGTGTATTCCGCCGCATCATCATCCAGAACGATGCCTGCGGCTTTGCGCGCCGCGGTCTCGCCCGCTGTCTTCTCCGCGTGATCGGTCTCGGCGAGCGTGAATCGCGTGCTCACGACCGAGTTCTGCTCCGCGCCGGGGCGATACTTGATGTAGGTCGTCGCAACGAAGGTGCCGTCCGGCAGCAACTCGAGACCCGGATACCCGCAATCGCTGCCTTTGTGGCTGTGCAGCAGCTTGATTTTGTATTCGCCCTCCCTGCCGCTGACGATGTCCTCGTAGCGACCGACCCAGGCGACGAAATGCCCGTGCGTGGTCTTGTTCGAGCCCATGTCGCGAAAACAAACCACCAGCCGTCCATCCGCAGCATAGCGCGGCATGTGCCGGTCACCCCACAGACCTGGCGGCAGAGTTTGATGCTTCGACCAGGTGCGGCCTTCATCATCGCTCGTCATGAAGTGGCTGCCTGCACTGCGGATGTTCTCACGCAGGAGGCAGAGCAGTTGTTTGCCATCGGGCGAGCGGATCACCGCGGGCTCGCAAGGCTTCATTTCGCCGAGATCGAGCAGCACACGCCACGCGCTCCAAGACATGCCGCCGTCGGTGGACTCGCTCTGCACGATGATATTGCTGCGAGGATCTTTTGTCTCGCCAGGACGGCGGATGCTCGTCAGGCCGATCAAACGTCTGCCCCCGTCCACCGGCGCGATGGTGCAAAACGGCATCACGCACTCCAGTCCTGTGCTGTGCATCGGCGACCACGTTTTTCCCTCATCGTCGGAGTGCGATAACTGCATCTTGTGATCAGGCCCGTTGCTGGTGAAGACGAACAAGCGCGTCACGCCCTGCGGATCCGTCAACCGGTAAAGCGACGGGCAGTTCTTTGCCAACTGCCAGTTCTCCGGCACCGGCAGCAGATCGCTCCACGTCTTGCCGCCGTCATCGCTGCGCTTCATCGGCCCGCAGGTGCCGCCATGGCCGTGCGTCCAGACGCAGAAGATCGTTTTGCCATCCGGCAGCAGCAGCGTCGTTGGATGTCCTTGATAAACTTCCTCCGTGCCTTGTGCGATCACGACCTGTCTCGCCGTGTCTTGTGAAAGGTCCACAACCGGCAGTGGCTCCGCCGCGATGATACAGGAGAATGAGAGGATCGTGGCAACGAACGTGCGCAAGGTTGGGAAGGGCATGATTGATACACGATGGACGCCCCGCGCCGCTATCTGGTCAAGAGAGAAGACCAACGGCCACATCGGCCCGTACAGGATTACTCGTCGTTCTTTTTGCCCGGCTTCGGCGGCGCCGGTTTCCAGTCGTAGTGCTCGTTGGGTGTGTGACTGGTCTGCATGAGTTGCAGCATTTCGGCGGCGATCTCCGGATACTGAGCAGACACGTCGGTGGTCTCGGCCAGATCGGAGTCGAGGTTGTAGAGCTCCAGCGACTTCGACGGATTTTTCAGAATGCCGGTGCGCACGGCCTTCCACGGTCCACGACGCACCGCCTGCTGACCGCCGTTGTTGTAGGCCTCCCAGTAGAGATTCGCGTGCACCTTTTGCTCGTCGGCGTGACCGGTGAGCAGCGGCGCCATCGAGATGCCGTCGAGACCTGCGGGCGGTTTCACACCCGCCAGTTCGGCAAACGTGGGCAGCATATCCCAGTGCGCGGAGATGTGTGAGGATTCGGTGCCCGGCGTGATCGTTCCTGGCCACCACGCGATGAACGGGCAGCGGATGCCGCCTTCGTAGAGTTCGAACTTGATGCCTCGCAGCGGACCGTTGCCATCGAAGAACTTCGGATCCGCCCCACCGGCGGAGGTGGGGCCGTTGTCACTGGAGAAAATGACCAGTGTGTCCTTCGCGATGCCGAGTTCACCCAGCAGGTCGAGCATTCGTCCCACATCGCGATCCAGACGGCTCACCATCCCGGCAAAGGTCGCATGCGGCCGCGGTTCATACCGGTAATGCTGGCCGCCCGGCGTTCCATAGGGCTCGGTTTCTTCAATCGAGCCGATGTAGGGTTTCTTCGAATCATCCGGAACATCGAGGTCCACATGCGGGATCGTGTAGGCCATGTAGAGGAAGAACGGCGCGCCTTTCTGATGCTGCTTGATGAACTCGATGCCCTCCTGCGTGAACAGATCGTGGCTGTAGTGCGTGCGCTTCTCCGGGTTGTCGGGATACAGCACCTTCTCGCGATTCCGCCAGAGAAAGGGCGGGTAGTAGTGATGCGCGTTGCTTTGATTGAGATAGCCGAACCAATGATCAAATCCCTGCTCGTTCGGCACGCCGGTCGAACCTTCTTCACCGCAGCCCCACTTGCCGATCACTCCCGTGGCGTAGCCTGCTTGCTTCAAAACCTCCGCCATCGTCACATCGTCTGGCAGCAAGGTCGGCTGGCCTTTGCCCGGCGGGCGAAGATGCGAGCCGTTGTTGCGGATGCGCCCGTGTCCGGTGTGAAATCCGGTAAGCAGTGATGACCGCGTGGGCGCGCACATGCAGGAGCCGGAGTAATGCTGCGTGAGCTTCAAGCCCTCCGCACGCATGCGATCAATGCGCGGCGTCCGGATCACCTTCCCGCCGTAGCACGCCAGATCGCCGTAGCCGAGGTCGTCGGCGAGGATGTAGATGATGTTGGGCGCTTTCGCCGAAGCGAAGGACGTGATCAGCAGGAACAAGGAAAGGCAGAAGAGACGCATGGCCGCATGGAAACGAAGCCCATGACCGCTTTTCGCATCGGATCACTCAAGCCGTCATGCGCGCCATGGTTGCCTCGTCCACCGGTCTGCAAGAACGATACCCTTCCCCGTGCTCAGGAAGATCCTGAAGGAAGGCGGCGCGGGCACCGACGCTCTGGAAATCGAGACCGATCAATGCGCGGCCAATGCGCTCGCCCGATTGACGGTAGTTAAAGTAGCAAAGGCTGGCGCGATCTCGAATGAGCCGGGAGAGGAAATCATGCAAGGCCCCGGAACGCTCGTAGAAATCCAGACGCAGAAAGACCGGATGCGACAACAGATCCCCGCGCAACGAGATGGCGCGAAAGGTCACATCCACGGCTCCCGTGAGATCTTCCCATTGATATCCACCTGCCTCCAATCGTGCGGGCAACTCGGCCAGTTTATCCGCATTTTCAGCCGTCACCGTGAAGACGGGACACGCATGGTCAGGGGAATTCAGGCCGTATTGGAAGTCGGCGATGTTCATTCCCTCAAAGCACGAGTCCAACAGGGCGAGCGTGGCCCCGGTCCGCTCAGGAATGTGCACTCGCAGCGTGCGCGACGCATCGTTCATCGAACCCGCCGACTGGGCGATGAGCCCAAGCTGAAGGAAGTCGATATTCGCGCCAGTGATGACCACCAGCACCTTCTTGCCGGCCAGCGCCGCGCGATCCTTCAGCACCGCCGCCAGTCCCATGGCACCGGAAGGCTCGGAGATGCAGCGCAACGTCTCCCACAGCATGCGGATGGCCGCGCTGACCTCCGCATTCGTGATGGTGACAACGCGATCGATCAACTCACGACAGACGTTGAAAGGCAGTTCACCCGCTTTGCGCACCGCCGTACCGTCACAAAAAATATCGAGGTCATGCAGTTCGACCGGTTTGCCCGCTTCCAGCGCGGCCTTCATCGACGCCTGTCCGATGCCTTCGACACCCACAGTCTCGATCTCAGGCCAGTAAGTCTTCAGCCAGCATGAAACGGCCGACGCCATGCCACCGCCGCCAATCTGTAGGAAAGCGGCATCAAACGGCCCATGACCAGAGAGCACGACCTCATCCGCCAGCGTGCCCTGACCGCCCATGACTTTGAGATCATCATACGCATGCACATAAAAAGCACCACTGCTTCGCTCGTCCTCGCGGGCGGCCAGCACCGCCTCGTCATAGCTGTCGCCGGACAACACGATGCGCACTAACTCACCGCCATGATGCAACACTGCGTTTTGCTTCACCTTCGGCGTGGAGCGCGGCATGTAGATGCGTGCCTGAATTCCGAGTGTCTTCGCCGCCAGTGCCACGCCTTGCGCGTGATTGCCCGCAGAGGCCGTCACCACGCCATTCGTCCGCTGTTCCAGTGTGAGCTGCGTTATCGCATTGCAGGCTCCGCGCCATTTGTAGCACTTCACGGGAGAGAGGTCCTCGCGCTTCACCCAGATCTCCGGCGCAGGGTCGTTGCCCGGCAAAAAGAGACGCTCCATTGGCGTCGGCTGCCCGAAGCGATACACCCGCTCGCGGGCAAACAAGATTTCCTGCCGCAAGCGGCGCTCTAGCGGCAAATTTTCGCGTTCCATCTTGGCGACATACATTCCCGCCAACCCCGCAGCGGCAAGAGGTTTTGTCGCATCAGTGCGTGGCTTTTTTCCCGGGAGCAGTCGCTGTCTTCCACTCCAACACCTGACCGTCTTTCTCCAATCGCGGCTTGAGCTTCGCGTAATCCACATCCTGCACCGAAACGCCGTCCTCAATCGCCTGCACGGCGGCCGTCGCCGCACTTTGGCTCGTGCACATGAAGACCGGTTCCATGCGAATGCTGCTGAAGGCCGTGTGGCTGGCGCTGAGGGCAAAGGTGACGAGCAGATTCTCGCACTCGCTCTTCTTCGGCACGATCGCGTCGTAGCCGATGGCATACGGCGGTGCGCCGTCGCGTCCCGTGGCCGTTTTGCCTTCACGTGCGACGACGCCGTTCTTCACGATGCGGCGGATCTCGTGCGTATCCGTACCGTAGCTGCCGAGACTGACGGATTTTTCCGCAACCTGCCGGCCAAAGGTGTGATGCTCCGTCATGACGAAATCGCTCACCATGCGCCGCGCCTCGCGCACGTAGATCTGATGCGGCCAGCCGCCGTTGTCGGTGAACTCGTCCTTCGGCAAACCAAAACGCTGCATGTCCTTGCGCACCTTTTCCGGCACACACGTATCAGTAGCGAGGAAGTGCAGCAGACCGCGATGGTAATTCTCGTGCTCTTTGGCGATCTTCTCGCGCTGCGCGTAGCCTGCCTCCGGCCAGGCCCACGAAGCGCCGGGCAGATTGCCGCCGAAGGTCGCCGTGTTGAAGTCCCACTTGTCGTTCGGCAACGCATCATGCTTCGAGAACCAGCGCAGGTCCATGTCATCGCCGATGGCGAGGCAGGCCTCGATGAATCGTGCGACGATTTCATAGCGTTTCGAATCGTAGTCCGACGGCGGCGTGATCGGGATCATGTTCGCCGGATTCGTCGTGAGACACAGCCGATAGCAGTAGGCCTGCACGCCCGGCGCCGGCTCGCCCTGTGTGCCCGGGTCGCCTTCGTTGATCAACGGCAGCAGGCCACTCTTCGGATCACCCTTCACGACATACGGATCGAGCGGGAAATCACGATCCCACACACCCTGACCACCCGGCACGCGTCCCGTCGGTCCCGGCTTGAGGTGAGTCGTGCGCGGCAGGTATTTGTCCGTGTAATGAATGCCGTTGTAGGTCTCTCCATACTTCGCATTGCCCTCGCGCATCAGCGTGTAGCTCACACCCGCCTTCGCCATCAAATCGCCCTCGTAGGTGCAGTCGATGAACATCTTCGCGCGAAACACGGTGCCATCTTCCGTGACGAACTCGGTAATGCGTGCTCCTTCCATCTTCGTCGAAGCCAGTCGTGCGTTGAAATGCACCTTCACTCCCGCCTCACGTGCCATCGTCGTAAAAACCTCCTCCGCCTTGTGCGGCTCGATCGCATACGCGCCGCCCGTGGCAGGACCACCGCCCTTGCTTTCAAACGCCTTGTCCCACGCCAGCGTCACGCCCACCGTCGCCGCCAGTTTCGTGAAATACTCACGCGCAATGCCGCCCACTGAACGGGGATCTCCAATGTCCACTGCACTGAGGCCGCCGCTCGTCATTCCGCCGAGGTGCTTTCCCGGTTCGGCGATGACCGCCGACTTCCCCATCCGTGCCGCCTGCACCGCCGCCGCCACACCACCGGACGTGCCGCCATAGACACACACATCGGATTCCACCACCGCCGCAGCGGCAAATGACGACAAAAGGGCAGAGGCGAACAGAAAAGTCTTCATGAGGTTGGTTAGTTGGAGACGAACCAACCACGCCAGCCTTGCTGGTCAAGGCTGCTGACCAATGGCGAGATCGACAAACAAAACCGAGCATACGCCTCCGGACCTCTGCGTGACTTCGAGGCTGTTTTTGCCTTCGCGCAGCCGTTTCGCGGGGATCGTCCAAGCGCGAAGCTCTTCGGGCTTGGCAAGCATGGACGGATAAGGCACCGCGTAGGGTTCGGAAATGTCGTGGGTTGCCTCAATCGCCTCGCCATTGAAGGTGGCCGTCCATTCAGTTCCAATAAGGCTCTTATCGGTTTGAATACGGATACGCGCGTCGCTCTTCCATCCA
>NZ_JAGRPF010000190.1 GCF_020439865.1 Prosthecobacter sp.
AGCGTGAGCGATACGGATGGTTTTTTTGAATGATACGGCGACCCCCGAGACCTACCCTCTTTCCCCACCCGACGCTCTTCCAATATCAACAGGCTTTATATCGGCGGTTCCGGCATGGGGGAGCTCAATGTGAGCGGCAGCGGCAGCGTGAGCAATACGACTGGCTATCTGGGTCAGCTAAGCGGCGCGGTGGGCACGGCGAATGTGAGCGGCGGGAGCTGGACCAGCAGCGGCATTCTCTATGTCGGCGATGCCGGCACGGGGCAGCTCAATGTCAGTGGCAGCGGCAGCGTGAGCAACACGGACGGCTATCTGGGTTACAACAGCAGCGGGGTGGGCACGGCGAACGTCAGCGGCGGGAGCTGGACCAACAGCAGCACTCTTATTGTCGGCAATTCCGGCACAGGGCAGCTCAATGTGAGCGGCGGCAGCGTGAGCAATACGTCTGGCACTCTGGGTTACAACAGCAGCGGGGTGGGCACGGCGAATGTCAGCAGCGGAAGCTGGACCAACAGCAGCGGTCTCTTTGTCGGCTTATTCGGGACGGGGGAGCTCAATGTGAGTGGCAGTGGCAGCGTGAGCAGCAACGGGGGCAGCCTGGGCAATCAGAACGGGTCCGCGGGCACGGTGAACGTGAGCGGCGGAAGCTGGACCAACAGCAACCTGCTTGTTGTCGGCAATTTCGGCACGGGGGAGCTGAATGTGAGCGGCAGCGGCAGCGTGAGCAACACGAATGGCTATCTGGGGAATGATAGCGGCGGGGTGGGCACGGCGACTGTGAGCGGCGGAAGCTGGACCAACAGCAGCTTTCTTGTTATCGGCGGTGCCGGCACAGGGCAGCTCAATGTGAGCGGCGGCAGCGTGAGCAATACGTCCGGCACTCTGGGTTTCAACAGCGGCGGGGTGGGCACGGCGACGGTGAGCGGCGGGACCTGGACCAACAGCAGCAGTCTCTTTGTCGGCAGTTCCGGCACGGGGGAACTCAATGTGAGCGGCGGCAGCGTGAGCAACACGAATGGCACTCTGGGTTTCAACAGCGGCTCGGTGGGCACGGCGAATGTGAGCGGAGGGAGCTGGACCAGCAGCGGCAGTCTCTACGTCGGCTACAGCGGAACGGGGGAAGTGAACCTCACGGACAGCGGCGTGGTGAACGTGGGTGCTGGCGGCAGCGGCACGGTAACGCTGGCCAGTGATGTCGCGAGCAGCGGCACTCTCAACATGGGAACCGGCGGCGCTGCCGGCACGCTCAATGCCGCCGTCGTGACCGGCGGCAGCGGCACGGCCGCGGTGAACTTCAATCACACCAATGACATCAGCTTCGATCCGCAGCTCGCCGGCAGCCTGTCGGTGACCAAGGCTGGCACGGGCATCACCAACCTCACCGCCGACAGCACTTACACCGGCGCCACGAACGTGACCGTCGGCACTCTCGCGATCAGCGGCAGCCTCTCTGGCGCAGGAGACGTGACGGTGGCGTCCAACGCCATCCTCACGGGTAATGGCTCCGTGACCACCGCGGTGGACCAGTCGGTGTTCCTCAATGGCATCCTCAACCTGCAGCGCGTGGGCTCCGCTGACGCGGCCATCTTTTCGGTGAGCACCAGCGGCACTGGAGCGCTCGTTTTGGGCGCGGGAAGCGTCATCGCCGTCGATCTCATCACGGGAGCGGGCCTCGGGGACAACACGACGGTCGTTGGCGCGTCGGACACGCTCAACCTGACGGGCATCCTCAATGCCAGCGCCGGCGGCACGCTGCTGATTGGCAATCCCAATGCGATGACCGGATTCGTCGGCGGGGACAGTTGGCAGCTCATCAATCTCAACGGCGGCGCTGGCAGCATTGTCGGCAGCCTGGCGGTGAGTGATTCCTCACTCGGCCTCAGTGCCACGCAGGTCGGCCAGTTCGATCCAACCACCGGCGTTTACACCGTGGTGGACGCGGTGGGAGGACTGCAGACCGCCGCCTTGCAGGACCAGGCGATTCTCAGCTCGATTCAGGGCGCGCTCGCCGACGTCAACGGCCGTCTCTTCATGCTGCGCGCCGGTGAGGGCGAAGAGGAAGGCGATGGAAGCCTCGCCGCTTCCCTCGACGACGGCGTGGTGGTGGGACAGGGCGACGGACCGGAGGAAAGTCCTGTCACTCAAATGGTGCGACGCTCCCGCCAGTGGGAGGTTTTCACCACGGTCAACTATGCCAACGTCAGCCTCAGCGGCATCGGCACCCAAGCCGGCATGGACGCACAGACCTGGTCCCCGAGCGTCGGCATCGAGCGCCACTTCACCCGCCATCTGGCGTTGGGATTCGCGGCCTCGTTCATCAACACCCACCAGTCGTATGCCAACAGCCTCGGCACGCTCAACATTCAGGGCCTGGCGCTCTCCGCCTATGCCTCCTACGTGCGGCGGTCATTCTGGGTGGATACGCTCTACAGCTTTGGCATGCTGGACATCGATTCCTCACGCAATCCGGGTGTGGGCCTGCCCACCGCCAATGGCGACACCACGGCCTGGACCAACACGGTGCAGTTCAACTCCGGCTGGACCTTCCGCTTTCAGAACAACACCTTCGTCACCGGCCCGTTCATCGGACTGGATTACACCAACGTGGCCGTGGACGCCTACACGGAGACAGGCGGCGGTCTCGCAGCGCTGGCGTATGGCAGCCGCAGCTTCGATTCGCTCATCAGCCGAGTCGGCTGGGTGGCGAGCAAGAAGTTCAAGACGAACTGGGCCACCATCACGTCGCAGCTGCGCCTGAGCTACGAACGCCAGAACATCACCCACAACAACGCCACCAGCGCGTCTTTGGTGAACCTGCCGTTGACGACCACCACGCGTAACGAGGCGCCCGGACAGGACTACATGGTTCTCGGCACCGGCGTGAATTTTCAGTTCACCGACAGCCTGAGCCTCATGCTGAACTACTCCCTCCAGCTCTTCCGTCAGGACATGCAGGCGCATTTCGCCTCGGTGCGGTTCATCTACTCGTATTAAGACGCTTTGATCAGGCCCGGGGCCTGCAGTTCAACCACGGGGGTGACCGGACCTGAAAGCTTCCGCTCCTTTGAGGGAAATGGGATGGGGCGGCCTGCCTTTGAGCAAGAACGGGAGGCAGGAGGGGCGTTTGGGAAGAGCGCGCCGTGAGCGCAGGCCTCAGGCCGGCCGAATCAACCGCCCCTTCCCCATGAACGAAAAACTCGACTCCCTGCTGGAAAGAATGCGTGTGCTGGAAAAGGACATCGTGCGCGAGCTGCAACGGAAGGAGGCCGAGTTCTTCTACGAAGTGCGCCAGGGCAAGGTGCGCTTCACCGAGGAGGCGCGCGCGAGGCACAAGCTGCTGGTGAAGCGCTTCGCCGCCTATGTGCGCGATTCGCGCTTCATGATCCTGCTCACCACTCCGGTGATCTGGTCCTGCATCATACCCATCGCGCTGATGGATCTGTTCATGACCGTGTATCAGGCGATCTGCTTCCCGATCTACGGCATTCCGAAGGTGAAGCGGAGCGACTACATCAAGCTGGACCGGCGGCATCTGTCCTACCTGAACTGGGCGGAGAAATTCAACTGCGAATACTGCGGCTACGCCAACGGGGTGATCGCCTGCGCCACGGAGATCGCGGCGCGCACGGAACAGTACTGGTGCCCGATCAAACACGCGCTGCGCATGAAGTCGATGCACAGCCGCTACCGGCATTTCTTCGACTACGGCGATGCGGAACACTACCGGCAGCAGATCGAAACGGTGCGCCGCTCGTTTGAAGACATCGAACAGGAAAGCGCGCAGGAAACCAGCGCACCCGCCTCCACCCCATCGGCCTGACCGAAGCCTGGCGGCAGCCCCGCGTGCTTACGCGCCGCGGAGCTTGGAGACGTCGTAGAGGGAGAGCATGGCGGCGAGGACTTCGTCGCGTTTGCCTCCCTTGAGCATGTCAAAGGTGACGTGCTTGCCGGGGAGAAGCTTGAAGTGGCCGGAGCGTGTGCGGCGCAGGGAGCTCAGGTGCGCACCGCAGCCGAGCTTCTGGCCGATGTCGTGCGCGTAGGTGCGGACGTAGAAGCCTTTGCTGCAGACGACGCGGAAGTCGACCTCCGGCGGAGCGAAGCGGGTGATCTCGTAATCGTACACGCGGACGAAGCGCGGCTCGCGCTCCACCTCCTGGCCCTTGCGTGCGAGCTTGTAGAGCGGGACGCCGCCGATCTTGATGGCGGAGACCATCGGGGGCATCTGGTAGAAGTCACCCTTCAGGGAGTCGAACGCGGCCTTCACTTGATCCAGCGTGAGATCCGCGGGCACGGGCTTTTCTTCAACGACCTCGCCTTCGGCGTCCTGGGTGTTGGTGGTCTTCCCGAGCGTGATGGTGCCGGTGTATTCCTTGTCCTCGGACATGAGGAGGTCGGAGAGACGGGTGCCGTTGCCAAGCACGAGGATGAGCATGCCGGTGGCCATGGGGTCGAGCGTGCCGCAGTGGCCGATCTTCTTCATGTTCAGGCAGCGCCGGGCCACGGCGACGACATCATGCGAGGTCATGTCCTGGCCTTTGTCCACCAGGAGGACGCCGCTAATCAATTCGTCTGACTTCATCTTCGAGTGCCTGTAAAAATTTCTCCGCAGCTTCTTCAATGGGGCCCTTCAGGCGCGCACCGGATGCGAGGCGATGACCGCCGCCGCCAAACTTGGAGCAGATGACCGAGACATCGAGGCGGTTGTCCTTGGAACGCGCGCTGACGCGCACCTTGCCGCCTTCCACGTCTTCAAAGATGACGCAGCTGACGACGGAGTCGATCATGCGCAGCGTGTCGATGAGACCTTCGGTGTCGCCGGGGTCCATGGAGATCTCGTCCATGAGCTTCTGCTTGAGCTGCCAGCTGACAATGCGGCCGTCGGCGCGGAATTCCATGTGGTTGAGCATGTCGCGCATGAGCGCGAGACGGCGCAGCGGATAGGAATGGTAGGCGAACTGCGCGAGACGCGCGGTGTCGAGCCCGGCCTCGATCATTTCAGCGGCGATGCGGTGCGTCCGCGCGTTGGTGGCGGGATATTGGAAAGAACCGGTGTCCGTGGAGATGGCGATGAAGAGATTCTGCCGGACGGCGTCGTCGACGGGCAGGCCGTGCTCGGTGAGCAGATTGTAGATGATCTGGCCGGTCGCGGGAGAGTCGGAGTCGATGAGATTGAGCGTCCCGTAGCGCGGATTGGTGGGATGATGATCGATGTTCACCAGCAGCGGCGCGGGATCGAGCAGCGCCTTGCACTTCGCGCCGATGCGCTCATGCGTGGCGGTGTCGAGCGCGATGGCGAGATCGACTTGCAGCGGCTCGGAGCCAGGCTGAATCACGGTGTCGGTGCCAGGAAGGAAGGCGAGGTTGGACGGGACGCCGTCTTCGAGGAGGGCGATGACGTCCTTGCCAAGAGCGCGGAGGCTCAGGGCGAGGCCGAGGACAGAGCCCACGGCGTCACCATCAGGACGCACATGAGCGACGACGGCGATGCGCTGCGCGGAGCGCATGGCTGCAACGATTTCAGCGGTGGAGGAGTTTTCGGGCATTACTTCGGAGGCGTGTCTTCGGGCGGCGTCTCCTCAGGAAGATCTGGCAGCGGCGGCGGAAGATTGTCGATGATGTTGAGCAGCGGCACGCCGCGTTCGACGGACTTGTCGAGCCGGAAGAAGAGCTGCGGACTGCAGCGCAGCTTGACGCGCTTGTAGAGATCCCGCTGGATGAAGCCGCGGGCCTTCGTGAGCTTTTCGATGGCGGCGTCCTGCTGGTGCGGTTTGCCGATGACTCCGACGTACACAAAGCACTGGCGCATGTCGGGCGTGACACTGACCTCGTGAATGGTCACGAGGCAGTTCTCAATGCGGAAATCCTTTTCAAGGATGACGCTGAGCTCACGGCGAATGAGTTCGCAGACTTTTTGGACTCGGAGGGACATGGCGCAAATGGCGGAGGGCTGAGGGCGAAGGGGTCGGAGTTCTGGACTCTACACCCTTTGCCCTTCGCCACACGCTTAGAGTGTCTGGGCGATCTTCTCGAGTTCGTAGCACTCGATGACATCGTTTTCTTCGTAGTCGCTGAAGCCGGAGAGCTTGATGCCGCACTCGAGGCCGTTGCGAACCTCGCCGACTTCATCCTGGAAGCGACGAAGGGTTTCGAAGCCGCCGTCATAGACGGCCTGGCCGTCACGCAGCACACGGGCACGCTGCTTGCGCTGCATGCTGCCGTCCGTGACGACGGAACCGCCGACGAAGCCCTTGTGGACCTTGAACACCTGCTTCACGCGGGCGTGGCCGAGAATCTTCTCGCGAGTGATCGGATCGAGCAGGCCGGCCATGGCCTCCTTCACCTGATCGATCAGTTCGTAGATGATGGAATAGAGCTTCACCTGCACGTTCTCGCGTTTTGCAGTGGTGAGGGCCTTGTTCTCCACCTTGACGTTGAAGCCGAGGATGATGGCGTCAGACGCGCTGGCGAGCAGCACGTCGGATTCGTTGATGGCACCGACCTCCTTGTGCAAAATGTCGAGGTTGCACTTGTCGCTCTTGATGTCGGTGAGGCACTTCGCGATGGCCTCGACCGAGCCCTGAACGTCACACTTGAGCACGATCTTGAGGGCCTTCTTGTTGCTGTCCTCGATGCTGGCAAAGAGGTGCTCCAGGGTGGAACGACGCGGCACGCTGAGTTTCTTCTGGCGCAGCTCTTCGAGGCGCTCCTCGCTGAGCTTTTTGACATCGCGTTCGCTGCTCATGACGACGACCTCGTCGCCGACGTGAGGCATGTCGCTGAAGCCGATGACTTCGCAGGGCATGCCGGGAAGGACTTCCTTGATGGCCTCGCCGCGGTCGTTGATCAGCGCCTTGACCTTGCCCCAGAGGGGGCCACAGATGAAGGGCTGGCCGACCTTGAGCGTGCCCTGGCCGATGATGACCGTGGCCACGGGGCCCTTGCCGGCAACCATGGACGATTCGATGACCGTGGCGCGTGGGGACGCCTTGGGATCCGCCTTGAGTTCGAGCACTTCCGCCTGGAGGGACATCGTCTCGAGCAGGTTGTCGAGTCCGAGCCCGCTCTTGGCGGAGACTTCCATGACTTCGATCTCACCACCCCAGTCCACCGGTGCAAGACCGATGTCTTGAAGCTGGCTCTTCACGCGCATGACGTTCGCGGTGGGCAGATCGCACTTGTTCAAGGCGACCATGAGCTGCACGCCGGCGGCCTTGGCATGGCTGAGCGCTTCCTTAGTCTGCGGCATGATGCCGTCGTCCGCCGCAATGACGAGCACGACGATGTCGGTGACGTTGGCGCCACGGGCACGCATGGCGGAGAACGCGGCGTGACCGGGGGTGTCGATGAAGGTGATGGGCTTGCCGTTGTGGAAGATGCAGTAGGCACCGATGTGCTGGGTGATGCCGCCTGCTTCACCCGCGGTGACTTGCGTCTTGCGCAACGCGTCAAGCAGCGAGGTCTTGCCGTGGTCCACGTGGCCCATGAAGGTGATGATCGGCGCTCGGAGTTCGAGTTTGTCCTCCTCCACCTCTTCAACCGGTTGGGCCTCGGGCTCAACGATGACTTCCTCGACCTTGTGAACGCCGCCGCCTTTCTCGCGCTTGTCACGCTCGAGTTTGAAGCCGTGCTTCTCGCAGATCTTCTCGGCGATTTCAATGTCGATCGCCTTGTCCGCGCTGGCGAACACCTTGAAGGCGATGAGTTCGGAAATGATCTTGAAGGGCTTCAGGCCCATCTTGTCCGCGAGGTCCTTGACCACGATCGGCGGCTTCAAGTGAATGATCTTTTCACCGTTTTCCCCGAGTTCGAATTCCGGCACCGGCGCCTCCGGAGGCGGAGCATGCACGATAGGAACGATCGGCTTCGGCGTCGTGTCTTCGATCAGCAGCGAGATCGGAGGCAGAGCGCTCTGCTGGACTTCGGGGGCGGGCCGACGACGCACCTTCGGCTTGTCATCGTCTTCAAAAAGATTCAATGCGGCGGCCTTCTGCTCATCCACCGAGGGCTTGGCGGGGGCGGCCGGTTCCTCCTTCTTCGGAGCGGGAGCGGCCTTTTTCGCTCCCAGGGGTGGCAGTGCCGATCCTTCTTTGGCGGCGCCCCTGCTGCGGGGCTTCTTCTCCTCAATCAACGAAAGCACCTTGTCTTTGCCTGATTTTTTCGGCTTGGCACTTTCGACAGGCAGTTCCTCGCTACCGACCTCGTCGGTGGAAGTCTTGCTCTTTTTGGAGGATGAGGGCTTGCTGGGCATGAGAAAAGTGGATCGGGCGAGCGGCGTTGGGGGCTGGCTGGTCGGAGGGTTTGGGGTGTTTTAAAGTCGTTGTCATGGCGGCACAGGGGCTACTCCGACTCAGGAGCTGAAGCATGTGCGGCGGCCTTTTCAAAAATTTGACGGGCCATTTCGGCGTCACCACCGAGCACTTCGGCAATGTCGTCCACATCGACCCCGGTGGCCAGCGTTTTGAGATCGCCCATGCCACCTTCGGTGAGCTGGCGGGCGACGTCCTCGGAAATGTCCAAGGCTTCCATGAGATGATGCACGGCACTGCCCATCTGGCCTTCGAAGACCTCAGCGGCGTGCTCATCCTTCTCGATGACGAGGTCCATGCCGACGAGACGGGAGGTCAGGCGGGCGTTCTGACCACGACGGCCGATGGCCTTGGAAAGATCTTCATCGCTGACGGTGAGCCGCGCCTCTTTCTTCTCAGTGTTTACCGAGATCGAGATGACCTTGATCGGTTTCAGGGCTTCGCGCACGAACTCGGCGGGGTCGGCCTTCCAGCGGATGATGTCCACCTTCTCATTGTTCAGTTCACGGACGATGTTCTTCACACGTGCTCCACGCAGGCCCACGCAGGCGCCCACAGGATCCACCTTTTCGTCAGCGCTGTGCACGGCCACCTTGGTGCGGTAACCAGCCTCACGGGCGATGCTGGCGATCTCCACGGTGCGGTCACCGATTTCGCTGACTTCGAATTCAAACAGACGGCGCACAAAGTTCGGATGGGCGCGGGAGAGGATGATCTCCGGTCCGCGTCCGCTGTCCTTTTCCACCGCCTTGACGTAGAAACGCATGCGGTCGCCTGGGGTGTAATCCTCGGTGGAGACACGCTCCTTGGAAGTCATCACACCTTCGAACTTGCCGAGGTCGATGATCACATCGGACTTTTCAAAACGGCGCACCACGCCGCTGACGACGTCACCGGTGCGGTCCTTGAACTCGTCATAGAGGTTTTCCTTCTCCGCCATGCGCAGGCGCTGCAGCATCGTCTGCTTCGCGGTCTGGGCGGCAATGCGGCCCATGTTGTTCGGCGTGACTTCGACTTCGATCTCGTCACCCACGACAGCGTCTTTCTTGAAGCGTTTGGCCGTGGGAAGCGGAAGTTCCTCCCATCGGTTGGTCACGGTCTCGACGGCGATCAGTTTGGCAAACGCCTTGATGGTGCCCTTGTCGGGATCGATGTCGATGCGCAGTTCACGCGCAGGACCGATGCTTTTCTTGGAGGCGGCGAGCAATGCCTGTGACAGGGCCTCGACCATCTTGTTGCGGTCGATTCCTTTCTCTTTCTCGTAGTAATCGAAAAGGGCTTTAAGTTCGCTGATCATAAAAAATTCGTGATGTCACCAGACAAAAAAGAGCGGGGAAGGCCCCACTCTCGCCATAAAAACGTTAATTCTGTCCGGGAAGGACGGCGATCATAAAGGAATGCTAGGAATCGGCAAGCGGAAAAAGGGCGCAATTCCTTGGCTTCTCTAGGATTTCGCCCCAACACCGCGGCTAGTTGCAGATCCTTTGCCGACCCGGCCATTCAGTTGCAAAGAAAGGCTCCACCCGGCGTTGCCTTGCCCATGTTTTTACGCTGCCTCCCGTCTCTGTTCCTCGCAAGCCTCACCTTGGCTCAAGAGGCCCCCAAGACCGCGGCCAAAACTTCACCGCTGCCGGCCTTGCAGCCTGCCTCGGCCCAAATGGAACCCGGAGCACCGGAGGTGGTGCCAGGAGGCTTCACCATCGCCATTCTGCCGGACACGCAGTTTTACGCCCAGTTGCACCCGGAGATCTTCCACAGGCAGACGCAATGGCTGGCGGACAACGCCACGAAGTACGGCATCCGTTTTGCCATCCAAGTGGGCGACGTCACTGAAACTTCGGCCGATGCTGAGTGGACGGTGGCCCGGGATGCTTTCAAACGCCTCGACGGCAAGGTGCCGTGGGCCAGCGCGCCGGGGAACCACGACTACGGCGGCAAACTGCAGATCAACACCCATCGGACGCCGTTCAGCGTCTGGCTGCCGCTGCCGATGTTCCGCGCCATGCCGACCTTCGGCGGCTCCTACGACGAGGAGCAGCGCAAGGTGGACAACCACTGGCACCAGTTTGAGGCGGGCGACCGCAAATGGCTGGTCATAGGCCTCGAGTTCGCGCCGCGGGCAGACGTCCTGCGTTGGACGAACGACGTGATCGCCGCGCATCCGAAGCACGGCGTCATCCTTTTCACCCACGCCTATCTGGATCCGAGGACCAACGAACGCATCAAGCTCTCGGCCAGCATGGGAAAGGCCAAGGCCGATGAACCCGCCCCGGCCGAAAAGCCCGACACAACACAGCCCGAGGATCTGTGGCAGATGGCGTCGCAACACGCGAATGTGGTGATGATTCTCAGCGGGCATGCCTGCTACACCAATCATCGCACCAGCACGGCAAAGACGGGGCAGACCGTTCAGGAGATGGTGGTCGATTACCAAAAGGACGTGAACGGCGGCAACGGTTGGCTGCGTCTGCTCCAAGTTCTGCCAGATGGGAAGACGGTGCGCTGCCAGGACTACTCCCCGCTGCTGAACCAGCGCTGCACGCTGCCCGATCGCACCTTCGATTTCGAACTGGCCATGCCCGGCCAGTGAGCCTACTGCATTTCACTTTCCAACCACCTCAATGACAACCATGCGCCCGCTGCTTATCTCCTTGTTAACGTCCATTGCCCTTGTTCAAGCAGCCATCGCCGCCGAAAAACCGAATGTGGTGGTCATCTTCATGGATGACATGGGCTACGCCGACGTTAGCTGCTTCGGCGCTCAGGGATACCATACGCCGAACATCGACAAACTGGCTGCCGACGGTCGAAAGTTCACCAACTTCCACGTCGCCCAACCGGTATGCAGCGCCTCGCGCACGGCGCTGCTCACCGGGTGCTACCCCAATCGCGTCGGCATTCACGGTGCACTCGGACCATCGGCCAAACATGGCATCAATGCGGACGAAATGACCCTCGCCGAACTGGTGAAGCAAAAAGGCTACGCCACCGCCGCCGTCGGGAAATGGCACCTTGGTTCCCTGCCCCAGTTCCTGCCGGTCAAACACGGCTTCGATCAATACTATGGCATTCCCTATTCGAACGACATGTGGCCCTTCCATCCGCAGGCGAAGAAGGGCACTTATCCCAAGCTGCCGATGTATGAAAACGATCATGTCGTGGATGAGGAGATCACCCCAGAGGACCAGACGCATCTCACGACCGACTACACCGCCCGCGGCGTGAGCTTCATCGAGAAGAACAAGGACAAGCCCTTCTTTCTCTACCTGGCCCACAGCATGGTGCATGTGCCGCTGTTTGTGAGCGACAAATTCAAGGGCAAGTCCGGCAAGGGCCTGTTTGGCGATGTCATGATGGAGGTGGACTGGTCCGTGGGCCAGATCGTGGACACGCTGAAGAAGAACGGCCTCGAAGAGAACACCTGGGTCATTTTCACTTCCGACAACGGCCCCTGGCTCAGCTATGGCGATCACGCCGGGAGCGCCGGACCGCTGCGTGAAGGCAAAGGCACCTGCTGGGAGGGTGGCACGCGTGTGACCGGCATCATGAAATGGCCGGGCAAAATTCCCGCCGGCACGACCACGGACACCATGATGATGACCATCGACCTGCTGCCCACCATCGCCCACGTCATCGATGCCAAGCTGCCGGAACACAAGATCGACGGCCTGAACTGCTGGCCCATCGTTTCCGGTGCTCCTGAGGCAAAGAACCCTCACGACTTCTACGCCTTCTACTACGAACAGAATCAACTTCAGGCCATCACTAGTGGCGACGGCCGCTGGAAACTGCAGCTTCCTCACAAGTACCGCAGCCTACCTCCAGAAGCTCCGAAAGCCACCGGGGGCATACCGGTTCTTTATCAGCAGGTCAAAATCGAGCAGCCGGAGCTCTACGACCTCTACACCGACATCAGCGAGTCCAAGAATCTGGCCACCCAAAACCCGGACGAGGTCGCCAAACTTCAGAAGCACGCCGACAGCATTCGGGCCGAACTGGGAGACAGCCTCATGAACATGCCAAAGGGCACGGGCACACGAGAAGCGGGCAAATAGTCACCATTGGGCATCTTGATTGCCAGTTGTCACTTTGGGTTGGCTGTCTAGCATCTGCGGCTCCCAACCCAACCAGCCGCCAACCAACCATGACCCATCCCCTGCTGAAACGCACCGGGAGCGGAGCCTTGCGGAGCTTTTCCGCGACGCTTGCGCTCGCACTCGTGACCACCTCCGCCCATGCCGCCGACGGCTCCACGATCAACAGCGGGGACACGGCCTGGCTGCTGGTCTCGACCGCGCTGGTGCTGTTCATGATGATCCCCGGCCTCGCGCTGTTTTATGCCGGACTGGTGCGTGCGAAAAACATCCTTTCCATCCTGATGCAGTGCTTCGCACTGACCGCCGTGCTGAGCCTCGTGTGGCTCGTCTGCGGTTACTCGCTGTGCTTCAGCGACGGCTGTTCGGTGATCGGCCGCTTCGGCAAAGCCTTTCTCAGCGGTGTCACTCCCGACACGGTGCGCAGCGACTGCCCGACGATCCCGGAACTTCTGCACTTCGCGTATCAAATGATGTTCTTCCTGATCACTCCGGGCCTCTTTATCGGTGCGTTCGCCGAACGTATGAAATTCAAGGCAATCCTCGTGTTCAGCATCGTGTGGAGCCTCGTGGTCTATGCGCCCTGCTGCTACGGCGTGTGGCACAAGGCCGGCGCATTCTTCGGCCTCACGGGCGTGATCGATCTCGCCGGCGGAATCGTGGTGCACATCACGGCCGGAGTCGCGGCCCTCGTGGCCTGTGTGATGGTCGGACCCCGCAAGGAATTCCCCAGCGCCCAGCTCATGCCGCACAATCTGGCGCTGACCATCACCGGAGCGGGCATGCTGTGGGTGGGATGGTTTGGTTTCAATGCGGGCAGCCAGCTCGCCGCGAACGGAGCCGCCGCCATGACGCTCGTCGTCACGCATCTCTCCGCCTGCGCCGCGTCGGTGGTGTGGATGCTGATCGAATGGGTGCGCAATGGCAAGCCGAGCGCCCTTGGCATCGCCACAGGATCCATCGCCGGTCTGGCGGCCATCACGCCTGCTTCGGGCAAGGTCGGACCGATCGGAGCTGTCTGCATTGGCAGTGCCTCCGCCCTGCTCTGCTGGTTGGCCTGCGCCAAGCTGAAGAAGAAATTCGGCTACGACGACTCGCTGGATGTTTTCGGCGTGCACGGCGTCGGCGGCTTCATCGGGACGATCCTGGTCGCCGTGTTTGGCTCCACAGCGTTTGCTGGCGGACTGGGGGACTTCCACATTGGCAAACAACTGCTCACCCAAAGCCTGGCATCGCTTTACACCATCCTCCTGTCCGGCCTTGCGAGCTACGCGATCCTCAAGGTCATCGACCTGACGATCGGCCTGCGTGTCACGCCGGAAGATGAGAATCAGGGGCTCGACCTCGCGGAACACGGTGAGGCCGCCTACAACGACTGATCTCTACGAACGATTCACGAGGGAGACGGCAGCATCCGCCGTCTCCCTCATCATTTTTGCGAATGCCTGATTGCGAATTGTCATTCAGGCGCGCATAGGCTTAAATTTCCCCCTTTAACCCAGCCGCTCCCCTCTCCCCCAGTCATGATTGATGTTCAGGAACTCACCAAGCAGTATGCCGGTCGCACTGCGGTGAACAACATCTCCTTCCAGGTGGAACCCGGGGAGATCGTGGGGTTCCTCGGTCCCAATGGTGCCGGAAAATCGACCACGATGCGGATTCTCAGCGGCTACATGCCTGCCACCTCCGGCAGGGTGCAGGTGGCAGGCTTTGACGTGTTTCATCAGTCGATCCAGGTGCGCCAGTCCGTGGGTTACATGCCGGAGATGGCACCGCTCTACACCGACATGAAAGTGAAAGAGTACCTGCGCTTTCGTGCGGAGCTGAAAGGCCTCTCCGGAGCGTCCATGCGCCGTCGTATTGGCGAGGTGATGGAGCTCACGGGCGTGACCGACATGCGCCGGCGCCTGATTGGCAACCTTTCCAAAGGCTATCGTCAGCGCGTGGCCCTGGCGGATGCCTTGGTGCACAAGCCTCAGCTTCTCATCCTCGACGAACCAACCAACGGCCTGGACCCAGTGCAGATCCGCCACGTCCGCGACCTGCTCCGTAGTTTGAAATCAAAGCACACCGTCCTGCTCTCCACCCACATCCTGCACGAGGTCGAGCAAACCTGCGACCGTGTGGTCATGATTCATCAAGGCCGCATCCGCGCCAATGACACGCCGCAGAACCTCACCCGTCAGTTGCGCTCGACCACGCTGCTTCACCTCGAGGTCGACGGGCCAGGAGGCCTTCAGGAAAAGCTTTTTGCAGTACCCGGCGTGCGGAAAGTCACCGAGGAGGAAAACAGCGCCCCGCCCTGGCGGCGCTTTACCCTACGCGTCGAACCTGATCATGACATTCGGGATGAGGTGATGGAACTCGCCACGCAGCAGAAATGGCGCATCCGCGAGATGCACCGCCAACTGCCCACTCTGGAGGACGTCTTTGTCGAGCTCTCCATGAACGCCGGGACTCCCAACGACATCCCCACGCACGTCCTATGAGGATCTTTTGGATTTTGCTCAAAAAAGAGCTGCACGCTTTCTTTGTTTCGCCGGTCGCCTACGTCGTGCTGGCGCTGGTCATGGTCCTGAATGGATTCGCTTTCCGCGCCGCATTGTCCGTCCTTGAGAGCGCCCCGAGCGACGGCTCCATCGTGAGCTGGACCTTTCATGCCATGTGGTTCTGGCTGTCCTACTTCTTCATCTTTCCGCTGCTCACCATGCGTCTCTTTGCCGAAGAGAAAAAGATGGGGACGCTCGAAACACTCTTCACAGCCCCGGTGCGCGCGTGGCAGGTGGTCGCCTCCAAATACCTGGCGTCGCTGATTGTTTACTGCGTCCTCTGGATGCCGAGCCTGTTCAATTTCAAGTTCGCCCACTGGATCACAGCCGGACAGGTGGAACTGCCGGCGGGCGCCATGCAGGGCGCCTACTTGATTCTCGTCGTGATGGGCATGTTCAATCTTGCCATGGGCTGTTTCGCCTCATCGCTGACAACGAATCAAATCGTCGCCGCAATCATCTCGTTCACGCTGAGCCTCGTGCATTTCCTGCTCGGCATTTTCATCATGGTCGTAGGCCGCAAGATTTCCGACACCATCGTGGATGTCGTCAATTACTTCGCCGCCACGGAACACATCCGCATTTTCACCGCCGGCCTCATCGACAGCCGTCCTCTCATTTACTATGTCAGCATGTCCCTGCTGTTCCTGAGCTTCACGCATCACGTCGTTGAATTCCGCCGCTGGCGTCCTTGAGGCCCGATTGCACCACCATCATGCCGGATTCCACTCAACCAACTCCGTCCACAAAACCGCTTCAAATGCCGAAGCGTTCCGGCATCGGCCTGAACGTATTTATCCAGGTCATTCTGGCTCTGGCGATCTTCGCCGGCGTCAATCGCCTTAACTACCGCCACTACTGGCGCTGGGACCTGAGCCCCAGTCAGGATTACACCTTGAGCGAGGCGACCCTGAACTATCTGAGCAGCCTCTCGCGCGACGTGCAGATCTACATTGTTTTCGGCCGCGATTCGAAGGTTTACGGCGAAGTGCAGTCGCTCCTCGAAGAATACGACATGCATGGAAGAAAACGTGTCAAAGTGCGCTCCATAGACCCTGTGCGTGACATCGAGCGCGCCGAACAACTCAAGGCGGACACAGGCCTTTCTCTCGCGCAAAACGGTGTCCTGATCCGCTGCGGCTCAAACAAACGCTTCATCACCGAGGAAGAACTCGTTGTCCGCGAAGCGGGCACCAAAACAAACCGGCAGATCATCGAATTCCGCGGCGAGGATGCGATCACCTCCGCACTCGTCTCCGTGGTTGAAGGCTCGGTCCGGCGTTTCTACTACGTCGTCGGAAAAGGCAGCCGCTCCGATGCCGCATTGAGCGATGCCTACAACGCGGTCATCGATCTCGGCAAGCAGCAGAACTTCGAAGTCATCCAAGTGAACCTCTCCGAGGTCAGCCACATTCCCACGGATGCCGACGGCCTCCTCATCCTGGGTGCGCGCTACGACCTTTCGGAACGCGAGATCTCCATGCTCGACGACTATTGGAAGACGAAACGCGCGGGCATTTTCATCATGCTGGATCCCGGCGGTGAAACCTCACGGCTCAATGCTTTCCTCACTCTCTAC
The DNA here is from genome assembly GCF_020439865.1 of Prosthecobacter sp. Lineage (GTDB taxonomy): Bacteria > Verrucomicrobiota > Verrucomicrobiia > Verrucomicrobiales > Verrucomicrobiaceae > Prosthecobacter. Next base: position 16,529 of record NZ_JAGRPF010000190.1, read on the forward strand.
GGCGTGCGTCCGCGCGGTGATCGGGTGTTGATGGCGGAGAGCACCAGCACCGGCGCGAAGAAGCAATTCTCCGTCACGGCAGAATTCATGAAGGAGGTTCCCTTTGTCCGCCATCTCACCTCATCTGCCATCACGATGGCCGGCCAGTCGGAGTCCCTAGAGTTGCGTGACCAGGACGCCGCGCTCAAGGAGCAGGCCATCAGCGTACAGCCGCTCATTCGCGCCTCACCACGCTTCTGGGGGGAGCGCCAGTATCTGGAGGAGCTGCCCATCGTCGATGAAGAGGACACCCTTCCCCCGATTTATGTCGCGGCCAGCGTAGAACGCGGCGCTGTGCTCAATGAGAGTGAGCGGGCCGACAGCTCGCGAATGGTCGTCGTGTCCAACTCCACACTTCTCGACAAGCAGACCATGCTGGCCGTGAGTCGTGACTTTGTCGCCGCCGGCTTGAACTGGCTGATGAACCGCGAGAGCCTGATCGGCATTCCCACCAAGCCCAAACGGTCCTATCGCATCGAACTCACCAGCAAGCAGCATGAGCTGATTTTCTGGGTCACCTCCATCACCCTGCCAGGCATCGTGCTCGGTCTCGGCTTCATGGTTTGGGCCAGCCGACGGGCGGCATGAACTGACTTCTGACGCATGAGCGCACGCACCACTCTTTTTCTTTTCCTGCTGGTCGCCGCCCTGGGCGGGATCATCCTTGGCATCGAACGTTACTTTCCTTCCGCTCAGGAGTTACGTGAGATCAAACGCGGACCTGCCCGTTTCGAAAAACAGAGCGTCACCCGCGTCGCAGTGCTCACCGCCGACAACTCGCCGCTCAGCCTCGTTCGTGACGGAACGGCCTGGCGGATCGAGGAGCCCTTCACTGACCTGGCCGATCCTCAAAAGGTGGCGGCCCTAATTCTCACCCTCGACGGTGTCGAATGGATCGAACGCATCCACCGCGAAGAGTTCGATGCGGGCGAATGGCAAAAAACCGGGCTCGACAAGCCGCGCTTCAAGGTCCGTCTTTTTGCAGCAGACACGGTCGTCCATGAATGCTGGTTCGGAGCACCTGCGGTCGTCGAAAACAGCGTGTACATCGGCATTCCAGACTCCAAAACCAACGAGATCGCCTATTACCTCGCTAAAAGCGAAGCCCCTGCTGTCCTGCAGATCCCCGCAGCCTCCTGGCGTGATCCAAAACTGCTGCGCCTGCCCGCCGAAGTCATCACCAGCATCACTCTGAGCCAGGCCTCCGGTCAAATCGTTGTCACACGTGAAAACGAACACACGCCCTGGCAGCTGGAGAAACCGCTCAAAACACGCGGCAGCAAGGAACGCATCACCGAACTCCTGTCCATCATCCTCAACATTGAGATCACCGAGGCTCGAGATGCCCCAGCCTCTGCGAATGGCACAACAACGACAACCGAAGTACCGGCAGACGAAATCAAAATCACCATCGAGTCCAAGCCTCGCAACGCGACCTATGAGTTCACTTTGAAGAAGCCTGCCGATGAGAAACAGGCGGTGACCACCGCCTCGACCGACTATCGAAAGCCGGTGTTTACAGTCGCCGCTAAAAACCTCCTAAATCTGTGGGTGAAACCGAACTCCCTGCGCGATCACTTGCTGGCCCAGATCGACGGCGAGCGCATCGAGTTCATCACAATCACCAGTCAGACTCATCCAGAAGTCAGTCTGCGCAACGAAGGTGGATCATGGTATCTCCTCCGTCACGGCAAATGGGACCCGGCCAACGGCGAACGTGTCGCCCGCTGCCTCAACGCGCTCAACACGCATGAGATCCTCCAGTTCACCGCCGACACTGCGGCCGACCTAGTGCCCTACGGACTGGATGCCCCCTTCGAAACCGTCACCTGGACTCCCTATCGTGAGAAGCCGGTGAAACTCATGTTCGGACACAATCCCGAAAACACGCAGTTCTTCGCCAAATACGAAAACGAGCCCTTCATTTACCGCATCGACGCCTCGCTGCTGCCCTCGCTGCCCACCGATGGCATCAAGTGGAAAGGCCTCGGTGCCCTGCGCTTCACCACCTTCGCTCTACGACGCATCACGATGGCTCTCGGTGCCAATGCACCGGTCGTGCTCAGCTACAATCCTGTCACCGCCCAGTGGAAAGCCACACGTGGTGGCCGCGATGTGTCTGATGAGATTGATCGCGTGAAGGCCGACCAACTCGCCGGAAATCTTTCCCGCTTCACCGTTCAGGACTGGGCTGCCGACCGTAGCGATGCGCTGCAGGCCCTGAAAACCCCGTATCTCACCATCCAGATCGTCCTCGGTGAGCCCGGCCGAAGCGATGGTCCTGTGCATGAAGTGGAAATTCTTCTCTCTCCCACCCAGCCCAACTCCGACACAGCCTTCTACTTCGGCCAGATCAAGGATGATCCCGACATCTTTTACATGACCCGCAGCGCTCTCCTGCAGGTGGTTGGCGACGGCGTATTCAAACCGAAACCTGCCAAGTGATCGGCCGCATTCGCATTTCACGAAGTGCGGAGAAGTGGCGGTGAGGGAGGGATTCGAACCCTCGGTAGCGGATAAGGCTACGCATCTTTAGCAAAGATGTGCTTTCGACCACTCAGCCACCTCACCAATTTGTTGCACGCTGCCGGTCGGGCCGCGCGGACGCCTATTTAGCGTGAAGCGTGGGAGATCGTCAAACGAAATGTCAGCTTCACGCACATCTCATTGGAGGAGATCAGGACGGTTCACTCGCGTGCGCTCCACGGCCTGCTGCGCACGCCATTCGGCGATCTTCGCGTGGTTGCCGCTCAGCAGCATTTCCGGCACCTTCAGCCCCCGATATTCCGCCGGTTTGGTGTATTGCGGTGCCTCCAGCAGGCCGCTTTCGCCAAAGCTCTCTTCCACCGCACTCATTTCGTCACCCAGTACGCCTGGCAGCAGACGAACGATGGCATCCATCACCACCACGGCAGCAATGGCTCCATTCGTCAGCACATAGTCCCCAAGGCTGATCTCCTCGTCCACCCAGTGATCGATGATGCGATGATCCACGCCCTCGTAATGACCGGAGAGAAAAATGAGATGCGACTCTGCCGACAGGCGATGCGCAGCGGCCTGATCGAAACGTTTCCCCGCAGGTGACAGATAAACAATGCGGGCTTCAGGGGTGTCTAGGCGGTCCAGTGTTTCAAAGACCGGCTCAGGCCGGATCACCATCCCCTGCCCTCCACCGTAGGGTGTGTCGTCCACATGACGATGTTTTCCCAGCCCCTGTTCGCGCAGATCGTGCACATGCAGGTCCAGAATACCCTTTTCCTGGGCACGTCCCATCATGCTCAGGCCCATCGGCACCGAGATGAGTTCCGGGAACAGCGTCACCACATCGATTTTCATGACAGCGCTATGCCGCAACCTTTCCAGCACGGCAAGCACGGCATTCTTGTCATCGCAGGGGAATGCGCCTTGACGCTTCGAGTCACACTTCTACTATCGCGGCTCCCCCATTTTTTCTCCATGAACATCCACGAGTACCAAGCCAAGCAACTGTTTGAAAAATTCGGCGTCGCCAGCCCCAAGGGCATCGTCGCCAGCACGGCGGAGGAAGCAGGAGCCGCCGCACGTGAAATCGGTGGCACGGGTCTCGTGGTCAAAGCCCAGGTGCATGCCGGCGGTCGTGGCAAAGGCACCTTCAAAAACGGTTTCAAAGGTGGCGTACATCTCGTCAACACCCCCGAGGAGGCGCAGGACATCGCCGGCAAAATGCTCGGCCAGACCCTCGTCACCCATCAGACCGGCCCCGAAGGCAAGCTCGTCAGCAAGGTGCTCATCGCCAAGTCCGTGGACATCACCAAGGAATACTACTTTGCCATCCTCTTTGATCGCGGCACCAGCGGCCACGCCATCATCGCCTCCACCGAAGGCGGCATGAACATCGAAGAAGTCGCTGAGAAGACCCCGGAAAAGATCACCAAGGAGTTCATCCATCCGACACTCGGTCTGCAGGGCTACCAGTGCCGCAAGATTGCAGCCTCGCTCGGCTTGCGCGGTCCGCTGATGAACCAGGCCGTGAAGCTGTTCACGGCGCTTTGGAATCTCTATCTCAAGGCAGACTGCTCGCTGGTGGAAATCAATCCGCTCGCCATCACCACCGACAACCAGGTCGTCGCCCTCGACGCCAAATTCAACTTTGACGACAACGCCCTCTACCGCCAGAAGGACGTCGTTGCGATGCGTGACACGACGGAAGAGGATCCTCGCGAAGTCGCCGCCAGCGAATTCGGCCTCAACTACATCGGCCTCGACGGCAACATCGCCTGCCTTGTCAACGGCGCCGGCCTCGCCATGTCCACCATGGACATCATCAAATTCCACGGCGGCGAACCTGCCAACTTCCTCGACGTCGGCGGTGGTGCCACGAAGGAGCAGGTCACAGCAGCCTTTAAGATCATTCTCGGCGATCCCAATGTGAAGGGCATCTTGGTAAACATCTTTGGCGGCATCATGGACTGTGACATCATCGCCCACGGCATCGTCGCTGCGGCCCAGGAAGTCTCGCTCAGCATTCCGCTGGTCGTTCGCCTCGAAGGCAACAACGTCGAGGCCGGCAAAGCCACCCTCGCCGCCAGCGGTCTCGCGATCACCAGTGCCGGCGACCTCACCGACGCCGCTCAGAAGATCGTGGCTGCCGTGAATGGTTAAGCGGAACTTCTGTCCCCTACACCGGAAAACGAACAACTTTGAAAACCCGATTTACGGCAACGTGAATCGGGTTTTTATTTGGCCCCATGGCCAGCATCACTACCGAAGAACTTCTCGCTCACACCCAATGGCTCGAAAGCGGAGGCAAGAGCGGACGCAAGATCGACGAAACCGGCATGAACCTCGCAGGAGCCACGTTGAACGATCTCAACATGGCGAAGGCCCAGTTTGTGGGCACCACCTTCACCAAGGCAAATCTGGCAGGCACCAACCTTTCCGGCGGTGACTTTAGCGGCGCCAATCTGGACAATGCCGACTTGAGCGGAGCCGACCTCAGCGGTGCTGACCTCGGCGGGGTCTCCATGCGCCATGCCAATCTGAGCAACGCCAACATCCGCGGCGCAGACCTCTCCGGAGCGAATCTGGAAGGCGCGAATTTGACCAACGCCGACTTCACCAACGCCGATCTCATCGCGGCCAACCTGACGGGCACAATTCAAACCGGCATGATCTATGCCGGTGCCAAGCTTGCCGACACACAGGGATTGTAAGGTGAGATCAGGCTCTGTGGCTTGCGGCGCAACATCGCTCCGCCTTCGGCGTAATTCGTGAATGACATCACGTCGCACCTTCCTGTCGTCCGGACTTGCCGCACTCGCTTCGCGCGGCATGGCACAAACCGAGTCCGCCGCTGTCGAGCCGATCATCGACATCCATCAGCACATGAACTACCACCTGCGCACGGATGAGCATCTCCTGGCGCATCAGAAAGCGATGGGAATCACGACGACGATCATCCTGCCCGCCGGAACCTATGTGAACCGACCGTCGACCCATAACGGCAAGTCAAACGGGCTCGCCGCCAAATGCGCCACCACCGAGCCCGCGCGCGATTTTGCCAAGGCGCATCCCGATGCCTACCTCTGGGCTGCGAACGAGGTCACCGATCTCGAAAACGCGCCTGTAGAAATCGAAAAGTGGCTCAAACAGGGTGCCTGCATGATCGGCGAGCAGAAGTTCATGGTGGAGTGCGATTCCCCCGCGAGCCAGAAACTGTACGAACTCGCAGGCGCCTACAAGGTGCCGATCCTCCTGCACTTTCAGCACCAGACCTACAATCTCGGCTACGACCGCTTTCACACCATGCTGGCAAAGTTTCCCAATACGAACTTCATCGGTCACGCCCAGACGTTCTGGGGCAACATCGACAAAATGCAGGAGCAGAAGAATCTGTATCCCAAGGGCAAGGTCACCCCGGGCGGCCTCACAGACCGGTATCTCGCCGACTATCCCAACATGTTCGCCGACATGTCCGCCGGCTCAGGGTTAAATGCGCTCACCCGCGACGAAGATCACACCCGTGGCTTTTTCGAACGTCATCAGGACAAGGTCCTCTACGGCAGCGACTGCGCCGATCATCTCGGACGCGGCCCGGGCTGTCAGGGCGCCGCCACCATTGCCGCCATCCGCAAGCTTGCGCCCAACAAAGAAGTCGAGCGCAAGATCCTGTTCGAGAACTCGAAAAAGCTGTTTCGGCTGGCGTGATCAGGCCCCGGCTGCCCGCACCTCGTTGACGAACTCCTCCATCAAGTCCATCGCCTTCGCGATGAGTTCAGGCGCGGTCGCGTAGCAGCAGCGGACGAATCCCTCACCGGCGCTGCTGAAGGCGCTGCCGGGGACGACGGCCACACTCTTCTTTTCCAGAAGCTTGATGGCGAAGTCCTTGCTGCTGAGACCGGTGCTGCGGATCTCGGGAAACACATAAAATGCTCCGCCGGGGTTGAAGCAATGCAGTCCCATGCCGTTGAGGCGGCTGACGATGAGATTGCGGCGTTGCTCGTAGCTCTGGCGCATCTCTTCGTAGGCGCTTGCCCCCATCTTGAGCGCCTCAATGCCGGCCATCTGGCTCATGATGGGAGCGCAGAGCATGCAGTACTGATGAATCTTCATCATCGCTTCGCGGAGCGGAGCTGGAGCACAGGCGTAGCCAAGGCGCCAGCCGGTCATGGCAAACGCTTTGCTGAAGCCATGCAGCAGCACGGTGCGTTCACGCATGCCGGGAAATTCCACGATGCTCTTGTGCTCGCGACCGTCATACAGCAGTTCGCAGTAGATCTCGTCGGTGAAGACGAGCAGGTCATGCTTCACCGCCAACGCGGCGATCTTGGCCAGTTCCTCATGCGGCATGATGCCGCCGGTGGGATTGGTCGGGAAGTTCAGGGCGATCACCTTGGTCCGCGGCGTGATCGCATTTTCCACATCCTCGGCCATGAGCGCAAATTCGTTCTCCTCGCGTGTCTGCACGACCACGGGAACACCGTAGGCCATTTTGATACTCGGGCTGTAGCTCACGTAGCAGGGCTCGTGATAAATCACCTCGTCACCCGGATTCAATACAGCGCGGAAAGCGATATCGAGCGCCTCGCTTACGCCAACGGTGACGAGGATCTCCGTCTTCGGATCGTAGGTGACGCGGAACTGCTTCGTCACGTAATCGCTGATCGCTACGCGCAACGATTCGAGACCGAGGTTCGAGGTGTAGCTCGTCTGTCCCTTTTCAAGAGAGCGGATCACTGCCTCGCGGATCGGCCACGGAGTCGGTTTGTCCGGTTCGCCGACGCCAAGAGAAATGACATCGCTGCGTCCGATGACGAGTTCAAAGAAATCGCGGATGCCGGAGCGTGGCAGATCGCGAATGACCTGGGAAAGTTTGCTGTCGTAGTCCATGACCGTTATTTCTCACCACTCATGGAGCCACCGGCAGACGTTCTTCATCCCCTCCGCCGTTGGCGAGGAAACCTCCCTGTTTATAGGGCTTCAACTGGAAGTGCGTGGCCGTGGACAGCACACCGCCGAGCGTGCTGAGTTTTTCAGCCACAAACGTGGCCACATCCAGAAGGTCCTTGCCCTCCACCACCACGGCGAGGTCATAACCACCGCTCATGAGGAAGCAGTCGCGCACCTGGTCAAACTTCGAAATACGGCGGGCGAGACGATCAAATCCCCCGTTCGGTTCCGGTGTGATCCGCACTTCGATCAGAGCCGTGACACGACGATCCCCCGCCTTCAGGCGGTCCACCACGGCGCTGTATCCCAGAATCGTGCCATCTGCCTCGGCTGCCGCGATCCGGGCCGCCACTTCGGCTTCGGAGATGCCCAAAGCCAGGGCGAGTTCCTTGGGGGTGCGGTTGGAGTTGTTGCGAAGCAGTTCGATGAGCGGGTCCATGATAAGGGCGGCGATTGTAACGCGAGACACTGATTTGAACAGCGGAAAGCAGAATCAACATTGAACAATCAACTTGGACCATGGAACATCGCCGCATGCTTGCCACCGCCATCCAGGTCATCGAAAAACTCACCCAGGCCGGTTACACCGCCCTGCTGGCGGGCGGCTGCGTACGGGACATGCTGCTGGGGCGTGAGCCGAAAGACTTCGATGTGGCCACCAGTGCCACTCCGGAGCAGGTCGTGAAGCTTTTCCCCGGCGCACAGACCGTGGGCGCGCATTTCGGCGTCGTCATCGTGCGCTTGAACCACATCCATATTGAGGTGGCCACCTTCCGCAGCGATGGAAGTTATTCGGACGGCCGCCGTCCTGACACCGTGACATTCTCCACGCCGGAACTCGACGCTCAGCGCCGCGACTTCACGGTGAACGGTCTGTTCTTCGATCCACTGACTGAAAAGGTGATCGACTACGTCGGCGGGCAGAATGATCTGCGCATGGGACTGCTGCGCGCGATCGGCGTTGCAAAGGATCGCTTTGAGGAGGACCACCTGCGCATGCTGCGTGCGGTGCGTTTTTCCACCGTGCTCGGCTTCGACATCGAGCATGCCACCTGGGAGTCCATCTGCGGTCTCGCTGAGAAAATCAAAGGCGTGAGCATCGAGCGCATTCGCGAGGAGTTCATCAAGACGATGCTCAGCCCGAACCGTGTGCGTGGCTTCGATCTGCTGGTGAACAGCGGTCTCATGGAGCAGTTCCTGCCGGAGATTCTCGTGCTGCAGGGCTGCGAGCAGCCGCCTCAGTTTCATCCGGAAGGCGATGTCTTCATTCACACCCGCCTCATGCTCAGCCTGCTGCCTGCCGATGCCTCGTTGCCTCTGGTGATGAGCGTGCTGCTGCATGACATCGCCAAGCCGGCCACACAAACCCGCGACGCCGAAACGGGTCGCATCCGCTTCAACGGCCATGACAAACTCGGAGCCGAGATGAGCGGCGAAATCATGCGCCGCATGAAGTTCCCAAACGACGTCATCGAACCCACCGTCGTGGCCGTGGAAAACCACATGGCCTTCATGAACGTGCAGAAGATGCGCACCGCGACGCTGCGGCGCTTCATGGCGCGTCCCTCATTTGATGACGAACTCGCCCTGCATCGTGTCGATTGCCTTGGGTCCAACTGCTTCACGGACAACTACGACTTCCTCCTCGCGAAGAAGCATGAGTTCGCCAACGAGCCCATCCTTCCGCCGCGCCTCATCAACGGAGGAGATCTGATCGCAAAAGGCTGGCACGCCGGGAAAGCGCTGGGCAGGCTGCTGCACACGCTGCAGACGCTTCAGCTCGAAGGCACGCTCAAGACAAAGGACGAGGCGCTAGCCTGGGTCGCAGAAAATGCACCCGTGCCGGATGTGTTTGAAGCCGTGGAGGAATAGGGGGCTTAAGGCTATCCGGGCTTTTCTTCTCCACCTTCACAGAATCTCCTGTTCAGGATTCCGGAGGCCATGTTCAGTTTCTAACTTTTCTATCTGCCATGTCCGGCCCCTCCAATCCACGTTCATTCGACACCACCTCCGCGCTGTTTGGCGTCGCCATCATTCAGGCGCTTATAGGCTTTGTCGGCTATCTCAGTTTCGACTGGCGTCGCTTCACTTGGTTCCAGTGGGCCATCATGCTCAGTGCATTCCTCTACATCGCGCTCGGCATCGCAGCAAAGAAGCATCCCCGCCTCGCCGTCGGGCTCGGCATCGGATTCTTCGTGGCCTACCTCCTCGCCCAAGCCCTCATCCATCCTCCCCTGGTCTTCGCCGGTCTCATCCACAAGATTCCGGTCTCTGTTCTGCTACTCACCGGTCTCGACCAAGCTCTCCGACAGACCGTTCGGTAAACGACGCCCTGCTGTCCGCCACTACTCAGGACTTTGGTGTGCCGAGGATCTTCATGCGCTCGTCGTTGTCGAGTTTCCGCATGGACTCCACCTCATGATGGAAGGCTTCGAGGTCTCCACCATGCTGTTTGAGAATTCGTTCGAAACCGGGAACCATCGTGTAGTAGGTGGCCACGGTATTGAGGCGGGCGTTGTTCCAACCAGGAGCGCCCTGAGGCCCCCGGGCATTCGAGGATGGACGAAGCACGAGTGCCTTTTTCAACATCTCTTCAAAGACCTGCCGTTTGGCCCGGCGCTCAGCCTCAACGTCCAGATGACTGTTCGCATACACAGCCTTCAACTGATCCCGGGCCTCCAGCATGAGATGAATGATCTCACGATTCTTCCTGCGCTCGGATTCATATTTCCGCAGCGTGACGAAGTCTCGCTTGGAGCGCAGCCAGCGGCGAACCCCCTCCTCGGCATTGGCGGTGGCGAAGGCTTCGTTAAAGTCCGTATCCCCCGGGATGAAGACCTTGGCGTGGGTCAGTTCGTGGAAGATGAGTTCGGCGAGATCCGCATCGCTGCGATGCAGGAAGGTGTTCAGCACCGGATCTTTGAGATAGCCCAGCGTCGAGTAGGCCTCGACACCGCCAACGAAGACGTCATAGCCCTTGTTCTTCAGCTGTTTCGCTTCCACTACGGCATCCTTCTCGTCGAAGAAACCTCGATATTTCAGACTGCCGACGAGCGGATACCACCACTTTTTGCCTTCGACTGAGAACTCCGGCGCGGCATAGACCACCCACACGACGTAGGGACGTTTGAGGTCGCAGTACTTGCCAAAACTCTTCGTGGGCAGGTGAAGGTCGCTGGCGGCATAAGCACGCAGTTCCTCGATAAGTTCCAGACGCCTTTTGACATGGGTGCTGACGCTGTCATCGGCCAGGACCGTGGCATTGGAGCGGGACTCGCGCCAGATTTCCATCTGCCCGCCCATGGCCTGGGTGTAGAACTTCACAGTACCACACGAACAAACCAGCAGGGCCGGGAGAAGCGCGAACCAGTTGCGTGCGGTCATCATCGCGTCAGTGTAGCGGCTCATTTCCAACCGCAAACTGCAATGTCCTTCATCCACGACGATTTTCTGCTCTCCACCAAGGCCGCAAGCCGGCTGTACCACACTTTCGCCAAGGACGAGCCGCTGCTGGACTACCACAATCATCTGCCGCCGAAGGACATCGCGCAGGACCGGCGCTTCAAGAACCTCTTTGAGATCTGGCTCGAAGGCGACCACTACAAGTGGCGTGCGATGCGCTGCAACGGAGTGCCGGAAAAGTTCATCACCGGTGACGCCTCGCCCTTTGAAAAGTTCAAAGCCTGGGCCACCACCGTTCCGCACACGCTGCGCAATCCACTCTACCACTGGACGCATCTGGAACTAAAGCGTTACTTTGACATCGACGATCTGCTCAATGAGAAGACGGCGATCGCCATTTGGGAGAAGACCTGCCTGCAGCTCGACCGTGCGGAGATGAGCACCCGCAACATCCTGCGAGGTCAGAAGGTGAAGGCCCTGTGTACCACGGATGATCCCACGGATGATCTCGCCTGGCATCAGCAGTGTGCGAAGGACAAATTTGAAGTGGGCGTGTATCCGACCTTCCGCCCGGACAAGGCGCTGGCGGTACACCTGCCCGAGTCCTGGAATGCCTGGTGTGACAAACTCAGCGCAGCCAGCGGCATCGAGGTGAACAGCTATGTTTCATTGCTCGAGGCGCTCAAGCAGCGCCACGACTTCTTCCACAGCGTCGGCGGTCGCCTGAGCGACCACGGCCTGAACTACTGCCACGCGAACTTCGTGAGCGACGCCGAGGCGGAGCGCATCTTCCAAAAAGCCCGAAGCGGCACGGCGGCGGACGCAACCGAGCAAGACCAGTTTGCCAGCAACATCATGCTGTACATTGGACGCCTGAATGCGGAGAAGAGCTGGACGATGCAGCTCCACCTGGGCCCCGTGCGCAACAACAACAGCCGCCTCGCCCGTGAGATCGGCGCGGACGTGGGCTGCGACAGCATCGGCGATTATCCGCAGGCGGAGACGCTCTCCCGTTTCCTCGACCGGCTGGACACGGAGAACGCGCTTCCGAAAACGGTTCTCTACAATGTGAACCCGGCGCACAATTATGTCTTCGGCACGATGGCTGGAAACTTCGCCGACGGCACCACGCCGGGCAAAGTGCAATTCGGTTCCGCGTGGTGGTTTGTGGATCAAAAGGAAGGAATGGAATGGCAGATCAACGCGCTAAGCAATCTTGGCCTACTGAGCCGCTTCATCGGCATGCTCACCGACAGCCGCAGCTTCATGAGCTTCCCACGCCACGAGTATTTCCGCCGCACGCTGTGCAATCTGATCGGTGCCGACGTCGAAGCAGGTCTCATCCCGAACGATGACGAACTCGTGGGCAGCATGATCAAGAACATCTGTTACTCCAATGTGAAGGAGTACCTGGGACTGAAGGTGTCCTAGGAACCGTGGATAAATCGGCCACGGTTCCTTTCCTTGGCTCGCTTCTTCCATTTACTCCTTCCACACAAAGAGCCCAGCGGTCAGCAAAGCGCCGCCCATCCAGAGCAGCCAGGCATCGGCAACGAGATAGGCGCAGGCCAGCAGGAGGGCACCGAGAATCATGTTCTTCACGGAACCCGTCGATCTCCCGTAAAGCAGCGCGCCAAGACCAATGGATCCAAAGATCAGAGACCCGAAGAAGTCATAGGCAGCTGGCATGGAAATGCGAACGCAGCGCCTGCGTTCGACTTGCATGAACTTGGGGGGGAGAAACATCTGGCCACACGCCAACGGGCTTGTTAGACTTCTTCAAGTCGGACTTCCAACCCACCCGCCAGATGTCTGTCACTTCACCTCCACTCCCCCCTGTCAAGGCCGAGGCATCGCCTCCGCCTAAGGCTGAGTGCCAGTGGGCTCACGTGGACTTCTTGCGCGGGTTGCTCGATTACATTCCCGACCGCATTTACTTCAAGGATCTGCAAGGCCGCTTCGTCCTCGTGAGCAAATCCGAGGCGGATTATCTGGGCGCCAAAAATGCGGCTGACGTCGTTGGGAAAACCGACTTCGACTACTTTGACAAGGAACTCGCCCAAGCGGCCTTCGATGACGAACAGGAGGTGATGCGCACCGGAAAGGCGATGAAAGGAAAGGTGGAGGAGAAACTGCTGCTCGACGGCCGTACCGGCTGGGCGTTGGTGGCAAAGATCCCGATGCGTGACGCCGCTGGCGTGGTGATCGGCACCTGTGGCATTTCCAAGGACGTCACCCGGTTGCGTGAGACGCAGGACTCGCTGCATGAGGCCCTGTCAGCCGTCGCCTGCCAAAAGAACCAACTGGCCAAATCCCTCACAGACCTCAACAAGGCGCATCAAGAACTCAAGACCGCCCAGGAACAATTGATCGACTTCCAAAAATTGCAGGGCCTCGCTCGCCTCGCCTTCGGTGCGGCACACGAAATTCGCAACCCCTTGGCGACGCTTGAACTTGGCATCGGTTTTTTATCCAGCCAGTCTTCGATCATGGAGGAAGAGGCTGCATCCGACGCGCTGCAAGGCATGTCGGAGGCCATCACCCGCGCTGAGATCGTCATACGTGCGCTGATGGATGGAGCTACGGCCACCGGCGTGACATTGAAGCCAGGAGAGGCGTCGGAGATCGTGAGGCAGGCCGTGGAGAAGATCAAAAGCGAGAAGGCTCAACCGACGACAGGGTCATAGCTGCGCGATGACCTGTGCGGCAACGATGCGCAGAAGCATGGTAAGCGGATAAACGGCGGCGTAGCCCACTGCAGGAGAGTCACAGCGCGCCATGGTCGTTGCAAAGGCGAGCGCGGGGGGATCGGTCATGCCGCCGGAGAGGAGGCCGCACAACGTCATGAAGTTCAAACCGTGGAACCGGCGCGCGACGAAGCCGACGACAAGCAGAGGAAGCATCGTGACCACGATGCCAAGCAACACCCATTGCAGGCCCTGGTTCGAGAACACAGTGGAGATAAATTTTTCGCCTGAGAGCAGGCCCACATTGGCGAGAAAGAGGATGATGCCGAGTTCGCGCAGAGCGCGGTTTGCATTGATGGGCATGTGCATGATCATCGGGCCCAGACGTCCGAGATGACTGAGCAGGATGGCCATGATGAGCGGACCGCCGGCCAGCCCCAGCCGAACCGGAACGGGCAGGCCCTCGATGCGGATGGGATAGAGTCCGAGCAGCACCCCAAGCAGAATGCCGGCAAAGATGGCGGCGAACTTGGTCTCTTGAAGCATCTGCACGGCATTCCCGAGACGCTGCGTGGCAGCGTTGAGGGATTCCTCATCACCGACGAGCTGAAGCATGTCTCCAAACTGCAGGCGCAGGTCAGGCAGCGCGGTGAAGATGAGGTCCCCGCGGCTCACACGGGTGACCGTGATGTTGTGAAAGTGATCGAGTCCAAGCTCACGCACGGTTTTTCCGAGCAGGTGTTTGTTTGTGAGCACCACGCGACGGTAGGTGACCCTGCCGGGAGCCTTCATGAGGTTTTCGCTGCTCACGCGGCCAATGACCAGACGGAACTGATCCAGATGCGCCTGCGTTCCCACAGCCATGATCAAATCGCCGACATGCAGTTTCGTTTCAGACGTTGCGGCGGTCACCTCGCTCCCGGCAGCATGGCGATGGCGTGCCACGACCACGCTGGTCTCTTGAATGCCTGGCACGCTGCCAATACGGACTCCTTCCAGATTCAAATTCTCGACTCGAAGATTCATGCGCTGCAACGGCTCGACACCTTCGCCCTGTTCCTGCCGAAACATCTCCGCCTCCTTTGAGACATCCACCTTGAAGAAGACCCGCAGTAGTATGAGAGAAAGAATGATGCCGACGATGGCCAGGGGGTAAGCGGCCGCATACGAAAGCGCCGGCAGCGTGACAAGTTCCGACGCAGCGTGGGCCGAGGCGAGCGCCTGCTGCGCCGCGCCCAGAGCAGGCGTGTTGGTGGTGGCGCCGGCGAACAGACCCGCCACCGCCGGCAGCGGCATGCCAAAGATCCAGCCTCCGACCAGAGCCACGGCCGCTCCAAGCGCGACAAGCATGAAGGCGTAGGCATTCAGGATCCGTCCCCGGCGTCGAAGCGAGGCAAAGAAGCCCGGCCCCATCTGCATGCCGAGTGCGAATACGAACAGGACGAGTCCAAACTCCTTCAAAAAGTGCGCCACCTCGGTCTCCGGCCTCAGACCCAAATGTGCGGCTGCCAGGCCAACGAAGAGAACCCCGGCGGTGCCGAGCTTGACCCCGGCGACGCGAATGTTTCCCAGTCCAATCCCTCCCAGAACGACGATGCTGAAGACGAGCAGGTCATACGCCACCGGAGAATCCAGATGCAGTTGCTTGAGGAAGGACATACTTCCCCATTTGCATGATTGGTGCCAGACACACGAAGCATTTGTGTGTCTTTCTTGTGCCAGCTTCAAGCGCCTGCTGGCATTCGGTGTGCATGACTTGGCGGAGGCGACATTATCTCTGCATGACGGTCTTGTTTGTGCTTTGAAAGAGGCATGAACCCGAACCCACCTTCCCTTTATGAACGCCTGGGTGGCGAAGACATGATCGCCTCTCTCATTCCCGCCTTCTACGTGCGCGTGCTGGCGGACCCCGAACTGGGGCCGTTTTTCAAAGACACGTCGATCGAAAAACTGCATGCGATGCAGCGCGAGTTTTTCGTCATGGCCACCGGCGGACCGATTCAGTACAGCGGCAGGCCGCTGGCACACGCTCATCACGGCCGAGGCATCACGAAGCACCACTATGCACTTTTCACAGGACATCTCGTGGAAACCCTGCTCGACATGGGAGTGACACAGGAGGAGACCGATGAAGTAATCGATAGGATCAACACCTCAATCAACGAGATCACGGGCGTGTCCTATTGATGCAATCCCATGCGAATCCTGCTGCTCATCCTCCTCTCGGTGCTGCCGTTGCAGGCCGATGAGTGGTGGGCGTGGAACATGGTGGAGTTTTACCACGAGCCTCCCTGGACCGCGGGTCTATTCATGGGCAACCGGGCGGACACGGAAGACGGATCTTATGTGCAGATCGTAAGCCCCAGGGCCAAGTACGCCGTCCTTCCCTGGCTCGACCTCGGACTCGGCCTTTCGACACTGAGCATCGAGAATCCGAACACGCATTTCCGTTACGAACAATTGAGGCCGGAACTGGAGATCAATCCCAAGTTTGACCTGACGAAGGATCTGCGTCTGGATTGGCGAAACCGCATGGAGTGGCGCAAGAATGAAAACACCGCATTCACCACCCATCGCACCCGTCACCGGCTTCAGCTAAACTGGACACTGCCTCAACCCGTGGGGCCGTTGACGCGAGTCTTCGTCAGCAATGAATGGCTGGCGGACCTCCATCGCGGCGAGTGGTCCGAAAACCGCCTCGTGCCGCTGGGGCTCACCTTCAACCTCGGTAAAAACACAGATCTGGACCTTTTCTACATGGTATGTTCCTCCCGTCCCAAAACCGAATGGACCCATGAATCCGTACTGGGCACATATTTGCGCGTGCGGTTTTAGCGCAGGAGGAAACCTCTGCTTTGCTTGCCGAGGCGGAGGTTCCAAGCGTAGAAGGAGGCATGTCCGAGCATTCCAACGCGCGCTTGTTTGTGTGGTTCCGCATTCTGTTCAACTGCCGGTTCTATTATCCCGTGTTCACGGTGCTCTTTCTCGATCTGGGACTGAGCATTGGCGAATTCGCGGCGCTGAACGTGGTGTGGGCGCTAACCAGCGTGGTGCTGGAGGTGCCGTCGGGCGCGCTCGCTGACCGGTTTGGCCGCAGACCGCTCGTGGTGGCGGCGGGCGTGCTGATGGTGCTGGAAATGGCCGTGCTGTGCGTCATGCCGCCAGGCAGGCATGACATCGTGCTGTGGCTGTTTGTGCTGAACCGAATTCTGAGTGGTGCGGCAGAAGCCTGTGCGAGCGGTGCGGACGAGGCGCTCGCGTATGACTCGTTGCCTACAGCGGAACGCTCCATTCTCTGGCCTCGTGTGATGGCAAAACTCTCCCGAGGGATGGCCCTGGGCTTCGTGGTGTCATCGATCATCGGTTCGGTTTTGTACGATGCGAACAGTGTGACGGGCGCGTTGCACTTTCTCGGCCTGGAGATGATCGTAACGAAGAGCCTTACCATGAAACTGCCCCTGATTCTGTGCCTGGGCACGGCGCTGGTTTGTCTGGTGGTGACCTTGCGCATGACCGAGGCGCGATCCCCTGCCCCGGCGGTTTCGATGCTGCAGAGCATTCGCGATACGTGGGTTTCGATCTTGAAAACCGGCGGCTGGATGTGGCGAACAAAAGCAGCGTTTGCCCTGATCTTGTTTGGGCTGGTCTTTGACAGCGTGATTCGATTGTTCCTGACCGTGGCAAGCAACTTCTACCGGCTCGTCGGCATCGAAGAAGGCTGGTATGGCGTCATCGGCACCGGCGTGTCGCTGCTGGGACTGGTGACGGCCAGCCTGATGGAGAAGAGCGCCAAGGTCATGAGCGCACGGCAGAACTTCGCCTGGCTGGCACTCGTGGTGTTCGGCGGCCTGATGGCGGCGGCGCATCCACAGCAGGGATGGACGGGGATCCTGCTGGTCGTGCCCTTGTTCATGAGCATGCGCTTCCTGCAGTTCTTCCTGTCCCATTATCTCAACGAGATCGTGGACTCGGAACAGCGGGCGACGGCGTTGAGTTTTCGCGGTTTGACGATCAATCTGGCCTACGGAACGCTGACCCTGTTGTTTGGCTGGCAGACAAACTGGCTGGGCGGCCACTTAGGGTTGGGGACGGACGATCCACAGGTCTTTGCCAAAGCGTTGACCTACTGGCCATGGTGGTTTGCCGGAACACTGGCGGTCGTGGGAGCGTGGCTGGTTGGGCGAGGATTTTGTACGCTCAAAGATGAACGAATCGCCGATGGCACGCGTCATTAACAACAGCTCGACAAGCAATCGCAATGACACCTAATCTCACCAACATCTCATGAAAGCGCCTCTTCTCCTCCGCATCGGTCTGGCATTGATTGCCGCTGTCGTTTTCTCGCAGTGCGCCTCGACGCCGCAGTCGCGCATCGCAAACAACCCTCAGTTGTTCAGCCAGCTGAGTTCAAAGGACCGTCAGATGGTGGCCAGTGGCGTCATCCGGGAAGGAATGAGCCGGGATGCGGTGTTTCTCGCCTGGGGACGACCTGACAGTGTGACGGTGGGAACCAATCGAGGAAGAGAAACAGAAAGTTGGACCTATGTGGGACAAAGACCGGTGCGCACGGTGACCATGAGCATGGGATGGGGATTTGGTGGCTTCGGCTACGGCGGATGGGGCCCCTACGGGTACGGCGGTTACCCTTACTGGGGCGGCGGCCCTTCGGTAACCTACATTCCCTATACAGCAGGGGTGGTGGAGTTCTCCCACGGGCGCGTTACGCGCTGGTCGGCGACGGCACGGTAAGTCTGATCAAAGGGGCGAATGAGCATTCCCGAAGAGCATCTGGCTTCACGTCGCAGCCTGAAGTCCCGCGACACGCAATGGGCACGCGCCTTGGCAGGGAGGCTGGCACGTTCCGGCACAAGTCCAAACCTGATCTCGATGCTCAGTGTGCTCTTTGCAGGAGGTGCGATGGCTTGCTTCCTGGTGGCGGGCGATCAAACGAGCAACGTGGGAATTGTCGGAGCCTGGCTTGGAGCGATCGTCTGCATTCAATTGCGATTGCTGTGCAATTTGATGGACGGAATGGTGGCAGTTGAGGGTGGCAAGGGATCGCCGAAGGGAGCCATTTTCAATGATGCTCCGGACCGGGTGGCTGACGTGCTTATTTTGGTGGGAGCCGGTTACAGCGGCGCTGGAGATCCTGGCGTCGTGAAACTTTTTCACGTGATTCCCCTTGGATGGTGCTGCGCCGTCACAGCCGTTTGGACGGCCTACATCCGCGTTTTGGGCGCCTCATTGACGGGCAAACATGACTTCAGCGGCCCAATGGCGAAACAGCATCGCATGGCGGTTTTGTGCATTGGAGCACTCGTCGAAGCGGCACAACATCTGATGAACAGTGATCGAGTGGGCATTCTGAGTGCGCTGACTTGTATCTTTATCGGCGGGCTCTGGACCTGCTCAAAAAGACTCTCCACACTCGCCAGCATCATGCGAAACGCATCCGAGCTGAAGTAACCGGTCAGAGTATAGGAACGGGAATAATTCGAAACGCCCCGCGTCCAACCAATGACAAGACTTCGCCCACCCGAAAGACCATGAAAAAAATACTCACTACGTTGATCGCCCTTTTCGCGCTCTCCATTCAGGCATCGGAATTCCCCCAAGGAAGCCCGACTTTCTTCACTTCGGCTCCTGCTGTGATGCAAGCCGCCAAAAACAATGGCAAGCCTGTCATACTCATCTTTTCCGCATCTTGGTGTGGGCCATGTCAGGCCATGAAAAACGAAGTCTACCCGAGTTCCGAGGTCAGGCCGCTCCAGGACAAATTTAACTGGGCATATCTTGACATCGATAACGAAGCCAACAGCCAGCTCGCCGACGGTTTCCGTGTCGGATCGATTCCATACATTGTCTTCGTGAATGCTGAGGGCACTACCGTTCTAAACGTTCAGCAGGGCGGCTCTCCGCCAAAAGAGTTTGCCAAAGAATTAACGCGGGTCCTACAGCGGGCGGAAAGGGCCAAAACCGCAGGATAACTGCAAGGCCATCTCCACTAGTTCTCCCTTGAGAAAGCTCTGGCTCCCCAGGAAGCCAGAGCTTTTATTCTTTCTCAACAGCCCAACACCCCGCTGCGTTAAAATCAAAGATTGATTTCAAAGCAGATTTACCCCAAAATGAGAGATCTAAAAGGAAAGTTAATAATCAGCATATTGTTAATAACGATGCGTCGCCAAATCCTCCTTCTTTTCTGCCTGTCCGCTTGTTTTCTGGCATCATGTTCATCCTCAAGTATTTTTGGACTGAACAAAAATGCAACGCGCATCACCTCTGTTCGCACCACTGCTTACACGCATGGCGAGTCCGATCACATTGTGTACGGCGCCAAGACCGCGGTGGGAACGCAGTTGAAGTATGGAAATGTCCGCAGTGCGGCGGCAGACTGGTCGGTCTATCCTGTTGGAACCATTTTTCAGATCGAGGGACTGCCTTACGTCTATCAAGTCGATGACTACGGCTCGGCTCTGGTTGGAACCAACACGATCGACCTCTACAAACCTGACAAGGCCACCATGAAGGCATGGGGTGTGCGCAATGTGAATATTCGCGTGCTCAAATGGGGATCTTTTTCCAAAAGCCTTTCCATCATGAAACCTCGCACGGCCTACCCACACATTCGCAAAATGGTGGCTAGGATCGAGAGCAGCTCCTAGCATCCGCTTTTTTGCTTTGTGACCAAGCAGGAGCGAGCCAACTATATCAGGAGCAGACTTGCCGAGTTATACCCGGAACCTCAGGTTCCGCTGGATCACAGTGATGCCTACACTCTGCTTATCGCCGTTTTACTCTCTGCACAATGCACCGACATCCGGGTCAACCAAGTCACTCCCGCATTGTTTCAATTGGGACGAACCCCTGGAGAGCTTGCTTCTATACCCATCGAAAAAATCGAGTCCATTATACGACCTTGTGGCTTGGCTCCACAGAAAGCAAAAGCGATCAAGAACTTATCAAAGATCCTGATCGCTGAACATCAAGGCCGGGTTCCAGCCTCACTGGAAGCATTGGAACAGCTACCGGGTGTGGGTCACAAAACCGCTCAAGTAGTGATGGCTCAAGCATTTAGGGTCCCATCCTTTCCGGTGGATACACATATTCACCGCCTGGCTCAGCGATGGGGACTCACCAACGGCAGGTCAGTTCTGCAGACGGAACGGGATCTGAAGAACCTGTTCCCCGTCGATAGCTGGAACCGGCTTCACCTGCAGATCATCTATTATGGCCGGGAACACTGCACGGCTCGCGGCTGCCATGGTTTAACCTGCGAGATCTGTCACACCTGCCATCCACAACGCCGGAAGCCAAAGCCCACCAAAAAGGCGTAAAGCCCGCCCGACTGCGTAAAAAATCACCAACGCAGACGAAGACTCGTCCGGAACGCCCGCGTTGTATCACCGAAATCAGCCCCTACACCTATGTCAAACATTGGCAGCAGGCGGAAGTAAGTGGAGAGGTCGAGCATCTTGCTGTCATACTTGTCCGCACTGCTGACAGTCACACCAGCCTGCACTTCAAGCCAGTCCATCGGAGTAAAACGCAGAGCTGGACGCACATAGATCGAACCATCACTAAAGCTCAACGAAGAATCGACAGCACGCAGACTGGCGTACACCAAACCGGCTTCAGCAACAAAAGTCAGTCGATCGTTGATCAGAGCCGTGTGGAACCCAGCGCCAGCCTGAATACTTGCAAAGTCGTAATTGGCGTTTCTCGCCCCGCCCACGGTCCCTGATCCGCCAGGACCGCTTCCCCATGATGCCCCAAATTTCAAATACAGCGGGTTGAACAAGGCAATGGTGAGTGCTCCTCCGATTGTGTGAGCGCCGTCCAGGTCCTTTTGTTTCGGATCCACATAGCGATAGAAAACCTCCAAATTGTCGAAATTGACCATGTTCGGCCCCTGCCTGGCACCATAGCCAGCAGCACCGGGAGGGGGGGCTGTGTAACCGCCAGCACCTTGAGGAGCGTAAGAAGACATTTGGCCTGGCGCTGGTGCTGATGCATACGGATCAGCGTAAGGCGGCGGTGCCGTCACCCCAGGAGTGACCGAAGGTGGCGGCAGTGAGTTAGGATAGGCAGGAACGCTCGGCGGTGGCGCACCATAGGAGCCATAGCCTGGCGGCGGAACCCCCATGACCCCGTAGCCCGGAGGCGGAGCCCCCTGACTCATGGCATCTTGGCAGAAGGCAAAGGTGACGCTCATGGCGCAAAGCAGGAATCTTTTCATGGCAAACATGGGCAACTATTGATTATTTAGATAACTTAAATAATCTCTCAAATCAATAGATTCAGCAAATCTTTTTTGCGGCTTTGGGATTTTTAGTCCTGCTA
>NZ_JAGRPF010000191.1 GCF_020439865.1 Prosthecobacter sp.
AAAGTCCGGCGCGGTGTCGCCAATCTTCAACTCGTGAAAGCCCTCCGGCATTGCCGGTTTTTTGGCCTTCGGCGCCTCGGCCATCGCGAGCGCCGGCATCAGGGCCGCCAGCAGAAAGGCAGCGTGCTTGTTCATGGTCGGAATCATTCGGGTTGGGCGGACTGACAGTTCCAGCAAAGGTCAAACGAGGCCGGATTGGATTCATTGCACTTCGGGCAGATCCACTCCGTCTTTTCGACCTGGGGTCCAAAATGCTCCCGCAAAAGCGCCCGCGCCTCCTCGACGCGCTCTTCATCAACCACACACAACGCGGGATCCAGGATGGCTGCGTGGGAATACCCAAGCAGACTGATACCGAGCGTCTGCGTGCTCTCGTTGCGAATGAAACAGGCAATGCCAGCGGACTCAAGGATGCTGCGGGCATAGCCCACGCGCGTGGAATCCTGATCCGTGAACACAGCAGTCATGCTATTGATTGAAGCACCCCGCCCGCGTTTTGACCAGCCTCAAACCTCAAACTCGTCCGCCGGATCAAACGGCGGCATGGGCACGTTGATGATCTTCAGCTTGCCGACCGCGCGATGCACGCAGCCGGGGCGGATCATGACGGTGGTCATGGGTTTGAGTGGAATGATCTCGCCGTCGGCCTCCAGGTGACCTTCGCCTTCGAGCACGATGTAGATCTCCGTCATCTTCTCGTGGTAGTGCGCCTTCGAGTCCGCGTGGATGTCCGTGAGATGCACGGTGGCCAGCGTGTTCCAGTCCTCCTTGAACGCACGCCGCGCCTGACCGCAGGGACAGGGCGTCGGCGGAATCTCATCGAGCTGGGCGACGGCGAAGCGGGGAGAACTCATGACAATCAATTAAAGAGCAGCGAGCGCCGCGGCAGCGACTTCGGCAGTTTGTTCCAGATCATCGCGGCTGTGAGCCATGCTGATGAAGCCGGTTTCGAACTGGCTCGGGGCGAAGTACACGCCGTGGTCGAGGCAGTGGTGGAAGAACTTGCGGAACGAGGCGAGGTCGGACGTTTTCGCGTCCTGGAGATTGTGGACTTCCTTCTCGGTGAAGAAGAGGCAGAACATGCTGCCGCGACGATACCAGCGGTAGTTGAGGCCCTTTTTCTTGAGCACCTCGAGCACGGCGTCCTCCATGATCTGGCCGAGGTTTTCGAGCAGCGCGTAGCCGTTTTTCTTTTCGAGTTCGCGAAGCTGTGCGAGGCCGGCAGCAAGTGCGACGGGATTGCCACTCAGCGTGCCCGCCTGATACACTGGCCCGACCGGTGCGAGATGATCCATGATGTCCGCACGTCCGCCGAACGCACCGACAGGCAAACCGCCGCCGATGACCTTGCCGAGGCAGGTCAAATCAGGCGTGATTTTCTCCAACTCCTGCACGCCGCCGCGAGCAAGCCGGAAGCCGGTCATGACTTCGTCGAAGATGAGCAGCGCGCCGTGCTTCGCCGTGATGTCGCGCAGCTTCTGCAGGAAGCCGGGCTTTGGCAGGATGAGGCCTGCATTCGCCGGATAGGGCTCGACGATGACGCAGGCGATTTCGTGACCTTGTTTCTCAAACAGTTCCTCCAGCGCGGCTTCGTCGTTGAAAGGCAGCACGCTGGTGAGTTCCGCGAACGGCTTCGGTACGCCCGCGCTGTCCGGGTTGCCGTGCGTGAGTGCTCCGCTGCCCGCGGCGACGAGCAGGCTGTCGCTGTGACCGTGGTAACAGCCGTCGAACTTCACCAGGCGGTCGCGCTTGGTGAATCCACGCGCGAGTCGGATGGCGGACATCGTCGCCTCCGTCCCGCTGCTGACCATGCGCACCTTTTGGATGCTGGGCACCCACTCGCAGATCGTGCGGGCCATTTCGACCTCGTAGAGATTCGGAATCCCGAAGCTGACGCCTTCCTTGGCCGCGTTGTGGATCGCCTCGATCACTGGGATCGGCGCATGGCCGAGGATCGCCGGGCCCCAGGTGCCGACGTAGTCGATCATGCAGCGGTCATCGACGTCGTAGATGCGGCAGCCTTTGGCGCGTTTCACGAAAAAGGGATCGCCGCCGACGTTGCGGAAGGCGCGCACGGGGGAGTTCACCCCGCCGGGAATGTACTGCTTGGCGAGGTCGAAGAGCTTGGTCGAAAGGGGTCCGTTGGGCATGGTTTTGAGGAGGGAACGGATACGCGGGAGTGTTTTCGCGTCGAACAAAAGGTTGCCGGGATGCGTCGGAGTCGGGTATTCTCGTCTCAACCCACCGCCCATGCTCATGAAAGCGCTCTCTTTGATCCTTGCTGCTCTGCTGGCGGTGCCGGTCGCCCAGGCCCAGTCGACTTCATCGCGCAACAAATCCTCCCTGCAGAACCTGGAGCCGGGGACTTTCTCGGTGGAGGGCATGACGCCGAAGCCGGTCGTCCTCAAGGTGCAGATTGAGACGCCGATGTATCCCACCAGCAAGTTTCAGGGCGCGCTTGGTTCCTTTGCCCCGGGAACGTTGGTCACCCTGATAGCTATGTCGGACACGGCCTATCGCGTTCGTGGTCGGGCTCGGCACGGCGACGTCGCAGGATGGGTCCGTCAGGCGGATGTGTTGTCTGCCGACCCGAATCTGGCCACCAATTTGAAAAAGCTCTACGAGCGCACGCAGAAGGTGGCCGAGCTCACCAGCAACCATCAGGTCGCCCTGGGCATGACCAGCCAGGAGGTGAAGACCTCTCTGGGCAAGCCCTCCAGAACCACCGCGAAAATCAATGCCAACGGCAAGGACGAGAAGCTGGAGTTCAGCATCTATGAGCGGGTGCCGCAGACCACCACCTCGGTGAACGGCTTCGGTCAGCTCGTGCAGAGCGTCATCTACGTGAAAGTCGAGGTCGGCACGCTGAGTGTGAGTTTCAAGGACGGCGTGGTCTCCGAGATCGAGGAGACGAAGGGCAATCCGCTCGGTGGCGGAGGAGTGCAGATCGTCCCGCCGCCGCTGTTCGGGTTCTGATTAAAGAATCGCCGCCCTCACCTCATCCAGCGTCCACCCGGCGGAACGCAGGCTGCGCAAGGAACGTGCGTCATCGCGTTTCGCCAGTCGTTTGCCCGCCTCATCGGTGATCAGCCGATGGTGAAGCCACTCGGGCACGGGCAGGCCGAGCAGTTCCTGCAGCAGCCGGTGCAGATGCGTTGCCTCCAGCAGATCTTCACCGCGTGTCACGAGCGTGATGCCTTGCAGTGCGTCGTCAACGACGACCGCGAGATGGTAGCTCGCCGGCGTGTCCTTTCGCGCGAGCACGACATCGCCGAACACAGCTGGTCGCGCTTTGAAGGAGCCATGCGCACGGTCTTTCCAGATCAAATCGCTCAAACCGGCCATTGCTTTCGTCACATCCAGTCTCAGCGCATACGCCTCTCCCGCCGCGATCCGTTCCGCGCGCTCATCCGCACTGCGATTGCGGCACGTGCCCGGATACAGAGGCCCGTCCGGCCCCTGCGGAGCGTTCCCTGCGCGTGCGATCTCCTCCTGAATCTCGCGCCGTGTGCAAAAGCACGGGTAAAGAACATCCAGCACCTCGAGCTTGGCCAACGCCGTTCGGTAATCATCAAAATGATCAGACTGCCGCCGCACCGGCGTCTCCCAGTTTAATCCCAGCCACGCCAGATCCTCAAAGATCGCTTCTTCATACTCCGGTCGAGCCCGCGTGCCGTCGATGTCCTCCAGACGAACCAAGAACCGTCCTCCTGCCGCCTGCTCGTGTGCAAACAACGCCGCATACGCATGCCCCAGATGCAGCCATCCGGTGGGGCTGGGGGCGAAACGGGTGACTTCGGGCATGCTCAAACCTTCCTCGGCTTTACCACCACATCGCCGTTGTCGAACTTCCCGCGCATCACGCTGCGGAACACATGCAAGTCAGGGCGGATCATGCCATGCGTGTCGGCACACTTCACCTCCTTGGCTGGCAGAAGAGAGGATTCCTCCCAGCCTTCGCGTGCTGAATCCAGCCCGGCACCGGTACTTTGGAAGTAGAGCGCGTGATCAAATCGCTCTTTCGCATGAACTTTGCCGTCATGAATGTGCAGCGTCGGGAAAAAAACGGTGTCGGCCAGCGCCGTCGGAAATGAAAACGCCATTGGATGCACCTGCACATTGCCAGGCTTCAATTTGAACACGGCGAACCCAAAGTCCGCGTAGCCTGGCAGTTTCGCCCAAACGCCTTCGGGTAGCCGAAACCGCGCATCGAGTCGGCTGAAGTCGGCAATCGTCGGTACAAAGCTTGCGTCGTAAGCTCCGACCGATACCACACGAAGAAACTGCCGGGGTGGTGCCACTGCACGCGGTGCTTTTGCGCCATAGCCGTATTTGACCTGAAAGAGCTCAAACAGATCGTCGAACAAGGTTTCATACTTCGAGAAATCGAAAAACTTCACTGCCTTTTCCCCGCCGCCCTTCTTGATCGGAATCGGCAGTACCATCGCCAGATCCTGGGGCGCATTGACCGACATCTGGTAAATGAGCACTTGGTGCCCGTCAGTCCTGAGCCGTGCAAAGATGCGCGTGTTTTTGACCTCCTCGACTTTTCCAGTGAAGCAGCACATGGTGCGCATGCTACCGAACCGCCACACCCACTGTCCAGCATGAATCTCTCCGACCTCGTCTCCCATCTCGACACTGAACTGCGCATCGCCGAGATCGCGGACTACGGCAACGCGCTCAATGGTCTGCAGCTCGAAAACCATTCCGGCAGGGTCACCAAGATCGTGGCTGCGGTGGATGCGACTTTGCCGGTGATGCAGAAGGCCGCCGCTGCCGGTGCAGACCTGCTTCTGGTGCACCACGGCATGTTCTGGAGCGGGCTGCAGGCCTGGACAGGTCCGGTGTTTCAAAAGCTCAAGCTTTGCGGTGACAGCGGTCTGGCTGTTTACAGCGCCCATCTTCCGCTGGATGTGCATCCTGTGCTCGGCAACAACGCACAGATTGCTCAGGCGCTTGGTTTGACACCCACCGGCGGCTTTTTGGAATACAAAGGCAGCAACGTGGGAGTGACAGCGGACCACGAGATGTCATTGGAGGACTTGGTTTCCAATTTCAAGAAATCGCTTGGCGGTTCTCCGGTTCACCTTTGTGCCGGCGGTCCGCAGACGACGAAGAGAATCGGCATTTCCTCGGGCGGTTCCGGCTCTGAAGTCGCCGCAGCAGCGAAGGCGGGAATCGACACCTTCATCACCGGTGAGGGGCCACATTGGAGCTACACGCTCGCCGAAGAACTGGGCGTCAACGTTCTCTATGGCGGTCACTACGCCACGGAGACCTTTGGTGTGAAAGCCCTCGCCGCTCACATCGAAGCGAAGTTTGGCATTTCGTGGGAGTTTGTGGATCATCCGACGGGCTTGTGAGCCATGAGCTGGCTGAAACGCGATTTTTTCGAACGGGACGTCCTCGAAGTGGCGCGTGATCTGGTGGGCGTTGAGCTCGTTTGGAACGGATGCTCCGGCATCATCATCGAGACCGAGGCTTACGCCGTCGAGCATGATCCGGCCTGCCACACCGCCTCCCGTCCGAGCGCGCGTGAGTTTGTGAAATCGAAGCCGCCCGGCACGGCCTACGTGTATTTCAATTACGGCATGTACTGGCTCTTCAACCTGCTCGTCAAAGGCGGCCCGCGTGACGGCCTTATTCTCATCCGCGCCTTGGAGCCCAAACGTGGCATCGACGTCATGCAGCGGCGTCGCAAACGCGACAAGCTGCACGAACTCTGTTCCGGCCCTGGCAAACTGGCAGTTGCCCTTGGAATCGAAGGAGCGCATCACGGCACCATCATGGCCGGACGCGGCAGACCACCGGGCTGCGGCCTGCGGATCCCGTCAGACTCCAAGCATGAGGTGGTGACCGACATCCGCGTCGGCATAAGCCAGGCGGTGGATTTTCCCTGGCGCTTCCTCTCACGCCATAGCCCGCATCTCAGCGTGAAGCACGGCAAGGTGAAGGCGCCTGACGTCAAAGCGCCCCGCCGCCCAGAATGAGGCGCACCAGAGCGACGATGCCCACAGCGATATTGATCGTAAGGCCGATCTTCCGTTCAGGAAAGACACCGAAGATGATGCCAGCCACGCAGAAGACGAGCACGGGCCACTGCAAGGCTCCCAGAAGAGGAATGATGCCGACCACCATGCAAAAGGCGGCAAACAGGCCGATCAGAACCGAAATAATCTGGCAGAGGGTCTTCATAATGCGGCCCAAGATCGCCAGCAGGGCCTGAACTCAACTGGAAATCCGGAACATCATTGTAAGCCACGCCTTGCATTCAAGCGCAGACGCGGTACTCTCCGGCCTCGCTGAAGTCAAGGAGAGGTGGCTGAGTGGTTGAAGGCACCTGACTCGAAATCAGACGTTGTCGTAAGGCAACCGAGGGTTCGAATCCCTCCCTCTCCGCCAGCGAGCCACACCATCCCGGCACCGGTTATTTTTACCGGCGGTGCAACCTTAGCGGGTTTTCGCCACAAACGTTTCAGGCGTGTCCGCATAAAACTCGCTTGTCTCGGCGTCAGGCATGCCGTGGCTGCGGATGCCCTCCAGCCGGCGTCGGCTGCCGCGTTCGCTGCCTGGGCGGTTCGCCGTGCGCTGCACCAGTTCCGTGATGACCGGCGCGGCGATCGCAGCGCTGGCGGCGAGCAGCGTCAGGGCGATGACGTTGGACGAACCACGACGCATTCCCCTGCCAAAAAGAATCCCCAGCGCACAGCCGGCGGCGGCCGGGGCGATGAGTGAGGCATACGTTTCGTAACCAGGAGCAGGGGTTTTCTCTTGCATGCGTCAGCATAGCCTCTTCAAGAGAATCACCAAAGAGGAATTTGCCCGCCTCCTTCTTTCCGGCTAATGAAAGCGCGTTCAATACGCCCTCGCACATGACCCAAGCAGCATCCAAAAAACGTTTCGCGCTCATTCTTGCCGGAGGCAGTGGCCAGCGCTTCTGGCCGATCAGTCGCGACACACGGCCCAAGCAGTTGCTGAAGCTCTTCGGTGAAAAGACGCTGCTCGAGCTCACCGTCGATCGTCTCGAAGGCTTTGTGCCCAAGGAAAACATCCTGATCCTTACCAACTCGCAGCAGGAGGCTGCTGTGCGGGAGATCCTGAAGGACCTGCCGAAGGAGAACATCGTCGCCGAGCCGGAGAAGCGTGACACAGGTCCTGCCATCGCACTGGCAGTCGGCTGGGTCGTTGCTCGTGAGCCCACGGCCACCATGATTGTGTTGCCGGCCGATCATTTGATCAAGAATCAGGCCGAGTTTCAACGCGTGCTGTCGAACGCGGCTCTCGCGGCTGAAAACAGCGGGAGCCTTGTCACGGTTGGAATCAAACCGACATGGCCCTGCCCGAGCTATGGTTATGTCGAACGTGGCCGGCGCGCGAGCATCGGCGGGCTGGATGACCTGCCTGTTTGGGAGGTCGTTCGTTTTCGTGAAAAGCCGAACCCTGACCTCGCCGAACATTTCATCAGCCAGGGCAATTTCCTTTGGAATGCGGGCATGTTCATCTGGACCATCCCTGCCATCTTCAGCGAACTCAGCCGCCATTGCCCGGTGCTGGCGGATTTTATCTCCGAACTCCGTGGTTCGAAGGATTTCAGCGCCACCGTGGCAAAACAGTTCGGCAAGCTGCCGAAACTTTCCATCGACTATGCGCTGATGGAGCGCGCCTCCCGCGTGCTCAACATCGAGGCCACCTTCGACTGGGATGATGTCGGTAACTGGACCAGCGTGGGCCGCTATCTCACATCGGACGAGGATGGCAACCAGCACAACTGCGCATTTTCGCAGCAGGACGCGGTGAACAACCTCGTCTTCACGCAGACAAATCAGCATGTTGCGCTGCTTGGAGTGCAGGATCTCATTGTCGTTGCCGCCAAGGACGGCCTGCTCGTCGCCAGCCGCAGCAAGGCGGAGAGCATCAAGAAACTCGTGGACGGCCTGCCAGCCGAGCTGCGCTGAGGTTATCTCTCATGCCGCGCATCCTCGCCATTGATCACGGCACCGTGCGCATCGGTCTCGCCCTCAGTGACGAGACCGAGATCGTCGCGAGTCCCTTCAAGACGATCGATGCGAATCACGAGCCCGAGCGTACCATTGCGCGTATCGTGAAGGAAAAGCACATCGGCAAAATCGTCATCGGCATGCCGTTCCGCATGAGCGGTGAGAGAGGCAGCGCCGCGGAGCGTGTGGAGAAATTCGCCACCAGTCTGGGCAAGGAACTGCATCACTCGACGCCCATCGAATTCGTCGACGAGCGCCTCTCCTCCGTGGAAGCCGAGGCATCGCTGTCACGCGCCGGCATCACCGGCAAAAAGGAGCGCAATGAGATCGTCGATCAACTCGCCGCCGTCGTCATCCTGCAGGAGTATTTGAACCAGCAGCGCGGCCCCGCAGGCTTTCTGCTGCCTGACGATGCCTACGAACTCCCATGGACCGATGAGCCTAAGCGACGTCGAAAGTAAGGCAGGCAAACACCGCGGCCCCGAGCTCGGCTTCAAACGCCTGCGCTTCACCATCGCCTACTGCGGCACGCCGTGGCGCGGCTGGCAGAGCCTCGAAGGTGGTCGCACGATCACCGATGAACTCAATGCCGCCATCCGCAAGGCCACGCGCATCGAGACCCGCGTGCAGGGCAGCGGCCGTACCGATGCGGGCGTGCATGCACTGGCGCAGACCGCACACTGCGACGTGCCTGAGACCGTGCGCATGAGTGGAGAAGCCTGGGCGCACACACTCAATGCCTGCCTGCCGCTGACCATTCGTGTTTCGAATGTGGAAGACGCGGATCCGAGCTTTCACGCCCGCTTTGACGCCATCGGCAAGACCTACCGCTATCGCATCTGGCGCCCGCGCATGATGTCGCCTTTCGAGGCAGATCGCGCATGGCACGTTTATGGCCCGCTCGACATCGATGCGGTGCGCTGGTGCTGCGAGAAACTCGTCGGAACGCACAACTTCGTCCGTCTTTCCGCCAACCGTGGCGACATGCCGGAGACCGAGCGCCGTCAGCGCACGGAGAAGACCACTCGCACGATCCACCGCGCGGAGCTCCGCGAAGACGGCGACGTGCTCGAATTCGAGTTCGAAGGTGACGGCTTCCTCTACAAAATGGTACGTCTCATCGTCGGCAGCCTCATGCACGTCGCCCGCGGCCGTGAGCCGAAGGAATGGTTCGCCAGCCTGCTCGCCGATCCCACCGGCATGCAGAGCAATCAAACCGCCCCCGCCTGCGGTTTGTACCTCGTTCGTGTGAACTACCCGGCCTGACTTCCTTCGTCATTCGGGAATTCGCCGTTTGAAACCGCCTTCCCCTTGAGGCATGGACACAGCCCCCATGCCCCACGAAGCCCAAATCGCCCGCCGTCGCTCGTTCGCGATCATTTCGCATCCGGACGCCGGTAAAACGACGCTCACTGAAAAGCTGCTGCTTTACGGCGGTGCCGTCGCGCTCGCGGGTTCCGTGACCGCCCGCAAAAACCAGCGTGCGACCACCTCCGACTGGATGGAGCTGGAAAAGCAGCGCGGCATTTCCGTCAGCTCCACCGTGCTGCAGTTTGAGTACAAGGACAGCATCGTGAACCTGCTCGACACCCCGGGTCACAAGGACTTCTCGGAAGACACCTACCGCGTGCTCACGGCCGTCGATGCCGCCATCATGGTCGTCGATGCAGGTAAGGGCATCGAGGCGCAGACGCGCAAGCTCTTCGAAGTCTGCCGCCGCCGTGGCGTTCCCATTTTCACCTTCATGAACAAGCTCGACCGCCCCGCGCGTGAGCCGCTGACCTTGCTTGATGAATTGGAAACCGTGCTCGGCATCGGTGCCTGTGCCATCAACTGGCCGCTGGGCCTCGGTCAGCAGTTCCGCGGCGTCTACGACCGCATCAAGAAGGACGTGCATCTCTTTGAACGCACCGCGCACGGGGCCTATCGCGCACCGGAAAAAGTGGCCGGCCTCGACGACGAGTTCGTCGCCAGCCACATCGCCAGCGACGCGCTGGAGCAGGCCAAGATGGAGATCGAAATGCTCGAAGGCGCCGGCCACGCCTATGACCGGAAAAAGATCGACCGCGGTGAACTCACGCCCGTCTTCTTCGGCAGTGCGAGCAACAACTTTGGCGTGCAACTCCTCCTCGACGGATTCCTCGAACTCGCGCCGCCGCCCGCACCGCGCATGTCTGCCGACGGAAGGATCATTGAGCCGGCAAGCGAAGGCTTCTCCGGTTTTGTCTTCAAGATTCAGGCCAACATGGACCCGCGTCATCGCGACCGCATGAGCTTCATCCGCATCGTCAGCGGCAAGTTTGAGCGCGACATGCAGGCCATCCACACCCGCACCGGCAAGCTAGTGCGTCTTGCCAATTCACAAAAGCTCTTCGCACAGGACCGCGAGACCGTGAACGAATCCTACGCGGGCGACGTCGTGGGCATCGTCGGCAATTACGGTTTCGGCATCGGTGACACTCTTTCCAGCGATCCGAAGCTTAAGTTCGACGAAATCCCACGCTTCGCGCCCGAAGTCTTCGCCTACCTGCACAACCCCAGCACCGCACACTACAAGCGCTTCCGCGACGGGTTGGAGCAGCTCCTCAGCGAAGGCGTCGTGCAGCAGTTCATCCAGCCCCATGCCGGTCAGCGCGTGCCCTTGCTCGGCGCCGTCGGTCCGCTGCAGTTCGAAGTCGTGCAGTTCCGCCTCGAGAGCGAATACAACGCCCAGAGCCGCCTCGAAAACGCCCCTTACACCGTTCTCCGCTGGGTCCGCACGAAAGACGGCGGCGCCATCGAAGACTTCGACATCCCCGGCGGCGTCACAACCGCCCAAGACAGTGAAGAACGCTGGGTCGTCTTCTTCAGCGATCAGTGGGCCATCAACTACTTCGAGCGCCGCAATCCAAACGCCGAACTGTCCGAGATTCCGTGGGATGAGGTCGAAAAAGCCGCCGCCACATGAAAACCGTCGTCATCACTGGCAGCACGCGCGGACTTGGCCGCGCGATGGTTCCGCTTTTCGTCAAGGCTGGCTGGCAGATTGCCGGTTGCGGTCGCAATGAGAAGAAGGTTGCCGAATTGAGCCGTCAATTCCCGGCACCGCATTTGTTTCAAGCCTGTGATGTCTCCAGCGAAAGTAACGTCGCGGCATTCTGCGCGGCGATCCTCAAGCAGTTCGGCCCGCCGGACTTGGTTCTGAACAACGCAGCCATCATCAATCCGAACGCCCCGCTGTGGGAGACGAGTGCGGAAGACTTCAGCCGCATCATCGACATCAACATCAAAGGTCCTGCAGCGATGATGCGCCATCTGCTGCCTGCGATGCTGAAACGCGGCAGCGGCGTGATCGTGAACTTCTCCTCCGGCTGGGGCCGCTGCACCGCGGAGGACGTGGCGCCGTACTGTGCGACCAAATACGCCATTGAGGGTCTCAGCATGGCGACGGCACAGGACACGGGCGGCAAAGTGGCCGTGATCCCGATGAATCCCGGCATCATCGACACCGACATGCTTCGCAGCACCTTTGGCGGCAGCGCGGGCGGCTTTCCCGATGCCGACGACTGGGCGAAGCGTGCCGTTCCATTCTTCATAAAGCTCGGTCCGAAAGACAACGGCAAGCAGATGACGGTTCCTGGCGGCTGACAACTCCTTGACCGCCGTCCCCTGACTCTGGACGTTCGGCCATGCGCCTCCTCATCACCGCCGGCCCGACGCGCGAGCCGATTGATCCGGTGCGGTTCCTCTCGAATCGCTCCTCGGGTCGTATGGGTTATGCGCTGGCCGAGGCCGCTTGCGAGGCAGGGCACGAAGTCGTGCTCATTTCCGGTCCGGTGACGATTTCCGCGCCGGAAGGAGTACAGTTCGTCCATGTCGAAACCGCACGCGAGATGTTCGACGCGGTGCAGATCTACCTCAGCGGCTGCGATGCGGCCATTTTCAGCGCAGCGGTGGCGGATTACCGGCCCGTGCACTTTGCGGCGCAGAAGATGAAGAAGACGGCCGACAAGCTCACGCTCGAACTCGAACGCACGGAGGACATCCTCGGCTCGGCGCGGTCCCAACTCGGCTTTCAGGGCTTTCTCGTCGGCTTTGCGGCGGAAACCGAGAACCTCATCGCCCACGCGCAGGAGAAGCTGGAGCGCAAAGGATGTGACATGATCGTTGCGAACGATGTGTCGCAGGCGGGCATCGGGTTTGACAGTGCGGAAAACGAAGTCACCCTCTGCCTCCCCGGCGGCCGGACGATTGCTCTCCCCAGGCAGTCCAAAACCGCCCTCGCACGCGTATTGATCGCGCACATCACCCAGCTCTCAGCCCCCAACGACCCGAAGTGAAAGAACTCCTCGCCACCGCCACCGAAGCCGCCCACGCCGCGGGCAAGATGATCAAAGAAAACTTCGGCTCCGAGCTCACGGTGAACGAAATGCAGCGCCACGACATCAAGCTCGAGCTCGACGTGCGCAGCCAGAAGCTCATCACCGACATGATCCTCGCCCGCTTCCCCGATCACGCGATCCTCGGTGAGGAAGGCGGCGAAACCGGCGGAAACGGCGATGTCGAATGGATCGTCGATCCAATCGACGGCACGGTGAATTTCTTTTTCGGCATCCCGCACTACTGCGTCTCCATCGCCGCGAGAAAGCGCGAGTCGAAGGAGTTGCTTATCGGTGTCATCTTTGATCCCAACCAGAACGAAACATGGACCGTCGTGCGCGGCGAAAAGCCGATGCTCAACGGCAAAACCGTCAGCGTGAGTGATCGTGCTGAGATGGCCGAGGCTGTCGTCACGGTTGGTTTCTCGAAGAGCAAGGAAGCGCTCGACCTCGGCTTCGCCCGCTACAAGCGCATCGCCTACGAGGTGCGCAAGACACGCATGCTCGGCAGCGCCGCGCTCGCCATGGCCTACATCGCCTGCGGTCGTCTCGACGCTTATGTCGAGGAGCAGATCAGTTTGTGGGACATCGCCGCCGGGCAGCTCATGGTCGAAGAAGGCGGCGGCAAGGTGATGCTCAAACCGAGCACGACGAAGCCCGGCACCATGTTCATCTGCGCCTCGAACGGCAAACTGCCCATCGACGGGTATCTCTGAAGCCGCATGTCCTCTCCCGACACCCGCGAAGTGATCCTCGAGGCCCGCGAACTCACGCGTGAATTCGACGGCGTCAAAGCGCTCGACCGCTTCAGCTTCAAGCTGCATCGCGGCGAGGTGCTCGGCCTGCTCGGTGCGAACGGCGCTGGCAAAACGACCGCGATGAACTGCCTGCTCGGCCTCACGCTGCCTACTTCGGGCGAGTTGAACGCCTTCGGCATGCCGCTGCAGGCGAACCGCATTGAGATTCTGCGCCGCGCGAACTTTTCCTCCGCTTACACCGCTCTTCCCGGCAACCTGCTCGTGTGGCAGAACCTCAGCGTCTTCGCGCGGATCTACGGCGTGCCGAACCCGAAGCAGAAAATCGCCGAGCTGATGGATCTGCTCGAAATCTCGCACCTTCAGAAGCGCGTCACCGGCCAGCTCTCCGCCGGCGAGT
>NZ_JAGRPF010000192.1 GCF_020439865.1 Prosthecobacter sp.
CTACGGTTTGCAGCGTCATGAAGCACCGCAATTCCGGCATAGTGGTTTCCATTATGCGCTCTGGTGCCGATGGCCGGACTCGAACCGGCAAGGGCGTTTCCGCCCAGCGGATTTTAAGTCCGCTGTGTTTACCATTTCACCACATCGGCGTGGGAAAGCCTGCGCCGCGAGTGTAGCGGAACGGTGCCCGGCCTCAATAGCTGAAAATCTCGCCGTGATGGAAGAAGCGCTCGATCTCGATGGCGGCGGCTTCAGGCGAATCTGAGGCGTGGACGACGTTGGTCATCTTGTCAGTGCCGTAATCTCCACGGATCGTGCCTTTCGGAGCCGCCTTGGAATCGGTCGGGCCGAGGAGGTCGCGCACATGGGCGATGACATTGTCACCGCTGAGGACGATGGCGATCACCGGCTTGCTCTTCATGAACTCTGCCACGGTGGGGAAAAACGGACGGTCGGCGATGTGCGCGTAGTGCTCTTTGAGCAGCTCTTCGGTCAGGCGGATCATCTTGCAGCCGCGAATGCGGAAGCCTTCGTCTTCGAAGCGCTTGATGACTTCGCCGTTGATGCCGCGTTCGACGCAGTCGGGTTTGAGCAGGATGAGGGTGTTTTCTTGAGCCATGAGTCTTTGGGGGGAAAGGGCGCGCACAGTGCCGTCCGCCCCTGCATCCGTCAAGGCTGGGAATCTTTTGCCAGATGGAAACGCGGCGCTAGGCTCGGCGCTCGCATGTCCGCCCGTTCGTTTGCCTTTTTCGACCTCGACCACACGCTTCTGCCCTTCGACACGCAGGCGCTGTTCTGCAATTTCGTGCTCCGGCGCGAGCCATGGCGCGTCTTGCTGCATGCGCTGTTTGTGCCGGTGGCACTCGCACGCGCCTGCGGCCTGGCGAGCACCGCGACAGCGAAACGCGCCTTTTTGAGCTACCTGCGCGGCATGCCGCGGGAGCGGCTTGCCAAGTATGCGCACGAATTCGCCGAGGTCTGCGTGCCGAAGTGGGCCTATCCGGATTTGCGCGCCGAGGTTCTGCGCCACAAGCATCAAGGTCGTACGTTGGTGCTGAACACCGCCAGCCCTGATTTTTACGCCCACGAGATCGCCCGCACCCTCGGGTTCGACCATTGCATCGCCACGCGGTTTGAGATCGGCGATCCCTTTCCCGGCATGCCGAGACTCGTTACCGGCAATAACAAACACGAGGCCAAGATCGTCGCGATGGAGGCGGACGTGCCCGGTGTGGCCGATATGAATGAAAAGGAGCGCGCCAACTGCTGGAGTTACTCCGACAGCGCCGCCGACCTGCCTTTGCTCGAATACGCCGGGTTCGCCGTCCTCGTCCATCCTTCGAAGAGCCTCGCAGCCATCGGAAATCAGCGGGACTGGACCATTCTTCATCCGGCCCGTCCCTATCGTACCAAATTGGGCGACATGTTCAGGGTGGTGCTGCAGATGTTCGGATTGCATCCCGAGTGATGTGCGTGCTTGCTCATGCGACAGACGGATTTATGATCGCCGCCGCTTCGCGAGGCGCCCGTAGCTCAGTGGACTAGAGCAGCGGATTTCTAATCCGTAGGTCGCAGGTTCGATCCCTGCCGGGCGCGCCATGGCAGACATGCAGATCTAGATGAGCCAGTAAATGGACAGGGTTTCGGCATGGGCACGGGTCTAGGGATACCGAAATAAGGTCGTTCTGACGAGCTGATTGCGTGGCGCCAACCGCCACAATCATATCGCGCTTAATGTCTTGCCTTGGTGCCGGGCAGCTGACAGTCTCCACAAAATAAGTATAGCGACCTAGGGAGGCTAAAAAACAACCCTTGTGAAATTAAATTGAGCTGTGGGGTAAGAATTGAAATGACGATCTTCCGTAAACCAAACCTAATTTCCCCCGTGTCGCAGGATACATCTCCATGTTTGTGTTGGCGACTCAAGCGCGCCGCCGTCGCCCTGGTGCTTCCTTTCGTGTGCATGGGTGGTAGCGCCAGTGCGACAGAGGAACGCCTGACGCTGCGGGCGGTGATATTGAAAGCGCTGGAGAGCAACAATGACATCCAGATTGAGGAGCTGGGACGGCTCATTGAGGAGGAGAAGATCAAGGTGGCGAGCCAGCCGCTGGATCCGCGGTTTGAGGCCAGCTACAACTACGAGTCGATCCGCACGCCGCAGAATGCGCAGAACTTTGTTGCCACCGGTGGTGGAACGGGTGTTGGCGGCGCACCGTTGCTGACACAACCGAACGTGTTCATGCAGCGCAACCACATCGGCAAGATGACGTTGGTGGACAAGACGGCCTCGGGAACGACTTTTGAGCTGGGGACGACGATGCGGGTGCTCAGCAACAGCCTCAACCGCCGCCTTCCGCCCTCAATTTGGAGTCCGGAATACGAAACCTTCACGGGCCTGACGGTGACGCAGCCATTGATGCGGGGGTATGGCAAGGACGCCAACCTGGCGGAAATCCGCATCGCCAAGGCCAATGCGAAGATTGCAGATTATGAATGGCAGGCGCGGACGTCTGCGGTGGTCGCGGAGGTGATGAAGCGTTATTACGATGTGATTTTCACGCGGGAAAACATCTTGGTGCAGCGGGAGGGGATCGCGCTGGCGGAAAAGCTGCTGGAGGACACCCGGAAGCGCAGCAGGGAAGGTGTGGCCGCAAACAATGACGTGGTGGTGGCCGAGGCGGGGGTTTATCAGCGCAAGGAGGAGGTGCTGGCCGCGGAGATGCAGTACATCGAGAGGCAGAACGCGCTGCAACTGCTCTTCAAACGTTCGGATGATGTTTACATGCAGGGCACCCGGATCGTTCCGGTGGACAAACTCACTGAGACGATGCCTGCGGCCGACCGCAACGCACTGATGGGGGTGGCTCTGAGGAACCGGTATGAGGTCAAGCAGGCGGAACAGTTTATTAATGCGCGCGATGCGCAGAGCCAGCTGGCTCACAGTCAGTCCCGGCCGCGTCTGGATCTGGTGGCCAGCGGCGGACTGCATGGCCTGCAGGGCAACCTCGCAGAAAGTTATTCGCGCGCTTTTCAAGCCCAGGGGCCGGAGTGGACGGCGGGATTCCAATACTCTCTCCCTCTCAATCGCGATCACATGAAGGCGACCGAGCGCCTCGCAAATCATCAGCAGGAACAGGCCGTGGTGCAGGCGGAGAAGACACGGCTGCGCGTGCTGCTGGAGGTGGACACGGTGCTCAATCGTGTGCGCATCGATCAGCAGCGGCTGGCGGCCACCCGCAAGAGCCGTGAAGCGGCGAGACAATCCGCTGATGCGGAGTTGAAGCGGTTGCAACAGGGAGTGTCCACCAGCTTTCAGGTCCTGCAATTGCAGCGGGATTATTCTCAGGCGCGTAGCCGCGAACTGGCCACGTTGGCTGACTTTAACAAGAGTTTGGCGGATCTGGATCTCACAACGGCAACGGTGTTGGAAAAGCAGAAGATCAGTCTGATGTCGGCTCCACCGCGAGAGCCTGCGCCCGCGGTGATGGTGCGCGAAAAGCCTGCCGTGGCTGAGGTGGAATCTTCCAGAATGGTCACGCCCCCGGTGAAGCAAACGCTCGGCTCCCGGATCGGCAAATGGTTCCGCCGCAGTGACAAAGTCTCTCCCTGATCTATTGACCTTTCCGGTTGGGTTGTATTTGGAGCGGGTCGGACTTCTCAATTATTATGCGCTTTGTGCCCACCATTCTTCTGTTCGCTTTCGTTGCGGCTGCCCAAACGCAGGACGTGGCTCGCACGGAATGGCGTGACGGAGTGGCAAAGCCGTTTCGCACGGTAACTTTGAGCGCTTCATTGCGGGAGATGATCACGAAGATCGCCGTGGAGGAAGGTGATCGTGTGACCGAAGGTCAGGTGCTCGTCAGCCTCGAAGCCGAGAAGGAAAAGGTGGCCGTGGAGCGCCTGCAACTCATGCTCGACAAGGCGTTGTTCGATGCCAATGCGGCGAAGCGCCTTTTTGAGCAGAATGTCTCCAGCAAGGACGAGATGATGGTGAAAGAGGTGGAGATGAAGCGCATCAAAGCCGAACTGAAAATCGCCGAGGCTGAAGTCGCCGAGCGTGAAATACGCTCGCCGCTCACCGGGGTGGTGGTGCGCCGGTTTCATGAACCGGGCGAGGCGGTCAATGAAGCGGAGCCGATGCTGCAGGTGATGGATGCGGACCGCCTGCTGCTGCTGTTTCATCTGGAGGCCACCCAGCTTCCTTTGATTCATCTCGGTCAGGAACTGGCGGTGCGGTTTCCCGAAATGCCCGCGGTGAAAGCGGGCATGGCGAAGGTGAATTTCATCGACCCCGAAGTCGATTCACGCAGCGGATTGTTCCGTGTGCGGCTGCTTCTGGACAACAAAGACGGCGTGTTTCGTCCAGGTCTGCGCGCGCAGGCTGCGTTCCCGGCGGATGACTCCAAACCCAAGCCTTCAGGCAATTGATCGACACGAATCTTTTCTGCCTGCATGAATCCTGATCCCACGCCGCCCGGCTTTTTCTCCGACTATGAATTTCTCGCGGGATTCAATGGCGAGCCCGGCGTGTTTTGGAAACGGCTATGCGAATTCGCCCGTGCCCGTCTCGAAGCGGAGTCGGTCTGCCTCCTGCTCGGTGGATCGGCGCCGGGAATGGAAATTCGCGTGCTGGCCCAGGCTCCGCAGGGCGTGGCCAAAGGTCTGGCGAAGGCGGGAGTCAGCACGGAACTGCCGCAGGTCACATCTCCAAATTTCGAGCCGATGCCGGGTCCGCTGGGCAGGCGATTTCAAGCGCTGGTGCTGCCAGCACGCGAAGGTTTGCCGACGCTTTGGATGGTCGCGGAAGGCCTGACCGGTGGAGACTTGGACGATTTGACCGATTCGGTTTCGAAAGAGATTCGTGCGCTGACGGACATGTATCAGGCGCGGCGACATGCGCTGCGCAGCGAGGAAAAACTGCTGACGTTGACGGAAGTTCTCGGGCTCGGGCTCGTGCTGGGAGAGACGACGCATTTCAAGGAAGCAGCACTGCGGGTTTGCCACGAACTCGCGGCACCGATGCGCGCATCGCGCGTGTCGATCGCCTGGCTGGACGGGCAGGATCTCAAATTAAAAGCGACCAGCCATGGCGGGCGCATTTCATCCAACTCACAGGAGGCTCTGGCGCTGCAGCAGGTGATGGAGGAGGCGATGGATCAGGACAACGAGGTGTCGTATCCCGAGATTCGCGGTACATCGGTGATCAGCCGTGAGCATCGCCAGTTTTCCGTCGCGCGTGAAGGCGTTGCCGTGCTGTCCGTTCCGATGCGGCACCCGAAGGATGTCGTGGGGGTCGTTTGTCTTGAGCGTCCGGCGGAAGAAGGCGCGTGGGAGGCCGGCGAAGTCGAGCGCGTGCGATTGCTGGCGGATCTCGTGGCTCCGCGGCTGGAAGGACTGCATGAAAAGACCGGCTGGTTCGGACGCCGAATCTGGCGCTCGGTTCGACGTCGTGCGGCGGGCTTGCTTGGGCATGAGCACACCGGTTGGAAGCTCGCGGCGGTGGTGATCACGATCACTTTTATCGCACTGGCCCTGATCAAGGTTGAACACAAGGTCCGTGCGCCCTTCATTTTAAAGACCGATGCCGCCGCACTAGTCTCAGCACCGTTTCCCGGTTACAT
The DNA here is from genome assembly GCF_020439865.1 of Prosthecobacter sp. Taxonomy (GTDB): domain Bacteria; phylum Verrucomicrobiota; class Verrucomicrobiia; order Verrucomicrobiales; family Verrucomicrobiaceae; genus Prosthecobacter. The sequence continues at coordinate 5,622 of NZ_JAGRPF010000192.1, forward strand.
TCAGGAAGCGCATTATCATCTCGGCGATGTGGTGAAGAAGGGGCAGTTGCTGGTCGGATTGGATCGCCGGGAACTGCTGCTCGAGCAGGCGGACACCGAAGCGTTGCGCAACAAGGCCGAACGCGAAGCCCGAAGCAACGAAGCGGAGAGCAAGCTCGCCCAGATGCGTGTGGCCCAGGCTGAAGTGCAGCAGGCGGATGCAAAGCTGGCGGTCGTTCGTCACAGGCTGAATCTCACTCGAATAGTGGCGCCGTTCGACGGCGTTGTCGTCGAAGGCGATTTGCGTGAACGGCTTTCTTCTCCGGTGCAGAGCGGCGAACCGCTGCTGAAGATTGTGCAGATCAAAGACTTGTTCGGCCAGTTGCAGGTGGACGATCGTGACGTCTCCTATCTGGCCTCCAACATGACGGGTGAACTGGCCTTCACGAGCCGTCCCGCCGAACACTTTTCGGTTCAAATCGACCGCTTTGAACCCGTGGCCGAGATTCGGCAGGAGGGAACGGTGTTTCTGCTGAGGGCGCACGTGCTGGATGATCCGCAATCATGGTGGCGCCCTGGCATGAGCGGCGTGTGCAAGATCAATGCCGGCAGGCGCTCGTTGTTGTGGATCGGCGGTCATCGTCTTGTCGAAGCCCTGCGTCTGTGGTTCTGGATTTGAGGAGACGATTGTCATGAACCGCGCCCCTACCTTCGACGAATCGTGGCACCGGGTGGAGAATCGTCGTGTGCGTCTGCGGCCCGGCGTCGAAATCTTCCCACAGCGGTTTCGTGGTCAGCGCTGGTATGTGGTGCGTGATGCGCTGGGGAATCGATTCTTTCGCATTCGTCCACCGGCGTATCGGTTCATCTGCGAAATGGAACGCTCCGCCACGGTGGGCGAGGCATGGGACCGCACGCTGGACAACGCCGCCGAGGAAGCGCCGGGGCAGGGGGAGATCGTGCAGCTTTTGTCGCAGTTGCATCAGTCAGGCCTGCTGCGCAGTGACATCGAGGGCGATGTGGCGACGGTGTTTGCCGCGCAGCAAAAGGAACATCGTCGCCAGGTCACAGGCCAGTGGGCGAATCTCCTTTTCATTCGCATTCCACTCATCAATCCGGATCGCTTTTTGCAGCGCACGCTGCCGCTGGTGAGCTGGTTGATCTCGCGGGCGGGGTTCGTTATCTGGCTGGCGCTGCTGGCGTTTGGGGCGAAGGCGATCGTCGAAAACTGGGCGGAGTTTCGCGCTGAAACCGGCGGGCTGCTCGGAGCCGACAATCTGCCCTGGCTCTATGCGGCGATCATCGTGATCAAAGGACTGCATGAATTTGGTCACGGCTATTTTTGCCGCAAATACGGCGGGGAAGTGCCGCAGATGGGCATCATGCTGCTGCTGTTCAATCCGCTGCCGTTTGTGGATGCGTCATCGAGCTGGGCCTTCCGCGAGAAGGGCAAACGGGCGCTGGTGGCTGCAGCCGGGATGATCGTGGAGGTCTTTCTCGCCTCCGTGGCGGCGATCGTGTGGGCGAACAGTGGGGAAGGACTGGTGCATTCCGTCGCCTACAACGTTGTGATCACCGCCTCGGTCGGCACGCTGATTTTCAATCTGAACCCGCTGCTGCGTTTCGATGGTTATCACATCCTCTCGGATCTGCTGGAGGTGCCGAATCTGCAGGGCAGGGCGACGCGGACGGCACTCTACATGGTGGAGAAGTATTTCTTCCGGCTGCCCAACTCAACGAATCCGGCGGACACCAAGACGGAAACCTTCTGGCTGGTGTTTTACTTCGTCGCAGCCTTTATCTACCGCATTCTGCTGCTCGTCGGTATTCTGCTGCTTGTCTCGCACTGGTTCTTTGTCATCGGCATGCTGCTGGCGATCGGATTTGCGTTTATGTGGCTGGTGATGCCTGTGGTCAAAGCGGTGAAATACCTGTGGTCGAGTCCAAGGCTTGAAGCTCGACGTGGTCGTGCGGTGGGCCTCACGCTGGCACTTTTCATCACGATCTTCGGCGTAATCGCCTTCGTGCCGATGCCAAATCACTTCCGCGCGGCAGGCGTGGTTCGTGCGGATCCTTTTGCACACGTTTTTGCCGGAACGGCGGGCAAGGTAAGCGAGATCATCGTGGCTTCCGGAACGATGGTCGAGGCGGGCCAGCCGTTGTTGCGATTGACGAATTTCGAATTGGATCGTGAGATCGAACTGGCAAGCCTGAGCCTTCAAGTGGCGCAGATGCAGCAGCGCGAGGCCTTGGAATTTGATCCTGTGCGCCACCTCAGCCTCGAGGGTTACCTGACCGCGACTCGTGCCCGGCTTGCAAAGTTCACGGCGGAAAAAGAGGCGCTGGTGGTGGTGGCACCGGCCGCGGGCCGTTGGATCGCGCCGGAGATGATCTCGGTGGTCGGCGCGACCTTGCAACGCGGCACCGAACTGGGCGTGGTGCAGGGCGAGGGCAGCCACTATCTGGCCGCCGAGGTGCGTCAGGCCGATGTGGCGCGGTTGTTTGGTGGCAATGTGAAGGGCACCGGCGTCAAGATCCGGGGGCAGGAACAGCACACTCTGGCGGTGTCCGATTTGCAGGCGATTCCGGCTGATCGCGATCCCGCTTCGCAGGATCCGAGAAAACGGGGACGTGGTGGGATTCAGGGAATGGATCCGAGACGCGGCTCGCCGAGTTCTGAACCGTTTTTCGAGGTGCGTGCCTTTCTCGTGCCGCAGTCTGAGTGCTATCTCGTGCATGGGCAGCAGGCCGTTGCCCGGCTCGATCTGCCCTGGGAGCCGCTCCTCACCCAGTGGGTCCGCAGCCTGCGCCAGCTCTTCCAGCGCAACTACCGCGTGTGATTTTCCGCCATGGCCACTCCCACTGATCTCCAGCGAACCGTGCATGTGCGCCGGCACCCGCCGGAACTGCAGGGGCTGGATGCATTCAGTTATCGCTGCGCCGGCTGGTGGCGGCGTGCCGGGTGGCGACGTCGGGACCTGGCGGCCAGCGCGGCGCGAATCGATCAGGCGCGGATCAAATTCGCCACGCTCGACGACAGCGGACTGAACGAGCGACTGCAAAGCCTGCGCAGACAACGGCGTGCTCAACCGAATGCGATGGAAGAGGTGCTCGAAGAGGGTCTCGCCCTTCTCGCGGTCGCCGCTCAGCGAGAACTGGGGCTGTCCGCCTATATAGTACAGCTCATGGCTTCGGCGGCATTGGCGCGTGGATTTCTTGTCGAAGTGGATACGGGCGAAGGCAAGACTCTGGCTCTGGCGCTGACCGCCGCGTTCCAAGCATGGACGGGCCGTCCCTGCCATGTGATCACCGCGAACGACTATCTCGCCGGACGCGATGCCGAGCAGCTCGAATCATTTTATCAGCGTGCCGGTTTGAGCGTCGGCCGGGTATTGGGCGACACTCCGGAGGACGACCGACGTCGCGCCTACAGCCAGAGCGTCACTTACACGACCGCCAAAGAGGTGGCGGCCGATTACCTGCGCGATCGTCTTCGGCTGCAGGGCTTGGAGGAATCCGGAGCGCGGCTGGCCCTCACGCGCATGGTCGGCGGAGGTCGAGCTTCGGCTGCGGAACCGGTGCAGCGCGGGCTGTTTTTCGGGCTGCTCGACGAGGCGGACAACGCCCTCATTGATGAAGCGGTCACCCCCCTGATCATCAGCCGGACAATGGAGCCCGGGGAACTCGAAACCGCCTGTGCGGCGGCCTGGCAGGCGGCGTCAGCCTTGAAAAACGGAGTCGATTATCAGGTCAATCCGGCTCGCCGGTCCATCGATTTTGCCCCGGGGCGGCTCGAGGAACTCGCAGCCGGATATGAGGTGCCGGATGCCCGCCTTTGGTCCAGTCTCGGTCGAAGAGCGGAGCTGCTTCGACTGGCCCTCGAAGCGCGTGAATTCTTCCGACGGGATGAGCAGTATGTGCTCGACGAAGGCAAGGTGGTCATCGTCGATGAATCCACCGGCCGCCCGATGCCCATGCGCACCTGGCGGCAGGGCCTGCACCAGATGATCGAAGTGAAGGAGGGCGTTTCCATGTCCGGAGCCTCAGAGACGTTGGCCCGCATCTCCTTTCAGAGCTACTTCCGCCACTATCAGAACCTGGCAGGAGCCTCAGGCACGGTGCAGGAAGTCGCTTCCGAAATCTGGCGCACCTATGGGCTCCCGACCCTGCGCGTCCCCCGCCATTTACCCAGCCAGCGGCAGTTTCTCGGCTGGCGGTTCTATCCCGACATGGCCTCAAAAACAGCCGCCATCAGCGCTGAAATCAGGGTCCGACATGCGCGCGGCCAGCCGGTGCTGGTGGGGATGCGCAGCGTTGAGGCGAGTGAGACCTTGGCCGAACCGTTGGTGAACGAGGGGATGATCCTCTATGTGCTCAATGCCAAACGGCATCGCGAAGAGGCGCTCATGGTGATGCAGGCCGGTCATCGCTCCCGTGTCACCATAGCCACCAACATGGCAGGACGCGGCACAGACATCCGTCTCGAACCGACGGTCCACGTCCTCGGAGGGCTGCATGTGATCGCCTCGGAACCTCACGAAAGTGCCCGTGTGGATCGCCAGTTGTTCGGACGTGCCGCCCGCCATGGGGACCCCGGTTCGGTGCTTGCGATGTACAGTGCCGAAGATCCGCTGTTTGTCAGATTTGTGCCTCTAAGGGTGCGTCAGATATGGATCCGAATGCTGAGAAGTAACGCCAGGCCTGTTGCCTGGTTGGGGCGAAGATTAGGGTGTGTCCTGTTGTGGTGGAGCCAGTTTCGAGCCCAGTCTCAGGCCGTGCGCCGCCGCCGTCAGGTGATGCAAACCGAGACCGAGATCACCGGCGGCCTAGGATTCACCCAAGGTTTTGCCCGGCCCTTGAGGAGGCCTAATGCAGTTTGCGGCAGCTGATATAAGGGCATGTTTTGGATTAAATCTTGCTTTGTTCACCCAAAGAGAAGTAACGTTTTAAAATGCGGTTAATCGTTTGATTGGCCCTCTTTGTTTTGATGAATTCCTCCCAGAATCGGCATATGCCGATGCATGGAGCACGGCGAGAGCGCCTTGGTGGAATTGCTGTAGGCGCGTATCTTTTGGAGGCTTTGGAACCGCGAATTCTGCTCTCAGCGGCACCTGTGGATGTTCCGCTTCCGGAGCCCCAGACACCGGATCCTGGCATCAATGAGAGTCCTCTGGACTCCCAAATTCAGACCGAACATGTGCTCTGGGAGACCCCTGAAACGGACGCAGATGAGGTGAAGAGTGCGGCTGATTCTGATTACATTTTCGGTGAGACGGAACCGTTTGATCCGGGATCAGACACGATCGCGGACCCTGCAGAAGCGGGTGCTTTGACGGAGGAAGATCCCGTTCAGCAGCCCCCGTCAGGCCTGAGTTTTGAGAGTGAGGGGCTGCAAATTCCTTCTGATGCAGAGTCCGTTGTTGAAGAAACAACGGGTGAAAACTCAGCCGTTTTGACACAAGAACAGGGCGGTCCTCTGAGTGCAGGCGGGACTGAATCCGGTGCGATTCCCACTTCGGAAACCACCTTTGGGAATGGGACTTCGGCGGAAATCGCCAACCCAATCCCACAGCAGTTGATCGAAACAAACACTGCTGCGAACGGACCGCCAGCACAGTTCCAATCCAATGTTCTTTCTGATTCACTCTCTACGTACCTCGGCTATGCAGCGCAAAAAACCGCTGACGATGAGCTGAGTGTTTTCATTTCTGGGGGCATCGATCTCTGGAATTTGCGCCCCGATTTCCTCCACGAGCAGGGGATTCGCCGCCTGATAATCCAAGGTGGCGATGAAAGCGACGACACGCTGCACGTGGACCTGTCGAGAGGGGATGTCCCTCTGGATGTGATCTTCCACGGCGGTGTTGGCGGCTATGACACATTGACACTCGCAGGCGCGACCAATGGAAGCTACACGCCGGGTGTTGTTTTTGGGGACGGGGTGGTCACGTCCGGTTCCAGCCGGATCACTTTCACGGGACTCGAGCCGGTCATCGTTGACGGCACGGGTGACGGAGATGGAACCTTTACCTTTACGACTTCCTCCACCGGCGCCGGGAATGATGTTATCACCATTGACAGTCCCGCGGCTGGTCAGAATCGAATCTCGGGAACAAGTGGTGGAGTGGCCTTCGAGTCGGTCACCTTTAACAACTTCCTTCACTTCGTCATCGACACGGGCAGCAATGACCAGGTTGCCGCCAATGAGGATCAAATTCACCTGACCTCGGCCTTGGTCGCCTCGGGACTTCTGGACCTCACGATTCAGACGGGCAATGGGAATGACACGGTCGATCTGGATGGACTGGGACTCACGAATTCGGTCAGCGTCACGCTGAATTTGGGGGCGGGTTCGAACACCCTGACAGGACCTGCGGCGGGCGGGGCCTGGAGTTTCACATCCGCTGACACCGGCACCCTTCGGGTGGGGACCGGTACCGGCCTCGTCCAATTCAGCGGAGCCACCACCATCACGCCGCGCGGCGAGGCTGGGTTTCAATTGGGGTCCATCAATGGGGACACCCTGACCAGCGCCAGTTCGGACGCGGTCGCCGGGAAAACGGGAAATGAGTCTCTGACAGGCCTGACCGGGGACGACATCTATGTTTTCGTGAACAATTTTGGCAACGACACAGTCGTCGAGGCTTCAGGCGCCGGGACTGACACACTCGACTTCTCGGCGGTCACAGCCGACCTGACCTTTACGATCAACGCGGACGGCAGCATCGTCGTCACCGACGACTCAAATCCTCTCAATGTGGTTCATGCCAGCAACGTTGAGAAACTCATCGGTGGCCAAGGGATCAACCGCTATGTGTTCCAAGACGGCGCCACACTGGCGGGGACGATCACGGGACGGGGAGACTTTGGGGATATTCTCGACTACAGCCTTTATAGCACGCCGGTCAGTTTTGACGTCGGGGCTCAGACGGCCACCGGCACAGCGGGGGCAACTGGCATTTCAAACGTCATTGGTGGTTCCAGCGTGCTCGGCGACACGATTGTTGGAGCGACTGATGCTGGCACCTGGACCATTTCGGCAGCCGGCGCGGGCAGGACCAAGGGAGTCACCTTCGAGGGGTTCGAGAAACTCGTGTCGTCCAGTATCGATGACATTCTCGATTACTCCAAATACGCGTTAGCCATCTCGGTCGACCTCTCGACAGAAGCTGCGACCGGATTCTCGACGATCACTGGTTTCAGAAACATCGTCGGGTCAGATTTCGACGATTCCATCACCGGCGACGCCAATGACAATCGACTGACCGGTGGTGCAGGGACGAACACCTTGATTGGTGGAGGCGGGATCGACACCGTGGTGGAGTCGGCGGATGCGGACTTCCTGCTGACCGACTCGATCCTGACATTTGGAGGTGCTGTCGATCATCTCTCTGGAGTGGTAAAGGCGGAACTGACCGGTGGGGACAGCGGCAACATTCTTGATGCGAGCGCATTCACACTGGGGAGCGTGAGACTCGATGGAGCCGGTGGGGACGACACGTTGAGAGGCGGGTCCCAAGACGACGTTCTGACCGGAGGCGACGGGATCGATTCTCTGGACGGGGGCGGCGGTGTGAACACGGTGGTCGAGGTGGGAAATGCGCGGTTCATTCTCACTGACTCCACTTTGGACATGGGGGAAGGGGGCAACGCCGTTCAGACAGTCACCGTGGCCGGCGGTGTGACCGGGGGAACTTTCAAAATCTCGTTCGAAGGTGAGACCACGACGGCGATTGCTTTCGATGCCACTCTGGATGCATTCAAAGCGGCGCTCACGGGGTTGGATGCGTTCGGACCTGAGGATGTCATCATCGGCGGGGTCGTTGGGGCTTGGACGATCGAGTTTGTGGGCAATCAGGCCGGGAAATCGGTGACGCAGCTGGCGACAGTCAGCAATCTGGTTGGAGGCGGGGTCACAGCCGGAACGACCACCGCCGGTGTGCAGCAGGTGAATACCCTCGCGAACATCCAGGTGGCCCTCCTGCTTGGCGGCGCAAGTGACAATCTGATGGACGCAGGTGGATTCTCCGGGGCTTCGTATATCTATGGTGACGACGGTGATGACGTTCTGATTGGCGGTCTGGGCAACGATTCGTTGTTTGGAGGCGACGGGAATGACCGCATGACCGGCGGTGCAGGCGTGGACACTCTGATCGGCGGTGGCGGCATCGACGTGGTGGTGGAGACCCGGGATGCGAACTTCACGCTTACGAACTCGTCGCTCACAATCGGTTCGGAAGGCATCGACAGTCTTTATAGTATCGAGCTGGCCGAACTCACTGGCGGAGCGTCAGGCAACGTCATCGATGCCGGCGGCTTCTCAGGAATCAGTGCACTGACGGAGCTCTCATTCCTCAATCGTGGTGCGGGAGTGGCGACGTTCGACAACAAAGCGGACTTCACGGTCACCCTTTCCGACGGTACGACAACAGACGTTTATCTCAGCACGGTGGTGACACTGCAGGATGTGTTTGATGCGATCCATGATGCGAACAGCAAACTGGCCGCCGCTCTGAACGCCGCAGGATCTGCCATCGTCATTACCGACAGTTCGGGTGGTGGTGGTTCCATGAGCATCACTGCGGCGACCGGTTCCACCGCCGCGGCCGATCTCGGCATTTTGGGGACGGGTACTTCCACCGGATTGGAAGGAACGGCATTCATCGGTGGCGGGGTTGTTTTGGATGGAGCAGGCGGTGAAGACGTGCTGACCGGGACGACGGGGGACGATGTCTTCACAGGCGGTGCTGGAGCGGACCAGATCATCGGCGGCGGCGGCGTAGACACACTGGTCGAGTCACGGAGCGCTGAATTGGTCGCGGCGAACTTTACGCTTACCAACATCAGTCTGGTGATAGGCAGTGAAGGAACGGACACCTTGTCAGGCATCACGCACGCGATCCTTACCGGCACACAGGCGGTGGACATCATCGATGCATCGGCTTTCACGGTGGGCTCGGTGATTCTGGCAAACGGTGGCGGCGCCGATACGGTTCGCGGCACAACCTTTGATGACCGATTCCTGGTGGATGTGTCCGGCCTCACTGCCGGAGTGGATCATGTGACAGTCAGTGCCGGCGGCGGGGCGGGTGATCGGGTGGTGATTCTTGGGACGAACGGAGTTGCCCAGACTGACCTTGGATGGATCACTTGGGTCGGGCTTGCCGCGACCCAGGAGCTGACCAACGGAAATATCACCGAAGACCTCTACACCGCGGGCGGGAGCATCGAGATCGTCGCCAGCAGCATCAATTTGAACGGGCACACCATTGATTCAGCGCTCGGGTCTGCAGGGTCGGCGGCAGCGGCCGTGGCCGGAAACATCACTTTGAAGGGCCGATACATCACTATCGACGGCGGAGCCAAGATTCTGGCAAAAGCAGCGACCGGGGGAACTGACGGCACGATCTCCATCATCGGGGTGGACCAGACCAAGCTCACTTTTGGAGTCGGTTTCTACAATGGCAACTTCAGCGAGACCACGATCAAGATCGACAACGCTGAGATCAAGGGAGGCGATGTCACCATCGGGGCCACCGCGATCACCCAGCGTTCATCCGCGGCGCTTACGGAACGTGATTCCGCCCTGTCGGGGATCGATTTCGGGTCCAGCGTCGATTCTATTACGCAGCAGATCATTGATGTGATCAGAGGGCTGTCCGCGATTGTTGCGGTCTCCGAGTCTACGTCCATTGCCACCATTGACATCGGTGCAGGGGCCACGATCGAAGCGGCCAACTTCGTCGCAACGTCCAATGCCGACGCCCGTGTCAAACCCAAGCCGATCACTTATATGCTGGGAGTGTCCGTGGGCCTGGTGGACACCACGTCGCGAGTCAAAGTGGACGGTTCGATTACCACCGCGGGCAATCTGACCATCAGCGCAAACTCATTCAACACGTCAGACACAGTGGCGGTGGTGATCAAGGAAGACGGCTCCGGCCTTACAGTGGCTGTTTCGATCATCAACTCTCATACGGATGCCTTGGTGACCGATAAGGCGCATTTGACCGTCGGTGGGAACCTGAGGATAGCGGCCGCAACGGTGGACCGAGTTCGTGTTCTCTCACAGGCGGTCTTGGGATTGGATGGCGACAAGGCCGTGGCGTTTGCGCTGAGCCTCGAGCACAGTTACACCAACGCTTATCTGGACGGCACGGCAACGGTGACGGGAGCAATCACCGTCGAGTCGCACGAGTCGGAAGAGTCCATCACGAACTATGTGGGACTGCTCGGCTACGTTCCCGGTCTCAACGCGCCCCAGGTGGTCAAAGGTGTCAAGGCCTACGCTGCCGTTGGCCAGTCTTCCACTGGCAACTTCCTTTCAGACTGGCAGCTTCTCAGCAAGGACATGCAAAAGAACGCCGCTCTGGCCGGAGGATCGGCGGCGGCGAGCAAATTCCCAAAGGTGACGGCCAAGCTCGACCAGCTCAAAGCATGGGGTGCAAAAATGGCCGAGAAGATTAAATCCAAGATGCCGAATATCCTCACTGCTCCCGGCAAGAATCGCGACATTACCATTGGAGTCGCGCTGGAGATCTACACCAAGACTGTCGAGGCGCGCATCGGTGACGGAGTGACGACGGACGGCTCTGCAAAAGCAGACGTGCAGGCAAATGGCGATATCACCGTGAAAGGCAGGCTGGAAAGCCGTCCGGATATTTCCGCAGTGGGAAAATCAAACAACACCTACCTGGACCCGGACAAGGAGGTCGCAGACGGTTCCAGTGCTACTGTCGCGGATGATGGTGTCGGTGGCGGCATCGCAGTCGTCGTCTTCAACAACACGACGAACGCCTACATTTCGGGTGATGCGGAGGTGGATGCCGGAGGAACGCTGACGGTCGAAGCCAAAACATTGAATCAAATCGATCCCACCACCCTTTGGGGTGTCAATCTGATCACTCCGTTCACTCAGGACGTCAGTGCCACGTATGACAACTCCATGACCGGCCTGACGCTGGTCTCGAAAGATGAGACGGTGGATCTCAAAAACAGCCCCGGTTCCGGCAAGGGCGAGCTCGGCGGTCGCTACCGGTTCAAGGGGGTCATCCCAACTTCGATTGATCTGACAAAGGAGAACTATGCTGACACTGCCCGATGGGAGTCGGTGGACAGCAAAGGCAAACAGCAGGCAAACGCCTTCCTCGCCAACTTTACGAGCTACCTGAATGAGAACCTGGGTCTGGATGACAATCTTGTTGATTCTTGGGTCCAGTCCTCTGCCACCGGACAGAAAGCCACCAAAGTCCTTTCGGCTGCAGTCCTGGTGCTGAGGCAGACGGCGAGTGCGAAGGTCAAAACCGGCGCAAAAATCAACCAGGACTTGGCACTGCGCACCACGAACCAAAGTGTTGTCGTGCAGGCCAACAGTGTTAATCAAGCGATCAATCTGGTCGGCAACTTCAAGACTCCGGTCGCAGGAGGCACCACCTTTGAGGCGCTTTTTGGCAAGGATGCGAGCATCACGGACAAAGCCACCTGGAACATGAATGGTCCGCTAACGAAGCAGAACCGCCAAGGGCCCGGACTGGGCGTGTCGGCTGCGGAGGATGGCAGCGCGGCAGGCGCCAGCCTCGGTGTTTACTACTACCAAAACATCGTCACAGCTTTGATCGAGGACGGTGTCACCGCTTATGCCGACAGTCTCAAGGTGGTCGCAGATACTCTCGATCTGTCGGTCGTTCTTGGTGGTTCGGGCAGCAAAGGCGACACCAGTTCAGGGATCGGTGTTGGCGTTTCGAACGTGCTCGACAACACGACGCTCGCCCAGATTGCCAACGGAGCAAGTGTGACGGTGGGCAGCAAGGTGCTGGCCGACACGGAGGCCGACGGCGGTTCGGTGCTCGTCAGCGCGAAGGACACGGCGTACGTGATCACCGTTGCCGGAAGCGTTGCGACTTCCGATCAGACCGGTGTCGGCATTTCGGTCGCGGTAAACACCGTGCTGCGCAACACGGAGGCGTTTGTCGGAAATCGTCTGGGTGACGACACCATCGATGCCACCGGCTTCTTCACTTCAAGTGGAGGCGTCACGTTGAATGCCTCCAATCATGGATACGTCGGCGGTTTTGCCATCGCGGGAGCGAAGGCCACCAACAATCCAGCCGATCCGCCAGCCACCACTTCCAAACAGCCGGCCGGCTCCGGCGGCACCTCCGGATCCAACGGCACCACTGAGGCAGACACCGCTTTGAGCGAGTGGCAGGGCAAGATGGCCGCCGTGCTCAAGGAGTTGAAGAGCACCAAGAATCCAGGCGGAGGCGATGACGCGGCAGCCCCGGCTCCGGTTGCGGACGCTGCCGAGGATCCTGCGAACCAGTCCAAGAATGCACTCGCGATATCCGGCTCCATTGTCGTCAATGTCGAGATCGACAATGCACGTGCTTATTTCCGCAACGTGGGTGCCGTCCAGTCCGGCAAGCTCTCGATCGCTGCGACCAATGACTCGACCGCCAATTCGCTGGCCGGCGCAGTCTCCTATGCCAGTGCCGGTGATCCGACCAAGTCCTCGAGCGCCATCGGTGGTGCGATCGGTGTCAATTACATCGCCGGGGTGACCGAGGCCTTCATTGACGGAGCTGCCTCGTTGACAGCGGGCGGTCTGGTCATGACGGCCATTCGCGGTGGATGGATCGTTTCGATGGGGGCTGCGGTGGGCGGGGCCACGGGCAAGAATGGCAGGGCCGGCACGGGATCCGTCGGGGTGACGCTCACGAACTACACCACGCGCACCAAACTCGCGAACATCCCTGGTGCGGTCATCATCAACGGGACCATGCTTCTCGATGCCTATGACGACACCAATCTGATTCAGCTTGGTGGTTCGGGAGCCTTTGGAGGCAAGGGCGGCTATGGAGTCGGAGTGGGCTTTGCCAAGATCACCAACACCACGACTTCCACCATCGACACGCTGAGCAATTTCAAGCATGTCGGAACGGTTGATGTGAAGGCCAGAACGGACGCCGACATTGTCAGTGTCACAGGTTCTCTGGGAGTCGCCACAGGTGGCGGAAGCGTGGATGGGACTGGCATTGGCGGCACGCTCTCGATCAGCCTGCTTTATAATATCGTCACCGCGGAAGTGCTGAACACGACCATCACCTCCGACTCTTCGGGAGACTTCAAGGTGCTCGCCGACGACAATGCGGCCATTTACAGCTTCTCCGGTGGATTTGCGATCGGCAAAAGCTCAGCCTATGGCATCGCGGTCGCGGTAAATGTCCTGAAGGACACTGTGACGGCGCGCGTCGAGAACTCCACCGTGCGTTCCTCCAGCGGCGGGTTGACCGTGGATGCTGAAGAACGCGGTGTCATTGTTTCTGTCGCCCTGGGTGGTGCTGGTTCCCGCAAGTCTTCGATTGCCGGTTCGGGCGCCATCAATGTTCTCACGAATGTCGTCGACGCGCATGTCAGTGTGAACTCAACCGTCTCGGTCGGCTCGTTCGTGACCGTTCAGGCGGTGGACAAACCCACGCTGGTCGCTGTCACAGGGGCGCTGGCTGTTGGTGGCACGGAAAAAGGCGTTGGAGTTTCGATCAGTTGGAACCGGATTAGCAACGACGTCTCGGCAGTCATCTCCGGCTCCACGGTGACGGCGGCGACGGGCGCGGTCAGTCTGCTGGCAAGATCCACGCCGCTGCTGGTTGGAATTGGCGCGGCTGGAGCTGGCAGCACCACCAGTGCCGGTGGAACCGGCGGCCTGATGATCAATTCGATCGCCAACAGTGTGGACGCCCACATCATCAGTTCGACCGTTGAAGCCACGCTCGGTGATGTGAGTGTGAGGGGAAGTGAATCCGCGACGCTGGTGGCTGTCGCGCTGGCGATCGCCGGTAGCGCCGAAGGCAACGCGATCGGTGCGTTGTTCGCCTACAATTACATTGGTTCCTCCACCGACGATGCCGATCCGAATGTCATCACGATTGCTGATGGTGCCGCGCTGGCAGACGACAATCCTTCAGGCATCAAGACTGTGACTGTCACCGGTTCTGACACGGCCACCGCCAGCAACGTCAAAGCTTACATCGACAGTTCGAAAGTCATCGCCGGAGGCCAGGTGTCTGTTCTGGCCGGATTCGATGATCCGACGCAGCCCACCAGCGGCAGCCCGGCGCTGGGTGACACCAAACCTGTCGTCACCTCCAATGTGGTCACGACCAGCGATGCGATCACGCTCGCCAGCCACGGTCTCAAGACGGGTGACACAATCACCTATCGCAATGGCGGGGGCGCCAGCATCACCGGACTCACCGACGGAGTTGAATACTACGTCATCAAGGTGGATGCGAACACGATCAAACTGGCGGCAACACAGGACGACGCACTGGTCGGAACAGCGAAGAGCCTGACATCAACCGGCAACAGCAGCCAGACACTGCAAGTTTCCTCCACCAGTCCCCTGCTGGTCGTCGGCACGTCGGCTGTCACCGTTCACAATGCCTCCAGCGACACAATTATATTCGTCGATGATCACAACCTTCAGGACGGTGCTCCGGTGGTGTATCGCAATGGCGGTGGAACGAGCATCGGCGGTCTGACCGACGGAGAAACGTATTACGTCATCCGGGTGAGCGCGAAAACCATCATGCTTGCTGCAACGGTGAGTGATGCGACTTCGACCACCAAGCGTCCGATCTTCCTGACCTCCTCGGGGAGCGGTGCTTCGCAGGGATTGCAGGTGCGTGCCAGCAGCTTTGACCTCGCCGGCCTTTCCTTTCAGCTGCCTGCGATGTCGAGCGGCCAGATCGTGAGCGTCACCGCGGCTGGAGCCGGTGGCACGAGCGCGTCGGGTGCCGGGGCCATTTCGCTCAACTTTGTGCGCATGAACGTGGATGCGCACATCTCCAACACCAGCGTTTCACAATCAGTGACCGCGGTCGGGAATGTCAGCGTTCTCGCCAGCGATGCCTCGCGTGTTTATTCGGGGACGGGTTCGTTGGGACTGTCGCTTGGCAAGTCGTTTGCGGCCAATGCATCCATCGGCGTCAATGACATCCGTAATTCTGTCGCGGCGAAAATCGAGACGGCAAAAGTCAGCTCGACCGCAGGCAATGTGACAGTCGGTGCGACGGAAGATGCCCGGAATATCAATGTGGTCGTCGGTGGAGCAGTCGCGGCCGGTGGAGGCAGCGCCATCGGGGGCTCGTTTGCCGTCAATACCATCAAGAACACGGTTGATGCACGCATCACGACCGCTTCCGACGTCGGTGCCGCCGGTTCGGTTTCAGTTCTGGCGCGTGACACGGCTTCCATCGCCACACTGGCTGGTAACATCGGTGCTTCCTGGAGCGGCACGGCGGGAATCGGGTTCGCCTTTGCTTTCAACAATGTTCACGACACGGTTACTGCGCTGATCGACGGATCGATCGTGACCGCGGGTTCGGGCGACATCGTTGTTGATGCAACTTTTGCCAAGCCGACCGCGCTTCCTTCGGGGTTGAATTCGCAGATCGCCGCGCTGGCTGTGAGCGGTGGCGGGGCCAATGACATTGCCGGTGCGGGTTCGGTCTCGCTGAACTGGATTCACAACGATGTGGAGTCCCGGATCAAGAACATCACCGACCAGAACACCGACGTTCTCCGCTACAATGGCGACGACATCCATGCCGGTGGCAAGCTGAGCGTCACCGCGAGTGACTCCTCCACCAGCAATTCCATCACCGGTGCGATCAGCATTGCCGGCCTCAGGGCAAAGGGTGCCTCCGGAGCAGTCGGGGCTTCGGTCGCCTACACCTACCTTGGCGGTGATCCGAATGATCCGGGTTCGACGACCAACAATGTCGTTCTCGCATCCATCGAAAACATTACCGGATCGGTTCGGGCGGGATCGATCGATGTCCTCGCGACCTATCAGGGCCAGATCTTCAGTCTCACGGTCGCCGGTGCCGCCGCAGGATCGTTCGCGCTTGGTGGCTCGGTTTCGATCAACCGGATCCGCAACCGCACCAGCGCTTACATCAAGGATGTCGCCAGCATTACGAGCACCGGCAGCACACCTCCAAGCATCCGCATCAAGGCGACTGACACCTCGACGATCGAAGCTTACGGCGGCGGGGCGGGGCTCTCGATTCCCAAGTCTGGCGCCACGGGCATTGCAGCAGGAGTTTCTGCTGCGTCGAATGATACGAACAGCGAGACGAAGGCCTACATCGTCAATTCGAAGGTCACCAGCACAGGAAACGTGGAGGTCACCGCGCATTCGGATCCTTCCATCACCGCATGGACGATCGGTGTGGCCATTGCCGATGGCAAAGGTGGCAGCGGATTCAAGGGAAGCGGCGCGGGCTCCGGCTCCGGCAACACGATCAACAGCACCACCGAGGCCTATATTCTGGACAGCAATGCGTCACGCGGCGTGTTCGCCAACGGTGGCGCAGTCAATTTGTCGGCCACGGACGATTCCGACATCATGGCCGTGGCCGGTGCGCTGGCGACGGCGGGGCTGTTCGGCGGATCTGACAATGCCGTTTCTGTAGGCATCTCTGTCACGGACAACGACATCACCACCCACGTCCATTCGTTTGTCACCAACTCCATCGTTCATTCCAGCGGAGATATCTCCCTCTACGCATCGCAAGACAATGCCAAGATTACGGCCTATACCGTCGGAGGTTCCATCGCCCGGGGCAGGAACGTCACGCTGACGGTCGGTGTGACCATCGCCAACAACACCATCAACTCTGACGTCAAAGCTTACATCAGCGCTTCGACTGATGTGGTCACAACTGCGCCGGGCAGCATCAGGCTGGAGGCAAAACAGCTGAGTTCGATCATCGCGTACTGCGTTGCGGCGTCGATTGCTGTTTCCACGGGTGACGATGGCTTCGCGCTGAGCGGCGGCGGGGCCAGTGCAACCAATGAGATCCACGGCAATGCCAACGCCTATCTGCTGGACAGCGCTGTCGTCAGCGGCAAGGACGTGTCCTTCACCGCCACCAACACTTCGACAGTCAAGGCGGTGGTGGTCGGACTGGCGGTGTCCGGAAGCGGCGGGCCTGCTGCCTTGGGGATCGGCGTGGCGATCGCCAGCAACAACATCGGAACCATCAATGACGACGGCACGACGGCACCGTTTGAGGTTCGCGCCTACGTGCAGAATTCCAGCATCAGCGCCACGTCAGGCAACCTGACCCAGACAGCGACGTCCAATTCGACGATTACCGCGACCGTCGTGGCGGGTTCTGTGGCAGTCACAGCCAAGAGCGAACTGGGAGTCTCTCTGGGTGGTGCCGGCGCACGGTCCACCAACGAGGTGGCCACCTGGGTGCAGGCTGCCATCGACGGCGACAGCGCGGCGGGAATCCATGTGGGAGACGTTTCGCTGGCGGCGAGTGACACCTCCACCATCACGGCGGTCACCGTCGGAGCCTCCCTGGCTGCGTCAGTGGCGGGTGAAACGGGAGTTGCCATCGCTGTCGGAGTGTCCCTGTCCAGAAGCGTGATCAGCAACAGGATCGAAGCTTCGATCAAAAACGCGGATGGCTTTGTCAGCACGGGTGCCGTCACGCTGGCGGCCTCGGATCATTCTTCCATTCACACAGTCTCGGTCGCGGCTGCGGTGGCGGTGGCTCTCTCCAAGGAAGTCGGCTTTTCAGTCAGCGGTGCAGGTGCCGAGTCCACCAATGTGATCAACACCAAGACGAACGCCTGGGTGGATAACAGTGTGGTGTCTGCCGTTGGAAACGTGTCGATCACCGCTGATTCGAGTTCATCGGCCGGTTCGAATGCGTTGACACCCGTCGGGTCATTCACCGCCGGTTTGGATGACGCGGCCACCACGGACATGCTTGAATCGGACACGACGATCGGCGGCAAGCTCTACAAGGAGGGCACGCCCGATCCGAATGACGTCAATGCGGACAACACGTTCAAGACCACGCTTCGGAACCAGCTGCTGGCAGCCGGTGTGGATTTGTCCACGGATCCAGATGACCTGGCGGTGACGATTCGCAAGGTGGACACGGGTGCGAACCCGACCGACCCGGATGATGACACGGGCGTGGAGTGGTCGGTGACCGACCGCAAGTCAGGAGTTTCCGTGATCATCATCAAGGATGCTCTCGGCAATTTCTCCGTGTATGAACCCCAGATCTCGGCCGTGGTCATTGGTGTTTCCGTCGCGGTCGGGGTTGGCAAAGACGCAGGTGTTGGGATTGCGATTGGTGCCTCCGTGGCCAGAAACCTCATTGGCTCCAACCAGGATGAAACGGCTGGAATCAAGAATGCCGCCGTCATCACCAAGAACAATCCCGCCGAAGTGCGTGCGAGGATTTTGAACTCAAGTGTCAGCACGACCGGAGGAAGTTTGACCCTCGCAGCGACGGCGAGCCAGTCGATTGACGCGTTCGTTGGCGCATTTGCTGTTGCCGTTGGTGGCTCCAGCGGTGTCGGATTTGCAGCCAGTGGGGCGGGGGCGAGGGCGACGAATGGAATCGCCGTTGTCGTTTCGGCCGAGATCGATGGAGACGGCCCGTCCGGCATTCACGCACGTGGCATCACGCTTCAAGCCACCGACTCTTCTTCCATCAAGGCGGTGACGGGTGCGGTTGCGGTGGCCATTTCCTGGGGTGGCGAAGCTGCTGTCTCCATTGCCGTCGGTGTTGCGCTGGCAGAGAACGTGATTCAGAACGATGTTGAGGCATTCATTGCCCGCGCTCACAACGTGACCACCACCGCTTCGGGGTCTGTAAGCGTGGTTGCTTCTGAAACGGCCTCGATCGATTCCACCACTTTTGCTGCGGCAGTCGCGGTCGCGGTTTCTGAAGTCAGCTTCTCCGCGGCAGTGGGAGTTCTCGAGGCGGTGAATAAGCTGAAGAACACCGTGACCGCTTACATCTCCAGCAGTGTGGTTGGCTCAGCCGGAGGAGTGACTATCTCTGCATTGGATATAGGGGTGATTTCTGCCGACGGCTTTTCCCTCGCGGTGGCTGTTGGCGTTGTGGGTATCGGTGTTTCCGCAGGCACTGGAGAAAACACGTTTGATGATGAAGTTTCCGCCTATGTGACCGGTTCGACGATCACGGCCTCATCCGGAGACATCTCCGTCACGGCCTCTTCGAATCCGACCATCAACACCTCATCCACCGCGGTGGCTGTTGCTGCGGCCATCGGGGCTGGTGTTGCTGTCTTCGACGCAAGGGCGACGGTTTCCGGCACGACCAATGCGTACCTTCAGAATGCCGTTCTTACAGCGACCGGACATGCGGTGGCAGTGACTTCCACATCGTCGGAGGAGCTGAGTCCGCTTGTCCGTGGCGGCGCGGGTGGCGCTATCGCGGTGGGCGTCATGCTTTCAGAAGCCACAGTGAAAGGCTCGACTCTGGCGCAAATGATCGGCCGAACGACGGTTTCGGCGGCGAGTCTTACCGTCACCGCCAGTGACACCAGCAAGGCCACACCGGTCACGAATGTGGGCAGCGTCGGCGCTGTGGCAGTGTCGCACGCGAAGACAGACGCCAAGCTGGAACGGGTCACGGAGGTTTCCATTCCGGCCGGTGCTGAGATCACGTTGTCCATGGGATCGCTTACCATTCAGGCCCAGTCCGCGGCAACCGCCTATACCACCAGCCGCTCCGATGGCGGCGGTGCCATCGCCGTCAGCAATCTCGACATCAATTCGATCGTGAACACGATCACCCGTGCCAGGGTGGACGCAGGCGCTTCGATTTTCGTTCCGTCATCGAATGCATCCGGCAACGTCACCGTCTCGGCAGAATCTCATAATCTGGCGGTCGCCAACACGGTGAATTACGGCGGTGGTGGAGTTAATGTGCAGAACAGCACGCCCACCGCCAAGGATACGAGCACGACGGAAGCCCTCATGTCCGGCAATGTGACGGGAACGAATGGTGGAAGCTCTGGCGCGCAGAATCTCGTCGTCCGCGCGACGGCCAACGACCGGACCTTGGCAGGATCTGACACGGCGGGCGGGGGGCTTGTCCAGGTAGGCATTGCCAATGTGGTGGCGAACACGACTCCGACCGTGAATGTGAAGATCGGAGGCATCGTCGAGGTTACGAACGACATCACGGTGATCGCAGATTCAAGAACGGACGCTGACACGACCAACGAGAGTGCCGGCGGTGGCGCTGTCGCGGTCACGGACCTGCACGCCACGGTTACCCTTGTTCCGACGGTGTCGGTCATGGCGCTCGCCGAGGCCCAGCTCACAGCCGGCAGGGACATTACAATCAGTGCGGTTCATGGTGTGACGCCGCCCGTCTTCACTACGGTCCTCGGTGCGGATCAGCCGGGCGTTGCGGACGGGAAGGCAGAGTCCACAGCCAGCAGCGCCGGCGGCGGCCTGGTGGAGGTTTCCTCGGTTACGACCACAGTCACTGCGACCCCCAATGTTTCGACCACGATCGGTTCGAGAGTGAAGCTTACGGCGGTCAGAGACCTCGATGTTGAGTCGAAGTCGATTGGGAAAGCCCGGGCCGTTGCCGAAGGCGATGGCGGCGGCGTAGTTTCCGTCGGCGTGTCGAATTCGACCGTCACGCTCACGCCTTCCAGCGCTCTTGTCATCGGTTCAAGCGCCGTTCTCAAGGCGACGGGCAATGATTCCGGGATAACCGGAAGCATCACCATCCTGTCGACCACGTCCTCCGACGCTTATGCAAAGGGCAGGGGAGTGAGCGGTGGCCTCGTGGCGGTGGCGGATGCCACAGTGACCACCACGGTGTCCCATTCCTCCACGGTGGACATCGGAAGTTCCGCATCGCTGACGACCAAGGGAGCCCTTCGCGTTGAGTCGCTCAGCGACGTCACGGCCACCGCAGACTCATCAGTCACGGCCGGCGGTGGTGTGGCGGTGTCAACCAACACGACAACACTCAACCTGGGTTCGGCGACGACGCCCGCCGCCACCACCACGAACATTGGAAGCAGCGCCCTTCTCAAAGGTGGAGCGGTCACCGTCGGTGCCAGAGTGACGGGGCTTAACCTGGTCGACAGCGCTGACGAGGAGGCCGACGGTGCGGGTTCGGGGGCGACGGCGAATGCGCTGATGACGATTCATGACAAGACTTTGGTCAGCCTTTCCTCCAATTCTGTCGTCACCGGGGACACGGTGACGATCAATTCCAACCACGAAAATATCAATCTCACTTCTACGGCCGAAGCCACCGCCTATGCGGTGATCGGCATTCCGAATGCCGAGGCCAAGATCAATTATCAAAGCACCGCGGATGTTGTCGCCGCGGCTGGGGCCCAGGTTTCCGGTGGCGTGGTGAGTGTCAACGCGCTCCAAAACATCGTGACCTACTCGCGGACGTCCAGGGAGTATGCCTGGCAGAACGGCAGCGGCTCAGACGGTGACAAGACGGGAGCTTTGAACGCTCAGAGAAAGATCGAATGGAATGGCAATGTCGCCGTGCTCTCAGCGCCGAATCCGAAGATCGTTGTCGAGACCAATGGACTGATCAGCACGGCGATCGGAGCCACTGTTGGAGGCAAGGGACAGGGGCAGACGGTCACCGATCCAACCGTGTCGGTGGATCCAATCGTCAACAACACGAACCCTGCAAACGCCATCACGTTTACGACAAGCGCCTCGCAGACTTTTGACGGAGAGACTTCCCCTCAGGGCGTCATCACGGGAACCGGGGGCACGGTCAGCGCTGCGACAGCATTCACCACCGTCGACATCACGAATCTCTCAGGCAAGGATCTCGTCATCAATGGCATTCAGGTGGTGAATCCGAACACGCATCCGACGATCAACCTCAACACGGAGTCCGCCTCAGGATTTACATTTGCCGTGGGCGGTTCGGTGCCTCCCACTGACATCACGATCATCAACAATGGCGCGAACTCGAACACTTATCTGAACGCGCCGGCTGGCAGCGTGGTGCCTGGAGGCACGCAGGGCTACTCGATCTACAATCCGGTCGGGACCACGAAGATCGTCACCGTCAACGGCTTCATCAACAACGCCGCCGGCACGGTGGAGGTCCCCACGATCTGGACCCGGACGCTCGATGTTCAGGTCGCAGGTGTTGTTGGCACGAGTTCCAGCCGCTTGAATGTGAATCTCGTGCTGCCGTTCGGTCAGACGGATCTGAATATCACGGCAGGCGGCGATGTGTTCCTCAACCTGGGCGGCAGTCTGCGTCAGACCGGAATCACGAATCCTGTCTTCCTCGGTGGCATCGTCAGAACTCCGGGCCAGATCGACCTGCTGCTGCAGCCGGTGGTCCGGGAGGTGGATCCTGCCAGCGATGCCTCCTCGGCCTATGTCAATCGGGTCGTGAATGGCGGTGCCGCGGTTCAGGTGACCAGCAGCGCGCTCGCAAAGGATCCGCGGTTCTTCCCTGACTACACGAAGTCCACGCTGGTTGCGGGAACCTATCAGTTCGACCAGCTCATCGCCGGTTCTGTCAGTGGAAACATCACCATCAACGCCGCTCATCCGCTGCCTTCGGATTCACGGGTCGGTTTCGCATCCAGAACGGACATGGGATCGAGCGGGAAACTTTGGGCAGTGACCAACGGAGACATCACGTTGACTGAACTGAGCGGGGATTTCCGAATCGACAAAGTGTGGTCTGAGGCCGGAAACGTTTCTCTCGCCGCCACGGGAACTGGCGGGTCAATCATTGATATCGCAAACGAAGTGCCGGCGACCGATGTCTATGGAACGACTCCGTGGGTCATCGGCAACAGCGTGGCCCTGCGCTCTCGCGACGGTGGCATCGGCTCGGCCACCGATTTCTTGGAAATCAATTCTTCGAGTCAGGCGACGGGCGCAGTGGTCGCTCTCGCCATGAACGGTGTCTATCTGACTGAGACGACCGGCGACATGAACATCGACCAGGTGCTCTCGCGCGTTTCGGACGTCGTCTTGATCGCACAGCAGGGATCGATTCTGGAAGCGGGAAGCGATTCTGCGGCGGACATTCAGGGGCAGAACATCGACCTGCTCGCCACGTTTGCCGGAAGCCGGATCGGGGATGCATCGAATCCGATCGAATTCCTCGGTGCCGGGACCGGTCAGCGCCCGAATGACGGTTTCCAGATCGAACAGTATGCGCCAGGAGTCGGGCGTCTGGTGGCCGAGGCCAATGCGGGTGTCCATCTCACGGAGATGAGTGGCGCAGTGAATGTCCTCAAAATCCAGACTCCGACGGGAGATGTGACGCTTGCGGTGCATGATTCGGTGCTTGGGAACGAAGATTTGAATGTGCTCGCGTCTGGCGGTCAGACATTTATGGGAGCCGTGCTTGGAACTCCCGCTCTCGCCCATGGCCAGATTACTGCCACTGCCGGCAGTGTGTCGGCCTCCGCTGGTGACAATTTCAATCTGCCGGCGGGCACATCGATCACGGGTGGCGGCACAGTCATCATCCGCGGTGGTCAGCTGAGTGGTGATCCGAAGGATCCGGATCCGCTGGGATCCATTTTGACCCTCATTGGTGATGTCGCCGCGACTGCCGTTGAGATCCATGGCGGCAGCAACCTGGATTACTTCGATCTCCTCAATCCTGCGGGAATCAATGCGCCAACCACCGTGAATGGATATGCCGGGGATGACCGGTTCTTCATCTCGGTGGTCCCTGCCTCGATGACCGTCAACGGCGGAGCGGGAGCCAACCGTTACTATGTCTCCAGCAATGCGGCGCGTTCGCTGTTTGTTGCCAACGGTGTGTATGACGACAGTGGCGATGACCTGGCCTTTCCGTTTTCCGACGGCCGCTTGTCTTCGGGTGATCTGACGAAGATCACGGCATCGCTCACGATCAACACGGGTGATGGCGGTAACGGTGGAACCCGGGACGCAATCTACCTCAGCGCCGCCGGCAGCACGACGGCTCTGACGGGCGGCTTGGTGACGGCGGCCCAGGTGACCGGAATCGGCAACGCCGGCGCCATCAATTACACCACAACCCCCAACGGCGGAACGAGCCTGCTGCTGAAACTGAGCGCGCTGGATGATGACCTTCGGATCACCGGGGCGGGGGCCACGACTCAGATCTATGTCTTCGGTGGCGACGGTGATGACACGATCAACGTGGGTGCCGATGGTTCTGATCTGAGTGCTGTCAGCGGCATCATTGCATTCTTTGGCGAAGACGGCACCAACGACATCCTCAACGTTTACGGAATTGCCGCCGCTCCTGCCCCCGGTGATCTCAACCGAAATCAACTGTCCGCGATCGCGATGACCGGCCTGGGTTCGGGAACCAACCAGATGATCTCAACACACAACGGTGTGTTTGGTGCTGGCTACACCATCAAAAACATCACGACGACATCGGCTTCGTTGGATGATGTCCAACGCTTGTTGATCGACTTCCGGTCGTTCGCCAGCCAGTTGCAGAATCCGACGCGCAACATCGACAACTATCTGGTGAGCAGTCTCTCCTCGGTGACCAAGAATGCTCTCTTCGATTATCAAACGGGCGCAGAGATCGTTTACAGGGTCAACACTCCCGGCAGCACACCGGTGGCAGGCCTGACGGACGACACGGTCTACTACGTGAGCGGAACCGATTCGACGTCCGTGTTCCTCGTGGCCAGCCTGAACGATCTCAGCAGTCCGGTGGCTGTCTCCCGCTCCTTGATTGGCGAGACGGCGCAGGTGACCCTCGCGCATCTCGACACTGACAACCGCGTGATCATCAACGTGTCGCCCACGATCACTGACAACAAGATCGTCTTCAGTGGTCCGCACAACCTGACGACCGGCCAGGCGGTGGTTTACCACATCGGCATCGGAAACGCGCCCATCGGCGGCCTGGTGGACGGTCAGGTTTATTATGTCATCGCAGTTGATGGCACGAGCATTCAACTGGCGGCCTCGCTTGCGGATGCACAGAACGTCATTCCTGTGCCGGTGACGCTGACGTCGCCGAGCGAAGGAACACCCGATTCGCTGGTTTCGCAGAGCACGGTGTTGTTCAACGCTCAGGACAACGTGCTCAACGATCAGATCACCTTCGGCACGAATCATGGCCTGATCACCGGCCAGGCCGTGGTTTACCACGCCGGAAACGTCGTCAACAGCGGTGGCACGGCGGTTGTCACGAATGTCGGCGGTCTGACGGACGGTCAGGTCTATTACGTCATCAAGATCAATGACACGACGATCAAGCTGGCCGCATCTCTGGCGGATGCCAGCGGCGCCATCTTCATCCCGCTTTCGTCCATCGGATTCGCGACCACGAAGATAGACACGCTGACGACCGCCCGCTCGTTTGCCCAGTCCACGCTCGACATTGGGAACAAGAACATCGTCTTCACAGCCGATCCTGGCCTGGTTGAAGGACAGGCGGTGGTCTATCGCCAGGGCGCTGGAAATGCCTCGGTGGGGCTGACCGACGGCCAGATCTACTACGTCAAACTGGTCTCCGGCAATGTGAACGCCATCCAGCTCGCCTCGACCATCGGTGGAACCGCCGTCACGCTGGTTTCCTCCGGCGGCGGAACCGGGGTGGATACGCTGACACCTGCCGCATTGTTCGATCCGTCAGCCCTGCACGTGCAAAACGACCAGATCACCTTCACCGGCAACCACAACTTCATCGATGGACAGAAGATCGTGTACCGCGCCGGTGCCGGCAACGCGCCAGTGACCCACCTGACGGACGGCCAGTCGTACTACGTCGTGTCTGTCAACGCGACGACGATCAAGCTGTCCGCAACTCCAGGAGGTTCGGTGATCGACCTCGACAGTCAGACGACGGCCCATTTGTTCTCGCTGGTGACGACACCGCTGTCGGATCTTCTGGCTCAGGATCTCAACAACCTGATCGCCGGGGCATTGATCTATGATTCCCAGCGTTTCGACGGAGTCGCTCTGCGTCCTGAAACGAGCCAGCTCATTTCCCAGTATCCGGAGGGCAATCCTGTCCTGAACCGTCTGCTGCTGGAAGACGCCTACCCAGGCATCCTGCCGAGAATTCCCGGTGTGACGCCTGATCTGCCCGCCGCCATCTACTATGCCCAGCGGTTCATCACCCTTTCCGGCGAAACGACGATCAGCTCCGTGGAAACGGTGAACGTTCATCTCTCCGGCGCTGACAACGTGTTGCAGGTGGACAGCACCTTTGGTGGAGCGACGACGGTGGATGGCGGCACCAATACGACGGTCACGCTGGGCAGCACGGGAAGCGGATTGCATCCGGCGACGCCGCAGCGTGTTGGTTATATCTCCGGCACGGTCACAGTGAGCGCCGCTAACATCGTCCTGGACGATTCCGGCAATGATGAGATGACAACCGGAGTGTTGGAAAGCGACCATGTGACAGGCCTGATGCCGGGCACGGTCACGTTCCTCGGAACTCCTTCCGTCACGATCAAGCTCGGTGCCAATGACGACACATTCTACGTTCCCGCCACCGCTGCCGGCCAGACGGTCCGGGTCGAGACCGGACGTGGATACGATACGGTTTATGTCGGCACCACTTTGGGCGCTGAGAACACAGGAACGTTGGATGCGCTCGCGGGCAGCCTGTTCATCGACGGCGGACCGCTTCTGACCGGGGTCAACCGGTTGTTCTTGAACGATCAGGCCACAACGGGCGCTCAGGTTTATACGGTGACCAATGACTATGATTGGAATCTGACGACGAACAAATCCGCCCGGACCGTCAACGGCGTGACTGACAATGGAGACGGGCTGATTCGGGTCGCAGTCGATTCAACTGCAGGCCTTCTCAGCGGCGATCAGGCGGTGATTGCAGGTGTGAGCGGCACGACCGAGGCCAATGGAACCTGGACGATCACGGTGGTCGATTCGACGCACATGGATCTGCTGGGATCCGTGTTCGAGCATGCCTATGTGTCCGGTGGCACGGTTTACACCAACAAGATCGACACGACGACGATCACGCGCGCCGGCAATGTGATCGTTCAGTATTCCCGTGAGGAAACGGTGGCGCTCAGCGGAGGCCAGGGTGGCAACGTGTTCACCATTCAGGGCACGCATCGTGAGCAGAGCACGGACGGAAGCACGAGTTCGACCTTCACGGTCAATAGTGGTTCCGGTGACGACACCATCACCCTGGGAGCGCTGCTTGGTGGCGGATTGTTCTCGATGGACGGCTTCCAGCAGGATGTCGTAGCGCCAACTTTCGCTGAAACGTATGGCCTGACTTCCGATGGTCTCGCTCCCAGCCGCAGAGGCATTCCGGTTCTGATCAACAGCCAGGGAGGCAACGACAAGGTCTCAATTCTCGACACCGCCAGCACGACTCCCACCAGTCTGGCGCTCACCCAGACACGTTTCCGGGATCTGTTCCCGGTGGACCTGGATGCGATCGTGGATTCGGCAGACATCTTCACCGAGGTGTTTGGTGAAAATGCGCTTGGCAGGCCCTTCACGACAGTGGTGCTGGCTCAGGATTCGAAGCGTCCCGTCAACATCAGCATTCGTGAATCGTCGGATCAGTCGTTGCGTCTCCCCGGTCAGAATCTCGAACTCACAGTTTCGTTGGGGAACGTTGCAAGCAACGCCGCCTCGTTCACCCCCTCGGCATCCACGGTGAGCTATTTGAACGACCGGATCATTTTCTTGGCAAACCCCGGTCTGACCGAAGATCAGGCGGTGACCTACCACAAGGGCGCTGGCAACGATTCGTTCGGATTGGAAGACGGGCAGATCTACTATGTGAAGCTGGTGGGTGGAAATCCCAATGCGATCCAGCTTTCTCTGACTGTCGGCGGCGATGCGGTGAGCCTCAACGCGGCGACCACGGGCGTGGCGCCGGATCTGCTTTCCCCGGTAGGCAATGTGATCCAACTGACCAGCGCCGCGTTCGAAAGTGATATCGTGATCAATGCCGGAGACGGCAATGACACGTTCAACGTCGAGAACGGCGTGCGCACGACGAACGGTCACACGCTGGTGCTCAACGGCGGCGGCGGCGACGACAGCACGTATGTGGATTTCAACGGTGTCTCGATCGTCGATCGCGGCAATCTGGGGCAGACTGTCACGCAGGTGACTTTCGACCGGAACGGTGCGGACTCCGGCCTCCTTGGACATAATCCCCTGCAGCCGGGAACCTACTTCGTGCAAACCCAGTGGAGCGGTTCGCAATGGCAGTTCCGTATCGTTGACAGCACCGGAGCGCCGATTGCAGTTGCAGACTTGAGCGATCTCACCGGAGTCGGGTTGCTGGCCAACTGGCAAAACATCAGTAACCTGCCGGTCGTCGGCACTGCCGATGCGAAGAATCCTCTGGTCTCCCGTTTCGATTCGCATCGCGGACTGGTGATCGACTTCAGCGGCCAGTATCTGGCCTCAGGAGACACGATTGTCGGTGCGGTCCGTCTCGAGCTGTCGGCTGATTCGATCGGGCAGGTGAACGGAGTTTCGGTCGCCAAGCACGGCGTTCTGGGACAGACCGTCACCGGTGTCACCTTTGCGCCGGACGAGGTGGATTCTGCGCATGAGCTGACAGCAGGCACCTACTATGTCGAAACGCAGTGGAACGGCACTGACTGGCAGTTCCGCGTCTGGAACAACACTGCAATCACGGCGGTCGAACTTGCGAACGTGGGCGGTTCCGGATTCACCGATGGCTGGCAGAACATCCGCAGCATCAGCGCCCAGTCCGATGGCAGCCGCGTGTTCCACTCCGGCACCGGACTGGTGATCACATTCGGCGCCGAGTATCAGGCAGGCACTGGCACCACGGGCGGTGCCACGCAGCTTCTGCTTGGTGTGCCTGCGGCAAAGATTTCGCTGCTCTTCAATGGTCAGACGCAAACGGCCGATGGTGTGGGTGACAGCCTGCGGATTGCCGGTGACGGCTATGCGACAGGTGCGGTTTATCAGCCCAGCAGCAGCCTGCCAGGCGGTGGAACGGTGCTGGTCTCGGGCAATCTGCTTTCCTTCAGCGGCGTCGAGCCGTTGATCGTGCACGGCTTCCCTGACTTCAGGATGCTCACCCCGGACCTGGCCGCCAATCTGATCATCGACAGCGCCCAGCTGGCCAATGTCACCCGGCAGCAGTTGCAACTGCACACGCTGACCGTGGAAGGTGTCGTGACCTGGACGCAGAAAGAACAGTTCGTGCTCGACAATCCGGCACTCGACCCGCGCCTGACCGGCAGGTCAATTGCAGTGAGTGACGACGGTTCGACCATGGTCGTAGGTGCGAAAGCCACCGTGGGTGGAGCGGTCATTGGAGATCTGCCCGACGGCATGGTGCTGGTCTATCAGTGGAATGGCAGCGCTTGGATCGAGAAGGCACGGTTGCAGCCGAACGATCTGGGTCTGGGACCGAATTACGGCGGCGACTTCGGAGCCTCTGTTGCCATCGATGGCAATCGCCTGGTCGTTGGAGCGCCCGGAGACACGCCGATCAATGCTCCCACGTCGACCTTCAATCCTTCGACGAAGGTCAATGTTTCGGCAGCCAACTCCATCACCTATTCGGGATCTGCTCTCGCCGAAGGACAGGCGGTTCTCTATCAGAAGGGTGAAGGCAATGACTCGATGGGCCTGATCGACGGTTTCATCTACTTTGTCAAAGTTGTGTCGGGCAACGTCATCCAGCTGTCGCTGACCCGCGGCGGTCAGGCTGTGATCCTCAATGTGCCGGCCACGGTCAAGGCGGAGGACGAACTGAAGCGAACGAACTACGGCGCCGCTTACGTCTTTGAGCGCAGCGGGTCCGATGGAGCATGGATTCAGACGCAGAAACTGCTGGCCGCCTCCCCTGGTGCAGATCGTTACTTCGGTACGTCAGTGGCGGTTCGTGGCAACCAGATCCTGGTAGGATCCCCCGGCGTGTCCGGAACGACGACGACGACAGGGGTCGTGTATTTCTACGGCTTGACCAGCGGGAACTGGTGGCAGAACGGCCTTCTCTCGGTGAACAGCAGTGATTTCGGCAGTTCCGTGGCTCTAGCCGGGAACTTCGGAGTCAGCCACTTTGGCCTGACCTCCGCTGCCAATGACATCGCCGTCATAGGCGCGCCTTCGAAGGACCGTGTTTATGTGTATTCCTTCTGGACCCGGCAATCGACCATCCTGACAGCCACGGCTGCACAGGCCGGCGAGCGTTTCGGCGCAGCGGTGGCGGCGACTTCCCAGCCGGAATACCAGAATGGAACTCCCACGGCGGCTTTAATCAACCGCATCGTGGTGGGCGCACCGCTATGGAACGGTCCTGCTGCTTACGCTGGTGATACGACGCACGCCCAGCAGGGACGCGCGTTCGTCTTTGACTACGTCAGCAGCAGATGGGTGGTGGTGGCGCGGCTGACAGCCGAAGGCGGACTGCCGGACGCCGAAGCCGCCACCGAAGCGAGGACGGGCGACCATTTTGGTGCGTCCGTTGCGTTGGACAGCCAGTATGTGGTCGTCGGAGCGCCGAATCACACCAACGGTTCCAGCCTGAACACCGGCTCCGCCTATGTCTTCTACGAACTGCACAACTGGACGGCCGGCGACAACGGCTCAAGCTGGACACGGGCTTCGGGATCGTCCGGTTCGGGCCGTCTTCAGGCTGACGTTCAGACGGCGAATGACTATTTCGGAACGGCGGTGGCCATCTGGCACGATACGGTCACCGGTGCCGGTCGTACGATGAGCGGTATCCCGGGTTACAATGACAGCTCCCGGAGCGACGTCGGGGCCGTGCGCACCTTTACCACAACGGGAGCTGTCCCTGATCCCACGACGTATCCTCTCTGGGCCGAAACCCTGCCGGTGGTGGATCCCACCTCGATGATGTTGTATGACGCCAAGTCACGCACGTTGTTGGTCGCGGACGCTGCGGCGTCAACCATCCGCACTTTCGTCAATGAAGGCCTCTACTGGCGGCCCTCGGCCAATCTCAATGGCTGGGTGTCCGGAAGGACTGCAAGCTTCGGCATCGACATGGATCTGGATGCCATCAGTGGCAGGCTCGTTGTCGGGACGCTGGCGGACTACGTCTATGTCTTCCAGCGTCAGTCGGATGGCACCTGGGCTCAAGCCGCTTCCATCAACGGGACTTCGTTGGGGGGCTCATTCGGCAGCGCGGTGGCCATTGATGGAGGCAGGCTGGTCGTTGGCGCCCCCACCGCGAAGGTGAAGTACTACTCCACGTCGCAAGGCAAGTACGGCTACGCACTGGATCTGGGCTTGGGCCCGGCAACAACGACCTCGTCAACGTCGAGCACCGATCCCTCGTCCACCACCAGTTCTTCCGTCGGCGCAGCCCATCTCTACTACCTCAGCTACGGCAGCTGGTACTACGACCGGCTCTTGATGCCCGATGATCCCCTTCTTCCGACGACAACCTCCACTTACGTTGCCCAAGTCGGACCTTCATCGAGTGTCGGCAAGGTGGCCTTCAAACGATACGACAGTGGTGGCTGGGATTCCGGTTACTTTACTGCGGGCTCTTATGATCTGAGCGATTATGTCTGGTTGGGGACAAAAAACAAAATTGACGAAGACGCGGTGGCGGTGCGGGTTGCGCCGCGGACCACGGTGACCCTGACGTCGGACGACTACGCGCCAGATCTGCATGTGACGCTCACCAACTACTCCTACACGCAGTACGCGTCGATTAACTTTGTCAACGGAGCGTATCTGACGCTCGATGACGGAACGATCGTTTCAGGCGCCTACACCGGCATGGGCGATCACCGAAACGAAGTGGACAAGTTCACTTCCGCGGTCATTTCCGGGCTTACGTATACGCCTGCTGTCTCAACCTACTACAAGTTCTCCATGGCCGGCGCGCAGTGGGGATCGAGCGTGGACATCGTCGGCAACTCAGTGACCGTCGGTGCCGCCGGCAGGTCACGGACGGCGGTGTATGATCTCAATCAACCCGATTACAGCGCATGGAACGTGAAGGTCACGGGTCTGTCTGAATCTGTTCGGATCGCCCGTGCGAATCCGGCGGTCTTTGCTTCCACCGGGACCAGTTTTGGCTCGGATGTGACGGCAATCGCCGGGCGCATCTATTCCGGAGCGCCGGGGCAGAGTTCGGGCGCGGGGGTTGTGTATACTTACTCGGGTTCGGGGACGAGTTGGAATTACAACACGTTCTTCAGCGTCCCTTCGGGTCAGCCATCAGGAGGCCTGGGCAGTGCTCATACGATCGGCCAGACCGGTGGCCTGATGCTGATTGGTGCACCGGGTGCGTCGTCGGGTGCCGGTGTCGCCTATCTCTACAATTCGACGGGAACTTATCAGGGCGTCATGTTTCAGCCTTATAGATTCAACTCCGGCACCAATCAGACGGTGGTTGATTCTTCGGCCGTGCACTTCGGCACGGCGCCTGCCATCGTCAGTGACGGGCTCTATGTTGTGGGGAACAATTCGAACGTCGCGAACAATCACTTCGTTTATAACTTCAGGCAGCGCGGGCCAGCCTGGAACACAACACCGAACCCGGTTCTTCTCTCGGTGCCCGCTCCTGTCCAGCTCGCGGAAATGGGAAGCGCCGTCGCGATTTCCGGCACGACCGCCGTCCTCGGGGCTCCAAGCTACGGCAATCATGGCGCTGTCTTCGTCTACAAGCAGATTCCGAACGACATTCCGGGCCTCGATCCAATATGGGTGCTGGAAGCACAGATTGATGCTCCGGGGTTCCAGACAGGTGAGGAGTTTGGCGCGAGCATCGCTCTCAGCGGAGACTTCTTGATCGTGGGCGCGCCCGGTCGGGATACCAACTCAGGTGCCGATGCCGGTGCCGCTTACATCTACCACCGGCTCAATGGTCAGTGGACCTTGAAGAATGAACTGAACGGCGCGGTGCCCGGAGAACGCATGGGCACCTCCGTCGATATTGGCGACGAATATGCGGCGGTGGGGGCACCGGGCGGATCGAACGCTTCCGTCTACCTCTATCGGAAGCTCGGAGGCGTCTGGTCTTTGGACACCAAACTGGCCACGCCTCAGTCCGGCAACGGCTTTGGCATCGCGGTGCATCTGGACCCGAGCACGCTGTTCGTCGGGGCGCCCGGAGACAGCGGATTCGTGATCAATTCTCAAGGCAGGTATCTTCACAGCTCCAGCAGCAGCCCCGGGCTGGTCTATATCTTTGGGCTGGCTCCTCATCCGCAGAATGTCGGAACAAACGTGACGTCAGGTGTGGCGACGCGGACGACTCTGTCGGCCACCGGAGGTGTGGCAGGAGACCGGTTCGGAGCGTCCATTGACGGCAGCGGAAACTATCTGGTGATCGGTGCTCCCGGTGTGGCGTCCAACACGGGTGCCGCCTATGTGTTCGAGCGGCCCACGGCCACCACCGGATGGGTGGAGACGCGTTTGAATTATTCCGCGGGAGCGGTGGTGGGAGATCGGTTCGGTTCTTCTGTGGCGATCGACGGTGTGCAGATCATCGTGGGTGCGCCCGGACGTGCTCAGTCGACCGGAAGCGACGGCAAGACTTACACGCGTGGTGAGGCCTTCAGCTACGGATTGAAAAACAGCGGCTTCTGGACCTTGGAAACGCCGGCGAACGATCCTGACCCCGTGCTGACCGGCGGCACGACGCTCGAACACCGAGGGGACAATGTCGGCTATGCGGTCGCCATCAGCGGAGACATGGCCCTGGTCGGTGCGCCTGAACTCGCAGGACGGCCACCGGGCATCGGAGTGATCGACACGGACGGAGGTGGCTATGCCTTCATCCGCAACATCAACCCGCCGGGCAACAAGGTCCTGCCTGAAACGCAGACAGAACTGGTCGCTGGCGCGAAGACCAACACCATCGCCGGAACGCTGGCCGGCAACCTGAATGCAACGCTGCAGTTCTTCGACATCCCTGTGTTCGTTCTGCAGATGAGCTATGCCACAGACGGCGGAGGCCTGCCGATCAACACGCTCGAGATCATGGAAGCCGGATTCACCGCCTATGGTTTGGAAAGTTTCAATGCGTCAGGAAACGTGACATTCATCAATCATGCGCCGGGTCTCAAGATGCCGACCGATGGTCTCTTCGAGTACACGGCCAGCGTGGAAGGAGCCGGTACGGCGCCGATCGCCCTGGATCTGAATGGAAACGGTCTGGAGTTTGTCGCCAGATCAGCAGGAATCACCTACGACCTGAGCGGCACGGGTACACCGAAACCGACCGCGTGGCTGGCGCCCGGCGATGGCTGGTTGTTTATCGATTTGGGATTTGCCGGGGATCAGGTCGATCGTCGTGAGATGAGCTTCGTGGCCTTGGTGCCGACGGCCGACTCGGATCTGCAAGCCCTCCGCATCGGCTTTGACACCAATGGCAACAACATTCTCGATTCGGGAGATGCGCAGTGGAGCAACTTCAAGGTCTGGCAGGATTTGAATCAGGACGGCATCACCGATCCGGGTGAAGTCCAGACCTTGGCCGCTGCTGGAATCGTTTCGATCGGTCTCGTGAGTGACAGCGTTCAATACACCGCGTTGTCAGGAGCTGTGACTGTTCTTGGCCAGTCCACCTTCGTGCGCGGTGACGGCAGCACCGGAACTGTCGGTGATGCCGTGCTCAACACTGACGTGCAGACGATCCAGTCTGGAACGAATTCACAGCCGATCGAAGGGGTGTATGACTTCAAGGGTGGCCCGGAATCAACCTATGTGGCCGATGCCGATACTGACTGGACGCTTTACAGCGGCTTCCTGACGGCAAGCGACGGGCGTCAGGCGGTGGATCTTGCCGGATTTACCAACGTCGAATTGCGAGGTGGCAATGGTAACAACCGGATTGAGGTGGTGTCCTGGAACGGTCATGTGACCATCGATGGCGGCGGCGGCAGTGACACGATCATTCTGCATGCCGGCTCCGGTGCCAGCATCACAGTTCTGGATACTGGCGACGGCGATGAGCTGAACATTTCAGGCACAGAGGAGCGGGATCAGATCCAGATCACACCAGATACGATTGATGTGTTCCCTGACGCCTCATCGGTGTCGCTGCTGCATGTGCTCTACCATCAGGGCCTGCCCGCTTCCACGCCAAGGGGCCTGCTGCGCATCTCGGGAGGAGCCGGCAATGATGACATCACCGTGGCGGGCACCAGCTCCAGCAGACTGGAACTCGATGGCGGATCCGGGGCGGACCTCTACAAGATGTTCACCTGCAATCTCCTGACCAAAACGTTCATTTCCGACTCGGGGGCCAACGACGGTACCATCGACACCATCAAGGTGTACGTCGGGGCCAGCGGTTACGCAGGTCTGAGCGCCACTCAGGCCATTCTCAGGTTCACCAACCCGCTCTACTATGACAACACCATCGAGACCGTCACGGCGGTGCCGGTTGATCCGAAATTGAACATCGTCGGCAATGGTGTGTTCGTTGTGCACAGCGATTCGGTGGTGTTCAATGGCACCCTTTACTCCCTGCAGGGCGTTACCGACCTGACGCTCACGACAACAGGCGGTGGAAGCACGATCCAAGTGGATGAATTCCCGATTCTGCTGCCGGATCCGATCTCTGGATTCTCCACGTTCACGGTCAAAGCCACTGCTGGCACGGGTGATACTCTGATTGGGCTGGATCAGGACAACAACTGGTCTGTCACGGGTCCGAACAGCGGCACTCTTGCAGGTGCTCCGACCCTGAACTTCTCTGGCATCGAGAATCTCACCGGCCGGACTGGTGTGGACACCTTTACCTTTAGCAGCGCGGGCTCGATCAGTGGCGTGATGGATGGGGGAGAAGGAACGGACGTCATCGACTACTCGGCCCGAACATCGGCTGTGACGATCGATCTGGGCCTGGGCAACTACTTGAACATCGAGACGCTGAAAGGTGGTCAGGGACAGGACACGCTGATCGGCATGGACACAGCCAACATCTGGCATATCACCGGCATCAACAGCGGCGACGTGGGTGTGTTCACGTTCTCCAGCTTTGAGAACCTCACCGGCGGATCTGACACCGACGACCTCCTGATGAACACATCCTCACAGATCGTTGGTCTGATCGACGGGGGAGCTGGTGAAAACAGGATCGAATTCACCGGCACAGGTGTGGATGACACGGTGGTCGTTGGCGCTCCGATTGTGACGCTCAACGGAGTGGACACCACTTACGCAAACATCGGCCGGATCGATGTCATCACGCTTGCAGGTTTCGATCAGATCACCGTGAACCCCGTTGCCGCAGGATTCCCAGGGCGGATCCTCGTCCAGAGCGGTGACGACGATGATGTGATCTTCGTCAACCTCGCTGACGGTGCCACCACCGCCATTGAGATCAACGGCGGTGCGCCATCGGCCAGTGACAGCGTCGCGATCAACGGAACAACGGCCGCTGACATCATCGGGGTGGACGGCTCGGTCGTGACATTCGGCGCCACAACGGTGACAATGGAAGATGTTGAAAACCTGACCGTCGCCGGTGGACTTGGGAACGACCAGTTGAGCCTGACCGGGACGATGGTCACCGGCATTGTTACCCTGCTGGGCGAGGGTGACGAAGATACGATTACTCTCAACGATCCGGTGAGCGCCGGGAACATTGTTGCCGACGGAGGAGCGGGATCCGCCAATGCATTGTGGGTGAACCTCGGTGACGACGCTGATGTGGTCAGCCTTGCCGCTGCCGAGATGCAGGTCACAGGGAAGTTCCATCTGGACTACACCAACTTTGCCTCACTGGAGCTCGACACGCTGGGAGGCGCAGACGAGGTCACTATCACGCAGACTCATGCGGGCACGACCTTGATCGAAACCGGTGACGACGGAGACACCGTCAACCTGCTGGCAAACTCCGGTGAGACCACAATCAGCACTGGCGGTGGCGAGGATACGGTGAACATCCGGTCCATCGGAGCGCCGACCACGGTCAACGGTGGCGATGACGGAGACACGGTGAATGTCGGCAGCCTGGCTCCGGACATCAACGGAGTGCTCACAGGCATCGGTGCGCTGCTGACGGTCAATGGTGATGGTGGCAGTGATGCGCTGAATGTGGATGCCACGGGCGATACGGCTTCCAACAGTGGAAACCTGACCAGCACGCTTCTGAGCGGTCTGGGAATGACCTCCGGGATTGCCTACGCCACCATCGAGGATCTGAGCATCTCACTCGGCGAATTCGGCAACATGTTTACGATTGAAAGCACCGCGGACGAAACGACCACGGTTCTGAACACCGGCGGCGGAACGGATCATGTCCTCGTTGAGGCGATCAACGGACCGACCACGATCAACACCGGGGACGGCTCCGACACGATCAATGTGACTCCGTCATCGAACGGTCCGGTGGACTACACGTCCGCGCCGAGCAATTCAGGATCTGCCATCAATGGTCTGCTGACCGTGAACGGCGGCGGAGCAGTCGGCGACCACGATGAACTGAACTTTACCCTGGTCTTCCCATCGAATGAAGCCGGCCGCCTCACCGACACGCAGATTACCGGCCTTCAAATGCCGGAAGGAATTGTCTACTCCGGTTTAGAGGCCGTGAACATCTCGCTGGGCGACGGACACGACGACTCGCGTGATTTGAACAATCTCCAGGTCGAGGTCTCGTTCACATTGGTCTACGACGGCGCGGACATCTCCGTGACGGTGCCGTCGGGCAGCTTTGCAACGCCTGAACTGCTGCTCGCGCATGTGCGGGCTGCGGTGGATCAGGCGATGGTGCTTGCTGGTCATCGTGCAGGAGACGTTTTGGTCAGCCTCGGAGCGGACAACGCAATTGAGTTCAGCCTTGGACATGTGCTCGGGGACAGCTCGGCCGCCACTGCTGCCCTGACCGGTGCACGGACTGGCAATGATATCGTCGAGGTTTCGTTCACGTTGCCCTACGACGGTGCAGACATTTCGGTGACCGTGCCGTCAGGCAGCTTCGCCACACTGGAACTGCTGCTCGCGCATGTGCAGGCTGCGGTGGATCAGGCGATGGGGCTTGCGGGTCACCATGTGGGAGATATCCGGGTGAATCTGGGCTTGGATGACGCGCTCGGATTCAGCCTCGGGCACAATCTTGGCAACGGTTTGGCCGCCACTGATGCCCTGGCGGACCGCGACGCATACATTTTCACCATCGAGAGCACCCACCTGGGGTCGACCAGTCTTACTACCGGAGTCGGCAACGACATCATCAACGTGCAGACCATCTCCGGCGAGACCGTCGTGAATGCCGGTGCCGGCAACGACACGGTGAACGTCGGCACGCTCGCACCAGCCACGGGTGGCAACGTGAATTCCATCGCCGCACTGCTCACGATTTCCGGCGGTGACGACAGCGACACGCTCAATGTGGATGACCGCTCCGACACGGACGGGAACACCGGCTTCCTTACCGGCACGCAGCTCACAGGCCTTGGCCTGGGCGTCGGCATCACCTATGACACGCTCGAGTTCCTCAACATTGACACCGGTTCCGGAAACGACGTCTTCAACGTGCGCGGCACGAGCGCCGCAACCCGCATCTCTCTGAACGATGGTGACGAACAGGTCTATGTCTCTTCTACGGCCAATGTGTCTGTGGGAGACACCCGGCCGGACTACCTCTCTGGAAATCTTGACGCCATCCTCGGCGCCCTGACCATTGATGGCGGCCAGGGACGCCACATGCTGATGGTCAGCGATGCCTCTGCGAGTGTTGGAGACGGTGCGGTCACTGTCACCAGTTCGCTCATCAGCGGACTCGCGCCCGCAAACATCACCTATCAGGCGGATGCCGCTGCTGGCAACTTTGCCGATGGCATCACCATCTGGACGGGATCCGGCGACGACACCATCAGTGTCACCAGCACGCTTCATACAGCCGGCGTCAATGAAATCACCACGCTGAACACAGGCGACGGTGTGGACAACGTCACCGTCAGCCTCGATGCAACTACCGACGGCCCGTTTGTGCTTAACACCGAAGCAGGCAACGACATCATCGATGCCACCGCCTCGTCACTGGGGCTCTCTGTGTTTGGCGGTTCCGGCGATGACGACATCCGGCTGGGATCAGGTGATGATGTGGTCTTCGGAGATCGTGGCCGCATTGAATACATCATCGGCGGCGTTGCCGTGACCGTCCTGGGTGGCGCGGGACCTGGTGACAAGACGGATGGCATTTTGCATCCGATCAGCAAAGCCTACACCGTTGACGAAACAGTCGGTGGCAATGACACCATCGACGCCGGGTCTGGGAACAACATGATCTTCGGCGGCAACGGCAACGATGGCATCGTCAGCCTCGGAGGTGATGATGCCGCCGCAGGTGACAACGCGCAGGCCGTCTTCGATGCGGTCGGCGTCTTGGTCTTCTTTGCCACAACGAGCCCGGGCATCGGTGGTGATGACGCCATCGATGTGGGTGGCGGTATTAACATCGTCCTTGGAGGGTTCGGAGCGGATCAAATCACCGGTGGTGATGGCATGGACTATATTCTTGGAGACAACGGCAGCGCCAGCTTTGACGCCGCCGGCACCCTCACAAATCTTGCCACAAGCGATCCTGCGCTGGGAGGAGATGACACCATCTTTGGCGGAGCGGGTGACGACATGATCTTTGGTGGCACAGGTGGAGATTCCATCGACGGTGGATCCGGCGACGACACCATTCTGGGTGACCAAGGTCTCTACAATTATCTGAGCACAAGTCCCCGCGGTATCACCTTGGTCGATGAGGACACTGGGGGGGATGATACCATTCTGGGAGGTGCCGGTGCCGATTTCATTTACGGCGAAGGCGGCGATGACAACATCGATGGCGGATCCGGTGCCGACACGATCTTTGGCGGATGGGGGGACGACATACTCCGAGGCGGTCCCGACGGCGACCTTTTGGTGGGCGGTCCTGGCTTTGACTTCTTGGATGGCGGCATCGGCTCCGATGTGCTCTACGTGGATGAAATTGACGGCTGGGCGGGCGGCCTGCCGGACGACACCATCATCGGAGGGCAGTTCTTCAGCACCAATTCGCAGCTGGCGTTTGGGTTGCCCGCCCTCGGATTCTCCAGCAGCCAGACAACGGGCAGCGCTGTGCTGGGCGGACTGACGATTGTGTTTTTGCCGCTGCCTCCTGGAACAGACCTCTCGGTGATTGCGGCATCGCTCATTGGATCCGGTGACGATTCAACGGGCGTCGAACTGATCGAGATCTTTGTTTTCGGTTCGGATCATGCGGTGATCCTGATCAGGGGCAGTGGCTTGCGCTGGAGTGACACCGGACCGACGGTCATGTTCTTCGCTCTTCAGTTGGTGAGTGCACCGCAGCTCATCGGCATTGGGGAATTCCTCGAAATGCTTTGGAATGACATCGTGGTCCTGTTGAATCAGTGATACTGCGATCTGCCAGGATGTGAGGGAGGCCCCTCCTTTTGCTGTTCCTCCTTTTTACGGCTCGCCCTGATGACCTTCCATGGAGGTTAAAAAGTGCTCCCGACCGGACTCGAACCGATAACCAAGGAATTATGAGTTCCCTGCTCTAACCATTGAGCTACAGGAGCGTGCGCACGGAGGAGGGCGATTATGCATCGCACCGGAGACGCGGCAACCAATGATCTTGCCGCTTCTAGACGCTCCGCTCCGCCTCGATGTCGAAGAGGAAGTCGAAATCCTCCTTTTGCAGCAGGTTGGTGAAGCCGCCTTCACCGAGGACGTTGCTGACCATGAGGTTCTTCTTGTGCTGAAGAGTCATGATTTTTTCCTCGATCGTGCTCTTCGTGAGCATGCGGTAGGCCATGACGGGTTGTGTCTGGCCGATGCGGTGCGCGCGGTCGATGGCTTGGTTTTCCACGGCGGGATTCCACCACGGATCATACAGGATGACATACGATGCGGCGGTGAGGTTGAGACCGCTGCCGCCTGCCTTGAGCGAGAGCAGGAACACGCTGGCGTTTTCGTCCTCCTGGAAGGCTTTGACGATGCCCGCGCGGTCGGTGCTGGCGCCGGTGAGCCAGTGGTAGGGAAGCTTCAGTTCCTCGAGCTTCGTGCGGATGATCTTCAGCATTGAGACGAACTGGCTGAAGAGCAGAACCTTGTGGCCTTCGTCATGCAGTTCCTGGATGAGTTCGAGCGTCGAGGTGAGCTTGGCGCTCTCTTCATCCTCGGCGGACTTGTCGATGAGGCCGGGATGGCAGCAAATCTGGCGCAGGCGCGTCAAAGCCTGCAGGATGGCAAAGCGGCGGCGGTTCACCATTTCGAAGCCGGAGCTGTTCAGCACCATGTGCTGCGCACGGGCCAGTTCTTCCTTGTACAGCTCGGCCTGACGGCCGCTCATTTCGCTGAGCATGTTTTCCTCGCTGCGTGAGGGGAGATCGCGTGCCACCTGGGCTTTCGTGCGGCGTAGAAGGAAGGGGCGCAGGCGCGCCGCGAGCCGCTCGGAGGCGCGTGGGTCTTTGCGCCGGTCGAAGTGCCGGTGGAAGTAGGCGCGTTCACCGAGAGCGCCGGGAGTGGCGAACGTCATCAGACTCCACAGGTCCAGCAGACGGTTTTCCAGCGGCGTGCCGGTCAACACCAAGCGGTTGTCGGCACGGATCTGGCGCGCAGCCTTGGCGGCCTTGGAGTCGGGGTTTTTGATCTGCTGGCCTTCATCCAGAATCGCTGCGAGCCAGCGAACAGAGGTGAGTTCGCCGTCGAATCCGCGCATCTGCGCGTAGTTCATCACCACCACGTCGATCTGCGTCATGACGAGATTGATATCAAACAGGTCGCGGTCATGCAGCACGAGCACGCGCAGATCGGGCGATCCCTTTTTGAATTCGAGCGCCCAGACGTCGAGCACGGATTTTGGACAGACGACCAGCACGGGCAGGTGCGGGCCGTCGGCTTTTTTCCGCGAGCGCAGCCACAGCACCCAGGTGATGGCCTGCAATGTTTTGCCGAGACCCATGTCGTCCGCCAGGATGCCGCCAAAGCGGTTCGACGTGAGGTAGGTCAGGAAGTGGAAACCATC
Source organism: Prosthecobacter sp. (assembly GCF_020439865.1). GTDB lineage: Bacteria > Verrucomicrobiota > Verrucomicrobiia > Verrucomicrobiales > Verrucomicrobiaceae > Prosthecobacter. Next base: position 47,390 of record NZ_JAGRPF010000192.1, read on the forward strand.
GACCTGATAAGGCCGCAATGTGACCTGCAAAGCTTCAGGCACCGGCGGGCGTGCATCGAGCTTCGCTTCCTCCATGCGTTCGACGATCTTGCCCCAGGCCTTCGGATTGACGATCTCCGCCGCGTTCTCCTGCGCGAGCTGCCGCCAGTGCAGGCGGTGGGCCTCGTCACTGTGTTCATTGAGATCAATCCCGAGGCGGTCGAGGATTTCCTGCTGCTCTTCGCTGAGCTCGAGCTTCACGCGACGCCAGGAACCGTCCGCCAGTCGCACGAAATCGCCTTTGGCAGCGATGAGGCGGCGGATGTCGGCGGGCTTCAATTCCATGCCTTCGATGTCAAACACGAGGCGCAGGTCCAGCCAGTCAATGCTGCCTCCTTGGGTGGCTTCCAGCCTCACACGTGCGATCAGCGGATCAGCGAGGATGCTCTGCAGGCTCTCGTCCGTCTTCAGGCTGACATTATTGGGCATTTGCGATGCCCAGTGATGGAACGTGTCGGGGAAGTCCTTCGCCATTCGCACGCGCCAGCCGTCGTTTTCCATGTCCCA
>NZ_JAGRPF010000022.1 GCF_020439865.1 Prosthecobacter sp.
ATTCGGGCCGGAAGTTGTGCCCCCATTCGGAGATGCAGTGCGCTTCATCGACGGCCATCAGGGCGATCTTCAATTTCTTGAGACGCTCGACAAAGTTTTCATTCATGAGCCGCTCCGGGGCGATGTAGAGCAGCTTCAGCGTGCCGTCGCGCATGTCGTCGAAGACCTGCATGGCCTCCTGTGCGGACAACGAAGAATCCAATCGTGCCGCCGCGATGCCGCGTGCCTTGAGCGCCTGCACCTGGTCTTTCATCAACGCTATGAGCGGCGATATCACCAGCGTCACACCATCCATCAGCAACGCAGGCAGTTGATAGCAGAGCGACTTGCCCGCGCTCGTCGGAAACAGCGCCAGCGCGCTGCGTCCGGCCAGCAGCGCCTCCATCACCTGCTCCTGACCGGCACGAAAGGCCTTGTGGCCGAAGTGCTGTTTCAGAGTGGCGTGGAGGTCGTGGGGCATCCGACACTCTTGGCACATTCAGGCTTCCGCCTGCAATGCAAACCTCGCCGCATTCGTTCTCTCACGACCATGAAGACCTGCCTCGCCGCCCTCCTCTGCCTTTCCACCGCTGCTTTCGCCGCCGATGAAGGATTTACCTCTTTGTTCAACGGCAAAGACCTCACGAACTGGACCGTGCCCGAAGGTGACAACGGCCACTGGAAGGTGATCGACGGCGTGATCGACTACGACGCATGCAGCGAGGCACCAGGGAAGGACAAGAACCTGTGGACCGACAAAGAATACGGCGACTTCACGCTGAAGATCGACTGGCGGCTCAAACAGACGACGGGCCTCTACGACATGCCCGTTGTTCTGCCCGACGGCACGCACAAGCTCGACGAAAACGGCAAGGAGATCAAAATTCCGACGCCCAACGCCGACTCCGGCATCTACCTGCGCGGCCAGGGCAAGTCGCAGATCAACATCTGGTGCTGGCCCATCGGCAGCGGCGAGGTCTATGGCTACCGCATGGACAAAACGATGCCGCCCGAAGTGCGGGGGGGCGTGACGCCGAAGGTCAAGGCCGACAACCCGGTCGGCGAATGGAACACCTTCGAGATCACCATGAAGGGCGACCGCCTCACCGTCGTGCTCAATGGCAAGACCGTGATCGAAAACGCACAGCTTCCCGGCGTCCCCGCGAAGGGAAAACTCGGCCTCCAGCACCACGGCGGCAAAAACCCGAAGACCGGCGAACTCTCTCCGGCCTCCAGTCTGATTCAGTTCAGGAATGTTTCGATCAAGGAGCGGTGATCGGCGGGTGGACGGGCCCTTCTGGAATATTCACACATGCCATTTACCCGCTCATTTGAGCAGAAACCATCATCTTTGTGGCTTTGCGCGCAAATGAGCGGGTAAAGCAACGGCGTCACTTCAAAAACCCGGTGCAAAGTAACATTCTTGTCGGAGATAAAGCCGCTGACAAAACAACAGATTTGTCGATAAATCACCTGTTCGGCCAAGTAACCGCGCCACCAAGTAGTTCAGAAATGGCCGCAACTTTCCAGTCAGTCAGACGCCACGATGCAAATGGAATACCCGAGTTACCGGAGTCCATTGATGCTCTGAGCGCCTATGTTTCTCAACTTGATGATGTTCCGAGGTCACGCCTGAAGAAAGAGCAGGCAGCGGTTCTCGACGTATTCAGCGCTATGGGTGGCATAGGATGCAATGGTCTGCATTGCTTCTGGGACAACAGTTCTGGACTTCTAAAGCGGGTTCTGCGCTCCTTTAGGGTTGTGGGAGCCGAGGATGTGCTTGGCATTCTGAAAGAGTCTGAGTGGGCATTCGAAGTTGTGAGGCGAGGCACTGACGCGCATGGACACTATGCGTTCACGCCTGATGAAGAGCACCGCCTGAACATCATTGAGGACCGTCTTTACCATAGCTTCGTTGGACTCCCGACGCGATTGCATCACTTCTGCTTGGAGAGAGGGTTCTACAGTAACGACTAGACACAGCAGCATGAAAAGCCGTCAGAACATCGTCGGCCTGACCAGGCCGAACAAAACGCTGGTGGCAACGGCTCGTGGCCGTCGGTCGTGTCAGCGGCGTCTTGCGCTCGCCGTCGCCACAGCTTAGACGTTCGGCTAAAGAACGAAGACCTTCGCCAGCCAAGCAATACCATGGAACAAAGAGTCGAGACACCATCTGAGGAGGATCTAGCTCGCATTGAACGACAGCGAGATTGGGTTCGAGGTCACTTCGAGCCTGCGAGTCAGCTACTCTATGAGGAATATGATCAGAAGCTGCGCTTGCTGGATGCGATCCTCCGGAACGGATGGATTGAGCCATCCGAGACTTGGAAGTTGCAAAGTCTTGGCATCACCTTGGGAGATGCCTTCGTTCAGCGGTGCGGCTTCGAATGGGTCAGCGTCGAGGATGAGTATGGCCGAGACCCAGCCTTAAGGCTTCCCGGAACGACCATCGTTATCTATCCGTTGACCATGATCTCGAAACGCGTTGAGAAGGGCGAATCAGTTGATGTCTATTCCCTGATCGATGGAGTTGCCCAGAAAGTTGACGAGGTCAGAGCACGCATACAGCAGACTGCGTGAGACAGCACCACGAACAACCAAGGCCGAACAAGACGGATGCAGATAACCGCTCTGGGCTATCTGTCGCATTTGCCACGTCTTGGGTTCGCGGTATCTGATCCGAGACGTTACGGTGTCATTATTCCCAAGAACCGAAAGTGATCCCCGCAATCCAAGTTCCATCTTCCTGACGCGGCTTCGCCGCATCACTTGCTGTGCACGTCGCAATGCTCGGGTTCGGGTTCGGTCTCTTCGACGACGGCCTTGTCCTTGAGGAACTCCATGGCTTCCTGCAGGAGCAGATCGCCGCGCACGTTGTCGATGAGGCCGTTTTTCTGCGCCTCGGCCATGAATTTCTTCGCGGGCATCTTCTGACGCTCGGCGATCTGGGCGAGGGCCATGGCGATCTTCTGGCCGGGAACTTCGAGGGCTTCCTTCTTGGCGATCTGCTCGAGAATGAAGCTGACCTTCACGTTCTGGCGGGCCTGATTGGTGGCGCTGTTGAGGATCTCGTCCTGCTGCTTCATGAGTTCTTCCTCGCCGATGCCTTGCTGCATCGCACGCTGAGCGATCTCGTTGGTGCGGCGCTGGGCTTCGCGATTCACGACTTCCTGCGGAAGTTCGAACTCCACCTTCTCAAAGAGATGGGCGATGACCTGATTGGCCTTCGCGGCATCACGCGCCTGCTCCTTGCGGCGGCGGATGGCGTCGCGCACTTCGTCACGCAGCGTTTCGAGGGTCATTTCCTCGCCGCCGATCTTCTTGATGAACTCCTCGGTGAGTTCCGGCAGGGCCTTGTTCTTCACGCCGTGGCACTTGGCGGTGAAGGCGATGGTTTTGCCGCGCAAGGCTTCAAAATTGAAATCGTCTGCCAGCGTGATGTTGATGGTGCGCTCGTCGTCTTTGGCGATGCCGACGAGACCGGCGTAGAAACCGGGGAGGAAGTCGTCTTCCTCGGCGAGAAGGAACCAGTTCTCCTTCATTTCCTTCAAATGGGCGGGCGCGTCCGGCATGGCGTCGCCAAGCGGCTGGCCGTCGAGGGCGCCGGTGACGCTGAGCACGACGACGTCGCCGATGGCGGCGGCGCGGTCCACATCTTCGTAGGTGGCCTGGTTTTCACGCAGGTGGAGGAGGTCATGGTCCACGTCGGCGTCGGTGACTTCGATGCGCGGAAGTTTGACGGGGATACCGGTGTACTCGGGCAGCTCAAACTTCGGCGCGAGGCTCATCTCGATGGTGAAGCTGAAGCTCTTGTCGGTGTCGTGATACATCTTGTCGTTCACGGCGAGGACGTTTAGCAGTTCGAGTCCTTCGCTCTTCACGGCCTGGCGCAGGCCTTCGCTGATGAGCTTCTTTTCGAGCTCGTCCTTCACCTCGGCTTCATAGCGCTTGGCGACGATGCTCTTCGGCGTCTTGCCGGGGCGATAGCCTGGAAGGCGCACCATGCCGGCGAAGTAGGTGATGATCGCGTCACGCTCTTTGCCGACCTGGTCGGCGGGAACGCGGACGTGGGCGACGGCGCGGCAGTTGGGCTGATGTTCGACGTTGATGTTCATGAGAAAGGGGGTAGGGGGCGAAGTGTTTTCCATCGCAAAAACCGGGCGGTGGGAACCGCGTCCGGGCCGGAGGGGCGCGCATGATAGACAGTTTGACGGTTTTGACAAACAGAGAACGACATCCCCCCCATGCGTGTATTTCAGAGATTTGAGGTCTGGCTGCTGCTCATCGCAGGTGCCGTGGCCGTCTGGTGGTCGTTTCAACCGGCAAAATCGCCTTCGGAAGGCGTCCCAATGGCCGAATTGAACCCGGATTCCCCCCTCCAGCTCCGCCGCTGCACGCTGGATCGGGATTTTGGCAACGCCCGGCTCGATCTCGAGGTGCGCTACAAAAACGCCAGCCCCCGCCCGCTCTCCATGCAGCCGCCGGACGTGCGCCTCATCAACGCCGCCGGCAAGGAGGTGCCGCCGTTCATCCTGCCCGTGGAGCGTCCGCCCACGGTCGAGGCCCAGACCACCGCCGACATCCGCCTGCGCTACTGGCTGGAAAAGACCGACCTGACCGGCGCCCTGATCCTCGACATCCGCGGCGAGAAGCTTGAAGTGAAAAACGCCACACCGCTTGACTTAGAAAAGCTGGAGAATGCGAAGCCCAAGGTGTGGACGACTGCCGCTTGGAAGCCTTAGGTTTCTGGGTGCCTCCCCTTCCATGAGACTCCCTTCGTTTAAACTGATCCTCTGGGCCGTCCTGCTGGTGACCGCCATCAACGCAGGCCCCGGCGCCCTGCATACGATCTACCGTTATGTCACTCCCGATGCGGAGATCGAAGCCATGCGGGAGGAATATGAGGAGCTGGCCGATTCGGAGAGGACGCTCGATCCCGAGGAGCGGCCTGCCAGCATTCGACGCAGGCTGCATCTGCACCTGTGGTTTCACGTGCGCGGCCTGAACATCGACGAGGACGATGCAGAACACTCGATGTGGCATCCCTGGGGCGAGTTCATCGACTACTGGACGATGCCGACCGAGTAGCCGCGTCACGCCTTCAAATTCACCCACGTCGCCCCCCACGAGCCGCTGGTTTCATCCGCCGGCCAGATGAACTCACGCACCTCCGGCAGCTTCGCGAGCAACTGATGCACCCCCGATCTCAAAGTGCCGCTGCCTTTGCCATGAATGATGCGGACACGCAGGATGCCGCGCTTGCGACATTCGGCGAAGTATTCGGGCAGCAGGCTGCCGATTTCGTTCGGCCGGAACGTGTGCAGATCGAGTTCCGGGCCAATCGGATGCTCAACGACATCGGGAATCGGTTCGTCATCGGCTGCGGGCATGGTGGAATGTGGTGGCGTGCTGAGTCGAGTCCAGCGGCAATCGAATGAGCACACTGCTTGTGATCGACGCGAGCGCGTCTAGCATGCACGAAGCGTCTTCCCGAGGAGTTCCCCTTGTTTCCGTCCCTTCGATCCTGGCTCCAGCATCTGCGTGATTTCACACAGGAAGGCCGGGCATTGCTGCGAACGGTGGTGCATGACAGTGCGCTGGATCCCTTCCCGCTGCGCCGCTCTTTGCTGGGGTATGGCAAGCGCAGCTTTCTGTCTGACTTTCGGGCCGGTGTGAGCGTGTCGATGCTCGACATCCCGCAGGGCATGGCGTACGCGCTGATCGCCGGGCTGCCTCTGCAATACGGCATCACCTGTTCTGCCGTGGCCGCACTGGTCGGGCCGCTGCTGTCCTCCTCCCGCCACACGATCTTTGGCCCGACGAACGCCACGGCCTTCATGGTGTTCTCCTACTTCGCCGCGTATCCGCAGCTCGACCGACTGAGCATGATGCCGCTGCTGGTGTTCATGACGGCGGCGCTGCTGATCGCAGGTGCGTTTCTGCGCGTGGCAGATCTCACGCAGTTCATCAGCCGCACAGTCGTCGTCGCCTATGTCACGGGGGCTTCGATTCTGATCACAATGAACCAGCTTCCGGTGCTGCTGGGCATCCCCGCCGAGATGCTGCAGGCAGGCGGTCATGTCATCATCACCCTGCCCGGCCACGTGTACCGCATCTTCACGCATCTGGGGCAGGCGCAATGGCTCAATATCGCGTTTTCCGTGACGACGCTGGCGCTTTTCCTGACCATCAAGCGCTGGCTGCCACGCTGGCCAACCTATGCCTTGACGCTGGTTGCGGCGTCCCTTCTCGGGCTCATCCCAAACGCATTCGGCCTTCACCTGCCGACCTTCAGCAACGCAACCTTCACCTGGAGCGAACTGCTGCCGCCCTTCCCCGACTTCATCTCCGGCGGCGCCCTGGCCAATGCCAGCCGCCTCTTCGGACTGGCGCTCGCCCTGGCCTTTCTTGCGACCTTGGAAAACAGCGCGATGTCCAAAACGCTCGCCGCCAAATCCTATCAGCGCGTGGATCCGAACCAGGACATGCTGGCGCTCGGTGCGGCGAACCTCGCCTGCGCCTACTTCAGCGGCATGTCCGCCTCGTGCTCCCTCACGCGCTCCGCGCTCAACTTTGCCGCCGGCGCCCGCACGGGGCTGGCCAGCATGTGCAACGGCCTGTGCTGCCTCGTGGGCGCGCTCACGATCGGCGGCGCGGTGGCCCACATCCCGCGTGCGGCGCTGGCGACGCTGGTGGTGTGCGTGGCGGTGTCCTTGTTCAACAGGCGCCACATTTGGATTTCGGTCAATGCCACGCGTTCAGACGCCGTGGTGTTTGTCATCACGCTGTTTGCCACGCTCATGCTGCCGCTGCATGTGGCGATCTTTGTCGGCATCGGCGTTTCAGTCATCCTGTACCTGCGCAAGGCCAGCCGCCCGTCGCTGGTGGAGTATGAATTCAACGAAGAGGGCAACCTCGCCGAAGCCCGCCAGGGCGGACGCCAGCATCCGGCCATCTCCATCGTGCATGTCGAGGGCGAGCTGTTCTTTGCCTCGGCGGATCTGTTTCGCACGCAGATCCAGCGCTCATGCGCGGATCCCAATCTGCGCATCGTCATCCTGCGGCTCAAAAACGCGCGTCATCTCGACGCCACCTGCGCGATGGCGATCGAAGAACTGGTGCGCTCCCTGCGTGCTGACGGGCGGGATCTGATCGTCAGCGGTGTGGTGAAGGACCTCTACCGCGTGCTGAAGGACGCCGGCATGGCGGAGGTGATCGGCAAGGACAACATCTTTCCCGCCAGTCCGACGAATCCCAATCTCTCCACCCGCAACGCCCTGCGCCGCGCCCAGGAGATTCTGGGGATCAAAGACGCCGAGGTCCGCATCTATTACGATCCGTCCAAGTCGCCGAAGACGTAATCTCGTCCACTTCCATGAAATGGTCCTTCCGCCTTTTTACCTTCGCTGGCACGCAGGTCCGTGTTCACATCACCTTCTTTCTGCTGCTGTTGTTTGTCGCGAGCCAGAGCTTCCTTAGCGGGCAGGGCGTGTCAGCAGCGCTGGAGTCCACGCTGTTCATCATCACAATGTTCGCCTGCGTGGTGCTGCACGAGTTTGGACACGTGCTTGCCGCACGCGGCTATGGCATCCAAACGCCGGACATCACCCTGCTGCCCATCGGCGGCGTGGCACGGCTGGAACGCATGCCGCGCAAGCCCTCGCAGGAGTTCGTCGTCGCCATCAGCGGTCCGATGGTGAATGTGATCATCGCCGCGGCGATCTGGCTCGGACTCGGTGTCACCACCAGGGTCCATCCAGGCTTCGACTTCCTGCAATCCGGCCACTTCTTCCAAAAGCTCATGGCCTGGAACATCATCATGGTGGTCTTCAACATGATCCCCGCCTTTCCCATGGACGGCGGACGCGTGCTGCGCGCCGTGCTCGCGATGTTCATGGAGTACAGCGCCGCCACGCGCTGGGCGGCCTCTCTCGGGCAGGGCATTTCCATCCTCGTGGTGATTGCGATGTTGGTAAACGGGGTGCCCTTCCATCCCATGCTGCTCTTGATCGCCTTTTTCATCTTCATGGCCGCCGGTCAGGAGGCCGCCATGGTCACGCAGCAGGAGGCGACGCGAAATCTGCGCGTGCGTGATGCCATGCTCACCGATTTCCGCAGCCTTCCGCCGGATGCGAAACTGCGTGACGGAGTCGAACTCCTGCTCGCCGGAGCGCAGCAGGACTTTCCGGTGCTCGACACGCACGGAGGCATGCAAGGCATGCTCACCCGCAACGATCTGATCTCCGCGCTCGCCGAAAACGGCCCGGAACACGCGGTCGTCGAAGTGATGCGCCGTTGTCCGGAGTCCACGCAGCCGGCGATTGAGCTGACACGGGCAATCGAGTCCCTGAACAGCAGCGACTGCCCGGCCATTCCGGTCATCGATCCCCTCAACGGTGAACTCGTCGGCCTGCTCACGGCCGAAAACATCGGCGAGACGCTCATGGTGCGTGAAGCACTGATGAAGCTGCGTTCCTAGAGCACTTAAAAATGACGCGGCTTCATGGAGGTCCTGGAGAGCAACCGTAGCTCTCCCTTTCCCCGCCGGATGTTTTCCCAGACACATGCTTCCCTCTTCGGGGAGAGGGGAGTTGCTTCAACCCGAGAATCTCCCTTCAAGGGAAACAGGTCATGCAATAACTGCAAAGGCTCTGAAAACCTGAGTTATCGTTCGTCCGGAGCCACCGGCGTCCGCGGCTGATAATGGCACGCGGGATCCTGCGCAAACGGATCGCCCGTCATGCCATAGGCGCGTGCGCGTGAGCCGCCGCAGACAGAGCGGAACTCGCAGCGGCCGCATTTGCCGCCGAGCGCGTTGTTGTCACGCAGCGACATGAAGAGCGGGTGGTGACGGTAGATGCACCCGGGATGCTCGTAGCGAACGTTGCCGCAGTCGAAAGGCAGGAAGCCGCTCGGCGACACGACGCCGGTGTGTGAGATGAACATCACGCCGCGTCCGTCGCGGATGCCAAGCGGCGAGCGCATGCCGGGGCGCATCTTGCCGGACGCGCCATGCTTTTGCAGCAGGATGCGGCGGAAGTGGTGCCCTTCGGTCGTCTTGATCGCGAACGGCGCCTTGCCGACGATCGAGGCGAGGTCCTGGAAGATGTGCTCGATGTCGAGCGGATCGGGGAGATCATTCGCGCCTGCGCGACCCGTCGGCACGAGGAGGAACACGCTCCACATCGCCGGTTTCAATTCGAACATGAGCTTCTTGAAGGCCTCATACTCGCGCAGATTGCCGCGCGTGAGCGTGGTGTTGATCTGCACGCTCAAATCCGCTGCGTGCGCGAGATGCACGGCGGCGACCGTGCGGTCAAACGTGCCTGGGACGCCGCGGAAGGCATCGTGTGTTTCCCGCGACGCGCCATCGAGGCTCAGTGAGATGCGCTCGACGCCTGCTTCCTTGATATCGTGGAAATTCGTGTGCATCAGCCGTGAGGTCGCGGAGGGGCTCAGCCCCACATGCAGTCCAGCCGCCGTCGCCTCGCGCACGAGGTCGAGGCAGTCGCGGCGCATCAGCGGATCGCCGCCGGTGAGGATGAGCATCGGCGGATTCAATTCGGCGAGCTGCTGGATCAGGCGGCTCGACTCCTCGCTATTCAGCTCCTGCGGATGCCGGTGAGGCTGCGCCTCCGCGCGGCAATGCTTGCACGCCAGCGCACAGGCCCGCGTGATTTCCCAAAAGACGAGAAACGGCCTCGCATCGAAGCCGTCGTAGTTCGTCGAAGGCACGTTCGACCATTGGGAGTTCGTCAGGGGCGCGTTCATGGCCCTATTCAACGATATTTTGCCTCTCAAGTCCCGCCGCCGACTGTCGAAGGCTGTGCGGAATTTGGCTACTCCTCGTCCCGCTTCATGAAGCGTTGGCGATGCCACAGAAGCCAGAACAGGCTCAGCAGGCCCCAGGTCCACGCGGCGTAGATGTGATGCGAGACGGTCGTCGAAGGCACCCAGGCGGGCGTGGCGCGGGTGGTGGCGGCCAGAACGCCGAGGAAGATCAGGAAACGCACCCACTTTGATTTCACGAAGAAGCCTTCCAAGTCGCCACTGTGTCCAAAGAGCACACGCGAACCGACAATGAGCATCAGCATGCCGAATCCGCCGATGTAGATCAGATGCTCGATCGACACATGCTGGGCATAATAAAACGGCGCGAGCACGATGCCGAGCCAGCCGATGATCAGGGCCCAAGACAGGCCCGTGGCGAGTGATCCGCTCTGCTGCGTTTTCCAAGTCACCTCGATGAGCAGATAGCCTGCGGCAACGATGGCTCTCACGGCATATCCAAGTGTGACCATGCCGAATGCTTCGAGGAAAAAGCTGCTCACGAGCAGCATGGCGGCGATAATCGAGCGAACGAGCTTCGCCCTGCTCTGCGCGGCCGTTTTCGGATCGCCAAAATCACCGCCGAGCATGCGCGGAAACACGAACGAGCCGATGCCGAGCACCGGCGGCAGCAGCAGACCTTGATAGAGCAGCAGATTGGCCAGACGCAGGCGCTGCGGATCCATCAAAGTCGCCCGCGAGAGCTGCATCGCCGCACCGGCGATCCCGCAGGCCAGTCCGGTGAGTGCGAGCAGCATCTGCGGCGGCGGTGCTTCTTTGCGGAAGCGGATCACGCGAATGACGAGACAAAGCATCAGAGACACGAGCAGTGCGACGAAGAACGCATCGCCCCACGCGAGATGTAGCGTGAGATGACTGATGCCGCAGGCCTGGTGCAGCGCGAAGAGCCACAGCAGCTCCAGCGACGTGAGTTTCGGTGCCGTGGCCATGCGCGGTCCCGCCGTGCCAAGGAATCCGACAACGAACGCGCCGCCAAATGCCTCGATCATGATCCGCGCGTGAACGAAGTTCGGATTGAAGCCGATCAACTGCGCATACAACAACGGCCAGAGTGACACGCCGATGATGCTCCACATCGCGCCGCTGGCGAAGAACACGCGATACGGCTCCGACGCGAGCCAGCGCAGCCCGTGTTTGCGCGGGCCTCTGGCCTTGTGCTTCTTGTGTTTGCAGGCGGGAAACGCACTCATGCGGTGGCACTGGCTTTGTAACGCGCATAACGCTCGCGTTGTTCCGGCGTCAGGTTGGCAGGATCAAATCGCGGATCAGGCACCGCGTTGATCTTGCTGTAGATCACGTTCGCCATGTCCTCGGCGCAGCGTTTGATGTGATCCGCCTTCTCACCGGCGAAGAGATCGTCCACGGTGGCGCGAAAGAGCCCGAGCCAGTGATCAAACTTGTCGCGGCCCATATCGGTCAGCGGCACGAGGCGCGCGTGAGCGGCCAGCGGGTTGCCGGTGAATCCGCCGCTGCGAAAGAGCACCGTTTCCCAGAAGGCGTACATTTTCGGCAGATGCGTCGTCCAGTTCGTCTGCGCCAACTTGTCGAAGATGAACCCGAGCACCGCGTCGCCGCGCACGCGGTCGTAGAAAGTGTTTACCAGCACCTCGATCTCGGCGCGTCCTTGGATGTCGGGCTTGGCTTCAAACATGCACGCAACATGCAACTTTAACCGACCGTATCGCTCCACCGTTTCTGTGTCGTTGTGTGCGGGTATTGGCCCGAGACGAGTCGCGCAATCGCCGCGCATTGCTGCGCAGGATCGGTGCATTGATGCATCGGCCATACAACTTATTAGAGGACTCAACCAAACCATGAAACTCATCCTCTCCTCCCTCGCCACCATCACCGCCGTGATGACCCTGCTCGTGAACGCCGCGCTCGCCGTCGATCCGGCCGCCGTCGCCACCGAAACCGCCACGAACACCGTCTGCCCTGTCACCGGCAAAGCCGTCGACCCGGCCATCACCACCGAATACGAAGGCCGCAAATGGGCCTTCGCGAAGGAAGCCTGCAAAACGAAGTGGGTGAAAGCCCGCGAGGACAGCCTGTATCAAAAGCTCGGTGGCAAGGCCGCCATCGATGCCGTGGTGGACGCCTTCTACGTCAAGGTGCTCGCCGACGACCGCGTGAAGCACTTTTTCGACGACGTGAGCATGGACAAGCAGCGCCGGAAGCAGAAGGACTTCCTCTCCGCCGCGTTTGGTGGCCCGCTGCCCTGGACCGGCAAGGACATGCGCAAAGCTCACGCAGGCATGGGTCTCACCGAGGAGCACTTCAACGCCATCGCCGAGAATCTCGTCAGCACGCTGAAGGACTTCAAAGTGAAGCAGGAACTCATCGACCAGGTCGTCGCCATCGCCCTGACGACGAAGGACGACGTGCTCGGCCGTCCGAAAAAGTGATCGGCGCGACAAATTGAGCTCGGATTCGACCTCATGGCGGCGTTAGATGCCCGCCATGAGGTTTTCCGTTTTTACCGCCGCTCTCCTTCTCGTCCCGTCACTCCATGCCGAAAAAGTCGGCCCGTGGGATCTCGATGCTCTCAAGAGCACCGTGCCTGCCATGAAGTGGGTGCGGCAGGACCAGCCGATCCAGTCGCTCACCTATGCGGGCGAGAAGTATCAGGGCCACGACACCGAGGTGTTCGCCTTTTACGCCTCGCCGATCACGATTGGCGAAGCCAAGCCTGGAACGAAGTTCCCCGGCGTGGTGCTCATTCACGGCGGCGGTGGCACGGCCTTCGCGGACTGGGTCCATCTGTGGGCGAAGCGTGGCTACGCGGCCATCGCGATGGATTTGAACGGCTCGCGTCCGCCTGATCCCGAGTTCGATCCGAAGACCGGCATGGCCATCGGCAACGGCCATCGCGGTGTGCGCACGCGCCTGCCGAACGGCGGCCCGGCGCATGGTCATCCGGAGAAATTTGACTGCGTGCTCACGCCTGACACGAGCGACGACTGGCCCTTCCATGCCGCCGCCAGCGTGATGCGCACGCATTCCCTGCTGCGCAGCTTCGCGGAGGTCGATGCGGAGCACACCGCCGTCACCGGCATCAGTTGGGGCGGCTACACGACCTGCCTCGTCGCCTCGCTCGATGATCGATTCAAGGCCGCGGTGCCCGTTTACGGCTGCGGCTTCCTCCACGAAGGCGAATCCGTGCAGAAGCCCAGCATCGACAAGCTCGATCCCGAACACCGCGCCCTGTGGGTGAAGGAATACGATCCCGGCAGTCTGCTCCCACGCTGCCATGTGCCGATCTTCTTCGTCAACGGCACCAACGATGTCCACTACGTGCTCGACAGCTACATGAAGAGCTACAACGCCGTCCCCGGCGAAAAGCACATCCGCATTCAGATCAAGATGCCCCACGGTCATCCACCCGGCTGGGCGCCGCAGGAAATCGGCCTGTTCATCGATTCGAAATGCCGCGACGGCAAACCCCTGCCAAATCCAGGTACGCCTGTCGTCAAAGGCGATCAAGTTGAGGTCACCTGCGAATCCGTGACTGCGCTGAAGAAAGCGGAGCTGAATTACACCACCGACACCGGGCTGCGCTCGAAGCGCGAATGGAAATCGATTCCCGCCTCCCTTTCGCCGCCAGTTTTGACTGGCGACGGACTAGTCAAGGCGACCGAGCCCGTGTTCGAGTCCTACGTCATCACCGCTCCCAAACCGCCTGCCGACGCGAACACCTGGTTTATCGCCGTCACCGACGAACGTGGTGCGATGGTGAGCACGCCGGTGCAGTTCAGTCCGTGATCCAAGATGCACCGGTTCGCGGCGTATTGAGAGCATGAACAAAATCTGCGCCCTTCTTGCGACGCTCGCTCTCGCGGCCCATGCAGAGCCATTGGAGGTGATCGAAGTCGAGGGCCAGCCGCTGGCGGCGAATGCGCGACGGCTGGTGCAGGCGCTGGATTTTCTCGGAGCATCGTTGCCAGATGACACGAGGACGAGATTGCAGGACGCGATCACGAAACGCGACGCGGCGGGTGTTCAGGCAGTACTCGATCCACAGGTGCTTTGCGTCGTGGACATCAATCCCGAGTCAAGGGTGAAGGCGCGGCGTGGTCCCGCGGCGGCAAACGTGCAACAGGCGGGCTACACGCCGGTGCTGCTCAAGGTGATCAATCACGCGACGAGCGTGGCGAAGCTGCATCTCAGCAGCGCGCAGGCCGGTCCGTCGTATGCAGGTGTGGCAAAAGGGACGATGGAGCGCGAACGCCAGACGCATCTGCGCGAAAACGAAAACACGAAGGGCGAGGACCGCTTTCTCGAGGTCGGTGTGTTTGATTCGCCACCGATGACGCCGAACTTGAGCGGCCTCGGCGTCGAATACGTCCTCGCGCTGATCTATTCGAGCGAGGCGGGCAAACTTGAAGCGACGCTCGCGTTCGACATCGGCCAGGGCACGCAGGATCTCGGATTTCGAGCGGAAGTGCCGGTGCTGCTCGACGTGCGGCCTGCGGTGACGGTGAAGCTCGACGTCAAAGACTTCGAAGGCACGCCAACGACGGCGCGTTTGACCTTCTCCGATTCGCAGGGTCATGTTTTTCCGCCGCAGGCACGTCGTCTGGCACCGGATTTCTTTTTCCAGAAGCAGATCTATCGCGCGAACGGCAGCACGGTGCTGCTGCCGCCGGGCGAGTTCACGATGGAGGCCTCGCGCGGGCCGGAATATCGCACCGTGAAGACGAAGGTGACGATCCCCGCGACGAAGGAGATGACGTTGCCAGTGAAACTCGAGCGTTGGATCAATGCGGCGGACTTCGGTTACTACAGCGGCGATCATCACATCCACGCCGCCGGTTGTGCGCACTACACGACACCGTCGGAAGGCATGCGCCCCGAGGACATGTTTCAGCAGGTAAAGGGCGAGGGGTTGAACGTCGGCTGCGTGCTGTCGTGGGGCTACTGCTTCGATTACCAGCGCCAGTTCTTCGGTCCGAAGGTCGACTTGATCAGCGAGCCGCTGACGCAGTTGAAATACGACATGGAAGTGAGCGGCTTCGGTTCTGCGGCGCTCGGCCATGTGTGCCTGCTAAATTTGCGCGATCTCGTCTATCCCGGAGCCGACGGCATCAAGGGCTGGCCGACGTGGACGACACCTGCGCTGCGCTGGACGAAGCAGCAGGGCGGCTTCACCGGCTATCCGCACTCCGGCAGCGGCATGCAGGTCAATTCCGCCACCGCGGCGAAGCGCATGGTCGATTTGTTCGATGCAAACAAAGACGCGCGTCTCACCGCTGACGAAACCAAGGACACGGTACTGCCGGAACCGTTCGACAAGATTGACGCCGATCACGACGGCGGCCTCAACGAAGCCGAACTCACCAACAGTAACGAACGCGTCATCGATCTGCTTCCAAACCTCGCAATTCCCGATGCGGGCGGGCATGAGATCTTCGTCACCACGGCCATCGGCGTTTGTGATTTCATCAGCGCGATGGACACGGCGCGCCTGCTCGAATGGAACGCGTGGTATCACATGCTGAACTGCGGTTTCCCGCTCAAGGCCGCCGGCGAGACCGATTTTCCCTGCATGAGCGGCACGCGTGTCGGCCAGGGGCGCACGTATGTGCAGCTCGGCAAGGTGGAGCGCATCGACTTCCCGAAATGGTGCGAGGCCATGGCGCATGGCCACGACACCTACGTGAGCGACGGCTACGCGCATGCGCTGAACTTCGAGGTCGAAGGACAACGCTCCGGCGGCGAGGTGAAGCTCGCGCAACCAGGCCGCGTGAAAGTGAGCGTGAAGATCGCGTTCAGCTCCGAAACACCGCTCGAAATCGCCTACGGGGGTGCGGTTCCCGTCGCGGGCGCACGCTTGACCGGCGACACGGTCCATTATCACGACACCACCGGCGCGAATCCATATGCCGGCGGCAAACGCAAGGTCGAACTCATCGTCAACGGCCGCCCCGTCGCCACGCGCGAGGTCATCGCCGACGATCAGGTGCACGACCTCACCTTCAACGTGGACATTCCGCACAGCAGCTGGGTGGCGGTGCGCCAGTTTCCGCAACTGCACACGAACCCGGTCAATGTGATTGTCGCCGGTAAACCAATCCGCGCTTCAAAGCAGAGCGCCCAATGGTGCGCAGCATGCATCGAACAGCTTTGGCGTGTGAGGAAACGCAACATCGCGCCAGCAGAGCGCGAGGAGGCGAAGCGCACGTTCGACAAAGCGATTGCGATTTACCGACGCATTGCTGCCGAGGCGCCGGAAGAAAGCTGATGGGTGTTTTGGACTACCAATCGAGGCCGAGTTTCTTCAGTTCAGCCCGCATCAGATCGAAGTCCCATAACTGCACGGGTTCGCGGCCATAGGCGATCGTGAGCCAGCGACCGCCCGCGGCGAAGTCGGCCGCTGTCGGGGCCCAGCCCAGCGAATGCGTGAAGCGGAGGAGAATCTCTCCCGTTTCGGAGCGCAGCAGGGCGGAGCCGTTGGTGCCGTAGGGGGTGAGAAACATCTGGCCATGAGGAGACACGGCGATCCAGGAGGACTCCCGCGTGCCGGGCGACTCGACCGGCACTTTCCAGCGAGTCTTCCAAGTCGTGGCATCCATCGCGTGGATCTGTTCGCGATCGCGGATGACAAGCAGACTGCCGTCTTCGACAAAAGCGAGCGAGGTGCAGTGCTCGAACGGCAGCTCCACGTCGGGAGCGCCGTCCGTCGTGTTCCACAGTCGAATCACTTGCACACGTGGATTGGCCGCTGCGATCAGCTTGGCGGAGATGGCGGTCAAATGGCAGCCTTCGCTGCTTTGCAAGACCTGCGGCTTTTGCGATGGTCTGAAGAGCACCACGACCGGTGGCGTTCCGGCGATGGCGCCGACGCTTCCTGTGGCGGGATCGAGTGAGATCTGACGTGTCGTTGTGAAGCGGCCAATCACGCCCTTTTCTGCGATTTGAAGGGCGCCTGTGGGATCGCGGGCAAATTCCCATCGTTTCAATCCGGGCTCGGCGAGGACGCTTGCCGGAGCACTGGCAAACAATCCACGTCCTTCCGGTGAAAACGAAACGCTGAGCACAGGCGAAGCCGCGAGTTGTTGAATGGAGCGCCCGTCCTTCATCGACAGCAGATAGAGGCCGGCGTTTGAGCCAGTGGCAATGATCTCGAGTTCGGTGCTGGCCGAAAGTGATTGAGTCAAAAAGGGAAGACTGCCGTCCGGTGTTGGCGGAGGCGTGATGAGCCGTCGAACAGGCGACTCGCGGACGACGTGATTGGCCAGCAGGCGGACGGCGATCTCCCGTGCTGTTTCACGCCCGCCGGTGTCTGCCGCCATCTGGCCGATCATGCGACGCAGTTCTTCATAGTTGTTATCCCGCATCAATCGCTCGGCGGCTTTCCAGTTGGCGACGAGCGGCGGGCTTGGCGGAGTTTCTGTCTGACGACGCGGCCATGCGAGAGCGGCCGCCCCCAGCGCCAGAGTCAGGGTTGCCGCGATTTTCCAACCGTGCCGTGCTGGTCGCGCCGGTTCACCTCCAGACTCGAAGGCGGCGACGTCCTTCAACATTTCCTCGGCGCTTCGATAGCGATGCGTGACATCGAATTCGCCCGCTTTCGCGATGATGCGGAAGAACGCCATGTTGCGCGACCCGGCTGTGAGCCATTCGCGCGGCACTTCAGGAAATCGTGCCACGGGAAGTCCGGTCGCGGCTTCATACAAGACCATCGCGAGGCTGAAGAGATCCGCCTGGGTGCCGCCGGGGCCTTCGGGAGGAATGTAACCATCCGTGCCGACAAAGCTGCGGGTCTCGCCGAGTTCGCCGACGAGTCCGATGTCAGCCAGCTTCGGTGCATGGCGGATGAAGATGATGTTTGAAGGTTTGATGTCTCGATGCACGAGGCCGGCGCCGTGAAGCGCGCGCAGAGCACCGGCCAGTTCACGCGCGACAGGCACGATGACCTCCAGCGGCAGCACGCCGGAGCGCTGCATGTCCTCGCGGAGCGTGCGCGGTCGATAGCTGGCGATGGCCTGGTCACTCAAGGGCGCGGTTGGTTCTGAATCGGTGGTGTCCGCAGGATCCGCGAGTTCCATGACATAGAAGAAGCAGCGGTTGTCAGGTGCGCGGCCGATGTGCAGCACATTCACCAAGCCGTCGGCCCGGGTGCTAACCGGCTCGTAACGCTGGATCGCCGCGAACTCGCGCTCGTAGGGTCGGCCATCGCCGAGCGCATCCCGGCGGACGATTTTCACCGCCCGCCCTTTGCCAGTCACATTTCGCGCAAGCCACACTTCGCCGTAGCTGCCCCGTCCAATCAAACGAAGCAGCTCATGATCTGGGACGATAATGGTCTCCGCGGACACGTCGGCGAGTGTGCCGTTTGCGCCTTCGTTTCGCAAGCTGGTGCTTCCCGCGGTCATGACTCACCAAGCTGACGAAGCTCGTGACGCACCATCTTGCGCACGCGATGACGCGCCAGATACACCTGCGTGGTGCTCACGCCGAGCCCGCGTCGAATCTCGGCCATGGGCAGACGACGCATTTCGGCCATCTCGAAGATCATGAACTGCTGCACGCTCACACGTGCCTTCACCCGGCGCAGCGCCAGCGCGAGCATCTGCTGCTGCCATTCGTCCTGCCACAGCTTTTCAAAACCGGTATCGTCGATGGGCTCAGGTACGATTTCATCCTCCATCGACACCGTGTTCTGCCTGCGCGCCACGCCGGTGCGCCAGTGGTCGGCCACGCGGCGGTGCACGATGCGCAGCAGCCATGCTTTGAACCGGCCGCGGGCGGGATCGTAATGAAAGTCCGGCATCTCACGCGCCACCGAGACCATGACTTCCTGCACGAGATCCTGCGCGTCGTGATCCTTCATGCCTGAACGGCGTGCGACGGAGTAAATGAGCTGCCAGTAGGTGTCGAAGAACTCGCGCCAGCCGGGCGCGTCTCCCCAGTCCCGCAGGCGCGTGAGAAGGCTGCTGCGGGTTTCGAGGGTGTCAGGTGACTGTTCGGGAGAGGAGGTCACGGCACGCCATTCGTGGCCGGATGGGCGGCTTTATCAATGATTCCGCAGGCCGAAAATAATTTTCAAATTTGCGGATAAGACGGCTGGAGCGCCCGCGAATGGCGGCACGAGAACCCCTTCTCGTTCCACTATGAAATGCCATTTGATCACCACCAGAATTGTCTCCTGCCTTCTCCTTGTTCATTCCATCACCCACGCAGCTGGTGACCTGCAGCCACCACCCGGCGGGCCCGCGCCCACCATGAAGAGCCTGCAGGAAATCTATGACTGCTTCGAAAAGCGCACACGCATCAGCACGCTGCCCGCCACCATCAATTCGGACGGTGCCTACTACCTCGACGCGGACCTTGTCGTCAACGGTGCGGGCGCGAGCGGGCTGACGCTGGGCGCGGGCGTGAAAAAAGTCGTCATCGACCTCGGTGGGCGCACGCTTGCGGGCCAGGTCGGCACGGGACACGGCATTGAAGCCTCGGCGGTGACCGGCGGCACGGTTGCTGTGAGGAATGGCACCATTGGAGGATTCGGTGGCGATGCGATTCGTGCGCCCACGTGCCGCGTGATCGCCTCTGAAATGGAGTTCTTCAATCTCGGCGGTCGCTGCATCGCCTGTGGTGACGACAGCCTGCTGGATCAGATTGTGTCCAAGAACGCCGGCGGCAATGCCATCGAGGCCGGGGCGCGTCTCGCAGCGTCGCGTGTGAGGCTGTTTGGCACGCAGGGAAAGGGCATCACGTGCCTGCGTGATCTCAAGCTGACCGGCTGCATCTTCTCCGGCGGTCAGATGACCTGCACGGAATGTCCGGCAGGCACCATGAGCGCCGAGGACTGCGAATACGCAAACAACCTGGCGAAATGCATCACGGCAGGTGGCGCGGCGCAGATCATCCGCACGATCTTTGACGGAAATCAGATGGAGTGCGTGGAGTGTGAAGAAGGAACGATGAGTGAATCCACGAGCACAGGCAATGCCGGCAGGGTGATCGTGGCGCTGAAGGGCGTGTCCATCGCCGATTCCATCTTCAAAGGCAATACCGGCGCCTCCTGTGTCGAGTGTGAGGAGGGCACCATGAGCAGTTCATCAAGCAGCGGAAACTCCGGACGTGTGTTTGTCGCACAGAGTGCGCTTTCGGTGATCGATTCGATCTTCAAAGGCAACAACGGAACGGCGTGCGTGGAGTGCGAGCAAGGCAATGCCTCGGTGCGCGGCGGCATCTTCAAGGGCAACACTGGAGCCTGCATCAAGGCTGGCAAGGGCGTGATCATCACCGACACGGACATTGAGTCCGGTTCCGCAACCGAATGCGTGGCGTGCGAGCAGGGGACGATGGCGGCGGAACGCTGCAAAATCACGCTGGTGAACGCCGCCGCCGCATTGCGGGCGTCGGCGGCCACTTCGATCAAGGACTCCTTCATCGACGCGTCCTCCAGCACCGCCCCCTCGGGTCCGTTTGTGCTCAATCCGGGGGCCTCGTTGCACGTCCATTCAAGCACCGTGGTTGTATCGCATATCGGTCTGGCCGCGCAGGTCGGATCGTTGATTTCGGATTCAAAAATCTCCAACGGGAGCGCCCAGCCATGTCCTCCCGGCAGTTGGGGTGACGGCTGCGTGTTCAAGGACACCGAATTCACTGACATCGGCTGCAACGTCGGCAAAGGATGCGTCATCAAGAATTGCACGTTCATCAATACCTCAGGCGACTCTTATGATGCGGTGACCACGGAGGAAAACAGCTCCGTCATCGAATGCACCATCACCGGCATGAAGGCAGGTCAGACTTTTGGTGGCAACGGCATCACGGTGGGCGCGAACTCGCTCGTGAAGAACTGTGTGGTCGGCTCGTGCGACGGACACGGCATTGTCATCGCCGCGCGAAGTTCCGCGCTGCAGAACGTGGTGTGCGATTGCGGCACGTCGGTGGCAGCCACCTCCGCGGGCATCCGCTGCCTCGCCGGTCCATGCACGATCGATGGCAACTCAACGACACAGAACGATGTCGGCATCGACCTCGCCGGCACCGGCACCTCCGTAATGCGCAACAAGATCAGCCTCAACACCACGGACATCAGTGGTGCCGCAGGCAATGATGTCGCGCCACTTGCCACGGCTGCCACTGCCACCAGCCCGTTTTCGAACTTCCAATGAACCGTCTTACATTCATCGGATGCTTGCTGCTTGGCAGCGGGGTGCTGTGGGCACAGTCCACCATCAACCCCACGCAAAAGTTTGCTTGGGCGGCGAACGCGGGATGGATCGATCTTCGAACATCTCCCGAAAACGGCGTCGTTGTCGGGGCCTATGTTTGCTCCGGGTTCGGATATGGAGCCAACATAGGCTGGATTCATCTCGGCGATGGCACGCCCGAAGATCACGTGCGTTACTCCAACGCTAACGGCACTGACTACGGCGTGAATGTGCAGCCCGGCGGCTTTTTGCGCGGGCTCGCCTATGGCGCGAATGTGGGCTGGCTCATGTTCGAGAGCTCGGGCAACCCGCGAGTTGATCTGAGCACCGGCCTCATGAGCGGTTTCATCTGGGGGGCGAACATTGGCTGGATCAATCTCGGCAACATGGACTTCCAAGTCGTCGTGGACTCACTCCAGTCCAGTCCTGACACCGACAACGATCAGATTCCCGATGCTTGGGAGTATCTGCGCACCGGCAGCCTCGGCTTCCTCAGCCTTAATGGCGATCTCGACCACGACGGTGTTAGTGATCGCAACGAATACCAGTCTGACACCGATCCGCTTTCCTCCGCAGACACATTCTCCGTCATGCTGCCGCAAGTGGAGAAGCTGCCGAATGGCGACATGCAGGTCACGCTCACCTGGCGAAGCAGTCCGGACCGCGAGTACGTCATCGAGGCCATTGATGATTTGACCGGCAGCATGTGGATGGATGCCGGCATGGGTCCGATCAAGCCGGATGCCGGATCGCAGACGACTCGGACGATCACCGGCCCGCCTGGAGTCCGCCGGTTTTATCGCGCACGCGTCTTGCTGCCGCTGCAGCCGTGAAGCGCGGGTGCAAACGCCAAAAAATCCCAAATCAATGATGGGCGCGGACGCGGGCGGTCGTTACGATTTGTCCGATGAAAAAGCACATCTCACGTCGCACCAGTCTCAAGCTCATGACCGCAGGCACCCTCGCCGGCCTGGCGAGTCGTTCCGAAGTCTCTGCCGCCACATCTGCTTCCGCTGATGCATGGGCCAAAACCAATGACCGTGTGTTCCTTGGCGGTGATTTCTGGGCGAATCCGATGGAAGACTGGCGGGTGAGCGAAGGCGGCGCGGAGTGCCTGAACATGGGCGGCGGTCGCAGCGTGCATTCGCTGACGCATCAGGTGACGAAGAACGGTGCTCTTGCGATGTCGGTGACGCTGACGAGAGTCGAGGCGGGCAAGTCCGACGGAGGCGCGGGCTTTCGCATCGGCATTCGCAGCGAACTCAACGAGTATCGCAGCAACTGCTTCGTGCAAAAGGGCGTCAGCGCCGGCTGGCAGGGCGATCAGCTTGTGCTCGGGCCGAAGACGGCGCCGCTGAAGGATGGCAGCACCATGAAACAGGTGCGATTGACGCTCAAAGGCGTACCCGAAGGCGACCAATGTGTTTTGACTCTCACAGCGAATGCGATCGACACGGGCGCGGAACTGGCGACGGTCTCGCATGCGTTCAACGCCGCCGAATTGCTCGGCAATGTGTCGATCGCGAACAACTTCGTCGTCGGCGCGGTGGGTGCGGCGAAGAAAAACAAAGGGAAGGGGAAAGCCAACGCCGCGGGCGCAGGCCGTTATCGTTTCCAAAACTGGACGATGGAAGGCGATGCCTTCACGGTGACTCCGGCGAACCAGTTCGGTCCGATCCTGTGGTCGATGTATTCGTTGAGCGATTCGCGCACAGACGAAGGTTTTGTGATGAAGATCAGCGCACTCACTGGTCCACTGGGAGCGAAGGACAATCAGGCCGTCGAATTGCAGGTGAAGAAAGGCAGCGCGTGGAAGTCGCTCGGCGAGGCGAAGCTTGATCCCGACGCGTGGGTGGCGACGTTCCGCATTCCGAAGTGGGATGAGAAACAGGCGACGCCCTACAAGCTCGTCTATCGCGAAAAGCACACGGATGGCAGCGAAACGCCGCATGAGTGGACGGGCACGATCAAGGCCAATCCTGAAGGCCGTCCGCTGCGCATGGCGGCGCTGACGTGTCAGAACGACTACGGCTTCCCGTATGCGCCCGTGGCGGAGAATCTGCTCAAGCTCGATCCCGATCTAGTCTTCTTCTCCGGCGACCAGATTTACGAAAACCACGGCGGCTTCGGCCTCATCCGCGAGCCCGCCGATCCTGCGATCCTCAATTACTTGCGCAAATTCTACCAGCACGGCATGGCCTTCCGCGAGGTGATGCGCAACGCTCCCACGCTTTGCCTGCCGGACGATCATGACGTCTTCCAGGGCAACGTCTGGGGTGAGGGCGGCAAGAAGATGCTTGTGGATCCAAAAGATCCATCACGCGGTGGCTACATCGAACCGGCGAAGATGGTGAACGTGGTGCACAAGACGAACGTCGCGCATCATCCCGATGCGTATGATCCGACGCCCTGCCTTCAGGACATCAGCGTCTACTACGGCGACATGGTTTATGGCGGTGTCGGTTTTGCGATCATTGCCGACCGTCAGTGGAAAAGCGGACCTGAGAACGTCGATGTCGGCAAAGGTCGCGCCGATCACGTTCCCGATCCGAACTTCGACACGTCCACGCTCGACAAACCCGGCCTCGTGCTACTCGGCGAACGCCAGGAGGAATTCCTCAAGAAGTGGGGCAAGGACTGGCGCGGCCATTCGCTCAAAGCTGTGCTCAGCCAGACCGTGTTCGCCAACGTGGCGACGCATCACGGCGGACCGGATGGTTATCTGAAAGCCGATCTCGATTCGGGAAGCTGGCCGCAGACGCCGCGCAATCGCGCTGTCGAAATCCTGCGCGAGTCGATGGCGCTGCACATCAACGGCGACCAGCATCTCACTACCATGACGCAATACGGCGTCGAGAAGCAGCGCGACAGCAACTGGTCCTTCTGCACGCCCGCGATTTCCGCCGGTTATCCGCGCTGGTGGCGGCCGGACGAGATGAAGATGCCGCACACGAACCGTCCGAAGCACGGCCACCCAAACACGGGGGAGTTCATCGACGGGTTCGGCAACAAGGCCTACGTCTATTGCGTCGGCAATCCCGAGATCGGCAAGGCACCAAACCGCTATGACAAGGCGCACGAAAAGGCCAGCGGCTTTGGGTTCATCACCTTCGATACGGTGAAGAAGACCTACTTTATCGAGTCCTTCCGCTTCCTCATTGATGCGACCGATGGCAAGCCGACGAATCAGTTCCCCGGCTGGC
>NZ_JAGRPF010000193.1 GCF_020439865.1 Prosthecobacter sp.
ACGATGCGAACGACAAGCGCGACTTCCGCTTGAACATCCTGCGATTGCACGATGAAAAGAACGCCGGTAATCCGCTCTACGCACCCGCGCTCGCCGCGGCGGGTTTTGCGTCGGAAGGACTGTATCAAAGCGTGGTGAACGCGAACAAGCAGGTGCTCTGCGCCGCCTGTCATGCGTCCGAGGCGCTCGGCACCGGTGGCGCTGCCGGAGTGAAGCCGCTCACTGCGGCGATGCACTCCCGGCACGCCATGGTCACCAACCCCACCAACGGCCTTCAGCTCGACAACGTCGCCAGCCGCAACTCGTGTTATCTCTGCCATCCCGGCAGCGAAACGCGCTGCCTGCGCGGTGCGATGGGCAGCGCGGTGAATGCAGCGGACGGATCGCTCGTGATGCAATGCCAGAGCTGTCATGGCAACATGGCCGCCGTCGGTGCCTCGACGCGCACGGGCTGGTTGAACGAGCCGAACTGCCAGGCCTGCCACAGCGGCGACGCCGTGAACAACGAAGGCCAGGCCCGCTACACGTCCGTGTTTTCATCTCCCGGCGTGATGCGCGTGCCGGCGAATCAACGCTTTGCCACGAATGCGGACACGCCTGCTGCCGGCATCTCGCTGTTTCGTTTCTCGAAAGGCCACGGCGGACTCGTCTGCAGTGCCTGCCACGGCAGCACGCACGCGGAATACCCGTCGCTGCATCGCGATGACAATTTGTACTCGTGGGGCAAGCAGGGGCATCGTGGCAAGCTCGCGGACTGCACCGTGTGTCATCCGTCGATGCCATCGAACAGCGTCGGCGGGCCGCATGGCATTCATCCGATCGGCAGCCAGACCTGGGTCAAAGATCACGCCGACATCGCCCGCGCCATCAGTCCCAATTACGCCGCGTGCCGCGAGTGCCACGGAAGTGATCTGCGCGGCACGCAATTGTCGCGTGCGCAGGCGGATCGCGCCCTTAGCACGAAGTTTGGGCCGTTCACGGTGAAGCGCGGCATGGAAGTGAGCTGCTACTACTGCCACAACGGCCCGGGCAGCAGCAACATCACCACGCACGTCGGTCCCACGGTCGCCAATGCGCAGCTCGCCGTGCCATTGAACACACCCACCAGCATCACGCTCACGGCCAGCGGCACGAATCCGCAGCTTCGCGTCATCGAGCAGCCCACGCACGGCACGGTAGGCATCGCCGGAACGGTGGCGACGTATTTCCCGGACAGCGGTTATCAAGGCCCGGATGTGTTCACCTACATCGCAAGTGATTCGGGCAGCTTTGTCGATTCACAGCCTGCCACCGTGTCCGTCATCGTCGGCACCACGGACTACACGCGCGACAGCGATGGTGACGGCATGAGTGACTGGATCGAATACGCGCTCGGGCTCGATCCACTGCTGCGCAGCGTGGCGCCGCAGCATCAGATCGAAAACGTCGGCGGGACGAACTACCTCACGCTGCGTGTCCTGCGCAGTCCGATGCGCCCACCGGAAATGACCACGACGATCAAGGTCTCCGGCGACCTGCAGGGCTGGTCGCCCGCGACGATCCTCAACAACACCTCCACCGAACTCAAGGCGCGCGACACCATCGGCACCGACGCCGCGCTGGCGCGGTTCATCCGCATCGAATCAAATCGTCCATGAAAGCCACGCTCGACGACGCTTCTTATGGCGAGCATGACGAATGCTCCGGGCTCTTCGTGCGCGCCTTGAACGGCGATCCGGACGCCGCCACGCAGCTCTACGAGCAGTGCGTGCCCGACCTGCGCCGCTGGCTTGCGGGACGGGTGCTCGGCTGCGATGCCGAAGAGCTCGCGCATGCGGCGCTGGTCACGGCCTTTCAGCGGGCCGCCCGTTTCCAGCGCGGCAACTCGTTTCGAGCGTGGCTCAAAACGATCGCCTGGCATCTGGCGCTCAATCATCAGCGCGACGAAGTCCGGCGGCGGGTGCGTGAGAACGCGTGGTTCGAGCACGAGCGCGTGCAGCGGCCCGGAGATGCACCCGCCGACCGCGCCCGCTTGCGCGTGCTTGCGCAACGCGTGGACGCCTTGCCCGAGCCGCAGCGCGATCTGCTGCGGCTGCGTTACCTCGAAGGAAAGTCCGCCGAGAGCATCGCGATAGAGCAAGGTCGCAAACGCAGCGCCGTAGCCGTAGCCCTGCACCGCATCTGCCAGCGTCTGCGGGAGGAGATGGAGCAATTCCCTGCGGGACGCGCTTCATTACCAAACGATAACGTGTCCTCCGGCGACGATGGTGGTGCAATGACGGCATGAAACCGTACGTTCGAACGGGCCAGTGCTCTGTCTTGTTCGCGGCCGTCGCCAACCGGCTGCTTTGGGTGTTAGCGTGCATTTTCCAGGCGGTTCCGGCACTCGCCACGACCTACACGAACGTCTTCTTCAACGCCTCGCAAACGATGACCGTGGTGTCGTCGAGCATCAATGCTGTCACGATTCGCAGTGGCGACTACTGGTTCACGTATTCGGTGGACGGCTACTGGTCGCCGAGCCCTGGCGGCCCGCCCACCGGCCGCTTTTTCTCGGTCAACTGGCCGACGGGCGTGCAAGCGCAGGCCACCACGGCCGGTCCCTTGCTGGGCCAAGGAGCGAACATCACGATCAAGCGGGCTGACGGGAAAAAGTTCGACCTGAAGTCCTTCACCGGAAAAATCCTGCTGAACACCGCGGGCGCGGGAGCCGCCTTCGAGATCATGCCGCTCCTGAATGGCGAAGATGCCCTGCCAGATCCGCTGCTGTTCGACTGCACGGGCTACGGCGGCGCTTCGTTTTCCTACACGCCGTCGCTCGTCAACTACGACACCTACAAGATCCACATGTGGGGTGACTTCGCACTGACGGCGCTCACACTGATCGATACCAATCCACCATTGCCGCCAATCACCTTCGACATCACCGCGACCACGTCATCAGCCTCAGCAGGAACGGTCAGCGGCGCGGGCACGTATGACAGCAACGCGCCCTGCACGCTCACCGCGACAGCCGGTCCGGGCTATTACTTCGTGAACTGGACGGAGGGCGCCGTCGAGATGAGCACGCTGGCAGACTACACGTTCGATGTGACGGCCAGTCGCAGCCTTGTCGCGAATTTTGCACCGCTGCCAGTCCTCGATGTCAGCCCGCCCGCAGTGCCGTCGGGCGATTTCCAGTTTGCCTGGCCATCGTCGCTGAACTGGACGCTCGAAGAAAGCATCGACCTGATCCACTGGGCCCCTTCGACGCGAACCATCACCGTCAACGGAGGCCAGAACCAGATCAGTGTTCCTTCATCGGAAGGCGGATGTTTTTTCCGCCTCGCCAGGCCATGAGAGGCCAGGAATGCGCCGGGGCCGGGTGATCGCTTCATTACCAAACGATAACGTGACCCCCGAGGTGGCCTGTGGCGAAATCCCGGACCATGACCACGTCTACCGCCCGCCACGGATTCGCTCGAGTGCTTGCAGGATTTGCCAGCCTGCTGATGGCCTTCACTCCACAGATGGTCGAGGCGAGCATCGCCTACGGCAGCATCAACAACTTCGACACCGTCAACGACACTGGCAAAGAGTGTCACGGCTTCGAGATCGAACTGGATGACTGCCACAGCACGGACGTCACCTACACCTACAACTACAATCACTACGGAGCGCCCGAGATCACGGAAGACAACACCGACCCGGCGCATCCGAAGGTCTTCATCCGCTGGCAGAGCAAGAAGAACCCCGATGGCAGCTGGGCCGCCTACACGGCGATTCCGAGCGGCCCGATCGCTCCGACCAACGGACACATGTTCACCAATCCGAGCGTGAACTTCGGCGGCGAGCACTTCGGCGTGGGTTATCGCACGCCGCCCAGCGCTGTGAAGTACAACTGGCTCGTCGACAACGGCGCCGGCACGCTGATCCATGGCGGCGAAGTTCAGGTTTCCACGCCCACCTTCACCTACTTCCCGGCGGCGGGCGCTGCACCGGCCCAAGTGCAGGCGGTCATCGTGCCGCCCGTTCCGCCCGCGCCTCCGGTGAAGCAATTCGGCAAGGCGGTCTGGGTGAAGGAGATCAAGACCACGACACATAACAGCAACAAGGTGAAACTGCGTGAGCTCGTCTCGGATGACCCCAACGATGCGAACGACAAGAACTGGCGGAATGGCGAACCGGACGAGATCGAAGTGGAGTGGCGCATCCTGCAAAAGAAAACTGCTGGAGGAGGCGTGAATGATGAACTGGCCGCCGCGCCCGAAGATCTCCCCGGTGGCAACGAGGTGGTCACCCGCCGCTACGAGTTCTACAAGTATGTCGGTCCGCTGGATGCCGAGACGGGCGAAGCCATGGGCGATGCGGTGGGCCCTGACGGCATTCATGGTTCGGGCACGGTGACGTACGCCGACCACATGGTCGCAGGCGAATGGGTGACGGTGACGACGGACATGTCCACGAAAGTTGTCGTGGGCGACTACACCGGTGCACAGATGGCGGCGGTGGACGTGGATGAGCCGGTGGGTCTCATCGATCACGTGGGCGACGGCCAGGTGAACAAGCCCTTCGCGGCACGTTCGGTCGTGGTCGAAGGCGCGCTGCCCTTTGTCTGTGTGCAGTCGGGCACCATTCCTCCGGGGATGACTTTTGACGACGTCACAGGCGTGCTCAGCGGCACGCCGACGACCGCAGGCGAGTACCAGTTCACGATCATGGCGAGCGACCTGGTCAACCCCGATGTGTCGAAGAACTACACGATGGCGATCGCCGCGCAGGGCGCCGCGCTGCCTCCGGCCAGTCTGGTGGACACCGCGCCGTCGCCCATCGACGGCGGCACGACCATAGGCGACGGATCTTATGACGTCGGCGCGGATGCGACGGTGACGGCCACGCCGGCGGACGGGTTTGTGTTCCTCAACTGGACCGACAACGGGCAGGTCGTCAGCTCGAACGCCAGCTACACGCTGACGATGGATGTGAATCACTCGCTGGTGGCCAACTTTGCCGCCGCCGCTGTGATGAGGACGATCACCACCGCCTCTGCACCGGTGGCTGGTGGCACCACGACGGGCGGCGGCGTGGTGGCGGACGGCGACAGCGTGACGGTGACGGCCACGCCGAATCAGGGCTACTCCTTTGTGAACTGGACGGAAGGCGGCGCGCCGGTGAGTGCCAGTGCGAGCTACACCTTCACGGCCGCAGCGGATCGCGACCTCGTGGCGAACTTCACCCTCGCCTCGAACTATGTCGTGACCACGAGCGCCACGCCGTCCATCGGAGGTACGACGAGCGGTGGCGGCTCCTTTGCCAGTGGATCAAGCGTGACAGTGACGGCGTCTCCGAATGCCGGATACAACTTTGTGAACTGGACGGAGAACGGCACGCAGGTGAGCGCGAGTGCGAGCTACACCTTCACCATCGCCGCCAGTCGTGTGCTGGTGGCCAATTTTGTGATCATCGGGGGAACGCAGCGCATGATCGCCACCAGCTCGAGTCCTGCGGCGGGCGGCACCACCTCGGGCGGAGGCTCGTATGCCGACGGCACCAGCGCGACGGTGACCGCCACGGCGAACCCGGGCTACAAATTCTCCAAGTGGAAAGAGAACGGCAGCAATGTGAGCAGCAGCGCGAGCTATACCTTCACAGTCAGTGCCGATCGCACGCTCGTGGCGAGTTTCTCGCAGGCGTATGTGGTCACCTGCACCTCGAATCCTTCACAGGGCGGCACCACGGAGGCGGACAGCCCCAGTTACAACCCTGGAGACGGTGGCAATGTGAAGGCCTTCCCGGCTTCCGGTTATCAATTTGTGAACTGGACGGAGAACGGCGTCGAGGTGAGCACGAGCACGACATACAACTTCAGCAACATCCAGGCGAACCATAGCTACGTCGCCAATTTCATGCCCACGGGCGGCGTGGTCATCAGCACCAGCGCTGCTCCGGCGGCGGGTGGCACGACGAGCGGCGGCGGCGGGTACGGCATCGGCAACAGCGTGACGGTTTCCGCAACACCGAATGCGGGCTACGCCTTCACGAACTGGACGGATGGCGCCACGGTGGTGAGCAATTCTGCGAGCTACACCTTCACCGCATCCGTGAACCGCACGCTGGTGGCCAACTTTGCCCAAGGTTACAATGTCGGCACCAGCGTCTTCCCGTCTCTCGCCGGAACGGCGACCGGCGGCGGTCTGGTGAATCCCGGTGACAGCACCACGATCGACGTGACCACCAATCCCGGCTACACCTTCCTCAACTGGAAGGACAGCCTCGGCAATGTCGTCAGCACCAGCACGAGCTACACCTTCACACCGACGGCGAGCGAAACCTACACGGCGAACTTTTCAGCGCCGGTGCAGGCGCTCACGTTCGACTTCGACACTTCCGCGCCGTTGCTGATGGCGGATCTGCCTGTGCCGTTTGATCAGACCAAGGCCGGCTACACCGCGTCGTTCGCTTCACCGGATGCTGGTGGATTCGTCGTGAAAACGGAGGCCGCCACGGGACGCGTGCTTCCCACCTTCTCCGGCTACTATCTCGAGTCCGTCGTCGATGGTGCCAGTCTCGAAGTCACGCTGGATCAGTCGGTCACGGGCATCAGCTTTGACTTTGCCACGGTGGAGGCGCTCGATGTGCCGGTGGCCTCGACGGTGCAGCTAACGGCCATCGACAACTCGGGCGCTGCGCCGGTGGTCGTCGGCACAGCCATTGCGCACGGCAGCGTCGTCGCGGGTGATTCACTGCCTGTCGGCAACCTCAGCTTCAATTCGGCTTCTCCCTTCGATCAGGTCATCATTCAGCTTGTCGATCCAGTCGCAGGTGCGCCGCGTGTTCTAGTCGACAATGTCGTCGTCAGTCCCGATGGCAGCACCGGTGGCGCGATGACACTGGCGAACCCGAACTGGAACATCACGCTGTCCGACTTCGGCTACTCGGACTTCCTGCTCGACAACACTCCCGGCTTCGAAGGCCGTGAGTACCTCTCTGGTGAATGGGGCAGCGCCGTGGCCTACACTCGCAATGGCACGCCGCATGTGCCCACCTGGCTGGAACCGAACTTCCTCTATCCTGACTGGCAGACCAACTCCGACTTCCATGTGGTTACAGGCATCCACTTCGTCGGTCTCAATCTCGACGGTCTGCCCATCGCCGAATCGGTCATTTCCAACGACGACCTCGAAATCACCCTGCGCTTTGAGATGGTGGACACCGTCGTCGGCACGCCGATGGGCATCACACCCGCCAGCAGTGCCGGAGCTCCTGTCTCGGTGGACAGCAACCGCTACGTGATGAACCAGAGCTTCACCGTCAAAAACGTCAGCGGAACCACTATCACCAACCTGCAGCTCTTCCAGTTGCTGCACGGTTTCATCTCGCAGCACGGGCAGTACGACAACCGAACCTATCCTGGCAAGCTCGGCGAGTACCAGTATGACGTCACCATGGCTGGCGTGGATGACAGCGCTGCAGGGGCAGACAGTTCCAGTGTCGGCCTGGAGGATCTCATCGGATTCCACGCGAAAACGGCACCCACCGCGTTTGAACTGGGCTACTACGGCATTGAAGGCAACGGCATTGACGACCACAACGTCGGCAAGCCGTCCGACGGCGTGCATCTGTCTGTCGAGGACAACTGGCAGCACGCACCGTATGCCGGCCGTCAGGGCCGCGACAACTTTGCGCCGCCGACGCGCTGGATCGCCGGTGCGCAGCGCTGGGACTTGGGCTCTCTCGCGCCGGATCAGACTGTGAGCATGGACATCGTCCTTAGTCTGCTCACGGGAACGAAGGTCGTGGTCACCGGCGGCGGCAGCAACGGCACGGGCGGTGGTGGCAGTTGCAACGGCGGCTCCGGTCATGTCGGCGGCGTGGATTTTGAGTTCGACGACATCGATCAGGAAGGCACCTTCTTCGGCTCCTATTCCGAAGCGGACGATGACGAACTCGCTGAGCGCGAGGGCGATGGCGAATTCGCGCTGCCTTCCTTCGAAACGCCCAACGGCACGCGCCGCCAGCTTTGGAAGTTGAATTACAGCGGTGCCCACACCGGCGGCATCAAGCTCAAGTTCGCTTACAACCCCGCCCTCCTGCCGCCCGGCTACGACGAAAACCAGCTCGTCATCTACCACTTCCACAACGGCGTTTGGGAGAAGCTCAACTGCAAGGTGGATGCGGCGCACAACATCATCGAAGCCTTCACACCAAGTCTCTCGCCCTTCATGCTGGGGGTGAATGATGTCGTCGTAACGCCGCAGGTCGGGCTGTCGCAGGTCGCACCTGGAAGCCTGAGCGTGTCCTGGCCGGATTCATTCACCGGCTGGATCCTGCAGGAGTCGCCGGATCTCAATCCGTCGAGCTGGTTCAATTCCACCCGTCCGGTCACCACCGCCGACGGCACCAGCAGCGTGACTGTTCCCACCAGCTCGGGCAGTCGATTCTTCCGTCTGGTGCGCCCCTGATTATCGGTTTCCCATGGACGCAACACTCCGCCCATCATACAAGATCGCCGTCGCTGAGACTGGGTATCAATGCGAATGATATTTGATCGTCCTGACAACGTGAGATTGATTGAGCGTGTCCCGCTGTGTCAGGTCGTATCACGCTCTTTTGTGAATCTCCGCATTTCCATCTTGATCCTTTGCGTGCTGTGCCAGCCCTGCGATGGGGTCAGCTTTCCTGAAAGACAGGCGGGCGAGCGGCACGCTTCGCAGCCGATGGTGGAATGTGACGAAGGGCTGAGTATCGGAGATATGAAGGGTCCGCAGGACGACGCCGGGCCGCCGGTCTGTCTGGCGTCCGATCAATCGCGGGGCGCCGTGAAACAGATTTGTCTGAATTCTAACCTAGCGTCTGCGGAAACCCCGGTTCCAGTCCGCACCCGCCGGCATCGCTGGCTCTGCATTGAGCGTTGCTGATCAGGCATCGCTTTTCCAAACCGGACAGGTTTCGAGATTGCATCGTCTCAGTCGGCACCTTTCTGCCGGTGTCATTGTCACTCGGCCATTCCATCCCCATAATCTCATCATGATCATTCGTTCCCTTTCATTGTTCCTCTTGTTCGCCACGCTGTCAGCGGCGGCGGACACCACCACCTGGTCCGGCACCAGCAAGATCTCCTTCGACGGCACCTCCACGCTGCACGCTTGGGGAGGCAATGTGGAGGCGAAACCTTTTGCCACCAAAGTCACCACGGATGCGAATGGTAATCCCACACGCGTCGAGGCCACGGTGACCGTGGAAGCCGCCAAGATGGACACCGACGAGGCCAAGCGTGACGAAAACATGCGCAAGGCCATGAAAGTCACCGAGCATCCGCTCATCACCGGCGTCATCGACACACCGTTCACCGCGATCCGCCAGGGCGATGCCGCGCCGGCCGCGCTTCCGCTCAAACTGACGCTGCTCGGCAAGACACAAAAACTCACCGGCAAGATCAGCCACTGGAAGCTCGATGGTGACAAGGCCTCCTTTGACCTCGATTTCGATCTCTCCCTCAAAAAGAGCGACATCAAGGTCCCTTCCGTGCTGCTGTTCATCCGTGTCGGCGACACGATCAAAGTCCACTGTGCCGTCGAACTGAAACGTTCCAAAAACTGATCTCCATGCCCGCCTTCATTCATCACATCGCCACCGAGACGCCGCCGTTCATTTACAGCAACGAGTTCGCCTGTGGCCGCATGAAAACCTGGGTCACCGATCCACGTGCGAAACGCATGGTCGAGATGATCTACGAGCGCACCGGCATCGACACGCGCTACAGCGTGAGCGACGATTTCCTCAAGGACGACGGCGAGTTGTTTCGCACCCTGCCGGACGGCACGATCAGTTCTCCCACCACCGGCCAGCGCAACGCGCTTTATGCCAAAGCCTCGCACGACCTCGCGGTGAAACTCGCCCGCAAGACGCTCGCTGAATGTCCGCAGTTCACGAAGGAGCAGATCACGCACATCGTCTTCGCCTCCTGCACCGGCTTTGCCAATCCGGGGCCGGATTATCACATGATTCGCGATCTCGGCCTGAACGAAAACGTGGAGCGCTACACCATCGGCTTCATGGGTTGCTACGCCGCGTTCCCCGCCATGCGCATGGCGGCGCAGTTTTGTGAGGCGAATCCGGACGCGGTGGTGCTCGTCATGTGTCTGGAGCTTTGCACGCTGCATTTGCAGGTGAGCGACAGACCTGAAAGCATCGTCGCCAACGCGCTGTTCGCCGACGGCGCGGCGGCAGCAATCATGAGCGCACGCAAACCGACCGGTGACCGGCCTTACTACCGCGTGCAGGGATTTCACTCTGCGCTCGTGCCCTCGAGCGAGGCTCACATGGCCTGGGACATCGGCGATCACGGTTTCAACATGGTGCTCTCTGCGTACGTGCCCGATTTGATCGGCAGCAACATTCGTGAGATGCTCGGCGGCGTGCTTGCAAAGCGTAACATGCAACTCGCTGACATCGATGAATGGGCCGTGCATCCTGGCGGTCGTGCCATTCTCGAACAGGTCGAGCAGCATCTCGATTTGCCGCCCGATGCGCTCGAGATCTCCCGCGATGTGTTGCGAGACTACGGCAACATGAGCAGCCCCACGGTCATGTTTGTGCTCAAAGGCATGCTCGAGGAGGCTGAAACCGATCGCGCCACGACCTGCGCTATTGCGTTTGGTCCGGGCCTCACGGTGGAGACGGCCGTGCTGGAGCGCTGCGGCGCGGCCATCACTCCGCCGAAGCAAACATCGAACAAGATGCATGCATGAAGCCGGAGTTTGACGCGATCATCGTCGGCGGCGGTCCCGTGGGACTGCTGCTGGCCTGTCTGCTCAAACAACAAGGCCGGCGAATTCGTGTGCTGGAAAAGCGCACGCAACCCATCGCGCATTCGGCTGCCATCGGTATCACGCCGCCGTCCCTGCACATCCTCGACAAACTCCACCTCGCCTCGGAGTTTATCGACGCCGGCTTGAAGGTGCGTGACTGCTTCGTGCATGGTCAGCGCGGCAAACTCGGCTGCGTTTCCTTCCGCAACATCCCGGACGAGCATCGATTCATCCTCGCGCTGCCGCAGGCCACGACCATTGCGATCCTGCAGAAGCATCTTGGCAGTGAGTTCATCGAAAGCGGCTGCGAAGTCACCGGCTTGCAGCAGCAAGCGGATCATTGCATCGTGCAAACGAGCAGCGGCGAGTTCACCGCACGCTTCGTCATCGGCTGCGACGGCGCGCGCGGCCGCGTGCGTGAATTCATCGGCATGCGTGCGCCCGGACGCAGCTACGACTGCCATTTCGTCATGGGTGATTTCATCGACCGCACCGGCTTCGGTGAGGAAGCGCATCTGTTTTTCACCGCCACCGGTTCGGTGGAGTCGTTTCCGCTTCCCGGCGGTCAGCGGCGTTGGATTGTTCAAACGGATCGTCGCATGGACGAACCGCCCCAGGGCCTCGTGAGCTATCTCACGCACCTGCGCACAGGCATCACCGTGCCGTCTTCGGATCAGGTCAATGAGAGCGTCTTCACTCCACGTCGCTTCAACTGCGATCGCTACTACGATGGTCGCGTCATTCTCTGCGGTGATGCCGCGCACGGCATGAGCCCTATCGGCGGTCAGGGCATGAACACCGGCTTCGCCGATGCCGAATTCCTCGCCGAGGTGCTCACCAAATCGGATCCGCTCGCGCTTTTGCCTGCTTACAACCGCTTCCGCCGCAAGGCTGCCAAAACCGCGATCTTCCGGGCCGAGTGGGGCATGTGGCTTGGCACCTGGCGCGGCACAACGCGCTCCGCGCTGCGTGATGTCATTTTGAAGTTCCTGCTCTGCCAGGGGCCGGTCGCACGACGCATGGGGCCGTTTTACGCCATGCTCACCATTCCCTTCAACACGCTCGCACGCGTCCCGCAGGCCAGCTTGAGGCCGCACACTGTTTGATTCATGTCCACAACTCCCGACTACGTCCCCACCATCGACGGTGCCGCTTCGCACTACGACGACCTTGATCAGTTCTACCGCGAAATCTGGGGCGAGCATGTTCACCACGGCGTGTGGTTCACTGGCAAGGAAAGCGACACCGAGGCGGCGGAGAACCTCGTAAAGATCGTCGCCGAGCTCGGCCACACCGGCGAAGGCACCGACGTGTGCGACATCGGCTGCGGCTACGGCGCCGCCGCGAAAATCCTCGCGCAGCGCTACGGTGCCCATGTGACCGGCATGACGATTTCGAGCGTGCAGCTCGCTTACGCGCAGGCGAATAACCACGTGCCCGGCAAGACGACCTTCATGGTGCGTGACTGGTATGAAAACCAGCTGCCCGCGAACCATTTCGATGTCGTGCAGACCGTCGAGAGCCTCGAGCACATGCCTGATCTGCCCACCTTCTTCCGCGAGTGCTACCGCGTCATGAAGCCCGGCGGCCGTCTCGTCGCCACCGCGTGGATGTCCTGCGAAAATCCCGATCCCGTGGCCAAACGTCACTTTATTGACGCCATCACACGCGAGGCCCAGATTGCCGGCGTGCGTCCCGAGAGCGAATTCCGCGCCGCCACCGAGGCTGCGGGGTTCGTGAACTACCAGTTCAAAGACTACGCGCCACTCGTGAAGCACACCTGGCCGCTCTGCGCTCTCCGCACAGTCAAAGGTCTGCTCACCAAGCCGCACTACCGCAGCTTCCTTTTCAGCTCTCGGAACCCGAACCGCATCTTCGCCCTCACCCTCTTCCGCATCTGGCTCGCCTACGAACTCGGCATCCAGCGCTACGGCATCTTCAGCGCGGAGAAGCATTGAATCCGCCCTTCATCGGACTAAAACAACGCCATGCCCGTCACCGAAGAACGCCAGCAGCAGATCACCAAGTCGCTCAAACGATGCAGCGAGGCCACTGTGGCCGCCGCGT
Organism: Prosthecobacter sp.; assembly: GCF_020439865.1. Taxonomy (GTDB): domain Bacteria; phylum Verrucomicrobiota; class Verrucomicrobiia; order Verrucomicrobiales; family Verrucomicrobiaceae; genus Prosthecobacter. The sequence continues at coordinate 12,837 of NZ_JAGRPF010000193.1, forward strand.
TGCGTTTTGAAGAGTCGCGTGATCTCGACGAACTGCCCGCCATCATCCTTGGCGTGCTCGAGCGCGATGCCGCGAACCCCAAGCCGGAAGGCATCGCCGCCGCCACCGATGACTCGCGCCTCATTGAAGACATCGGCATGGACTCCTTTGGCATGATCGAGGTCGTCATGACCGCGGAGGAGGTGCTCGGCATCACCGTTGCCACGCAGGAGATGAACGGCATCCGTACGCTCGGCGATTTGAAGACCTTCCTCCGTTCCAAGCTCGCCGCATGAACCGCGTCGTCGTCACCGGCCTCGGCTTCATCTCCAGCATCGGCAACGACCGCGCCGCCGTGCTGCAAAGCCTGCGCGAAGGCCGTTGCGGCATCGAAATCATGCCCGAGCTCGCCGCGGCGAATGACCGCGTAAAGCTCGCCGGCACGGTGAAGGGTTTCACCTTTCCCAGCGCCGATCCGCTCGACTGGACCTTCCCGCCGCATGTGCAGTTCAGCCGCGCGCAATTGCGCACGATGGTTCCAAACGCCGTCTTCGCTTCCGCCGCGATGGATGAGGCCATCCGCGATGCGAATCTCGATCCTGCGCTCGTCTCCTCACCGCAAACCGGGCTCTACTGCGCCTCCGCAGGTTCGTCGTGGATGACGCACGTCGCGCTCGACTCCGTTCTGACGCGAGGTCCGGCGCGCACTTCGGCCCCGACCGTTGTCACCGGCATGCCAAATTCGCTGCATCTCAATCTCACCGCGAAGTTTGCCATCAAAGGCGCGTCCGTCGGTTTCAGCAGCGCCTGTGCTTCATCGTCTCATGCACTCGGAAGCGCCGCTGATTTGATTCGCCTCGGCCGGCAGAAGATCATGTTCGTCGTCGGCGCCGAGGATTGTCATCCGTGCAACATTCTCCCGTTCGCCTCGCTGCGTGCCCTCAGCGCTCAAAGCGATCCCACGCTCGCGCCGCGTCCGTTTGATGTGAGTCGCGATGGCTTCATCATCACCGGCGGTGGTGCTGCGCTCGTCCTCGAAAATGCCGAACACGCCGCCGCCCGCGGTGCGACCATCTACGCCGAAGTCAAGGGCTGGGGCCAGGCCTCCGACGGCTACGACGTCGTCGCCCCCGATCCCAGCGGCACCGGCCTCGCTCGCGCAATGATCAACGCGCTCCAAGACGCGAATCTCGACGCCAGCGCCATCGACTATCTGAACGCCCACGCCACCGCCACGGCTGCTGGCGACCTCGCCGAGCTCAACGCCCTCAAAGCCGTCTTCACCGGCAACAAACGCCCGAAAGTTAGCAGCACCAAAGCTCTTACCGGCCACGGCTTGAGCCTCGCCGGTGCTTTGGAGGCCGGCATCTGCTGTCTCGCCATCCGCGAAGGCTTCATGCCGGTTTCCGCCAAGATTCAAAACCTCGATCCTGCCTGCGAAGGCATCCCCATTCTCACCGAACGTTCTGACGAAGCACCCCGCGTGGCGATGAGCAACAGCAGCGGCTTCGGCGGCGCGAACGTGGCGCTCATCTTCTCGGCTACTTGATCCACTTCCACTTCGCGAAGAGGAAGTAGAGCACCGGCAGCACGAGCAAGGTGAGCACGGTGGCAAACAGCAGGCCGAAGATGTGCACGGCGGTCAGTGGACGCCACAACTCGCCACCGGTGAGCGCCAGCGGGATCAAACCGCACACAGTGGCGAAGACCGTGGCCAGAACGGCACGCAATCGCACGAGCGCGGCCTGTACGAGAGCCTCTTTGAGTTCGACGCCGGCGGCGCGTTCCTCCTCGATGAAATCCGACAGCACGATGATGTGGCTCACGATGACACCCGCGAGGCTCACGATGCCGATCAGCGCCATGAAGCCGAAGGATGCGTGCGTTGTCGCGAGACCGGTGAAGGCACCGATGAGCCCCAACGGCACGGTGAGCATGACCACGAGCGATTTCATGATCGAGCGGAACTGGATCACCATCGCCAGCGCGATCAGAGCGAGCGAAATTTTCAGCACGCGCTCCATCTCACGCTGGCTGTTGGTCAGTTCGCGCTCCTCACCACCGAACGCGATGCCTTGATTCGGAAAATGATCACGCGCCTTGGCGAGGATGCGCGAGGCGAGTTCGCCGAAGGGTGCAAGCGCCTTCACGGTGATCGTGCGTTGCTGATTGATCCGCGAAAGAATGCCGGAGTCGTCGTGAACTTTGTAGGCACCTGCTTTGCGCAGCTCCTCTGCCACAAGGTTGGCTTTGGCTTTGAGATCGCCTTCGCCGCTCACTTCGATCTGGATCGGCGTTTCGAGCGCGGGGCCTTGTTCGATCTGTTTCACGAGGCAAAGCGCGTCTTTGATCTCGCGGTCGAAGAGTTCGCGCAAATGCACGATCAGCGCGGGCACATCGTCGGCCTTTTGAGTGTTCACGAGCACCTGCGCCATGTTCGCGGCGTTCTGACGCGGCAGCACGTTGTAGTAAAACATTGGCGTGCCGCCGCCACTGACAACGACAGCGCTTTGGATGGCGTCCTCCTTTTGCAGGAAGTCGCCCACGCGACCGGTGACAGCCATCGTTTGCTCGATGAGGCTGCCTTCGGGCAGTTGGATGTCGATGAGCAGTTGATTGCGCTCGGCGGCCGGGAAGAACTGCTTGCCGAAAAACGGGATCAGGGCCGTGCTGGCCGCCAGCAGACCAAACGCGCCCAACACGATAAGCACCGGCTTTCGAAGGGCAAATTGCAGCGCGGATTTGTAGAACGGCACCAGGCGATGAACGGGATGCGAGCCGCTCACGGCGTCGAAGCCTTTCTGACCTTTGAGAATGTAGTAACCGAGCAACGGGATGAAGGTCATCGACACGATGCGCGATGACACGAGCGCGAGCGTGATGACGATGGGCAGCGAGATGATGAACGCGCCCATGTCCCCCGGCAGCAGCGCCAGCGGCAGGAAGGCGACGATGTTGATCACCGTGCCGAAAAAGATCGCGCGACGCAGCTTGAACGGTCCCAGCCAGGCCGCGATGCCGCGCGGCTGACCATCGGCGAGTTCACGATTGATGCCGTCAGATGCCACCACCGGGTCATCGACGAGCATGCCGAGCGAGATGATGAGCGCGGCGATGGAGATCTGCTGCAACGGCACGTCCAGCGCCGCCATGCCGCCGATCGTCATCGCAATCGTCAACGGAATCGCCACGGCCACCACGAGCGCCGTGCGCCAGTCCATCAATAGCAAGGCGACGAGCACGACCACGATGACCGCTTCGATGAAGCAGCGCAAAAACTCCTCGATGCGATGCGCCGTGGCCGCAGGCTGGTCGGACACCGTGATGACGCGCACGCCCTCTGGCAGTTTCGTTTTCTCGATTTGCGCCAGCACATCTGTTTTGAAATCGCGGATGATGTTTCCGGCCTTCATCTCGACCGCTACGAGCACGCTCGCGGATGGTTTTAACGGACCGTCGTCATCACGATGCAGCGTGCGGACGCTGTAACTCGCCGCAGCCATCTCTTCGAACGAGAGAATCTGTTCCGGGGCGTGGCCGAACTGCCGAATGCGTCCTGTGCTCGATACCTTCTTGAGTTCCTGCTCGACGATGTCGGCCGCATTGCCCGCCTTCATTCCATCCTCGGCCAACACAGCGAACAGCAGCGTCGCTGGAAGTTGGAAATCCGTTTCTAGTCGCGGTTCCTCGCATCCTTCTGGCAGCTTCACCTCCGCCAAAATCTCCCGCGTCTTCTTCCACTGCGTGTCGATCACCTCTTTCGTGTCCGTCTTGAGTGTGACGACGATGCTGGAGATGTTGTCCTTCGACTGTGACTGCAGTTTTTCGAGCGTCGGCAGCTTCACGAGCGCCTCTTCGAGCTTCGTCGTGACCTCCTGCTCCACTACCTCCGCCGGAGCCCCCGGCATCACCGTGATCAACACCGCGTCATGCGTCGGGAACGTAGGATCCTCTTGCTGTGGCAGTTTTTGAAACGCGAACCAGCCCCATGCCAGCACGGCAACGACGGAAACCCAGCCGAAGAGGCGATGCTCGACAAAAAAACGTGTGATGCCGCCACTGGCGAGGTTGGACGGAGAGTTGGAATCCATGCGAGCCCTGAGTTTCGATGCTGGAAGCGCTTCGTGCAAACGCCTGCGGGGAAATGGCATGTGGAGAACGAAGATTGACAAGATTGTCCACGCGTCGTCACACTGCTCGCATGAAGACTTGGATGCTGTCCTTCCTCGCGTGCATGATCGTCGCCCAGACCCAGGCGGCGCCGAACATTCTGCTGCTCATCGGCGACAACTGGTCTTATGAGCATGCGGGCGCGAACGGTGACAAGGCGGTGAGCACGCCAGTGTTCGATCGCATGTGCCGCGAGGGCATGCGCTTCACGAATGCGTTCTGTCCGGTGCCGTCGTGTTCGCCGACGCGCTCCTGCATCGTCACCGGTCGCGCGGCGCATCAGCTCGAGGATGCGGCGAGCCTTTGGAGCAAGTTTCCGGGGAAGTTCCGCGTGTTCGGCGATGAACTGACGAAAGCCGGCTGGCATGTCGGATTCGCTGGCAAAGGATGGTCGCCGGGGAACTACATCGATTTTGGGCGTGAGCTGAATCCGGCGGGGGCGCAGTTTGAGGACTTCCCGAGTTTCATGCAGGCGCGGAAGGAGAAGCAGCCGTTCTTCTTCTGGTTCGGATCAACGCACACGTCGCTGAATAAGTGGAAGGCTGGAACCGGCAAGGCGCGCGGCATTGATCCGGCGAAGGTGCGGGTGCCGAAATCACTGCCGGACGTGCCTGAAGTTCGCGAGGAGATCACGGACTACCTCGCGCAGGTGGAGTTGATGGACGAGGCGTTTGGCGAGGCGATCACCCTGCTCGAACAGAACGGCGAGCTGGATAACACGGTGGTCATTCACACGGGTGACAACGGCTGGCAGATGCCGCACGGCCTCGCGCATTGCTACGATCACGGCACACGCGTGCCGCTGGCGGTGCGCTGGCCCGGCAAGGTGAAGGCGGGCAAGGTGAGCGATGATTTCGTCTCGCTGACTGATCTGGCGCCCACGTCGCTCGAGATCGCCGGACTGAAGCCATGGCCGGAGATGACGGCGCACAGTTTTGTCGATGTGCTCACGGGAAAAACTTCCGCGGTGAAGCGCGATCGGATGTTCATCGAGCGCGAGCGACATGCAAACGTGCGGCGCGGCGACCTGAGCTATCCGGTGCGTGGCGTGCGCACGGCGGAGTATTTGTATCTGTGCAATCTGCGGCCTGATCGCTGGCCGGCGGGCGATCCGGAATTGTACTATTCCGTGGGACCGTATGGCGACATCGACGGCTCGCGCACGAAGCTCTACATGATGGCGCATGCGGACGATCCGGCGGTGAAGCCCTTGTTCGAACTCAGCTTCGGCAAGCGACCGGCCGAGGAGCTCTACGATTTGAAAAGCGATCCCGACCAGGTCGTGAACCTCGCCGCCGATCCTGCCTATGCGAAAGTCAAAGCCGGCCTCGCCGCCGAGGTGGACACCTGGATGCGTGAGACGCAGGATCCGCGCGCCGCCGATCCCGCGACGAACGTGTGGGACACCTATCCGTATTTCGGCATTCTGGCGAAGGCGCTGAGGGATGCGAAGAAATGACGTGCGTTGCCTGCGGGCGTTCGTGCGTACATACTGCCACGCATGATCCGGCCCCACACGCCGCAAGAAAACCCTGCCGATAAGCCCGCGCATAGCGGCGAAGGGGATGGCGTGTGGTCGTCCCCCTGGGAACTGGATCAGGAGTGGCTGGATGCACCACCGGCAAAAAAGCGTCTGCGCGAAGAGCCGGCGCCGCCTCCCGCTCCGGTTGAGCGGAACGACAAGCCCCGGCCATCAGAGCCTGTGCCATCTTCTCGGAAGCTGGAAGAAGAATCGCCGCCATCGCGTCCACAGCGGCAGGTGGTGTCGCCGCAGAGAACTGTCGCAGTGACACGTCATCCGCGAACTTTGGAACGTGATACCTCCTGGGCCTCGCTGGTCATTCTGAGCATGGGATTGCTGGCGTTTGTGTTCATTGCCTGGCTGTATGTGGATGATCAGGCTCCTGGTTTCGACGAAGACCTGCTGCCGAAGCGTCCTGTCGATCAGGCCGTGTCGATTCCGACGCCGATGAAGCTGCGCAAGTTTCTGGATGCGCTCGCTCCCTTCGAAAACTCCGCGCTGTACGGCAAACCGCCGTGGTTGTGGGACACGCCCACGTTGTCGCGTGTGGTGCAGGCGAACGGCACGGCGCTCGACAATCTGCGCGATCTGCTGGAGGACGCCGACTGGTATCCCGCGCATTCGGCCTGGCATGCGGCGGACCTGTGCAGCGATCCGCGCTGGCATCAGGCGATGTTGTTGAAGCAGGCGGAGGCGGCCTATCTCTCACGTCGCATGCTGGAGGAGGAGGCGTTCACGGCGGCGATCGACCTCGCGGAGCTGGGCTGGCGGCTGGAGCAGATCTGGGCGTGGCCGTCCTGTTATCAGCGTTCGCTTGAGGCGCAGACGCTGGCTGCGCAGACGCTCGCCGATTTGTTGCGGCAGACCAAGCTGCCTGAAGTCGCGCTGCGGCAGTTCCAACGTCAGTTCAATGTCTGCCAGCCGACGACAGAGATGCTTGGGCGGGCGATGAGCTCGTTCTACGTGCACGAGAAGAAGCTCATCCTCGGCCCGCAAAGCGGTGAACTGCTCGACACGATGCCTGGTGGCGTGCAGTTGCAGCGGCCGGGGCGTCTCTTTTTCAAGCCGTATGAAACCCTGCAGCACTTCGCCACTGCGTTCCGGCAGTTGAAGGAGGATGCTCAGGCACCGCTGGCGCACACGTCCGAAGTTCGGCTCGAAAAGGACAAGTTTGTCGAAACCTCCTTCCAGCCTAATTCCGCCGGCCTCGCCTACTTTCATCAGCGCATGCGCACCTACACCTCCATGCCCGCGTTTCTGGGGCTGGTGCGGACGCGTGGGAATCTGATCATCACGCTGTTTGCGGTGCGTCGTTGCATCGCGGAAAAGAAGACGGTGCCCGCCACGCTCGAGCAACTGCGCACCTTCAACTACCTGCTCGATCTGCCCGTCGATCCCTACACGGGCGCTCCGCTGCAGTATGATCTCAGCCGTGGCCTGATCTGGTCCGTGGGCAACGATTTGAAATCCGCAGGCGGCGTCCCCACCGAGCCGCCGATGGGCGATGCGACCGAGCCGACGGTGGAGATTGGCATCGCTGTTGCGGCAGTGGCAAAGTGATCACTTCCACCGCATGCAGCGGAAGGGATGATCGTCGATCATGTTGGGCTGCACGCCGGTGAGCTTGTCGGCGTGGTAGAACTGGACGCCGACGTAGTGGTAAATCGGGATGATCACGGCGTCGTCGGTGACGAGCAGTTTCTCCGCCTGCTGGAAGATGGCGTTGCGCTTGTCGGAGTCCGGTTCGCGTGCGGCGGCGGCGATGAGGTCGTCATAGGTCGTGCTGGCCCATCCGGTGCGGTTGTTGCCACTGCCGGAGAGGAACATCTCCAGGAACGTGCCCGGGTCGTTGTAATCGCCCACCCAGCTGCTGCGGCAGAGGTGGTAGTTCTTCTCCTTCATCGACGAGAGGTAGATCTTCCATTCCTGCTTCGCGAGATCGACGCTCACGCCGAGATGCTCGCGCCACATGGCCTGCAACTCGACGGCGATGTTGCGTTCGACCGGCTTGGGAAAGTAGAGGTATTCGACACGTGGGAATCCTTTGCCGCCGGGATAACCGGCCTCGGCGAGGAGCTGCTGCGCGCGTTTCGGATCAAACTCCGGTCCGGGCGGCGGTTGGTAGTCCTGTCCCGCGCCGGGCGGCGTGAGGCTGTAAGCGTTGCGCTCGCCAAGCTGCGTGATTTTTTCCGTCACGCGTTTGCGGTCGATCGCCAGCGAGAAGGCGAGGCGGATCTTCGGATTGTCGAAGGGAGCGCGGTGGACGTTGAAACGCGTGAAGTAGCTGCCAAGAAACGGACCGGTGTGGAAATACGGCTGCTGCTTGAGCTTCGCGGTGAGCGAAGTCGGCACCATGCCCTTGTCCATGATGAGATCGGCCTGGCCGGTGAGGAAGTAATTGATCGCGGTGTTCGGCTCGGAGATCGGCAGCACTTCGATGGTGCGCATCGGCACGTTTGCGGCATCCCAGTAGCGCTCGTTGCGACGCAGCACGATGCGGTCGTCCAGCAGCCAGTTTTCGAGCGTGTAAGAGCCGTTGCCGATCAAGACGCCCGGCTTGATCCACGCCGTGCCGTGCTCTTCCACGATGCGTTTCGGCACGGGAGCGAAGGTCGCGAAGGCGCAGAGATCGATGAAGTAGGGCGTGGGGTTTTCCAGTTCGACTCGCAGCGTGTGATCGTCCACTGCGGTCACGCCGACCTGCGTGAAGTCCTTCAGTGTGCCCTCGTGAAACGCGCGGGCGTTTTTGATGACGTAAAACTGGCTCGCGTAATCCGCGCCGAAGTCCGGATCGAGCACACGGCGCCACGAATAGAGGAAGTCCTGAGTCGTCAGCGGCACGCCATCGCTCCACACGGCATTCGGACGCAGATGGAAGGTGTAGGTCTTCCGATCGTCCGACTTTTCCCATGTCTCCGCCATGCCCGGCTGCGGCTTGCCGGCCTGATCGATGCGACACAGCCCTTCAAACAACGCCGACGAGATGCGCATGCCGACCTGGTCCGTCACGATCGCCGGATCGATGCTCTCCGGCTCCGCGCCGTTGATGAACACCAGGTCCGCACGCGGACGCGATTTCCCGCAGGAGGCGAAAGAGATCAGAAGTGCGGCGGCGAGTGCGAGACGAATCACGCGAAACGCTAGCACAGGCCCGCGATGATTCGCAGCACAAAGATGACTTACCAGTCGTCGGTGCGGAAGGGCTGCGCAGGAAATCCGTCGAGGTTGAAGAGGTTCGCCCACTGGAAGGCATTGCTCCACGCGTAACGCACCGCGGCGGGTTGCGCGACGGAGGCCGATGAGACGACGATTTTGTCGCCGTCGATCACGGCGTCGGCCCAGACAAATTTTTTGTCGACACCGGCGATGCTGAAGCCTTGCAGTTGGTCGCCATTCTTGAAGGTGAGGCCCTTACCGAGGTGCTTGAAGTTCAGCGTGACCTTGCCGCCGTCGATTTGATGTCCGGCGAGCTGCGGGCCGAGGTATTCGGTGCCCTTCTTGTATGCGACAGCGAGAGCGACTTGCACGGCACGCGCACCGTAGCCGGATTTGTTCGGCGGATGGATGCCGTTGCCGAGGTCGCTGCTGATGACCATGTGCGTGTTCGGATACTTCATGATCTGCTCGAAGGCCACGTGCGAGTACTGGCTGTCGGGAGCAGTCGGGATGGTTTTCGGCAGCGGTGCAAACTTCTCCGCGAGGCGGTTCATCGGCTGCGAATAGTCGAAGGCGCATCCGCCACCGCTCGGTTTCTCGACGTAGAGCCACGGGAAGTCGCCCTGGCCCCAGGCCTTGCGCCATCCGCTGATCAGCGCGCCCATGAGTGTGACTTGATCGACGCCGACGATGTTCGTGCGGCTTTCGCCCTGGTCCCAAAGCACGCCTTTGATGCCGTAGCCGACGTAGGGGCGGATGAATTGCTCGAAGAGCTGGCCGACCTTGCCGCCGTTCGTTTCGCCGGGTTTGCCAGGAAGCTTGGGAGCACGCGGACCACGTGGCGCGGGCTTGCCGGCCTTCTTCGCAGAGGCTGCGGCGTCTTTCCATGCGGCGAGTTCGGTTTCATACTTCGCCTTATCGGCCTCATACTGCTTCAGCAATGCGGCGTGGTTGTAAGTCGGTGCGAATTTCTTCACCGCCTCGGCGCATTCAGCTGAGTCACGATACATCTCCTCGCTGAGCCAGAAACCGGAGGGCGTGCCGCCCACCGCGCCGACCATGAGACCGACGGGCACGCCGATCTCCTTCTGCAACGGAAAGCCGAAGGAGAAGAGCAGCGCGCTCATCCTCACGTTCGTCTCAGGCGTTGAGAGCTCCCACGTGGCACCGGCGTCCTTGCGCATGAGGCGCAGCAGCGGATACGACTGCTTCGACGCGGCATCGAGCACGGGATCGCCCTTGGTATAACTCGCGACGACCATGTCCATGTTCGACTGGCCGGAGCCGATCCACACATCGCCGACGAGCACGTCGTCGATGTTGATGCCGCCGATGGTCAGCGTGCGCGACTCGGCGCTGGCGGGCATGGGATCGAGCTTCACGCTCCATTTGCCATCTGCGCCGGCCTTTGCGGTTTTTTTCTGGCCGGCGAATTCGACAACGACTTCCTCACCCGGTGCCGCTGTGCCCCAGACCGGCGCGTTCATGTCGCGTTGCAGCACCATGTGCGGCGTGAAAACCTTGGAGAGTTTCACCTCGGCGTGAAGCAGCGAGGTCGAAAGCAGAAGAGCGAGGAGTGCGGGCGTGGATTTCATGCGAATCAATGGAACGAAACCACTGCAGCAATCTTCCCGCTGATGAGGAGCACTTGATGCAATGAATCGTTCTCGCGTGGCGTTCCAACTGCCCAACTTTTTTCCGACCATGCGTTCACTCTGCCTATTCCTCGCCCTCGCGCTCACCGCCCGCGCTGAATTGAAACTCCC
>NZ_JAGRPF010000194.1 GCF_020439865.1 Prosthecobacter sp.
CGAAGAAGGTCCAGAAGTCGCGTCGTCCGTTGCCTTTCACCCCCTTGCTCAGGGCCGTGTGCAATGCGTTCCAGCCATCGCCCACCGTCCAGAACCAGCGGTAGTATTTCAAAATCGGATGATCATCTGCGATCACGCGATCCTTCGGAAAGTCTTTCAGCTTCGTCCAGTCCACGCCGCCGCGCGTCACCACTTCTGCGGGAATGTCCGCGTTCGCGAACTTGCGGTAGTTCTCGATGTCCACCGCATTGAACGACGGCTGCGATGCATCGCGCACCTCCGTGTCGATCAGCGCCGTCGTGAAGGCCGGATGATCGCCGTAGGCCTTCGCCATGCTCATGCCGACGACTTGAAAAAAAGGCGCGAAGTCCGGCATCGACGCGCAGATGTCCTGCCGCGCATACGGCTTCCCGACGCGGTCCACGCGCAGGAACTTCGGATCGCTCTCCAGAAAGCGTCCCGGTGACAAACTCGCCACCACGCCCAGCCCGTTGGCCAGCGCTTGATCAAGCGTGTGACGGTTGCGCTCGATCATCTCCGGCTTCCCCGGCGGTGCGACGGCGCGATTCGCCCAAATCGCACCCACATCCGCACCGAGACCGATGAAATGCGTGAAGCCGATGTCCTTCAATCGTGCAATCTCATCACCACCTGCGCCCCACATGATCACCGGCATGCGCGGCGCCAGACGCGGCACGATCTGCAGGTGCGCGGACTGCTCCGTGGCATACTTCCCGGTTTCAAATCGCGCGCGCAATTCGTAGTCGGCCGCTTTTAGCGACGTGTTGAGCACATACTTCGCCGTGAAGCTCTTTCCCGCCGCAAGATCGGGCACGATGAAGTTTTCGTCCTTTCCACCGAGATTCACCGACAGCTTCGCGCCCGTCATCGTCTCGCGTCGCAGGTTCGTCACCACGATCTCCAGCGGCTTCGCCGTTTCCATTCGCTGCCACACCTGCCGCGTCGTCACGATCTGCATCGCCACGCGTTCAAAGCTCAGCACACCGTCGCAGATGCGCACTTCGTCGATCATTCCGGGGAACCCGCCGTAATTGCTCCCCAGCCGGTCGCCAATGCTTAGCGCCTTCACGCCCGGCGTTACCGCGCCATAGCCCTTGAGCTTCGCCCCGCCCGCCGCGACGCCATTGCGATAAAACTTCGCGCCGCCCACGCCATCATACGTGAAGGCCACATGCTGCCAGACATCCGTCTCGAGCTTGAACGGCAGCGAATAGACCGCCTTCGACTCCGCACCGAAACCCAGCGTCACAAACATGCGCCGCAGCCCCGCCTTGTCCGCATCGCCGATCTGCCACTGGTAGTCGGTGTGATCAACATACTTCTTGTCGAGCAGGTAGCAGCGCAGTTCCGGCTTGAACTCCGCCTTCGGCTTGATCCACATCTCCAGCGTGAACGCCCCCTTCGGCGACAGGGCCGGTTTCGCCGCCGTCATCGCCCCATGCCGCTTGTCCTGCACCGGAAACCCCGGAAACGACTCCAGTCCGCCATCGAACTTCCCTCTCGCGCTCAAGACCGCGCCTTGCAGCGAGAGATCATTACCCTTCCCGGATACATCTTTCAAAGCCGCCTCGCCATCGAACTTCCAATACCCCAGCACCCATTTGCCATTGGCATCATCTTTCGTGTAACCCGTCTCCCAAGTCTCTTGCAGGGCGCTGGCGACCCACGGAAAACAAAGAACGCTAAGGAGAATCAAACGCGACGGTTGGAACATGGTCGGTGAAGTACGAAGCCACCGGGATGTTTCGCACAGAGATCACGCCTTCACCGCCCACCTCAACTTCGCCGGCCCAGCACGCGGGTTGTCACGGGTTTCTTGCGATGACGGTCGGATCACCTCGTCATTGGTTGCACTGAAGATTCCACCTCGAAGTCCATCGCGGAAGAGGTGCTTCACGCGACGGTCTTCGCCGGAGTGGAAGGTGAGAATGACGACGCGGGCGCCGGAGCGGAGGCAGTTCGTGAGTTGATGCAGAAAAGTGTCGAGCGCGGTGAACTCCTCGTTCACTGCGATACGCAGGGCCTGAAACACACGGCGCACGGTGGCGTCGCGTTCTTCGTCATCGACACGATGAGGCAACGCGCAGCGCACCGCTTCGGCGAGTGATCGGGTGGTGGCGTGATCGGTGCCGGCAAGCGCATCGGCGAGCAAGGCCGCGTGACGTTCATCGGCGTTTTCTTCGAGGATCATCTTCAGCTTCGCAGCGGAGAGCTTTTGCAGCAGATCGCGGGCGGAGACGCCGCGCTGAGGATTCATGCGCATGTCCAGCGGGCCGTCGTGCTTGAAGCTGAAACCGCGGGCGGGATTGTCGAACTGCATCGAGGAGCAGCCGAGATCGGCCAGCAGCACGTCCACGCCATCGCTCCAGCCGAGTTCGGCGAGCGCACGGGGCAAGCCGGCGAAGTTCATGCGTTTCACGACGAGCGCGGACTCCTCGCAACCGCTGGCACGCAGCCGCGCCTCGGTGCGCACGATCTCGATGGGGTCCTGATCGAGCGCGAGCAAAGTGCCGCCAGGCTGCACGGCCTTCAGCAACGCGCTGGCATGTCCGCCATAGCCAAGCGTACAATCCACGGCGCGTTCACCGGGCTGTGGCGCGAGGATCTGCATGATCTCGTTCAAAAGGATCGGTACATGCTGCCCAGCGGGTGTTTTGCCGGACGCGCGCACCTTGGCGATCGTCTCGGCATATCGCTCGGGATTCAGCTCCTTGTATTTGTCCTCAAAACGACGCGGATTCTTGCCCGAGTAGCGCGGACGACGGCGATGCGGCGTTGGAACCTCCGATTCGCTCACAGCTCGTTGTATTTGGCGTTCGATCCACGCGCCTTCGCCACGGGATAGCGCTTCTCGTTGCGCTCGATCTTGTTGATCATCTCCTGACCGAGATCGACGCCCAAGTTGTTGGCCAGTTCAAACAACAGGATGCCCACATCGGCCATCTCGTCCTTCAACTCCGGCATCTTGTCCTTCACGCGCTGCTCGATCTGTCCCGGCTGCTGCCAGACGAAGTGCTGCAGCAGCTCCCCCGCCTCCGCGGTGATGGCGACGGCGAGTTCCTTGGGATTGTGAAACTGCATCCAGTCCCGGGCGTCGCGAAACGCACAGATGCGCTCGGTGATTTGTTCGATGGTCATGACTGCATGATGCGGGGGATCAGGCCCGGAGCAAATGTTTGCACCCGGACGGGCCGGCCTTGACACTAAATGCGCGCCTGCGGCAAAGTTCGCGCTCATTCATGGAAGCCGTCGAATACTACATCATTCATCACGCTGCGCAGGCCGGTCCTTACACGCTGGAGCAGTTGCGCGGGATGATCGCCCGCGGAGAGATTTCAATCGATCAATCCGGCTGGTGCGAGGGCATGGCGGATTGGAGGCCGCTGCGCGAGATCCTGCCGCCAATGATGCCGCAGACTGCGGCGCCGATGCCGCCGCCCCTTCCGCCACGCGGTTTCGCTGCTTCCGTCCAGCCCGCACCGAAAAAGAAATCGCTGACGTGGCTGTGGATCACGCTGGGAATCGTGCTGCTGGGAATGGGGGGATGCGTCGCGGTTCTCGGCCTGACCTTCAGCAGGGTGTTTGATAAAATCGTCAAAGACGGCACCGACGAGATGGCGTTCAAGCCGTTGTTTGAGGAGCGGCAAAACCACTTTCCCCAATGGCGGGAGTCGAGTTTCCAAGCTGCGGGCCCGGCCGATGTGCCGGACGGCAAGGTGTTTGAACTGATCCATTATCAAAGCCCCGGGGGCAAGATGGCCGCGTATCTCACGCCAGATCCGAAGGATGGGAAGAAACATCCGGCGATCGTTTGGGCTCACGGCGGATTCGGCGGCATCGGCAGCTATTTCTGGGAACCGGGGGGCAAGCGCAACGACCAGTCAGCCCGCGCTTTTCGTGAGAAGGGCATCGTGATGATGTGCCCGTCCTGGCGCGGTGAAAACGACAACCCCGGCCGCTTCGAGCTGTTCTACAACGAGCTCTGGGACTTTCTCTCGGCCATCGAACACGTGAAACGGCTGCCCTATGTCGATCCGCAGCGGGTTTACATCGGCGGACATAGCACGGGCGGCACCATGACCCTGCTGGCGGCGGTGAGTTCAGACAGTTTTCGCGCCGCCTTCTCCTTTGGCGGCATGATCGATGGTGTGCAAACGCTGGGTGACGGCGAAGGATACGGCAACACGCCATACGATCCGAACTCGAAGATTGACCACCGCCTGCGCAGCCCGATGCGCTACGCCAGCTTCATCCGCCGGCCCACCTTCTACTTCGAAGGCGGCGAGTATTACGACGAAGGTTCGGCTGCGCTCATGGAGTTGCGGGCCATGAAGTACTTCAAATCCTTCCACCTGCCCGGTGATCATTTCGACATCCTGCATCCGATCACAGGGCTGATCGCGGAGAAGATCCTCCAAGACACGGGAACGCAGTGCAATATCAGTTTCACGGAGCAGGAACTGACTCAGCGCTATGCGGCCGCATTTTCTGACAGTCTGGCCAAACATCTGATCCAATGGGACAAGACGGGCAAACCGGGAACGCTCGGAGAAACGCTCGGCAAGCTGGACGCGGATGACGCCGTTCCTCGCATCCCTCAAGATGTTGATGCGATCCTAGCTACGGCCAAGAAGATCGCGGCGGGGACGGGTGAAACGGCTCAAACTGCGTCCGACATGGCCGCGCTCGCGGGACTGCGAGATGCGATCGAAAAGGAGGAGCTTCTCAGCTCATTCGACAATCTGGCACTGGAGCCCATGCGCGCCTGGGCGGATGCACGCCTGAAGCGTACGGAGCCGTTTTCAACAGAGGAGTCCGACAGCTTCTTCGGTCTGCTTTCCGCGCTCGCATCCTCTTCGGACGAACGGGCCACAGATCTTGTCGTCACTGCCTTGCGTCAGCAAAAACTGCCAGACACCTATGGGTGGAGCCGGGTTCTGGATGCCTTTGATGAAGAACACTCGCAAACCGAACATCTGATGGCGGCGTTTCGCGATGATCCACCGACCGGGTTCGCGGGCGTTCTGCTGCTGGACGCGGCCAACCAGCTCGGCCTCGACGATTGGGAAGGTCCTCACCCGTTCAATTCCACGAAAGGCGCCGCACAGCTCAAAGCCTGGCTGCAAAACCCGGATCCCAAGCAGTCCAGCTACGCCCACAGCGCCGCGCTGGGAGCCGCTTTCATTGATGCGAAGGTGCGTGGTGATTTGATCGATGTGGCGCTGCATCATCCGGACAAGGCGGTGCGCATGGAGGCGGCATGGGCGGACGTGAAGACGGGCGGCAAGCAGGGCCTCGATTTCCTCAAGCAAGCCTGCCTCGACATCCATCAATCCGCCCGCGCCCGGGACTACCTCAAGGAACTCGACCAGGAAAAAGCCGTCCCGAAGGAAGCATCTGAGCCCGCCTTTGCCGCACAGGCCGAGATGTCGCGCTGGCTGCAACACCCGAACGAACTGGGAGAGGAGCCTCTGAGCATCGAAGTGTACGACCACAAGAAACTGTTCTGGCCGCCGAACAAGGACCAGCGCGACGTGTTTCTGCTGAAGTTCACGTACAAGTTCCCTGAGGATCAGGCTCCGAAGACTGGCTATGGCATGACCGGAACCATGACCTGGTCTTTCCTGGAGGAGCATGCTTCGCCCCCAAAGCCGGAGGAGCTCTATCTGCAGCACTGCACTCTCGAACTCAACCGGGCGAGCAGGTCCGAAAAAAGTGCCAAAGATGAAGACAATCGTGCCCGGGCTCTCGAGGCCTTGCAGAAGGGCAATCCACACATCTTCGACGCGCCTGAGCCGGAGCAAGCCGCTCCGTCCGGGCCAAAATAGTCCCAGCTCCCCGCAAGCTCTGTATAGACTCGCCATGAATCGTCGTTGAGGTTAAGCCATGAAGTCATCCACCCTTGTCGCCAGCATTCTGGGGCTCTTCGCCCTCACCTCCCTCTCTGCCGCCGACGATTCGCCGGTGGATTTTGTGAAGGAGATCAAGCCCATCCTCGCCGACCGCTGCGTCGAGTGCCACAACTCCGAGACCATTCTCGGCGAACTCAATCTTCAGAACCGCGAGCATGCGTTCCAGAAACGCAAAGCCGGTCCGGCCATCGTTCCGGGTTCGCCCGAGAAAAGCATGCTCTACCTCGCTCTAACCCTGCCGCCCAAGGACAAGAAGGCCATGCCCGCCACAGGCCATCGCATTCCGAAGGACGAGGTGAATACCATCCGCCAGTGGATCAAGGAAGGCGCGAAGTGGCCCGAGGGGAAGGATGGAGCGATCGCCGTGACGCATCCCAAACCATGAGACAGGTGATTCTCTGAAACGAAGTTTCAGCAAGAGGGTTCATGACACGAAACGTCATGAACCCTTTTTATATCCCCCAAAGCCGCCGCGCTCTTCTGCGTAGCCTGCTGCTCACCACCGGTGGCATCATCACGAGTGACCTCTACGCGGAAGCGCTGACACTCACTCCGCGTGCAACCGAAGGTCCGTATTACCCCGATCATGTGCCGATCGACCAGGACAATGACCTCACGCAGATCATCGGTGGCAAAGCACCCGCCGGTGGCGTGGTGACGGAGTTTGGCGGGCGTTTGCTCAATGCGGATGGCAAACCGTTGTCCGGCCATGTCATCGAGCTCTGGCAGGCGGACGTGAACGGCTGCTACATCCACAGCAACGGCACGCAACGCGGCAAGGAGCGCGATCCGAACTTCCAGGGCTTCGGCAAGATCGAGACGAATGCGAAAGGCGAGTATCGCTTCCGCACGATCAAGCCCGGGCTCTACACCGGACGCACGATCCACTGGCACATTCGTGTGAAACAGAACGACAAGAGCATGCTGACCACGCAGCTTTTCATCGCCGGCGTGCCGCAGAACGATCGCGACGGCATTCTGCGCGGCATGGGCACGGAGCAGCAGCGTCTTTCCGTCATCCGTGAGTTCAAACCGATGAGCAAGGACAGTCAGGAACTCGTCGGCACGTGGGACATTGTACTCGGCAACACACCGGAGGATCCTGAACGTCGTGGAGGCCCGGGCGGCCCGCAGTCACGTCGCCGTGACAACGATCAGGACATCAAGGATCTGCTGTTCGGTCCCGCGCCGTTCTAATTGAAGGCACGTTCATTTCTTCGGCTGCCGCTGACGCACGCATTCAAAAAGGCACACTCCAGTGGCGACGGAGACGTTCAGGCATTCGACTTTGCCTGCCATGGGAATCTTGACCAAGAAGTCGCAGTGTTCACCGGTGAGGCGGCGCATACCCGGGCCTTCCGCGCCCATGACAATGCCGATTCCGCCTTTGAGATCGAGATCGTAGAGGCTCTGCGTGGCTTCATCCGCCGTGCCGACGAGCCAGACGCCGAGTTCCTTCAGCTTGTCCATGGCACGCACCAGATTGGTCACGCGCACGAGCGGGATGTTCTCGGCACCACCACAGGCCACACGGACGACGGTTTCGGTGATGGGGGCGGTTTTGTCCTTCGGCATGATGACGGCACAGACCCCTGCGGCATCGGCGGTGCGAAGACAGGCGCCGAGGTTATGAGGATCCTGCACACAGTCGAGGATGAGGACTAGCGGGCTGTCTTTGCCTTCGAGAATCGAGGGAATATCCCCTTCGTCATACACGCGCACCTGATTGTCGGAACGGGCGTGGCGGTTCTGGCGGGCAACGGGCTGGTCTGGACGATTGGGGCGCATGAGTGATGCCGGACAGTGCGCCGCGAATGAGATTTGGCAAAATGATAGAAGCATCAGCTTGAAGGCTGTGTGAACTGGCAAGAGGGGTTTGGGATGAAGACCTTTCTCAAACGCTGGGGGCCGCACCTGGCCGTCGTGGTGGCTCTGGGGCTGGCACTCGTGTTCGGATGCGAAGCCTGGATCTCGCACACCTCTGCAGGACGCTGCTTCGATCATGCGGAAGAGGTCCCCGACGCTCCTGTGGCAGTGGTGCTGGGCACTTCGCCGCGAATGCTGGACGGAAGGGCCAATCTGTTCTTCCTGCCACGCATGGAAGCCGCGACGGCGCTGTTCAAGTCGGGCAAGGTGAAGGCGCTGATCGTCAGCGGTGACAACGGCACACGCGGCTACGACGAACCGACGGAGATGAAGCGCGTGCTGGTGCAGATGGGCGTGCCGGAGTCGCAGATCGTGTGTGATTATGCCGGATTTCGCACGCTGGACTCGGTGGTGCGCGCGAAAAAAGTGTTCGGGCAGTCGCGTGTGATTTTTGTTTCACAGCGATTTCACAATGCGCGGGCGATTTACCTCGCGAAGGCGTTTGGGATGGAAGCGTGGGGTCTGAATGCGGCGGATGTGCCGGTGACACTGTCAGTGAAAACGTTTCTGCGTGAGAAACTGGCCTGCGTGAAGGCGATGCTGGATATCAACGTGCTGGGAACGCAGCCGAGATTTCTCGGCGAAAAGGTGGCGGTGCCGGTGGCCCCTCTCAAAGCCACACCGTGAGCGCCCGGCGCAAATCGGGACCCGGGGTGACGCGGAGCGATTCATCGACCTCAAGGCGGGCCTTGTGACCGTTCTGAGAGATCTCGATGAACACCGGAAGCGTGCCTGGAAACTGCGTCAGCACCTCGTGAATGCGCTCGAGATCGGTTTCATCGTGCTGCCGTGTGTTGAGCTTCAACACGATGGGTTTCGGCGGCGGAGGCGGCTTGGGCGGCGGAGGCAGTGACGGATCAGGATCGCCTGCGTTGCGCGGTTTGGCGGCCTTCGGCTTGAGCGGTTTGGCGTCGTTGCAGGTGCAGCGGTTGCCGTCGGTCTTTTGATCCTTGCTGACGCGGACGCGGAAGGCCATCACAGCGCCGTTGGCGAGTACGTCCTTGAGTTTTTCGTAGTCGTCGCTCCAGCACATCATCTCCTGCACGCCGGTGAAGTCTTCCACCTTGAAGGTGGCGAAGGGCCGGTTGTCCTTTTTCGAGTAACGCACCTCAAGCTGACTCAAAATACCGGCGATGGTGTGCGTGCTGGGCTTCTCCTTGGTGTCGATCTCCTCGATGCCTGCGATCTTGACGAGCTTGGGCGAGTCAAAATGACCGCGGTAGCTGTCGAGCGGATGGCCGCTGACGTAGAAGCCGAGCAGTTCTTTTTCAAAGGCGAGAACTTCGTCCGTGCTCCATATAATCGAAGGTTCCTCCGGTTCGTTCTTTTTCGACTTCTTCGGTTTGCCAAGATCGAAATCATCAAACAGACCGCCCTGCCCTGCCTTCTTGTCCTTCTGCATCGATGCCGCTGAAGCGAGCACCTGTTCGAGCTTGGCGAACATCACGGCGCGCAATTCGCCGGTGTAGTCGAACGCGCCCGCTTTCACGAGAGCCTCCATGAGTTTCTTGTTCACAGCGCGGTTGTCCATGCGCGCCGCGAAGTCTTCGAGGCTCGTGTAAGGCCCGTTTTGCTCGCGCTCGGCAATCGCGGCCTCCATTGCGCCTTCACCGACGTTCTTGATGGCGCTCAGACCGTAGCGAATCGAGTTCGGAACGCTGGGATCTTGCGTGGCAGGTTCCGCATCGGGATTCAGAACGAATTCAGGCGCAAACTTAAGCGAGGACTTGTTGATGTCCGGCGGCAGCACCTTGATGCCCATTTCAAAGCACTCGGAGACGAAGTTCGCAATCTTGTCCGGGTTGCTGATTTCATAACTGAGAACCGCCGCCATGAACTCGACGGGGTAGTTCGCCTTCAGGTAGGCCGTGCGATAGGTGACGATCCCGTAAGCGGCGGAGTGCGACTTGTTGAAGCCGTATTGCGCGAATTTTTCGAGCAAATCGAAGATCGAATTCGCGGTCTTCTCCTTGATGTCGTTCGTTTTGAGACAGCCTTCGACGAAGATGAGGCGCTGACGGGCCATCTCGGCGGCGTCCTTCTTGCCCATCGCACGACGAAGCAAGTCGGCTTGTCCAAGCGAGAAGCCGGCGAGGAAATTCGCGGCCTGCATCACCTGCTCTTGATAAACCAGAATGCCGTAGGTCTCCTTCGCGACTTTTTCGAGCAGCGGATGCGGATACTCGACCTGCTCTTCGCCTTTCTTACGTTTGATGTAGTCCGGAATGAACTGCATCGGGCCAGGACGATACAGCGCGAGAATAGCGATGATTTCCTCAATGGTGTCCGGACCGAGCTGTTTGCAGGTGTTGACCATCCCGCCAGATTCCATCTGGAATACGGCGACCGTTTCGCCGCGTTTGATGAGATCGAAGGTCTTCGTGTCTTCGAGCGGCGCATCGGCCACCTTGAAGCCGGGAACACGCTTGTTGATCCAATACTCGGCTTCATGGATCACCGTCAGCGTTTTGAGGCCGAGGAAGTCCATCTTCAGCATGCCCAGCTCCGTGAGCGGCTTCATCGCGTATTGCGAGAGGATGGCATCTTCCTTGTCGCGCGTGAGAGCGATGAAGTTGTCGAGCCTGCGGTCGCCAATAACAACGCCGGCGGCGTGCACGCCGGTGCCGCGCGTGAGGCCTTCGAGAAAGGTGGCGTGTCTCCAAAGCTCCTGCGCATTCGTGTCGGCTTCGAGCTTCGCGGCGAGGTCGGGGTTCTTTTTCACCGACTCCTCAAGATCGATGTTCAGCTCGTTCGGAATCATCTTCGACAGCGCATCGCTGTCGCCGTAGCTCCAGCCGAGCACGCGGCCCACGTCACGGATGACGGACTTCGCGCCCATCGTGCCGAAGGTGATGATGTGGCAGACGCTGAGGTCGCCGTATTTTTCTCGGACGTATTGGATGACCTCCGGACGCCGTGTCTGACAGAAGTCGATATCGATATCGGGAGGCGAAACACGCTCGGGATTCAGGAATCGTTCGAACACGAGCTCAAAGCGCAGCGGATCGATGTCCGTGATGCCGAGGCAGAAGGCGACGAGCGAGCCCGCGGCCGATCCACGACCCGGACCGACGGGAATGCCGTGTTCGCGCGCCCAGTTGATGAAGTCCCAGACGATGAGGAAGTAGCTGGTGAAGTTCTTCTCCTTCAGCAGCGCGAGCTCGACCTCCATGCGCTTCTGCAGCACCTCGTCATTGAGAGCACGGTCACGGCCGTAACGGCGTTCGAGGCCTTCCTGGGTGAGTCTGCGCAGATACTCGTTTCGATCACCGCCGTCGGGCATCGGATACTGCGGATAGCGGTCGATCGAGGTGGAATCGAGATGGATTTTGACGTCGCAGCGCTCGGCGATCTCCAAAGTGGCATCGCAGGCCTCGGGCACTTCGGAGAACAGCGCGCGCATCTCCTCCGCAGTCTTGAAATAGACCTCCGGCGAGTAGGTCATGCGGTTCTGGTCGTAGATGCTCGCACCGGTTCCGATGCAGATCATGATGTCGTGGGACTCATGATCGCTGCGGTTGAGGAAATGCACGTCGTTGGTGGCAACGGTCTTGAGGCCGTATTGCTTGCCCCACTCGATCATCTGACGCGCGCTCTTGCGCTGCGCCTCCATGTTGTGGTCTTGGATTTCGAGGTAGAAATTCTCCGGACCAAAGATGTCGCGGAACTCCTGCAGGCTCTTTTCCGCCTCGTCCTTGCGGTCGGAGAGGAGCAGTTCGTTGATTTCGCCGTTGATGCAGCCGCTGAGGCAGATCAGGCCCTTCGAGTGCTCGCGCAGGGCGTCCTTGTCCACTCGCGGGCGATACCACTGGCCTTCAAGGTGTCCCTTGGTGATGAGCTTGGAGAGGTTTTCGAAGCCTTCGTTGCTCGCGGCGAGCAAGGTGAGATGCGAAGCGCGTTTGCGGCCGGCGACCTCGTTTTTGTCGAACATCGAACCGGGCGCAAGGTAGGCCTCGCAACCGAGGATGGACTTCAGCTTGGCCTTTTTGGCCGCCATGTAGAAGTCGATGGCACCATACAGATTGCCGTGATCGGTCACGGCCACGGCGGGCATTTCCAGCTCCTTCACGCGCTTCATCAGCGCGTCGATGCGCACCGCGCCGTCGAGCAGCGAGTAGTCGGTGTGCAGGTGGAGGTGGACGAAGGAGTCGGGCATGGTTTGGGGGACAGGATTAACCCCGTTTGGCCACCCGCGACAAGACCTAGTTGTCCTAGTTGTTCACATCATTTGGCTTCGGCCTGCGGTGAAACCGATGATGATGACGGTAGTGCTTCAACAACTGCCATCCCACGATCACCAGAATGGCGGTGATCGACACAGCGACGATCAGATAGAGGCGATTGGCATCCGAAGCTGGCGAAGGTGATTGTTTGGCGGAAGGAGCAGCCTGAGGGGATGCCGGAGAGGCCGTGACAGGCGGTGCGGCGGCCTTCAGGTGAAACGCACGGCTGGTCTCCCCGGGGAAGATCACCTGCGGACGCAGATCGGAGTTGCCGCCCTGGGTGTGAAGCAGGATCAGGCTGGTGTTGGCGTCGTGGGCAAAGTCAATCTGGAACGTGGTCGCCCCGGCAGGGACTTCTCCTTTTGCCACGGCGAGCAGATGCACCTCCAGGGTGTCTGCTTTGAGCGGGGTGTTGTCGGAGCCATCGATGGGTTGGATCTCACACGCGGGCAGGACGTCCTTTTTGCCCTCAAAGAGCACGACAAGCGCCCCTGAAAGGTATTCCTGCGCCTTCTGGTGCGTGGCGGCGATCTGCTCAGGCGTCTGCTCCCGATACCAGGACGCTGGAACCGGTGGCAGCGTCGTGGGATCGGTAGCCAGGAAGATGCGCGGGTCCACATTGATGCGCAGCGAGTAGGTGCCTCCTGCGGAAAAATCAGCCTCAAGTGTCATGCTCGGCACAACGTGCGCGCTCGCCGTGCTGAGGGCCGCCAAGACTATCGGGACGACCGTTCTTAAGAATCTGCTGCGGAAAATCCGATCAACCATGGCCCATGGTGGAGAAGCACGAGACAATGGCAAATTGATCGTCACGTCAGAAAGCCCTCCCTCGAGTTTACAATGCTGATTTTCAGATGGGAAGACCGCCTGTCGAAAGAAGCTGCGAAAAACCTTGTAGCTACATCGCGACCGCGCTTGACTTAAGGCGCGTAAATTGCTTCAACAGATATTCCGTCAGAACACCCGTATGGGCGCCACACTCAAATCGCTGGAAAAAGATCTCGAGATCACCCTCGAAGACTTCAACCTGATCGGACGCAGCCCGGATGCCTCCATCCGGCTTCTGGACGGCGGTGTGTCGCGTCAACATGCGACGATTCGGCGTGATGGGCAGCTGTTCTGGGTGTCCGATCTCGGCAGCGCCAACGGCAGCTTCGTCAACGACGTTGCCGTGACCACCGCACGCGCACTGAGACACGGTGACCGCGTGCAATTTGGCACCAGCACCTTTGTTTTCGACAGCCAGGAAGAGGAACGTCCACCGAGCGAATCCAGCAACGTCAGCACGCAGTCGCTTCACACGATCGCCCTTCCGGTAAAGACGGTGAAAGCCACGCTGCTGGTGGGCGACCTTCGCAATTTCACCTCCATCTCCGCCCAGCTCAGTGCGGAAGAAGTCGCTGCCATGCTGCGCGAGTGGTATGCCCAATGTGAACAGGTGCTGAAGTCCCGCGACGCCATCATCGACAAGTTCATCGGCGACGGTGTGTTTGCCTACTGGCCGGGTGACGACCACGCCACCCGTGTCCGCGCCACTGAAGCCGCCAAACTTCTCAGCAGCCCCGACGCCAGCAATTCCCCGAAGCGCAAGTGGCTGAAGGAAAACATGAACCTTGAGGTTCACTGCCACATCGGTTTGAACATCGGAGACGTCGCTTTGGGAGCCATGGGCCGCGGGGTGAACACCGCGGTGGGTGAGGCCGTGAACGTGACCTTCCGAATTGAAAGCCTGACACGCAAGCTTCAGGTGCCCGTGCTTGCGGGCGCCCCGTTCCTGCAGGGCTGGCCGGAAGGATTGCAGCTCTACCAGAATGCCGGCATTCATCCAGTGAAAGGCCAGCCGGATCCCGTCGAGGTCTATTCGCTGATCGACGTGCCGACCATGTCGGTCTGAAGATAACGGGCCATGTCCTCGCGGGTCATGCGGTAGAGGAACCACTCGCTCAGGCGTTTCGCGCCAAGACGCTGCTCGTAAACACGCTGCGCGTTCACATTCCAGTCGAGCGCCGTCCATTCCACACGACCGCAGCCGCGCTCATACGCGAGGCTCACGACCTTCTTCAGCAAGGCACTTCCCACACCCACATTGCGGCGTTCCGGTGTCACAAAAACATCTTCGAGATACAAAGTCGGCAACGCGAGAAAACTCGAATACGTCTCCATCAGAATCATGTAGCCGCACGGCTCCACGTCACCGTCCACAAACGCCAGCCAGACTTCGATGCGCGGCTTTTCACTGAGGGCATCGTCGACCAAGCGAGCCTGTGCGGCCTCATCCGGCGGCGTGAGCTTCTCGAACTCAGCCAGTGCCACCACCAATCGGCAAAACGAAGCCGCATGCTCACGCCTCAGAGTCCGTAGCTCGATGCTCATGCATGCAAAACGGGGTCGCCAAACAGCGTGAAGTGCCCGGCTTCAGCGATGCGGACTTTGAAGATCTCGCCGGTGTGGCGTTCGGGATTGCCGTCGAAGACGACGATGCGGTTGGAACCCGTGCGACCGGTGAGACGCGCCTCATTCGTCTTGCTCGGGCCTTCGCAGAGGATCTCTACCTCTTTGCCGACGAGTTCGTCATACATCGGCAGGGCAATGCTGTTCACGAGGGCGAGCAGGTCCTGATTGCGCTCCTCTTTGACACGCTCGGGCACCTGGATGGCATCTTCCATCTCGGCGGCAGGCGTGCCGCGGCGTTTCGAGTAGCGGAAGATGAAGGCGTTGTCGAAGCGCAGCTTTTCAAACAGCGCACGCGTTTCCAGGTAGTTCTCCTCCGTCTCGCCGGGAAAGCCGACGATGACATCCGTGGTCACGGCGATGCCGGGACGTGCGGCGCGGATGCGCTCGACAAGTTCGATGAACTTCGCCGTCGAATACGGACGGTGCATGCGCTTCAAAATCGCATCGCTGCCGCTTTGCACGGGCAGATGCACGTGTTCGGCGAGTTTCGGCAGGTAGGTGAAGGCTTCGATGAGATCCTTCTTATAACCAATCGGATGCGGACTCGTGAAACGGATGCGCTGGATGCCCGGCACCTCGTGCACGGCCTCCAAAAGCTGAACGAAGGGGCTTTTGCCATCGACGACAGGGAATTCGTGCCTGCCATACAGATTCACGATCTGGCCCAGCAGCGTCACTTCCTTCACGCCACGATCCGCGAGGCGTTTCACCTCTTCAACAATCTCCGCAATCGGACGGCCGCGCTCCCCGCCGCGCGTGTAGGGCACGATGCAGAAGGTGCACTTCATGTTGCAGCCCTGCATGATGCTGACGAAGGCACTGCCCTGCTTCTCCTTCAGCGTGTGATCGCGGATGGTATTCTGCGATTGCTCCTCTTCCTCGACATCGACGATGGAGAAGCGCTCGTCGTCCATCTGTTTCGCCTCTTTGGCGCGGATGATCTCGTCCACATACTCGACCACACGGTGATACTTCTGCGTGCCGACGACGAGATCGACCCTCGCCTTGTCCACGAGTTCGCTGCCGCGGCTCTGTGCCATGCAGCCCATGAAACCGGTCACGAGCGGGATGCGCCGGCGGCGCACCATGCCCATTTTGCCCAGCGCCTTCTGCTCCGCCTGGTCGCGCACGGAGCAGGTGTTGATCAAAACCACGTCCGCGTCCGTGTCGGTGGACGTCATGGTATAGCCGCGCTCGACGAACATCTGCGACACCTGCTCGGTGTCGCGTTCGTTCATCTGGCAGCCGTAGGTTTTGATGTGAACTTTGGGCACTGGGGGCGGAGAGAATACGCGCCCCGGCCCAAATGACAACCGCCTACGCCTTGATCTCAAAGATCGCCTCGACTTCGACGGCAGCCCCCGTGGGTAGCTGGGCAAATCCGAGGGCGCTACGGGCATGGTAGCCGTCGCCTTCCTTGCCAAATATCTCGTGCAGCAGGTCGCTGCAGCCATTGATCACGAGATGCTGGTCGCTGTATTCGAGCGTCGAATTCACGCAGCCGAGCACCTTGATGACCTTCAGGCCGTCGATGGTGCCGTGCACGTTCCAAACCGAGTTCAGAATCTTCTCGGCGCAGTTCTTCGCCGCCTTGTAGCCGTCCTCAGTCGAGACTCCCGCGCCCAGCTTGCCCTTCATGTCGCTGACGTGGCCGGAGGTGAGGAGCTGGCTGCCGCTGCGGATGCAGAGGTTCAGGTAGCCGGGGGTTTGCTTTGCGAAGGTGATGCCGAGGGATTCTGCTTTTTGTTGAGGAGTCATGGTTGGGAATGAGAAGTGAACGCAGAATACGATTTGGAAAACGAAAACTGGCAAAGACCTGCGATCAATCGCCTCTCACGCCTTCAGTTCGCGGCTCATCTGCCACATCAGCTTATCCAGTGCGAGACCGAGACTGTCCTTGCGCCCATTGAGCAATCCTGCCCAACAGAGGCCTTTGGCGGTGTGAACCATGATCGTGCTGGTGCCGGGCAATGAACCGGTGTGCCACCAATTCGGAACCTTGTTCACGTTCCAGCCGCGCGCGTAGCCTTCACTGACACCGTGGGTGGCCATCGTGCGGATTGACTCATCGTTGAGCAGCTTCGGCAGTTGTGAGGCGAACCTCACCAGATCGCCTGCGGTGGCGATCCAGCCGCCGTGCGAGTCCATGCGGGTCACGTTCATGTGGTAGGCCGCGTCTGGCTTTTCCGTCAGATACATCACTTCGGGAGGCTGACGCTCGGCGAGCGTGTTTCCGGCGATGCACATGCTCGTGATCCCGCATTTGGCGAAGACCGCTTCGCTCACATGCTCCGCATACGATTTGCCAGACAGTTTCTCCAGCACACGACCGAGCACGCAGTAGCCGAAGTTCGAATAGGCGAAATGTTCGCCCGGTTTGTGCGTCAGCTTTTGATTCGCCAGCGTCCACGCGATAAGTTCATCGTGCTTCATCGCGACGTTCTTGAACATCGGATCGTTCTTGTCATTCGACCAGCCACCACTCGCATGCGTGAGAAGATGATCAATCGTGATCGCGGCCAGATCGCCGTCGTAATCGCCGCCAAGCAGGCCCTTCGGCCCCCAAACGGTATCACTGAGCTTCAAGCGGCCTTGCTCGATCTGCATCATCAACGCGGTGGCCGTGATCGGCTTGGAGATGCTGGCGATGCGAAAGCGATGCTCCGGCGTGACTGCTTCTTTCTGATCCGCATCGGCAAAACCATAGCCTTGTTCGAACTCGATCACGCCGTCCCTGCCATACGCGATGCTCATACCGCCGATGCCATGCTCGCGAAGAAACGTTTCGGCGATGGCCCGGACCGCCGCGCCCTCCGATTTCGAAGGCACGGCGGCAAAGGCCGGGCAGGCGGCCAGCGAACCCATGAAGGCGCGTCGTTTCATGCGGAACACATCACACCTTGACGCGCTTCCGCCGTCAACGAAAACATCCGCCATGCCCCGCCTCCTCGTTTTGTCTCTTCTGTCAGCCGTCACCTTGCACGCGCAGGTCGTCGATACCAGCACGCTCACGGGCAAGGTCGTCTGCGGCTACCAGGGCTGGTTTCGCTGCGAGGGCGATGGCAGCAACAACGGCTGGCACCACTACGCCGCGGACGACAAATTCGAGCCGGGGCACGCGCACATCGAGATGTGGCCGGATGTAAGCGAACTGCCGCCACAGGATCGCGTGGCGACGCCGTTCAAATACGTGGACGGCAGCCCAGCCGAGGTGTTCAGCTCCGTGCGCGAGTCCACCGCGCAGCTTCACTTCAAATGGATGCGCGACTACGGCATCGACGGCGTCTTTCTCCAACGCTTCGCCACCACCACGCGCGACAAACGTTTCCGTGAGCCGATGGATCAGGTGCTCGCGCATTGTCAGGCCGCCGCTAAGGCGAACGGCCGCGGTTGGACGCTGATGTATGACCTGAGCGGCATCAAGGAAGGCGGCATCCAGTTGGTGATCGAAGATTGGAAACGCCTGACCACGGAAAAACGCCTCGACCTCCAAAGCTCGGCCTACTTCAAGCATCACGGCAAGCCGCTCGTCGCGCTGTGGGGTCTCGGCTTCAACGATCGTGCGCCGATGCTCGAGGAGTGGTCGGCGCTGATCTCGTTCCTGCGCGACGATCCCGAGTTCGGCGGCTGCGCCATCATGCTCGGAGTGCCCTACTACTGGCGCACGCTCGATCACGACTGCATCAAGGATCCAAAGCTGCACGAACTCATCGCCCGCGCCGACATCGTGAGCCCTTGGGCCGTGGGAAGACTCGGCACGCCACAGGACGCTGCCAGTCGTGGTGAGAAAATCCTCAAGCCTGACATCGCCTGGTGCGCCGAACACAATCTCGACTACCTGCCGGTCATCTTCCCCGGCTTCAGCTGGCAGAACCTCTCGAAGTCACGCGGGCAGGAGGCGAAGTTCGATCAGATTCCACGACGTGGTGGCGAATTCCTCTGGTCACAGGCCCTCGCTGCCAAACAAGCTGGCGCGCAGATGCTCTACGTCGCCATGTTCGACGAACTCGATGAAGGCACGGCCATTTTCAAAACCGAAAACCACCCACCTGTCGGCGAGAGCCGCTTCCTCTCCGAACCGGATCTTCCCAACGATCATTACCTGTGGCTCACCGGAACGCTGGGCAAACTGCTGCGGGGTGAAACTTCGGATGCAATGCCCAAACGCGGGCAATGATTCACGACAAGTCTGACGCCAGCACCGAATTCGCGGCACGCAGAGCCAGTTCCTTCGCCTGCGCGATCACGCGATCAGGCGTGGCATCAAAGAGATAAGCGTGGCAGCTCGGACAGGTGACGGCGCGCGTCACCACGATCGAGCCGCAGCCTTCGCAGACCTTGTACTGCTCCGGATGCGTGGCGATCTTCTCGGCCTGCTTCAGACGTGAGTCTGGTTTGTGCTCGTGCGCGCTCATTGAGTTCAGATGCTACGACGACATTGCCGGAGCGCAACGTCTGCGATGCCAAACTTGTGCTGATTTTGTGGTTGCTTTGCGGATGTTAATCACCTCTCAACCAAGCCCCTCGACGCTCCACCCGTCGCGATACTTCCGCGTGAGCTGCGTATTGAGTTCGGGTTTGTTGGTGACCTGGCCTGCGGTGGTATCCCATTCGATCCAGTCGTGTGGATTGCGTTCGGCCAGAACTCCAAGCAGCACAGCCTCGGTCACAGGACAACCGTAGGTCGGCAGATCGGTGGCGGCCTTCTCGCCTTTCATGCAGGCATCCACCCAGTCGGTGTAGTGATTGGCGATGCGTGTCTTCGGATAGGTGTAGCCGGTGAAATTCGCCTCCGGCACGAGCCAGGGACGCTGCTGGTGCGGTTTGAAGATGCCGCCGTTCTCGCCGACGAAGAAAATCCCGCTCGGTGTGTCCTTGGTAAGCACGCTGGGCTTGATGACGACCTTCGGATCATACGGATAACCGCCGTCCATCCACGTCATCTTGATCGTGTCGCCTGCGGTAAGCGGTGTGCCGGGAAATTCGAGCTCCAGATGGCGCTTCTGAGCGTAGAGTTCGCCCTTGCTGCCCTCGTCGAGGCAACGCACGCGCTTCGGCGCTTTCAGACCGAGGCACGCGAACACGACATCGAAGTAATGGCAGCCCATGTCACCCATCATGCCGACACCGAAATCGACCCACGAACGCCACATCGACGGATGATACGCGCCATCGAGAAACGGCACCTCGTTCGCGACACCGAGCCACAGGTTCCAGTCGAGATTCTCCGGCACCGGATCGGCCTGCGGTTTGCGGTCGGTGACCTTGGGCCACCAGTTGGCCTTCTTGTTCTCCCAGCAGATGACTTCCTTCACCTTGCCAATGGCGCCGCTGCTGATGAGATCGACGGCGAGCGAAGTTTCGATGTTCGAGTGGCCCTGCGTGCCCATCTGCGTCGTCACACCGGACTTGGCGGCCTCGGCGCTGAGAATCCGCGCCTCGTGGATGTGATGTGTGAGCGGCTTCTGCAAATAGACGTGCTTCTTCGCCCGCAATGCCGTCACCGCCATCGCCGCATGCATGTGATCCGGAGTGCCGATCGTCACAGCATCCACACTGTCGCCCAGCTTCGAAATCATCTCGCGATAATCGCGAAACACCGCCGACTCACCCAGCCGTTCCTTCGCCGCCGGATCCTGCAACTCCTTCCGCCGCGAACTCTCGCCTCGTTGCGCCAGTGCCAGCGTCTTTGCATCCACATCGCACATGCCCACGATGCGTACTTTCGGATGCTGCAGCACGCTCATCATCGTGTTCCCGCCCATCCCGCCAACTCCGATGGAGGCGACCTGAAACATCGAGTTCGGCGACTTCGCGCTCAGGATGGCCGGAGCGGAAACGTAAGCGGAGGCGGCAAGGGACTGCTGGAGGAAATAACGACGGTTCATGAGGCAGTGTGAACGCAACTGTTGGCGCCACTCTCTCACGTGTCACTTCACCGCCACGCCCGGCGCTCTGCGAATCTTCATCAGCATCGGAAAGCTCGTCTGAAGTCCGGCGCTGTCGTGTTCGTTGCGGGCGGAGCTGAGGGCGGCGTGGATGAGTTTGTCCTGATCCTGAACCCAGTTCGCGCAGCGGAAGAAGATGGGGCGCTCGTTTTCTTTCGCGCGGATCTGCACGCCGTTGAGGCCGATGTCATCGACGATGACACCGTGCGGGAGGCCATGGACGTCGAGGTTGATGATGCCGTCGTCTTTGAGGCGCACGGCGCGAATCCAGGCCTTCACGGTCTGGCCGGGGACGAGGGTGATTTCGAGGGGCTTGGTTTCGTCTTCGATCTCGCGCATCACGGCTTTGCC
>NZ_JAGRPF010000240.1 GCF_020439865.1 Prosthecobacter sp.
GGAAGTGAAGCCCTTCAGCAAGATGTATCACCCGTTCAACTGGCGCGGATTCCACCTGTATGGTGGTGGCATGTTTGGCGACTGGGGCGCGCACATCATCGACTTCGCGCACGACAATCTGAAGCTCGGCCTCCCCATCCGCATCACCCCGATCGCACTGGCGGACTACAATCAAGTCAGCTACCCGCTCAGCTCCGACATCGTTTTCCAGTTCCCGGCACGCGGCGAAAAAATGCCCGCGGTGGAGCTGCATTGGAAAGCAGGCGGCGACACCAAAATCGAGATCCCGGAAAAGTTTGGCGATCCAGATGCCGACGGCAAAATCGTGATCCCGAACCCCGGCAACACCGGCTCCCTCCTGCATCGCAAGCAGGGCGACTACCTCGTGCAGCGCGGCTCGCACGACCGCCATTCGCTCGTTTATCCGCGCGCCAAGATGGTCGAGTTCAAGGACGCGATGGCCCTGCATCCGACAAAGTACAGCCATCAGGAAAGCTTCATCCAGGCCTGCCTGGGCAATGGCAACACCGAGTCGCCCTTCAGCGTCGCCGGCGTGCTGACACAGGTCTTGAACCTGGGCACCATCGCCGAGTATCTGAACGTCGATCTTGAGTTCGACCCGCAGACCAAACGCTTCATCGGCAACGAAGAAGCCAACGCACGCCTCGCAGGCCCGGCTCCACGCGCCGAGTGGGCCGATTGCTACAAGCTGGCCTAAGCTTCGATGACTGGTTTGCACCGCAAGGAACGCCGCGAGCGAAAATCAATGACCCGAATCATCTTTTCGCTTCTGGCGTTCTTTTGCGGTCAATCACTCGCTCAGGACATCGTCATCTACGGTGGCACGCCGGGTGGGATCGCTTCGGCGATTGCGGCGGCGCGCATGGGAAGTGAGGTCACGCTGATCGAATATCATGACCACATCGGCGGCATGACGACGAGCGGTCTGGGCAAAAGCGACATCGAGGATCGTGAGAAGATCGGCGGCATCTTCAAGGAGTTCATCGCAGGTGTGCAGAAGCATTATGTGACGACCTACGGTGCCGATGACGAAAACACGAAGCTCTGCCACGACGGCTACTATGCTGAGCCGCACGTGGCGGAGACGGTTCTCGAAGCGATGCTCTCGAAGGAAACGTCCATCACGGTGTTGAAAGGCTGGCGGCTCAAAGCGGCGCAGGTGGAAGACCGGAAGCTCGCCGACATCACGATCCTCAACCGCAAAACGGGCGAAGAGAAGCCGCTGAATGCCAAGGTCTTCATCGACGCGACTTACGAAGGCGATTTGTATGCCGCAGCTGGTGCACGCTATCGCCTCGGACGTGAATCGCGTGACGAATTCGACGAGCCGCATGCGGGTGTCGTTTACTTCGACTATCAGGCGCACGAATTCCTGCCCGGAACGACGGGTCAAGCCGATGCAGATCTGCCCGCCTACACCTACCGGCTGTGTTTGACCAAGGATCCGGCCAACTCGCAGCGGCTTACCGAACCGCCACCCGATTACGACCGCACGAACTACCTCGGCTACTTCGATGATCTCAAAGCGGGCCGTCTTGCAGGTCCAAAGGTCTTCAAACCGGGTCGTGGCTACAATCCCGCACACTTCGACACGCTGGTGCGCGCCTTGTCCGTCACGGATATCCCGAACCAGAAGACCGACGTGAACATCAATCCGCGTCCGCTGGGCTTTCCGTTTCCCGAAGAGAACCGGGGCTACATCGAGGGCGACGACGCCACGCGGCAACGCATCGCCACACGGCATCGCAATCTGACGCTCGGCCTGATCTGGTTTCTGCAAAACGATCCCGAGGTCCCCAAGGCGCATCGCAAGCTCGCCAACGAACTGCAATTTCCCAAGGACGAGTTCACCGACAACAACCACTTCCCCTGGCAGCTCTACGTGCGCGAAGGGCGGCGTCTCGTCGGCGAATACACGCTCACCGAGCACGACATCACCGGCAAAGGCCAGGCGCCGAAGCATCATGACGACAGCATCGCCGTGGGCGAGTTTCCCATCGACAGCTTTCCCGCCCGCAAGCGCCAGCCCGGCGACACGCTCGTGCTCGAAGGCTACCTCGGCATGCTCGACTACATCACGCGGCCCTACGAGATCCCGTACCGCATCATGATCCCGGAAAAGATCGACGGTCTCATCGCCCCTGTCGCCGCCAGCACCACGCACGTCGCCTTTTCCAGCATCCGCATGGAACCCACGTGGATGGCGCTCGGCCAGGCGGCCGGAACCGCCGCGCATCTGGCGATTCAGAACAAGGTCGAGCCGCGCAAGGTGCCCGTCGCCGCGTTGCAGACTCTTTTGACCCAACACGGCCAGGTCATCCGCCATCACACTCCATAAATCGTATTTTCGTCATGCATCTTTCTCTTTGCGTCTCAGCCATCCTTCTGACCACTGCTGTTCTCGCGCAGCAGCCGGGACTGGTGCACTCCGAGTTTTTGTTTGATCCCGCCCCGCATCCGCAGTGCCATGCCTCCACGATCGTGGAGACGAAGAGCGGCCTCGTCGTAGCCTGGTTTGGCGGCACGAAGGAAGGCAATCCGGACGTAGGCATCTGGCTCTCCCGTCACAGCGCTGGCAAATGGTCGCCGCCGGTCGAGGTCGCGAACGGTTCGGAGACGGAAGAGCCGCGAGTGAACTGCTTGAATCCCGTATTGTTCCAACCTCCGGGCGGTCCGCTTTTGCTCTTTTACAAGACGGGCAAGTGGTGGGCTTACGTGAAGCGATCCACCGACGATGGAGCCACGTGGTCGAAACCGGAGCGTCTCTACAACGGCTTCTTTGGTCCGGTGAAGAACAAGCCGGTGATGCTCGATGATGGCAGCATCCTGAGTCCGACGAGTACCGAGTTCACCACGCCTGAAGGCCGCGCCTGGCAGGTGCACTTTGAGCGAAGCATCGACGGCGGCGAAAGCTGGCAGCGCATCGGACCGGTGAACGAGGGCCTGACGATCCACGCCATTCAGCCAAGCATTCTGTTTCACCCGAATCATCAGCTGCAGGCCCTTGGACGCACTCAGGAAGGCCGCCTCTACGATGTGTGGTCGGAGGACAACGGACGGACCTGGGGCGAAGTGCGTCTCATGGACCTGCCCAACAACAACAGCGGCACCGACGCCGTGACGTTGCGCGACGGTCGCCACCTGCTTGTGTACAATCACGCCGGCAATCGTGAAAACAAAACCAACGGTCCGCGATCCCCGCTCAACGTGGCCATCTCCAACGATGGCCGGACGTGGGAGGCGGCGCTCGTGCTCGAATCCGAACCGAACAAGGAGTTCAGCTACCCTGCGGTCATTCAAACCGCCGACGGTCTCGTCCACATCACTTACACCTGGAAGCGGGAGTTCATCAAACACGTCGTCGTCGACCCCGTGAAACTCGTTTCCAAGCCCATCATTCAAGGCCGCTGGCCGCAATGATCTTCACTGATGACACGACTCACCCTGCTTCTCGCCTTCGTTCTCGGCGCGTGTCCGGTTCTCGCCGCGTCACATCCCAACATCATTTTCATCCTCGCGGATGACCTGGGATTCGGCGACCTCGGCTGCTACGGACAGAAGAAGATCCTGACGCCGAATCTCGACCGCCTCGCCGCCGAGGGAACACGCTTCACGCAGGTGTATGCCGGGTCGTGTGTCTGCGCTCCGTCGCGCTGCTGCCTGATGACGGGCATGCACAACGGCCATGCGCGCATCCGCGACAACATTCCGCACGGGACGTTCCTGAAGAATGAGGACATCACCCTGGCGGAGGTCTTGTACGCCGCCGGCTATCGCACAGGCTCGGTGGGCAAATGGAGCCTTGGCATCCATGGCTCGGAGGGCAAACCGAACGACCAGGGCTTCGATGACTTCTACGGCCACGTCGATCAGGATCAGGCGCACTTCTATTATCCGGACCATCTCTGGGACAACGACCGTGTCGTGCTGCTGCCGGGAAATCGTGGTGAGAAGAAGCAGCAATACACCGCCGATCTGTTTGCCGAACGTGCGCTGAAGTTCATTCGTGATTCCGCCGAACAGCCGTTCTTCCTGTTCTATGCGTCCACGCTGCCGCATTGGTCGGATTACCCGCTGAAGTCGGACGAATCACAAATCGTTCCCAGCGACGCGCCATACACGGACCGTGACTGGCCGCAGGTGGAAAAGAATTACGCAGCGATGGTGACGATGCTTGACCGCGATGTCGGCCGTCTCATGGACCTGCTGGACGAGAGCGGCCTCGCAAATGACACGCTCATCTTTTTCTCGAGCGACAACGGCCCCTCCGCCGAAGCGAAGCACAAGCCGGCGTTCTTCGGCAGCGCGGGAGCGTTGCGCGGTGTGAAGCGCGATGTGTATGAAGGCGGCATTCGCGTGCCGATGCTGGTGCGCTGGCCGGGCCATGTGCCTGCGGGCAAGGTCAGCGACGAAGTCTGGACACACTGGGACGTGATGCCGACGCTGGCGGAAATCGCAGGTGCTAAGATCACGCATGCGATCGACGGGCGCTCAATTCTCCCCGCACTGCTCGGTGGAGCGGCACCACAGCATGAGTATCTCTACTGGGACTACGGCCACAGCCGCAGTCAGTACAAGCAGGCGGCCCGCGTCGGCGACTGGAAGGCGGTTCGCAATGGCACCGACCAGCCGATCGAACTCTACGATGTGAAGTATGATTCGTCCGAGACGCAGGACGTCGCTGCCCAGCATCCGGAGATCGTGGCCCGCATGAAAGAGATCCTCGCGACGGCCTCCACACCCGATCCGGCCTATCCCATCACCGAACCCAAAGCGCCGAAGAAAAAGTGATGCGATCTCTTCTGCCCCTTCTCCTCATGCTGTGGAGCGCGACAGTCGTCGCCACTCCGCCAAACATCGTGCTCATCGTCGCGGATGACCTCGGCTACGGCGATCTCGGCTGCTACGGCAGCAAGATTCATGCGACACCGAACATCGACGCGCTCGCCGCCTCCGGCCTCCGCTTCACCGATTTTCATTCCGCCGGTCCGATGTGCACGCCCACGCGCGCCGCGATGCTCACGGGACAGTATCAGCAGCGTTTTGGGCGCGAGTTTGACAGTGCGCTGGGAGAAGCCCAGCACGACATGGGCCTGCCGCATGAGGCGATGACGATCGCGGAGGTTTTGAAATCCGCGGGATACGCCACGGCGTGTTTTGGGAAGTGGCACCTCGGCTATCAACCACCCTGGCTGCCGCCGGATCAGGGATTCGACGAATTTCGCGGGCTGGCCTCCGGTGACGGCGACTACCACACGCACATCGACCGCTCGGGTAGTGAAGACTGGTGGCATGGCAATCAGATCGAAATGACGTCCGGCTACACGACCGAACTGCTCACGCGCTACAGCCTCGACTTCATCGACAAGAATCGTGAGCGACCGTTCTTCCTCTACCTGCCGCATCTGGCGATTCATTTCCCCTGGCAGGGGCCGGATGATCCTGCGCATCGTCAAAAGGGCGGGCATTACGCCAAGGACAAATGGGGCATCATTCCAAATCCGGGCAATGTCAGCCCGCATGTCACCGCCATGATCGCCGCTCTCGATG
The DNA here is from genome assembly GCF_020439865.1 of Prosthecobacter sp. Taxonomy (GTDB): domain Bacteria; phylum Verrucomicrobiota; class Verrucomicrobiia; order Verrucomicrobiales; family Verrucomicrobiaceae; genus Prosthecobacter. Next base: position 5,572 of record NZ_JAGRPF010000240.1, read on the forward strand.
AAAGCGTGGGCCGCATTATCGCCGCGCTGAAGGAGCGACGACTCGACCGCAACACCTTGGTGATTTTCACCTCTGACAATGGCGGCTATCTGACCTATGCGCCGAACTTTCGGAACATCTCCAGCAACGGTCCGCTGCGCGATCAAAAGGGATCCGTTTACGAAGGCGGTCATCGCGTGCCGATGATGATCTCATGGCCCGAGAGAATCCAGCCCGGTGTCACCGACACGATCATGCACTCGACCGATCTGCTCCCCACGATCGCCAGACTCACCTCCGCATCCACGAACGGGCTGCAACTCGACGGTGTCGATGTGTCGCCCCTGCTTTTCCAAAGAAGCACGTTGCCGGAACGCATGCTGTTCTGGCGTCTGGGCGACAAGCGGGCCGTGCGCAGCGGACCTTGGAAGCTCTGCATGATCGGCAAACGCACGGAGCTTTACCAGCTGGATCAGGACATCGGTGAAACACACAACGTGGCGGCCGAAAACCCGGAACGTGTCGAACAACTTCGAAAGGCATGGAACGAATGGGATGCCGATGTGAACCGCAGCGCCGAACAATTCACGAAGCCATGATGCGCCTTCTTTTTTGGCTTCTCCTGATTTCGTGCACAGCCGTCGCGGCTCCGCCGCCGAACGTGATCGTGATCCTCGCAGACGACATGGCGGTGGGAGACATCGCCGCTTTCAACCAGGGTATCACCCACACTCCCACGCTCGACCGGCTGATTCGCGAGGGACTGTGGTTTGACCGGGGCTACTCGGGCTCGCCGGTCTGTGCACCCTCGCGCGCGGCTTTGCTGACGGGGCGGTATCCGCATCGCACGGGTGTCGTGTCACTCACGCTGAACCTGGAGCCGGAGCTCACGCGCCTGCATCGCAATGAAACGACGCTGGCCGATGTGTTTGCCGCAAACGGCTACAAAACGGGGCTCGTGGGCAAATGGCACACGGGCCTCGGCGAAGGCTATGGGCCTGTGGCGCGCGGCTTCCAGGAGGTGGCGGTGTTTCACGGTTCCGACGGCGGCGGCTACAATCGCTACGTGCTGCACACGGATGACCGCATGGCCGAGAACCCGCATCCGCAGGACACCTACCTCACCGACGAGTTGAATCAGCGTGCGATCGCGTTTGTGCGCCGGCATGCGAAGGAGCCGTTCTTTCTGCATCTGGCCCACTACGCGCCGCATCGCCCCTTGCAGGCGCCGGAGGAAGCGATCGAGCCTTTCATGAAGGCGGGCTTCGGTCGTGATGTCGCAACCATCTACGCGATGATCGAGATCATGGACCGCGGCCTTGGCGAGTTGATGTCCGCCCTGGAAGCGCTGGGCCTGCGCGAACGAACGCTGGTGATCTTCGCCAGTGACAACGGCCCGGACATGCTCGTGCCGAAACGCTTCAATCTCGATCTGAGCGGCACCAAATACACGGTCAATGAAGGAGGCATCCGTGTGCCGTTCATCATGCACTGGCCGGGAACGATCCAGCCGGGCAAACGCAGCGAGATGATCCACTTCACCGACGTGCTGCCCACGCTGGTCGAGGTGTGCGACCTCAAGCATGAACCGAAGCTTCCGCTCGACGGTCGCAGCTTTGCCTCCCTGCTCAAAGAAGGCGGCGAGTTCAGCAGCCCGGTGCGCTTCTGGCAGTGGAACCGCCACGAGCCAAACTACACGCACAACGCGGCCATGCGCGACGGTCCCTGGAAGCTGGTGAAGCCGTTCGTGACGAAGGACAAGATCAAGGGCGACTCGGACCTGCCGCTCGAGCTCTACTATCTCGACAACGACCCGCGCGAAGAACACAATCTCGCCCCCGAGCAATACGACCGCGTCAATGCCATGCGTGGCAGGCTGGATGCCTGGTCCCGCGACGTGGAGAAAGACCGCCTGCTCCGATGAAACGTCTTTGCCTTCTCTTCTGGATTCTGAGCCTCACGTTTTCACGTGCGGAGCCGCCGAACATTATCTTCGTCCTCGCTGACGATCTTTCGTGGAGCGATCTCGGGTGCTACGGCAATCGCGTGCATGACACGCCCAATCTGGACCGGCTGGCAAAGGAGGGCATGCGCTTCACGCAGGCTTATGCGCCCGCACCGATCTGCTCGGCATCGCGTGCGGCGATCCTGACGGGCAAATCTCCTGCGCAGCTGAACTTTGAGTTCGTGACCAAGGATTCACCGAAGGTGCCCGACCTGAAACAGCCGCTGCAACCGCCGCCTTACACGCTGAACCTGCCGTTGAAAGAGGTGACAATGGGCGACGCGCTCGGACCCGCGGGTTATGTCACGGGCTTCTACGGCAAGTGGCACGTCAGCCAGCACTATCAGGGTTATCTCGGCTGGTCGCCGACGCATGGACCGTTTCAGCAAGGATTCGCGGAAGGTGACGGCGACTTCGGTTCGCATCCCTACGGCTATCGTGCGCATCCCGAACTGAAAACGCAGGCGGTGGAAGATGGCGACTTTGCCAAGGACTCGCTCATCGACGCTTCGCTGGAGTTTCTGCGAAGGCACCGCAGCGAACGCTTCTTCCTCTACCTGTCGCAGTACTTTGTGCATGATCCGATCCACAGTCGCAGCGCGGTTCTGCTGCAGAAGTATCGATAGCGGATGCCCGCCGGGACACCTGAGAATCGCATCGCCTATGCGGCGATGGTGGAGACGCTGGATCATCTGGTCGGTCGGGTGCTCGATGAAATCGATGCACTGCATCTCACGCAAAACACGTTGCTCGTGTTCCTGTCCGACAACGGCGGCCATCCGGACCACACGTCAAACGCACCACTGCGCGGCAGCAAATGGAACCTTTACGAAGGCGGCATCCGCGAACCCTTCATCGTGCGCTGGCCGGGCCATGTGCCAGCCGGAACCACGTCCGACACGGTGGTTCATGGCTGCGATCTGCTCCCCACGTTTGGTGAAATCGCCGGAGCATCGCCGAACGTGGATGCACTCGACGGCGTGAGCCTGCTGCCCGTTTTCAAAGATCCACATGCGACATTGAAGCGCACACGACCGCTCCTGTGGCACTTCCCGTATTACCATCCCGAGAAAGGCTTCGCCAAGGCGCCGAAAACGATCGGCGTCGCTGATTTCGTGACGAGCCAGACGCGCCCGCAGTCGGCGATCCGCGTGGATGACTGGAAGCTGCTTCGTTTCGACGAGGATAATCGGGTGGAACTCTACGACCTGAAGACGGATCTGCCCGAGCAGCACAATCTGGCCGCCTCACAGCCCGAAGTCGCCGACCGGCTGCACGCGCTTCTCAAGGCTGAACTCAAAAACCGCGGCGCACGTCTCGCCCGTCCCCGTCCCTAGCACTTCGATGAAATTCCTTTTCTTCCTGACCATCATGAGCCTGCCGTTGGCGGCACAAGTCCGTCCGCTGGCGCAGGATCATGTCGCGCTGTGGACGTCGCCGGATCCGGCGCGGATTTATGGTTACACGCCGGGCATCTGCCGTCTGCCTTCCGGGCGGCTGGTGGTGACACATGAGATTTCATCCGCAGGCAAAGACGTGCCACCGGAGAACAAGCCGTTTCATGAATCACGCATCCTCACGAGCGATGATGGCGGCAGGACGTGGACGCATCGCGCGAACTTCGAACTGAGCTTTGCACGGCCTTTTGTCGCCGGAAAGGCGCTCTACATTCTCGGACGCGACAGGCAGGTGGCGATCATTCGCTCCGACGATGCCGGCGTGACGTGGAGCGAGCGTTCTTTTTTAAACGACACCGGCATCTGGCATCAAAGCGCGTGCAACGTCCATTTCGCGAAGGGGAACGTGTATCTCGTGATGGAGAAGCACGCGCCAAAGCGCGGCATCACCGGCTGGCAGGTGGCGGATCTCGCACCCGTGCTCATGCGGGCGAAGGCGGACAGCGATCTCACGAAGCGCGAGAACTGGACCTTCGCCAGCGAGCTGGTGTTTGAGGACATTCCTGAATCGCGCCTGCCGAACGCCTTCGGCCTGCCGTTTCATCCGATGGACCCAAAGAAGGTGACCTTCCTTGTGCCGCCGAAGGGGCGAGGCATCGCGCCACTCGGCTGGTGTGAGACGAACGTGGTGCAGTTTACCGATCCGGATCATGTGTGGTTCGATCCCGAGGGCAAAACCTTCCACCTCTGGATGCGGGCGAACACCGGCATGACGAACTATGCCGCGATTGCTCAGGTGCGTGAAAACGACGACGGCAGCATGACCACCGCGCTGGTGAAATCGCCCGCCGGCACGCCGATGCTCTACGCGCCCTGTCCGGGCGGGCAGATGCGTTTTCATGTGCTGTGGGATGAGCAGACGAAACTTTTCTGGCTGCTGGGATCGCAGTCCACCGACTCCACGATCCGCCCCGACCGCATGCCAAAAGAACGCTGGGGCCTGCCGGACAACGAGCGCCAGCGTCTTGTGCTTCACTTCTCGAAGAACATGATAGACTGGTGTTTCGCCGGCCTTGTCGCCAAAGGTGACTCGCCGAAGGAATCCCGCCACTACGCCGCCA
>NZ_JAGRPF010000195.1 GCF_020439865.1 Prosthecobacter sp.
GCGGTGCATGCGATGCAGCAGAACGCCGGGGCTCAATTGACGGCGGATAATCCGATTCTGCCGCGGAAGCCGCACGTTGCGTCGATGGCGAAGCGCGTGATCTACCTGCACATGAGTGGTGCGCCGCCACATCTCGATCTGTTTGATTACAAGCCAGAGCTCGTGAAGCGCAGCGGGCAGGACTGTCCGGATTCAATTCTCAAAGGCCGTCGCTTTGCCTTCACCACGGGCGTGCCGAAGCTGATGGGCACTCCGCGCACGTTCGCGCGCTACGGCAAGGCGGGCATGTGGATGAGCGATGCATGCCCGAACTTCCACAAGATCGCGGATGAGATGTGCATGATCCGCTCGATGAACACGGACCAGTTCAATCACGCGCCGGCGGAGCTGCTGCTCTTCACCGGACACGCGCGGCAGGGGCGTCCGTCGATGGGCTCGTGGGCCACGTATGGCCTCGGCACGGAGAATCAGGACCTGCCGGGCTTCGTTTGCCTGATCTCCAGCGGTACGCAGCCGAGCGGCGGCCAGGGCCTGTGGGGTAGCGGCTTCATCCCGAGCGTGTATCAAGGCGTGCAATGCCGTAGCAAGGGCGATCCCGTGTTGTTCGTGAGCGATCCAGCCGGCATGAACCGTGACATGCGACGCAAGACGCTCGATGTGCTGAACCAGCTCAATCAGGAGCAGGTCGCCGAGTTCGGTCATCCCGAAACGGTCACGCGCATCGCGCAGTATGAGCTGGCGTATCGCATGCAGGCCAGCGTGCCGGAGGTGATGGACATCACGAAGGAAAACGCGGCCACGCTGGAGGCTTACGGTGCGAAGCCGGGTGAATCGAGTTTCGCCAACAACTGCCTGCTCGCGCGTCGTCTCGTCGAGCAAGGCGTGCGCTTCGTGCAGCTCTTCGACTGGGGCTGGGACTTCCACGGCACCGGCGAAGGCACGGGCATCACGACCGGTCTCACCAACAAAGTGGCCGCCACCGACAAACCCGTTTCAGCGCTGATCAAAGATCTCAAGCAACGTGGCCTGCTCGAGGACACGCTCGTCATCTGGGGCGGTGAATTTGGCCGCACGCCCTTCCGCGAAGGCCGCACCGCGGCGAGCAAGGTGCTCGGTCGCGATCATTATCCGGACTGCTTCACCCTCTTCATGGCTGGCGGTGGTGCGAAGGCCGGATTCGACTACGGCAGCACGGACGAACTCGGCTTCAGCGTTGCCGAAAACAAAGTCCACGTGCACGATTTCCAGGCCACGGTGATGCACCTCCTCGGATTCGATCACGAACGCCTCACCTACCGCTTCCAAGGCCGCGACTACCGCCTCACCGACATCCACGGGCACGTGGTGAAGGAGTTGCTGGCGTGAGCCTGGTATTGCCCTGCTGTTTGCAGCGAGCGCTTGTGCCGATGGTATGGGAGGCTTAGTTGGCCCATGCCGTCTTCGTCTTCAGACAACAACTCCACACGCGAACGCATCTGGCGCATCATTTTCCTTTCGGACACGAAGGCCGGCCGCGTTTTTGATGTCGTGTTGCTGTGGCTCATCGGCCTGAGCGTGCTGACGATCATGCTGGAGAGCGTGGACGAGCTGCGTGAGCGCCACGGCGTCTTGTTTGCCACGCTGGAGTGGGTGTTTACCGGTTTGTTTACGCTGGAGTATGTGACGCGGCTCTGGGTGGTGCGCAGCCGGTGGAAGTATGCGCGCAGCTTTTTCGGCATCGTCGATGTCATGTCGATCCTGCCGGCCTACATCTCGCTGCTGCTGCCGGGGTCGCATTACCTCACAACGGTGCGCATCCTGCGCCTGATGCGCATGTTCCGGGTGCTGAAGATGGCGGAGTATCTCGGCGAAGCGGGCGTGCTCATGAATGCGCTGAGCGCCAGCCGCCGGAAAATCCTGATCTTCTTCTCCGCCGTGCTCGCGCTCGTGTGTGTGGAAGGCACGATCGTCTATGTCATCGAACACGATGCAAATCCCGGATACGCCAACATCCCGCAGTCGATTTACTGGGCGATCGTGACGATCACGACTGTCGGCTACGGCGACGTCGCCCCGGTGACGGTGCTGGGCAAGATCATGGCCTCGGTGATCATGCTCACAGGTTTCGCGATCATCGCCGTGCCCACTGGCATCGTGACCAGCGAGATCGGTCGTGAGCTCAAAGGCACGCGCACGCGGCGGCGCTGCAGCGAATGCGGCTGGGATGATCACGACTCACGCGCGCGTCATTGCCAGCAGTGCGGTGTAGCATTGGAGTGAGCTTTCACTCCAATGCCGCGGGTTGCTATTTCGACCTATCTGCTCGGAACGTGAACAGGTCGGCGTCGCGCAGATAGAACTCGAAGCGCAGCTCCTTGCCCGCGAGCGAATCGAGCGACTGTCCGCGCCATTGGATCTCATGCGAGGTCGAGTTGCCGGTGAACGTCTCGCAGTCGGCATAATCGAAGCCGGGCAGCGGTTTGCGCGTCGCGTCGCTCACGCGCACCTTGAGTTCGCCTTTCGCGGTGTCTGCGTTGATGACGAGTTTTCCGCCGGGCCACTTGAGAACGCGCGTGACGATTACGCCGCCGCCTTTCGGTCCGTGCATCGAGATGAAGCCCTCCTTGCGCAGCTTCGCCAAGCCCATTCCTGCGTGGCGATCCTTGCCGCCGTGGTCGCCGTCCCAGCCAGCGTAGTAGAACCACCATTCGTCGCCCACTTCCACCCAGTCCATGCTGCCGAAGGTCATGCTGTCGTCCCAGGTGCCCTCTTCGCCCAGAGGAATCATCTTCGGCCGGTCCGGCAGGCGGTCGAACTGGAATCCATCGCGGCTGAAGGCCAGCTCGGTGAAGATGTGATCGTTGAAGCGAAAGCACCACAACGCACCCCAGTAGATGCCGGCGTGGTAGCGTGTTGGCATGCCGTAGAAGGCATTGAAATCTTCCCGCGCATCGAGTTCGTCCGGCGTCAGGATCGCCTGCGGCTCCGCCTTCCATTCCTCCCACAGATTCGCATGGCTCATGCGCGCGATGCGGCGTGATTCTCCGGTATCGAGGATGTCACCTTTGAAGATGCGGTAGCGGTTCTTCGGTCGGCAGAACATCACGTATTCCTGTCGGGCGCTGTCATAGACAATGCTGTTCAGCGTGTCGCTCGGGAGCTGGCAGACGAGTGTGTCGCTGCTCTCGTCCCAA
>NZ_JAGRPF010000196.1 GCF_020439865.1 Prosthecobacter sp.
GAGCTGCATTGGCCGGTGCGGCCGCGAGCGAGGTTCCTTCCTCGGCGAGGAAGGCGGTGTATTCGGTCAAAATGCCGAACTGCGTCGAGAGACGGACGATTTCATTCACCAACTCGGTGGTGTTCGCGGTCGCACCATCCGCGCCGAGGTCGCGAATCGCCTCGCTGAGCACGGCAATCTTGTTGCTGGCCCACAAACGGGCCACGAAGGCGTTCGCGGTGCTCGCCTTGTCGAGGTTGAAGGTGAAATCGAATTTCCGCTCGCCTTCCGTCGAGGCGCCGGTGAGCTGGAAATGCAGCGGCGCTTCACCTCGATAGGTGCCGGAGAGAAGAATCTGCTCGCCTTCAAACACATCGGGCAGCGGCGATGGAATCAAATCGCTCACGCGATTCGGGTCATCGAGAACGCGCAGCGCTGGCTTCGTGAGCAGCGGGCCGCGCAGACGATCATACACGCGGCTGACCTTCACTTCGACGTCTTCTTTTGGCAGCACGAACTCCGCGCTGGCGCGAGTTTCGCGGGCGATGCGCGAGAGCAGCGGTGTGTTCACGTCCACACCGAAGCCGAAGGTGAAGACGCGACGCTGATGCGGGTTGCCCTTAGCCACGGCCTCGCGAATCGCCTTTTCCGAAGTCTGGCCGATGGTGGGCAGGCCGTCGGTGAGGAACAGCACGATCGGCAGCATGCCTTCGAGCGGTTTCTGCCGAAGCGCTTCGACGACGGAGTCATGAATGTTCGTTCCGCCGCTCACGCGCAGTGCGCTGATGTAATCGCGGGCTTGCTTGGTCGTCTCGGCGTTTTTGATCACCGGCTGCGCGGCGAACATTTCGACGGCTTCGTTATAGACGATGAGGTTGAAGCCTTCGCCATCGTTCAAACCTTCCATCACCTGCAAGGCGGCGGCCTTCACCTGATCCAGTTTCGGTCCGGCCATGCTGCCGCTGCGGTCGATGACCAGCGTGACCTCACGTTTGATCGGCTTGGCATCCGCCTTCGGCTTCGGCGGCGCGATCATGACGAGGAAATAGCCGCCACCGATCTTCGGATCAGGATAGGCGAGCAACGATGCGGTCATTTCATCCTTCGTTTCGCGCAGAAATGACACGCGGAAGGCGCCCGGGTCTTTGGTGGTGCAGGAAAGCGTCGCCTCATGATCGTTGGGCTGCTTCACGGCGATTTCGTGGCTCGGCGAATACACCGACGCGATGCGCGAGGTCGATTTGACACGCATCGACAGCTTCCACGGCACTGCATACTCTACCGCCTCCGAACGCGGCAGCACGTAGTCGAGACGTGCGCCATCGACCTCCAGCAGCCGTTCATAGGTCACGCGCACCTTCTGTGTGCCGTTCGCAGGAACCGGGAACACGCTCGACTTCACCACCGCATTGCCGACGAACTCCAGCAGCGCCGGATCGCGCGTCTGTGCGACGATGCTGTCGTAGATGCGGCGCGCCTCATCGCGTGGCAGCAGCCGGGCGGTGCCTTCGGCGTTGCCGCCTTCAAAAGCGAAGGCCTTCAAAACAGCGCCCTGCGGCACCGGAACCAGCAACTCGGACTCCAGCGGCCGGCTGGTCGGATTGCGCAACGCGATGTCGAGCGTCGTGATGGCGATTTGATCGGCGATGTCGATGTGGGCATCGACGTTCGTCACTTGAACGGATTGCTGAGGCGTCGGAGCGATGATCCGCGTGTTGGGCGAGATCCACACCGGCATGCGCGCCGACTGTGCGAACAGGCTGGCGCTGAGAAAGAGGGCACAAAGAATCGTCTTCATGCCGCCACGATGATTCAGGCGGCCTCAGGCGTCTGTAAACGCCGTGTAAAGGCAGATCGGATGTGCCTTTCTGCTTTCAGATAGGGCTTGTGATACCACGGCACGTCCTTAATTATGGAGGCATGAATGCACAACCAATTCCCGCCCCCGTGTTTCTTCGTCTCGTTGCGCTTTGTTTTGTTCTGAGCATTTGCTCCACACCGGCAACGGCTCAGTTTTTCAGAAATGGAAATCGAGACATGACCGCTGGAACGGTTGCTGGAGACCTCAATCTCCTTGAAGACGCCACTCGGCAGACGTCAGTGGCTTTTGATACTCATCTGGAATCGCGCCGAAACCAGATCACTAAAGTCGAAACGCGACTGAACCTGCTGCTGGTGGCCTTGAGAGGGGATGCCGCGACACTGAGGCAACAGGTCAACGGCAATTCTGACCCCGAGGACGTTTACCGCACGTTCCACTTGGTGGAGTACGGGTTGGCAAATGCTTGGGGCTACGCTAATGAGATAGGATATGGCCGCAGCCTCGAACCCTATTTTGTCGGGATTTCCAACCATGTGGAATCGCTGGCAAGGCAAGGTTTGCGCAACCCTCGCGTGCAAAAGCCGTCGTTGAGTGGTGGATACTCAACGCGCAACGGTCGTCGATCGGAGGTGCCAACCATTCCACCTCCGAATGAAATTCGGCCCGATCAGGAGAGGAGATCCGATGCGGGTAATTTTTTCAGACGGTTGTTCAGATAACACGCGTGTCGGTTGACGGCCTAAGGCCGATAAACTCGGGGCCAGTTTATCGTGCCAGCAGTTCCTCGCCGCGATACACCACGCGTTCGATCATGCCTTGCAGCGTATGATCGAGGAAGGGCGTGTTGATGCTCTTCGATTTCATGAAGTCGCGGCTGAAGGTGGTGGTGCGAGCCGGATTGAAGAGGATGAACTCGGCAACGCCGCCTTCCTTGATCGGCACAGGCGGCAGTTTCATGAGGCGGCGCGGTTCGGCGCTGAAGCGCTTCACGATGAGGCCCCAGTCGAGGATGTCCTTGCTGATGAAGCGGTCATAGAGCGAGACGAGCGCGGTTTCGAGCCCGGTGACACCAAAGGGAGCGCTGGCGAAGTCCTGATTTTTTTCAAACGGCGTGTGGGGTGCGTGATCGGTGGCGATGACGTCGAACCAGCCGTCCTTAAGGCCCTGGAGCAGCGCGGCGTTGTCCTCCGGCGTGCGCAGCGGCGGGTTCATCTTGTAGTGCGTGTCATAGTCGCCGATGTGCTCGTGATTGAACAGGAGATGGTGCGGCGCGATCTCGCAGGTGACGTGGATGCCGCGGTCCTTGGCGCGCTTGATGGTGCCCATGCCGCGCTCAGTGCTGACGTGCTGGATGTTGAGATGCACGCCGGTGAACTCGGCGAGGCGGATGTCGCGGGCGATGCAGATTTCCTCACTGATGGCAGGAATGCCGGGCAGGCCGAGCGCGTAGCTGATCTTGCCCTCATGCATGCAGCCCTTGCCGCTGAGTTCCTTCACCTCGCAATGGCTGGCGATGGGGATGTCGAACTCGCGGGCGTATTCCATCGCCCGGCGCAGGACCTGCGGATTGTTCACCGGAAAGCCGTCGTCCGTGAGCATCACCGCGCCCGCGGCTTTCATGCCGGCGATGCCGGCGAGTTCCTCGCCTTTGCGGCCTTTGGTGATGGCGCCTGACGTGTAGATCCCGGCGCCGATGCGCGTGCGGCGGGCGCTTTCCAGCACGGTGCGAACGACACCCGAGTTGTCGATCGCAGGCGAGGTGTTCGGCATCATGACGAAGCCTGTGACGCCGCCGTTGATCGCCGCCTCGGCGCAGGTCGCGATGTTTTCCTTGTCGTCCTGCCCCGGCTCACGGGCATGCACATGGATGTCGAAAAGTCCCGGCAGCAGGATGCGCCCGGTGCAGTCGATGACTTCCGCACCCTCAACACCCGTGATGTTCGTGGCCACCCCGATGATCTTGTCGCCCTCGACGAGCACATCGGCGGTCTGAAGCTTCGGCGAGTCTTCGCTGGCGATCTGGGCGTGGCGGTAGAGGCGTTTCATCGTGGCCGGCATGATGTCGCGAAGGACTGGGGAGGCAAGTCAGCTTCTTGCTTCCTTGCGGGATCAAGGCTCACTTCTTCCGCACGTAGAGCAACACCCGGTCGTGCGTCAGGAGACAGAGGTCGAGGCGGCCGTCGTTGTTGAGATCGAGGGCGGCGTAGTCGTGAGGTTCGTTTTCGAGGCCGGTCTTTCCGCGGAAGTGCGGATCCGTTTCGAACACGCGGAAGTACATGGCGCTTTCCCATTTCGGGCCGGCGACCGGCCGGAAGAACTCGATGACACGGCTCTTCGAGGTGTCGAGCAGCGCGATGTCATCGAGATTCTCGCCGGAGAACGAGGCGGCGATGAGATCCGTGGGGAGGCCGTCCTTCAGTTCGCTGTCAAAAGTCACGACGGTTTCAAGCTTGAGGGTGGTTCCGTCGAGCGGTGAAATCTGAAAGTTGTTTTTGCCGAGCAGGAGAAGCTGGGTGTTTTTCTCCGCGTTGAGGAGCAAGCATTGCTCAGGTGTCATGACGGGCAGGGCGTGCGTGTGGTCGGCGCGATAGACACGGTCTTTGCCCGCGCTGAGCTCATGCAGCTTGCTGTGCGTGGCATCGACGAGAAGCACGGAGATCTTGCCGTCCTTGCGCGAGACGATGGCGCTGTGCAGTTCGGCGGCGGCATCGGGGGCGTTGAACTGCTCCACGATGCTGGCCTTGCCTTCGGCATTCACTTTGAAAGCACGGGCAAGTTGCTGATGGGCGATGATGATCTCGTCTTTGCCATCACCGTCGAAATCGCCGGTCGTGAGGGCGGCAGGGGCGATCTTGCTCACAAACGAATCGGGAATTCCTTCGACGCGCTTGAACGGTGACTTGGCGTCGTTGGTGTTCAGCAGAAGCTGCATGGCACCGAGATTCGAGAACAGCGCGAGATCACTGCGGCCGTCCTGATTGGCATCGACAACGCGGATGCCATTGATGCGGCCGGTTTTGACGGCGAGTTCCTGAGATGTGGCGGTGAAGCCCTTGCCGGATCCCGTTTTGCGCAGCGTGACAAGCTGCGGCTTCGATTTGATCTCACTCACACAAAGGATTCCTGAATCGGTGGTGAGCGTGAGCAGCGTTTCACCTTCCTTGGCCTGATAAACGATCTCGGGATAAACGAGACGGTTGTCTTCCCAATGAGCGACGCCGATGGCCTGTTCGACCGGGCTGAGGAGCACGAGATCGGCTTTCTTGTCGCCATCGACGTCATCGATGGCCAGTGACTCGACGCCGCTGAGGACGGGGAACTCGCGGCCTTCGCTGAAGGCACCGCTGGTGCTTCCCTGAAACAACCACACCCGTGCCGCCTTGGGTTCTGACATCACCACGTCTGCGTGGCCGTCGCCGGTGAGATCGCCGTAGGCCACGGCACCGTTCTTCGATTCCGTCGGCGGCATGGCGTAGCGGATCGTGGCGGCACGTTCGGCATTGGGTTCGGCGGCGCCCTGGGCGAGTTTCGCGACTTCGACCCTGTTCGTCTCATCCTGAATCCAGGCGATGCCTGTTTTCTCCTCACCGAGGCGAATCGCATGCAGCCAGTGGCGCGTGGTGGGGATTTCGATCCGCCACTCTTCGCCAAACGTGGTTCCTGTCTTCTGCAACCGGACCAGCAGGGCGTCGCCATCAGGCGCGGTGTAAAACAGATCGGCGAGGCCGTCGTCATTGAGATCTGCAATGGTCAGTCCGGCGCTGCCGCTTTCACCAAGCGCATAGTTCTGAGGTTCCGCCCAGCCGCCGTTTGCCTTTTGCAGCAGCACCATGAGGCGTGTGTTGGTAAGCAGCACGATGTCATCGCGTCCATCGCTGTTCAAATCGCGTGCGGCGAGGACTTCGGTGTCGTCTGCGGTGGAGTCGAGAGTGAACTCACGCTTCTCGTTCCAGGTTCCGTTGTCGCCCTGCATGCGAAGCACGAGTTTGTCTTCGTCGGTGATGAAGGCGATGTCGTCGCGCTTGTCGCCATTCCAGTCACCCGTGACAAGCGCCTGCGCGGCATGGCCGATGACAAGCGGCTGCTTGTCGAAACGGGACACTTCGAGGATCGGGTTCCAGCGATCGGCACGGGTGGATTTTTCAGGAGTTCCCGGCTTCACGCCGTCCTTGCGTTGCAGGAGAAACTCGATGCGCGCACGCGAGGAGTTCACGATGGCGAGATCAGGCAGGCCGTCGCCGTTGAAATCTCCCGTGCGCGGACTCGATGTGTTCCAGTCGAGTTTCACGATCTCCGGCCCGTCAAAGTAGAGCGCCGGCGCTTCAGCCAACACTGTGGAGGCGAGGAGGAGCGGCAGGAGTCTGGCGATCATGATGCTGAATTGTGAGAGCGGCGCGCACCTGACTCCGGTTGGGGCAGTCTGGCGGTGGTTATTTCACCTCGACCGGCGTGGTCAGGTAGTGAAACTGAACCGCGTCCGGCAGGGCGTAGCTGGCGCTGAGCAGACTGCCAAAGTAGCGGCGAAAGGTTTCGTTCGACGGGCGCGCACTGGAGTCAAACCAGCCGGCGGAAGTCGCGGCGACAGCCTCTTCGGGCGCGATAGCCTTCTTGCCGGGGCCTTTCTTTTTCGCGGCGGCCTTTTTGTTGCCGGCCTTGCTTTCGAGTGTGGCGGCGGCGGTGGCGATCATGTTGAGCAGGCGGCCTGCATCCGTGACGCCGACACCGCTGTAGTTCTTCGGCACGAGGGAGAGCAGAGTCTGAACCTGGGCGTCGTCCCAGATGCTGGGGCCGGAAGGATCCTTCATGCGGCCGAGCACCTTTTTCAGCGTGTCCTGTTTGCCGACGGAGATGAGGAGGTATTTGCCCGTGTTGCAGTAGGCGATTTCGGTGGCGGTGTTGGCCGTCTGCGAGGTCTTGAGCGTGTTGATGTTGTAGCCCAGGAAGTCGCTTTCCTCAAAGGCGCCGAAACCGGCTCCGGCGAAACGCTTGAGGCCTTCGAGGGCGCCGCCGAGCTTGTCGGCATCCTTGACCTTGAATCCCATGACCTGGCTTTCCTGGCCGCCATCGCCGTCCTGCACCTGGAGGACCTCATCTTCCAGGCTTCCGAACAGGTCGTCGCGGATCTTGAATCCCATCTGCGCTTCAAGCTGCGGCACCTGCATGGTGATCATCATCGCCATCGGGCCCAGCTTGGTGACCATGCCGAGGATGGCGTCATAAACCGTACCGAAGTCGATTCGTGCGACGCTGGCCGTCAGGACGCCTGCGGGAATGAACTGAGGCAGGGTTACTTCGTTTCCGGAGCCGCGCATGAGCGAGATCAGGCCCGCGGGTTTTGCCGGATGCAGGATCGTCATGTCCATGCGCGACTGACTGTCCGTCAGCTCCGCAGTGAACGCGACGGCCTGAAGTTCCTGGGCTCCGAGCATGTCCATGATCTGCTTCGGCTTGATGTCGAAGCTAAAGCCTGGTGCCTTCTTTTCATCCTTCTTGGCGGCTTCGGCCGCAGCGAGCGCCTGTTCGCCAAGTTCGAGCAGTTTCACGCCGTTGAAGTAGAGCATCGCGTCGCCGCCACCGTTGGTGATCTGACCGATGCGCGTCAGATGTTCACGCGCGACGCCTGGCGGGTCTCCGGCGTTGTTCTTGAGGGCTCCGATCATGTACTCCATCAGACCGCGGGTGTTCGCCTCGATCATCACATCACCGACCACGGCCCAAGCCACCGCCCAGGCTGCATCGTTGCCTTCGCCTTCGGAGGCGATCTGCACATTCACCCCGCCGATGTCCTCGCTGTGCAGCTTGAGCTTCTCGTTTTCCTTCTTCTTCGACTCCACTTCCGCGAGCTTGTGTGCTTCGATTTCCTTCTGCTTGCCCGCGATTTCGCAGAGCGAGACGTTGGGCGGATCCTTGGCGAGTTCGGCGAAGTCATTGACCACCAGGTAGCTCACCCGCGCGCCGGGATAATCCTTGAGCGTGTCGTGCATGCCGCCGCCGTAGGTTTCTTTGAAGAACTTGTCCCACGGAGCCTCGCCATCCTTGCGCATCGGAGCCATCCAGCGCTTCGCCTCGTCGTCCTGCATGAACTTCGCGTAGCTGCTCTTCTCCCAGTCGGCGAGGAGTTCAGGCGTGTTCTTGATGGCGATGACACCGACCGTGTTCTTTGGCATGAGATTGTACCATTGCTCCAGCCGGTCGGAGGCGGAGGCGGGAAGGATGCTGGCAAGCAGCAAAGCGAGGAAGACGGGGGCGGTTTTCATGAGGGGGGATTCAGTGGGGGCCAACAGTTGCTGAAGGATCAACCGCCGGTGGTTACAGATTCTGGCTTTGTTTTTTCTTCCGGCGGGGCCGGCGGCGGAAGGTAGCGGAATCCGCTGTTCGGATTCCGTGGGTCGAAGGCGAAAGCCTCGCGGTTCTTGAGAAACAGCTTCAGCACGTTCGAAGGGATCGAGAATCCCAGCCCTTCGACCCCGACGCCGGCGGTCTTCATGTTGTTCACGCCGACGACTTCGCCACGGGCGTTGAAGAGCGGACCGCCGGAGTTGCCGGGATTGATCTGCGTCGTGCTTTGAATGTACCAGCGGCCGCCGCTCTCACGAGCACGGACGCTCACGATACCCTTCGATACGGAGCGCTCGAGGCCGAGCGGGCTGCCGATCGCAAACACGTCCTGACCTTGCGTGAGCGTGTCGGAGTCGCCCATCGGCACAAAGGGCAGGCTCTTGGCGGCGGCATCGTCGATCTGCAGGATCGCGAGATCGAGAAAGCCGTTCATCGCGATGATCTTCACTTTCGTGAAAGGCTGCTTCTCCAGGCCGCCGGGCTTCTTGCGATACACCACGACGGTGATTTCACGCTCGCCGGCGATGACGTGCTGGTTGGTGATGACGTAGCCCAGTTCGTTGATGATAAAGCCGGAGCCCAGACCGGAGGAGGTCTGGATCTGCACCACGGACTCCGCCACGCGCTGGACGTTCTTTTCCACCGTCATCGGTTCGCGTCCCGGCTCGACGAAATAGATGTCCTCCCCCTTCACAGCGGTGGTTTTGGCCGTGGCGGCCGTCGCCTTTTCCAAGATGGAAATCTCCGCGCGGGGCACGGTGAGCACGGTGTGACCCAGATCGAGCACCACGGCGTCCTCGCGCTCCTTCAAAACTTCGCCGCGCAGTTCCGCGCCGCTCTTGAGCACCATCTTGACGTTTTCCGCCGACAACGGCGAAACGGCGAGACAAGCCGCCACCAAGATTCCGAAGCTCAGGTTCTTTCGCATCACGGGCGCAGACTCTAGCGGACGCCCTTGGGCTTACGAGTTCTTTTTGCGCATGTTGACTCACGCCGCCTCCACGCATCTCATGCGCCGATGCCCGCCAACGCTCTCATTGCTGCCGCCAAGTCTCTGCGCGAAACCCTGCGCCCGCTGCGCTTCGCCGCGCCGGTTGAATACGTGTATCAGCCGCTCGACTATGCGTGGGCGCCGCATGAGACCTATTTGCGGAGATTCGGCAGCAACAGGAAGCGCGTCGTTCTCGTCGGGATGAATCCGGGTCCGTTCGGCATGACGCAGACCGGCGTGCCCTTCGGTGAAATCGCCGCCGTGCGTGACTGGATGGGCATTAACGAACCCGTGGGAAAACCCGAGCGCGAGCATCCGAAGCGGCCGGTCGTCGGATTCGACTGCCCGCAGTCGGAAGTGAGCGGCCGCCGGTTGTGGGGCCTGTTTGCCCAGCGTTTCGGCAAGGCTGAGGCTTTCTTCGAAGATCATTTCGTCGCCAACTACTGCCCGCTCGTCTTCATCGAGGCTAGCGGCCGCAATCACACGCCTGACAAGCTTCCTGCCGGCGAAACCGCCGTCATGGAAGCCGCATGCGATGAACATCTGCGCGCTGTCATTGCGGCTTTGCAACCCGAATGGGTCATTGGTGTCGGTGCCTTCGCCGAAGAGCGTGCGAATCGCGCGAAGGAGGCGATGAACGGCGCCTTCAAAACCGGACGCGTCCTCCATCCCAGCCCGGCCAGTCCCGCTGCGAATCGCGACTGGGCCGGCGCTGCGACGAAGCAGCTCGTGAAGCTGGGCGTGTGGGAGTAAGCCGCATTCACGGTGCCAAAGGTTTGTGTGAGCCCGAGAGGAAGATCACGCGCTCTATTTCGCCAGCGGCTGAAACTTGTCGGGGTCACGCTTCCTGAGTTCTGCCTGAAGCTGCTCGATCACTTCGGCCATCCGGCGCATTTGCTGGCGCATTTCATTCAGTTCGGCCTGGGCCCTCATCTCGCCGTGGTTCTTGCCTTCGCGTTCACGGGCCTCGGCCTGCTCGCGGTGCATGCGTTCCTCCATCTCGCGCCGCAGGTGTTGGGCGATCTCCTCGATGCCTTTTGCAGGCTCATGCAAACCGGCGGCGTGCAAATGCTGGATCGCCTGCATGACGTGCTCCATGCGTTCGGCTTCGGGCCCTTTGCCGGGCATCGGACCTTTCTTGTCCATGTGCTTTTCGGGCTTCTTCATTCCTTCGCGTTCGCGCAGTTCGGCCTGAAAGCGCTCCGCCTGTGCGGCCAGTTCCTTGGCTTCGTCGAGACGTCCGGCGGCCTTGGCGTCGCGTGCACGCTCCATCAGGCTCTGGAGGGCCTGTTTCGGGTTTTCTTTCCCTTCCTGGGCAAACGCCACGCAGGTGAAGGTGACAGCGGTGATGAGGAGTGAGATGGTCTTCATGGTGCCGACCATACGCTGTCCGGCCATCCTATCTTCCGCCGGTCTGGAAACCGGCTCTGGTTTTGATTGTGATGAAGCGCCGGTTTGCGCATCGTCCTTCCACGTCCGAACATCGCGCCATGAGCCGTCTTCTCTTTTTCATCTCTCTGGGTCTCGCTGCGTCGGCTCACGCGGCGGGCGATCTCACGGAGCTTGGGCCTTTTGGCATCGGCAGCTGCCACGTCAACAACCGCTCGGCGCAGGACTGTGAACGATGGGTGCCGCAGATGGAGGCCATCGGGCTGCGCTACTATCGCAGCAGCGCCACAGGCTGGGGGCAGGTGGAACCGGAACAGGGACGGTTCGACTGGAAGGCGCTCGATGAACAGATGGACTGCCTCGCGCGGCATCATTTCGTCTTCGGCGGTCTCCTGCTCGGCAGTCCGCGCTGGAACACGCTCGACAAACCCGGCACGTTGCCGGTGAACAACCTCGCAGGGTGGTCCGCCTACGTGACGGCGCTTGTCGGTCATTGCAAAGACCGCATCAAACGCTGGGAGGTGTGGAATGAACCGCCGAACTTCACCGGGCGTGATCAAACGCCGGCGGATTACGCCAAGATCGTCGTCAGCGCCTACGATGCGGCCAAAGCGGCCGATCCTGACTGTCTGATAGGACTCGCGGCGAAGTCAGTTCACATCAACTACCTCGAAAAGGTGATCCAGGCCGGCGCAAAGGATCACTTCGACTACATCACGCTGCACCCGTATGAGGTGCTCAACGGCATCGCTGACAACGCAGGTACGGAGGCCGTGTTCATGCACATCGTGCCCACCTTGCGAAAGATGCTCGCCGCGCAGAATCCAGCGAAGGCCGATGTGCCGGTCGTGTTTACCGAACTCGGATGCGACGTCAAAAAAGGCGCAGACACACAGGCATACGCGCTGATCAAAGCTTACACCATGGGGATCGCGCAGGGCGTCGCATGCACTCAATGGTTCGAAGGCAGGGATGGCGACAGTGGACCCATGGGCCTGCTCGACCGCGAGGGAAAGCCGCGTCCCTCCTACACCGCGATGCAGCAGATGATCCGGCATCTTGGGCAGCATCCGGTCTGCCTCGGCTGGGTGCTGTTGAACGAAAAGCACTACGGCTTTGTGTTTCAGGGATCGCAGACGCAGGTGCTCGTCACTTGGGCCCGTCCGGGGACGAAGGATGACATCCGCTTCGACCAACCGGTCCAGATCGTCCATCCACTCACGGGTGAGATGACGAAAGCGGCGACGCATGCGTTGACCTTGGCACCGGTGCTTATCCTCGATGTCTCCGACGATCTAGTGAGTCAGGCGAAAGCGAACAAG
The DNA here is from genome assembly GCF_020439865.1 of Prosthecobacter sp. Classification (GTDB taxonomy): domain Bacteria; phylum Verrucomicrobiota; class Verrucomicrobiia; order Verrucomicrobiales; family Verrucomicrobiaceae; genus Prosthecobacter. The sequence goes on from NZ_JAGRPF010000196.1 coordinate 11,843, forward strand.
GCCCGGGCGTTGCCATGGGACGGGGACTACGCGCAGGCGAAGTCCGTCTCCATCACGATGGGCGGGACACAAGTCGAGCAAGGTCTGCACACGCTCTCCGGCGAATCCGTGGCAGACGCGGTGGTGGTTTACGGCGGCTCAGCCCGTGCGGGCAACGTGCCCGGCGGCAATGTGTTCGTCGTCGATCCCGAGTTCATGTCCTACACGAGCGAGCCCATCGAAATCACCGCCGTCGTGCGGCGCAACGAGGCCAACGACAATGCCGGCTTCAAGCTCGTCTACGAATCCGCTTCCGGATTCAAAACCGCAGGCGGTTGGTTCACCGTGCCGGACAACAAGCAATGGCACACGGTGCGCTGGCAGATCGACGACCCGCAGTTCGTGAGCTACTGGGGCTACAACTTTGCCCTCGAGTCGGATGGAAATCAGTACAACAAGTATTACATCCAAAGCGTGACTGTGACGAAGCGTCCGAAGAAGTGACGGGGACGGATGAGGCCTGCAGTTCGGACGCATCACTGCTAACAACTTCAGTGTTCGTGCGTTTGACGGGTATGAAGATGCATCGCCCAACCATGCGACTGCTTGCGCTGATCGTCGTTACCGCTGCCGCGGTGTGTCGGGCGGACGACAAGGCCAAGCCTCCGCCCACGAATCCTGCGGAGGCAGCCAAAAATGCCCCGGCAAAAGCACCTCCGGTAAAGCCTCCCGGAGAGGCGGAGCTGCGTGGGGTGATCACCAAGGGGCTCGGTTTCCTCGGCAGAGAAGGCGATGAGTGGGTAACGGCCAAAAACTGCAACGGCTGCCATCACATGCCCGAGCTGCTGTGGAGTCATCGGGAGGCGAAGGCGCGTGGTTTTGTCGTGGACCCGAAGAAGTTCGACGAATGGCTGGAGTGGTCGGTCGAGCGTGCGACAGACAAGAAGCCCGGTCTCGAAGAAGCGGCGCTCATGATCCTCGCCATGCCAGACCGGCCTGCACCGGAGCTGACGAAGCTGCTCGCCGCCGAGCAGAAAGCTGATGGTTCTTGGACTCCCGCCGGGCAGTTCTCCGGCATGCAAAAGCGCGGCGCACCCGATGCGCAGGCCAATTCGACGCGGCTCAACCTCATGGCACTCGCGACGTTGAAAGATGCCGCACCGCAGTCTGACGCTGCTCATGCGAAGGCGGGTGCGCTGCTGCAGAAAAAGGACGCGCCCACGTCGATGGAATCTCTCGTGTTTCGCACGCTCTTCGCACGACGCTTTGGCAAACCGGAGGAGGCGACGGCCTTGATCAGAGACATCGTGAAACGCCAGCGCAACGACGGCGGCTGGAGTTCGTTCCTCGGCGAGAACATGAGCGACGTGCTCGCAACCGGTCAGGTGTTGTATGCGTTGCAGCCTGCCGCCTCAGATCCAGCCGTCGCGGATGCCATCGCCCGTGCGCAGCACTGGCTGCTGCAGACGCAGTGCGAGGACGGAAGCTGGCCCATCGACATCACGCACATCAGCAAGCAGGACCGCAGCGGTCCGGCGAAGGCGAAGTCCTTCAAGGCCGCCACCGACATCTATACCTATTGGGGCAGTTCCTGGGCGACGATCGGCCTGCTGCAGGGCGTGCCGTTGAAGTAGCGGGCAGGCCGTGCTTGCCGCCTGGGAATTCATCGTCTATCCCTCGCGCCCTATGTCCGCCATCCCAGCCGAATTCTCGAACGTCACCGCCGTCGCCAAAGCAAATGTCTATTTCGACGGCAAGGTCGTCAGCCACAGCATCCTGTTTCCGGATGGCAGCAAGAAGACACTCGGCCTGATCTATCCCGGTGATTTTCACTTCGGCACCGCGAAAGCGGAGCGCATGGAAATCGTCGCAGGTGATTGCGTGGTGAAACTCGACGGCAGCGACACCAAGACCGCCTACACCGGCGGCCAGTTCTTTGACGTCCCCGCCAACAGCGGCTTCGACATCAGTGTCAGCGGCGGCATCTGCGAGTACATCTGCTCGTTCATTGATTAAACCTGATCCTGTCATGCCCGCATCAAGCCTGGGCATGATTTCAGGCTTTTCATGTTTCCGAGACTGTGATTCATGACGGGATGTCCATGTCTTCGCCCACCGACTCCGATTCGCCCACCGTCATGCGCCGTGCATGGCTGATTGTGGGACTGCTGTTTCCGGTGGCCCTGCTGAACTATCTGGACCGGCAGATGATCGCTTCGATGAAGGTGTCGGTGATGGGCGACATCAAGGACATCGGCAGCGAGGAGAACTGGGGGCACATGCTGGCGTCGTTCAAATGGGTGTATGCGATTTTCAGCCCCATCGGCGGCTACATCGCCGACCGCTTCAGCCGGAAGCTCACGATTTGCGGCAGCTTGTTTGTGTGGTCGCTCATCACCTGGCTGACCGGCCACGTGGGCAGTTTCAACGAACTCTACTGGGCGCGCACGATGATGGGCATCAGCGAAGCGTTTTACATCCCGGCGGCTCTGGCGCTGATCGCGGACTACCACACGACCGGAACACGATCCCGTGCGATCGGCGTGCATCAGATGGGCATCTACTGCGGTGTGATGGTCGGCGGCTTCGCCGGATTCGTGGCGGATGCGCCGGACCTCGGCTGGCGCTTCATGTTCGACTTCACCGGACTGGCGGGCATCCTCTATGCGATCCCGCTGCTGCTCCTGCTGCGTGATGTTCCGCGTCAGGTGGACACCCAGAAGGCGCTGGATCCGGCCGCCCGCGGCGGGGCGATGGGCGAGCTGCTCCTGAACCGCAATTTCATCCTGCTGGTGCTGTACTTCACGCTGCCCGCACTCGCCGCATGGGTGGTGCGCGACTGGATGCCTGCGATCCTGCAGAAGGCCTTCAACATCAGCCAGGGCAAGGCCGGCGTGTCCGCCTCGCTCTACTGGCAGGCGGCGGCGCTGCTCTCGGCGATCCTTGGTGGCTGGCTGGCGGATCGCTGGATGCGCAAGAGCGACCGCGGCAGAATCTACGTGAGCGCCATTGGCATGATGCTCATCGTTCCGGCCATGTTCGGCGTTGGTAATGCACCCGCGCTGAACTCCTTTGGCCTTGCCATAGCGTCGCTCATTTTGTTCGGTGTCGGTTGGGGATTCTTCGATTGCAACAACATGCCGATCCTTAGCCAGATCGCACGACCCCACATGCGCGCCACCGGCTACGGCATCATGAACTTCGTCAGCATGATGTGCGGTGGCCTGGCCGACTGGGGCTTCGGCGTGATGCGTGACAAGCACGTGCCGCTCAACGTCATCTTCGGCGTCTTCGCTCTCGTGTGTGTGTTCTCGCTCGTGTTGGTGCTCATGATCCGGCCGAGGAGGGAGGGGTGAAGAGTTACGAGTTATGGGTTATGAGAGTTCCGGACCCATAACCCATAACTCTTCATCCCTAACCATCTCCCCTCACCCGCCGCAGATCTTGCACGCCTTGCCGTCGGTTGCCTGACAGGGCGACTGAGGTCTGAAGTAGCGGCAGTTGGAGTTGTGTCGTGTGCCGGAGGAACTGAGGCTCCAGCCCGTGATCGGAGCACCGCCGGCCGCAGGCTGCTTGGTGCCCGCCGCTGTCTGCGGCGCGGGGTTGCCCTCTTCACGACTCGCCACGACGACCAGCGAGGATCTTCGCAGCATCTCCGATGTTCCGGCGATCAGGTCGCCATTCGCACCCGGTTTCACCAAGGGAACGCCAGGTGTTTGCTGCCCGTTTTCAGGAAACAGTTGTTCGAGGGAATCGATGCGGATGCAGTCGGACAAGCCCGTCACCGCAGGCTGATCGGCACCACTACCGGCATCCGTGGGGCGGCCTCCGACCATGCGCGACTGGCCGGAGAAAAACAGGCCGAGCACTTCTCCCTTCTCGTCCACCACGTAGCCTCCTTTGCTGCTTTCCGGGATCGTGGCGTCATGCTCGAAGAGATGATCACCCACGAGGCGGCTGATCCGGCCCTCCGCACGCGTCGCTGTGGCGAATGTTCTTCCATCGCCCGCGAGAGCCAGCGACACCGCGAAGATCTTTTGCCCACGTTCGACGGGCTTGCGTGGCAGAAGCTTTCTCGGCCCGGCTTCTGCGTCACAACTCAGCAAAGCCACATCCAACGTTTCGATCATTTGCACCACCGTCGCCGGCACCTCTCTGTCTTCGATGTGCAAGTTGACTGTCTTTGAGTCTTTGACCATCGCCGCTTCGGTGATGAACCGTCGGTTTCCCAATGGCAGTGCGAGCCCACGAGCGGTGATCAGTTTGGCGCTTGGTTCGACGACCTTGGCGGGTTCGCCGCCTGATTGCGCGAGGCTGAGCGAGGTTTCCACTGCCTCGTCGAGCGACACGCTGTAGGTGTTGATCAGCGTGCTCTTGCCGTCGAGCGCCTGAAACGTCCGGGTCCCTGCGTGATACAAGGTTCTGCCCATCACCTTCGCGCCGAGTTCTGTGGCGAATGCATCGCTGTGCAGCACGAGGAACGGCGAGCCGGTGGCAATCCACGTCTCTTTCTCGACCGGCAGCTTCTTGATGACGCGGCAGACATAACCCTCCGGCAGCAGTTGATCCACCTGCATGTCGAGGGTGCCCGCACTCACAGCGGCATCGAGAATCACCTGCGCCTGCTGTGCAAACTGCTGGTCTGCTTGGGAAAAAGCCGCAGCGGGATAGACGGTGGCTTTGCCTTCCTTGTCTTTGAGCAGGAGCTTGTCCTCCTTCATGCCCGCAAACTGGGCCTCCATCGTGCGCGTTCCGTCGGCGCTGCGCCATTCCCGTGCCGACGGGCCGCTGCATGCGATGAAGACGAGAAGACATTTCCGCCAGTTCATGGTGGCGAGACTAGGCACGATCCCAAACGCCGCAACCGCCTACTGTGGCCTGCCGCCGCGGTTCAATTCGTCGAAGACATCTCCAATGGCTGTCGCGAGCGACTGCCACTCTTCGGCATTCGTCTCCCAGCCGCCGCTGATGCGAATGACACGCTTCAATTCGTCTGCACTGGCGCCGAGCGCTGTCACGACCACGGAAGATCCTTCCTTGCCCGAACTGCAGGCTGAGCCGGTGGAGATGCTGAACCCGCGCCGGGAAAGAGCCGTCAGCCATTTCAAATTGTGATGCGCAGGCATCACCATGAGCACGGTGTTCCAAAGACGCGGCGCGTTTTCACTGATGACGCGCAGTGTCTCAAAACGCGAACGCATGGCGGCGATGAACTCATCGCGCAGTCTCCTCTGCGTCTTTTCAATCTCGCTCAAGCGTGGTGCGAGCGCCTCCAGGGCGGTCACCATCGCCTCGATGGCCGGATAGTTTTCGGTTCCGGCTCGGCGTCCGTTTTCCTGCGGTCCGCCACGGATGAAGTTCAGCCGTGAATCCTCCGCTGGCAGCACGAGAAAGCCGCAGCCCTTGCTGCCGCCGAATTTGTGAGCACTGCCTGTGATGAAATCGCATTCACCGAGGTTCGAGGCGTCTTGTTTGCCGATCCACTGGGCGGCATCCGTGTGAAACAGCACGCCATGCTCACGGCACAGAGAAGCGATCTCCCGCCACGGCTGCAACGCACCGCTTTCGTTGTTCGCCGCCATGACGGAAACCAGCGCGGGCTGTTTCGTTGTGAGCATCTGCTTCACTGCATCTGGTTCCACCACGCCATCGGCATTGACCGGCAGTTCAATGACATGGCGACCACGCGCGGCTTCCCTCACACTCGGATGCTCGATGGCGGAGATCGCGACGACTTGGTCCGTAGGCAGTGAGGCAAACAACGCGTTGTTGGATTCCGTCGCACCCGAGGTGAACACGATGCGCTCTGCGTCTGCGCCGATCAACGTGCCCAGGCGCTCGCGTGCAGACTCCAACTGCTGGCTCACGATGCCTGCGTCGCGATACAGGCTCGAAGGATTGTGCCAGTGTTTCTCGCTCGCCCGCAGCCAGGCATCGCGTGCCTGCGGAAGCAAGGGCGTCGTCGCGTTGTGATCGAAATAGCCGTTCATGAGGCGGATCTGAAACGTGACGGCAGCGGGATGTGAAGAAGCATCAGAATGAACGCGAGGCCGATGTAAGGCACCCATGCGTCGCCTCGGCCATTGGACATGATGCCGTTGATGAATCCGAGCGCGCCGACGCCTTCGCTCAACGCAAAGACCACGATGTTCCCCGCGACGAATCGGCTGCGATTCGCCGGATCATCCAGACTGAGCCTGCCGGCGGTGAAATCACCCAGCAGCATTTTGCGCAGGAGAAAACTCAGCGCCGAGGCGCTTCCGGCCCCCAGTGCCACGACCATGCCGGTCGATGTCACATCAGCCTTGGCAGGACCAAAGGTCATGGAGCTCAGCATGCCGGCATAAACCAACAGCGAGGAGCACAAGGCGCCCCAGATGATGAAGACAGTGAGCTGGACCGGTTTCATGATTCAATTCAACACACGCCGGGGATGCGTGTAAACATTCATCGTTTCGCCCCGCAGAAAGCCGATGAGCGTCTGATTCGCCTCCTGTGCAAAATCGACCGCGAGGCTGCTGGGCGCCGAGATCGCGGCGAGCAGCGGGATGCCGGCGGCGAGCGCCTTCTGGATGATCTCGAAGGACACGCGGCCGCTGACGAGGAGGATATGCCGGTCGAGAGGCAGCAGGTCGCGTTGCAACGCGTAGCCGAGGATCTTGTCGAGTGCGTTGTGGCGCCCTACGTCCTCGCGGAGCACGAGCAGATTGCCTTCGAGGTCGAACAACCCGCTGGCGTGCAGGCCGCCGGTTTTGGAGAATGTCTCCTGCGCGGCCCGCAGCTTGTCTGGCAGCTCCGCAATCCGTTTCGCCGAAACCTGCCAGTCGCCTTTCACAGCAGGAAACTGCTGGAACACGCTTTCGATGCTTGTCTTGCCGCACAGGCCGCAGCTCGAGGCACTGAAAACGTGACGCGTGAGCGAGTCCCAGTTCACCACGGCGCCGCCGAGCAGCACATCGACGATGTTGCCGTGCTTGTTGTTGGTGCTCGGGCATTGCGAGACTTCCAGAATGTCGCGCGGACGCTGCACCACTCCTTCGCTCACAAGGAAGCCGGCGGCGAGTTCTTCATCATGGCCGGGCGTGCGCATCACCACGGCCACGGAGCGGCCTTCAACGCGGATTTCCAGCGGTTCCTCACGCGCGGTGACATCGCTGACCTCGTTGACGCCGCCGGTCGTGCTGACTTTGCGCACGCGTACTTCGGTCATCGCTGGATTCTCCGGGCTCATCACGAGGCCTCCATGAAATCCGCAGGCAGGACGCCCGCAGGCACACGACGCGGCTCGGCGATGAGGCGCACCATCTTGTCAAAGATGTCGCGACCACGGATGATCTCGATCTCCACACGCATGAAGTAGAACGGGATGTCGGCGACGGGCATCTTCGGGAATCGCACAAAGTCCTTCTCCGTGGTGACCATGCAGTGCACGTCGCGCCGGACGCAGCGCTCCACGAACTGCTTCAGCTCCGGCCCGTGAAAGCGATGATGATCCGCAAAGCGCGCGATGACCTCGACCTTCGCGCCCAGTTTGCGCAGGCCGTTCTCAAAACTTTCCGGGACGGCGATGCCCGACAGCGCGCCGACAAACTTGTCCCGCAGTCCGTCGATTGGCATCTTCTCGCCCGTGTGGATGTTTTCGAAATGCATCGCCCGGTGACGGCACTCGATGATTTCGGCGGCGCGGTTGTAGCGGCGGATCTGCTTGATGATGTCCTCGCTGTCGCCGTCGGACTTGGTGATGAAGATGTAGCTGGCGCGCCGCAGGCTGCGCGGCGGCTCGCGCAGGGTGCCGCGCGGCAGCATGTGACCGTTGTTTCCAAACGCGGCCGTCCGGTCGATCAGCACGATGTCGTGGCGGTGCTTGAGCCGCAGGTATTGCAGGCCGTCATCGAGCACGAGCACGTCGGCGCCGAAGCGCTGAATCGCATGCGCCCCGGCCTTCACGCGGTTTTTGTCCACCACGACCGGAATGCCGGGGCAGTTCTTCGCCAGCATGAACGGCTCGTCGCCGGCATTGTGGGAGTCGAGCAGCACCTTTTCGCCGTCCGACACGATGCGAGGCAGCGGTTCGGGCGGTTTGGGGATGAAGCCCAGCCGGGCGGCCAGTTTCTTTGTGAACGGCAGCTTCTTCTGGCGCTTGCTCTTGTAGCCGCGGCTCAGAATGCACACACGCCGGCCGCGTTCATGAAGGGCCTTCGCCAGCATCTCGACCACGGGTGTTTTGCCCGTGCCGCCGACGGTGAGATTCCCCACACTGACGACAGGGACGCCGAGATGATGGTCATGAATGTACCGATGACGGTACAAATAAAGACGTGTCCGCACCGCCGCGGAATAAATGCCGGAAAGTCCGCGGAAGACGACGCGCAGCAGCGATGCGCGGATGCCACGACGGTTGTTGATCACCACGTCGATGACGAAATTTTCGATGTCTTCCAGAGTATCTCTCACAAGACGGCATTGGAGGCGGGGAAGGGGGCCGCGTCAATGAAACGCCTCGCTGATTGCGGCCTTAATGTGCTCGTCGCCGATGTTACGAGCCGCTCCAGTGTCCCGTCGAAGTGAGGCGGTTTTCCTTTTCCGCCAAAGCCAGGATGGTCTGGAAGTGGGGGCTCTTGCTCTCGCGATGCACCACGCTCGTTTCGATCTTTTTGAATCCGGCGCGGCCCAGCATGTCATGCAGATCGCTCTCCGAAAATCCGAGCCACACGTCTGCGTAGAGATCGCGCGCTTGCTCAAACTGATGCTTCAGGAGATCGAGAACGACGATGCGTCCGCCCGGACGGAGGATGGTTTGCGCCGCCTTGAGCGCCTTCTCCGGATTCTGCGCGTGATGCAGCGCCTGGCTGAGAAAGACGAGATCGACGCTTAACGGTGGGATCGGCGGTGCTTCGATGTCGCCGAGGCGGAACTCGAGGTTCGCGAAGCCGTGCTTCTGCGCCAGCTCCGCCCCGTAGGCCACCATTTTCTCGCTGTTATCGACGGCGATCACCTTCTTCGCCCGTTCCGCGAGCAGTTGAGAAAGCGTTCCTTCACCGGCGCCGAGATCAGCGATCACCAGCGGCGGCATGAGTTTGAGCAAAGTCTCGCCCAATCCCTTCCACGAGCGGCCCGGAATGTAATGACGGCCAAACTTGCCTGCCAGTGCATCGAAGTAGGCCTTCGCGGTGTGAGCGCGTTTGCGCAGCACGATCTGCAGCGCCTCGGTGTCCTTCTTGATCTCACGCAGCTCGGCACCGGCGGCCTCCAGCAGAGCGAGAAAATGCTCGTGCATCGGCTGGTCCTTCGAGCCGGGTTCTTCCAGCTGGTAGAGCCGGTTCTTACCGCTGCGGCGGTCGCTCACCAGCCCTGCCGCCTTCAGTTTGGCCAGCTGGGCCGAGATGTTGGACTGCGGCAGTGACAGCACTTCCTGCAGCTCCGCCACGCTCAGTTCCTCCTGTTTGAGCAACAGCAGCAGCCGCACCCGGGTCGGGTCGGCGATGAGGCTGAGGGATTTGAGGACGGAGGCCAAGATTCATGATCGTATCAACGCATCATGATTCATCAATGCCGGAGTTTCGGGGCCGGGCGGCGGCCGTTTCAGAGCTTCGAAGCCGCCCAGATGCCCGCCTTGTTCTGCTGGGCGCGCTTCCGCAGTTCCTGAAGTTCGAGGGCGTAGTCGCTGATCGACCGTGCATCCGCCGGCAGGCTGGACGTGACACCCGCCACGCGGGCGTAGCCCTGCTGGACCAGCAGATCGGCCAGATACACCTGCTTTCCGGGGCTGATCTCGACCAAAATCAGCGCATAGAAGCGGCTGAGGCCGGGCACTTCCTCCCAGCGCGTCATCACCGTGAAGGGGTGTTCTTTGAGAAGCTGGGTTACATACTGCACCGCCCGCTGCCCCTCCTCCACGACACGCTGGCTGCTCACACCAAAGTAACGCGCCTGTTCCTGCACCCGCTGCGGGTGCGTCAGCGAAATGTCCGGCGCATCCACGAAGTACAGCACAAAGATGTGCTCGTCCTCTGTGTCGCTCACCTTGATGCGCAGGGTGTCGGCCTCGTTCGCCCGGCTCTCGATCAACCGCGCCTTGGGGAAGATCTTGAACTCCGGCAGCGCCGCGCGGCCGGCATCCGTCGTCTGACCCGGCACCACCTGCGCCACCGGCACGGGCAGCGCCTGCGCCGGAAGCGGCCGGCTTTCCTTCAAAAGAATCGCCACGAGCACGATGATCAGCACCAGCACGCAGGTGATGGCCAAGTTCAGCAATGTGTCTCGGAAAGGCATTCGGAACGTTTGTGGATTCGGCGAGCCACTGTCCCGCGTTCGGGCTGGCGCTCAAGCTTCAAGTGCTCGGGTGTGGCGAATCGGGCAAAGCTCATCGAAATGAGGATGTCCGAAAGAGCCGGATGATCTTTTCGTAATTGGTATGACCTCCTACCAATTTATCATGACCATTGTTCCCCTCAAATCCGCGCCGTCGCTCGTTGAGCAGGTCTGCGCCCGGCTCGCACGCCAGTTGCGTGACGAGATGGACTCCGGCGACGGGCGGCTGCCGCCCGAACGTCTCATGGCCGAACGGCTCGGGGTGAGCCGCACGGTGCTGCGCGAGGCGACGAAACGTCTCGAATCGCAGGGACTGCTCGAAATCCGCCACGGCAGCGGCATCCGCGCGGTGAATCGTCTGCACAAGCCATTGAGCGGATCGCTTTCGCTCCTGCTGCCGGAAATGGCGGAGCGTCTGCGCCAGTTGAACGAAACGCGGGCGGCTATAGAACCGGAAATCGCCCGTCAGGCCGCGCTGAAGGCGAAAGCTGCCGATGTGAAGCAGCTTCGTGCCATCCATGCGCGGATGACCGCGGCGGACACCCATGACGAGGCCGTCGAGGCGGACATCGACTTCCATCGCACGCTCGCCCGCATCGCTGGCAACGAAATCCTGAAGCTCATGCTCGAATCGCTGGCCGATCTCGGGCGCGAAAGCCGCCGCGTGACGATTGGCAACGTCGGCCGGCAGCGAGCCATCGATCATCACACCGCCATCTTGAATGCGGTCGCCGCCCATGATGCCGCCGCAGCAGCCAAAGCGATGAAACATCACCTCGACGAGGCCACGCGTGACCTCGCCACCAAACCGAAGACGAAGCGATGAAATCGGCCGCACTTCTCATTCTGACGACCACCGCCTTCGCCGTCGATTTCGATCGCGAAATCCGCCCGCTTTTGCAGGAGCGCTGCATCGAGTGCCACGGCGAGAAGAAGCAGAAAGGCGAGCTGCGCCTCGATGCAAAACCCTACGCCTTCAAAGGTGGTCATGACGGCCCTGCGATCGTCGCGGGCCGGCTGGACAAGTCGCCGCTCTTCCAGCGCATCGTCACCGCGGACGAAGATGAACGCATGCCACCGAAAGGCGATCCTCTAACGCCGTCACAAATCGCAGCGATCAAAACGTGGATCGAAGCCGGTGCCGTGTGGCCTGAGAACGCGGCCGACAAAGCCGCCGCCGTCGACAAACGACTTCAGCATTGGTCTGTGCAGCCTGTTCGCAAAGACTTCCCTGCCGATGCGACCATCGACTCGTTCATTGAAGCGAAGCTTCGCGAAAAGGGGCTGCGCATGTCACCACAGGCTGATGCACGCACGCTTTCCCGCCGGCTCTATTTTGATCTCATCGGCCTGCCGCCGTCCGACACGTCCGATGTGTCCTACGAAGCGCTCGTGGACCAACTGCTCGCCAGCAAGCACTACGGCGAGCGCTGGGCGCGGCACTGGCTGGACATCGCGCATTACGCGGACACGCACGGCTTTGAGCGTGACAAACTGCGCCCGGATGCGTGGCGTTACCGCGATTACGTCATCGATTCGCTCAACGCCGACAAACCCTACGATCAGTTCCTGCGCGAACAGATCGCGGGCGATGTCATCGCGCCCAACGATCCGCAGTGCGTCATCGCCACCGGCTTTCTCGCGGCGGGCCCGTGGGATTTTGTCGGGCAGGTGGAGACGAAGAGCGACATGCTGAAACGCGCCGCACGCGCGCTCGATCTCGACGACATGGTCACGCAGACCATCACCGCCACGATGGGCATCACGATCAACTGCGCCCGTTGTCACGATCACAAGCTCGATCCGATCACGCAGGAGGAGTATTATCGCCTGTGGGCCGTGTTTGCCGGTGTGAAACGCGGCGAGCGCGACGCCGATCCCCGCGAATCGCAGCGCATCGCTTCCGAGAAGGAACGCCTCACCAAGGAACTGACACAAACACGCGCACAGATCGCAAAGCTGGCCGGTGAAGGACTCGATCTTGCCGATATCGTGGGTGGCGGCGACGGCCGCGGCACTGGCGTCAAAGGACGCGGCATCCACATCCGCACCGGCAACTACGTGACCGAAAAACTCGGCTACCATCGCGACATCCTCACGAACCGATTGCAAAAGCTCGAACTGCCCGGCGATCCGAAGGACGCGCTGCGTCTGGTGAAATACGTGTTCGTGCCTGACGGCAAGAATCCGGTGCCGGTGGACTATAAAAAGGAAACGTCCGGCATTCCGGCCACCAGCGGCCACACCTGGGACGCCGTGCGCAACGGTCCGCTGAATGCGCAACGCAGCACAACGTTGAACGGCACCGACTTCGCCACAGCAGGGCACTCCATTCTCGGCATGCATGCGAATGGCGGCGTCACCTTTGACCTCATCAAGATCCGACAGAGCAATGGATTCGGCGCTCTGCGCCTCACCGGCGTTGTTGGCTTTGGCGCCGCGGAAAGTGCGAAGTCATCGCGTGCCGATTTTACCGTCTGTATCGACACGATGGTGAAGTTGCAAAAGCTCAAACTGCGCAAGGACGAAACGCTCACGCTCGATCTGGCGATCCCGGCGGATGCGAAGACACTCACGCTCATCGCCACCGACGGCGGCGACGGCATCAGCAGCGATCTGTTGTTCATCGGAGATGCGCGTCTCGGCCCGGATGTGGATCACACCACGCTGGCCGCCGCGGACGAAGCGCGCCTCAAGCAGTTGCGTGCCGAAGCCTCGAAACTCGAAGCCGCATTGAAGAAGCTCCCCGAGGCGCCGAAAGTTTTCGCCGTGGTGAGCGAGGCCAAACCGCCGGTCGTCAAAGTTCAGCGTCGTGGCAATCCTGAGGATGAGGCGCAGGAGGTCACACCGGGCGTTTTCGCGTGGGCCAAGCACGTGCCAGTGAGTTTCGGTGATGATCAAACGCCCGAAGGCCAGCGCCGCCTCGGGCTCGCGAATTGGATCACGAATCGCAACAAC
>NZ_JAGRPF010000197.1 GCF_020439865.1 Prosthecobacter sp.
AGGGGCTGCAGGGCCGCCTGGACAGCGCCAGGAAGATGCGCGAGTCCCTGCAGAACTACAACGAAGACGCGAAGCAGGAATTGATGAACATGCAGTCGCTCTACAATGAGTACAAGACCGCCAAGGACGAAGTCACCTACCTGGAAGAGTTGCTGGTCAAAATGCGCTCGCGCTTCTTTGAGGAAAAAGCCAACATCGAACTCGTTAAGTCTCCCGCCACCATCTATGCCGATGCGGAGCCGGAGACCAAGCCCGCTAAGCCCAATGTGCCGCTTCATCTCGCACTTGGCGGCGTCCTTGGTTTGATGTTCGGTCTCGGCCTGGCCTTCTTCCTCGAGTACATGGACACCACGGTGAAGAGCCTCGACGATGTGGAGCAGTATCTCAACGTTCCCGTCCTGGCCATCGTCCCGAAGGGCGTTGGTGTCCTCCACCGCGCCAGTGGCTTCAGCCCGGATGCAGAGGCTTACCGAATCCTGCGCACGAACATTGAATTCAACCGCCGGTCACCGGATGCCAACTGCATCAGCGTGGTCAGTGGTGGAGCGGGGGAGGGGAAGTCCACCACGATGGTCAACCTCGCCTATGTCTGCGCCCAGGGTGGTTACAATGTGCTTCTGATCGACGCTGACTTGCGCCGCCCCAGCCAGCACAAGCACTTTGATGTCAGTCACACTGTCGGACTCACGAATTACCTGACTACGGACATTCAGATTGAGGATGTCGTTGTTCGCACCCAGGTCGAGAATCTCTACTTCCTGCCCAGCGGACTTCTTCCCGCGGACAGTGCGGGCCTTCTGAACTCTCAGCGCATGGTCGATCTCATCGCCGATGTGAAGAGCCGATTCGATCTGGTGCTCATCGACTCTCCGCCCATCCTCGGCGTCAGCGACGCTTCGGTACTCGCCAACGAGGCCGACATGTCCATCATCGTCGTCCAGCATCGCAAGCTGCCGCGCCACATGCTCCTGCGCGTGAAGCAGACTGTCGAAAACGTCGGTGGAAAAGTCGTCGGCGTGGTCTTGAACAATGTTGATCTCGCCAGCGACGCGCAGTTTCAGTATCACACGAGCTACTACACCTACTACTCGCCCACGAACTCTCCTTCAGATGGTTCGGGCGGCAAGAAAGCCCGGCGCCGCAAGATCAAGACGGAGACCACCGCCCCCGTGTTTGCTGACGTTCGCCCCGCATCTCCGCTTGGAGGCGACGATGTTTTTTAAATCAACCGTTCCATGCTTATGAACCTTCGAAAAATCCTCATCGCGCTTTTCGTGTTCAGCCTGTTCAGTCCTGTCCGGGCTCAAAACGGCGAACTGGCTCTCAAGCCCAACGACCGCATCACGCTCTCCATCGGCGGTATCCCGGACAGCGAGGTGGCACAGATCAACAAGGTGTACACCGTCAGCGACGCCGGTACGATCAACCTGCTTTTCATTGGCGAAGTGCGGGCGGCGGGTTTGAAGCCCTCCATGCTTCAGCGCAGCATTGAGCAGACTTACGTGGCGCGCGAAATCTACACACGGCCCACGGTCACCGTTTCCATCGACGGCGCCGGCGGTGGCACGGAGCGCTGGGTTTATGTGGTCAGTGGCACCAACAAGAACGGGCCTGTTCCCTACAGCTCAAACCTCACCATCCTGAAGGCGGTGGGCATCGCCGGCGGTTTCAGCCCCTTTGCCAAGCCGAGCCGGACCAAGCTCATCCGCAATGGCGCCACCCAGGAGATCAATCTGAAGGACATCAGCGCCAATCCGTCGCGCGACATCCTGCTTCAGCCCGAGGATCAGATCATTGTGCCGGAGTAGGCAGGCGCATCACTTGGGCGGTGCCGGGACGAATTTCGCCGCGCGTTCCCGTGCGGTCGCGTCATTCGGACGGAAGCGCAGATACTCGCGCGCCGCGGCCGGTGAGCCTTGTTCCTTCAGCGAAGCGAGGTACTCCGGGAAAGTCTGATCATCGAAGGGTGAAAGAGGTCGCGTTGCAGGCGGTGTTGTCAGCCATCGTGCCCAGCGCACGGCGGTTTCCTCTCCCTGACCGGGTTCCGCTGGAATGGCGGCGACGGCTGCGGCAAAGTCAGCCGGACTCAGCACGTCAATGCGACCGTCCTCGGTGATTCGACGTCGCGCCAGAGCCTCGGCGAATTGCAGGAACCACTCCGGCAAAAGAGTGTTCTTTGGCGGCATCGGCCTGCTGAAGAATGCGTGCTCGGAGATGCGGAAGACCACTTTGGAGTCATCGTCGGAGACGCGGGCGACAACCACGCCTTCCTGCTCCTTGCTCTTGCGTGGCGTGTCGCGGATGCCCGGGGTGAGGCATTCGCCCGTGCGGAAATTCCAGACTCGCATCTCG
>NZ_JAGRPF010000023.1 GCF_020439865.1 Prosthecobacter sp.
GAACAGCTGCGCCTGAAGGATGTCGCCACGGTGGAACTGGGAAGCGAGTTCTACGACCTTTACTCGGAGCTCGACGGGTTTCCCTCCGCCGCCATCGTGATCAAGCAGAGCTACGGCAGCAACGCCAGCGAGGTCATCAAAGCGATCAAAGCAAAGCTGATTGAGTCCAAGAAGAAGCTGTTTCCGCCGGGGATGGATTACGAGATCAGTTACGACGTGTCCAACTTCCTTGACGCTTCCATCGACAAGGTGCTCCACACGCTGGTGGAGGCTTTTGTGCTGGTGGCGCTGGTTGTGTTCGTGTTCCTGGGGGACTGGCGCTCCACACTCATTCCGACCCTGGCGGTGCCGGTGTCGCTGATTGGCGCGTTCTTTTTCATGCAGATCTTCGGCGTGACCATTAATCTGATCACGCTCTTCGCACTGGTGCTGGCCATCGGCATCGTGGTGGACAATGCCATTGTGGTGGTGGAGGCCGTGCATGCGAAGATGCATGACACCGGCCTGCCGGGACTGCCTCCTTTTGAAGCGACGCAGAAAGTGATCAACGAAATCGCCGGCGCCGTCATCGCGATCACGCTGGTCATGACGGCCGTGTTTGTGCCGGTGACCTTCATGAGCGGTCCGGTGGGCGTCTTTTACCGGCAGTTCTCGATAACGATGGAGGTTGCCATCGTGCTTTCCGGCGTCATGGCGCTCACGCTCACGCCGGTGCTGTGCGCGATGATCCTGAAAAAGCCCGATCAGGATCACCATCATAGGCATGGCCCCATCGCCTGGCTGCTGGGCTACTTTAATCGCGGTTTTGACAGGGTGACGAATGTCTATGTCAGGCTGCTGAAGTTGATCGTTCGCCGCCGGATCCTGACGTTTGGCATTCTTGGGATGGCCGCCACCGCGATCTACGTCATCAACAGGCAACTGCCTGCCGGTTTCATTCCGGCCGAGGATCAGGGGATGATTTATGCCATCATCCAGACGCCCCCCGGTTCGACGCTGGAACGAACGTATGAGAAATCGTGCGAGTTGAGAGATGTGGCCAAGACCGTTGACGGAGTTTCATCGGTGTCGTCGCTCGCAGGCTACGAAGTGCTCACTGAAGGGCGAGGTTCGAACGCCGGCACCTGCCTGATCAATCTCAAGAACTGGTCGGACCGCAAACTGACCGCGCCGCAGATCATCACGAAGCTCAAGGAAAAATGCCGGGAGCTTGCGGGCGTGACGGTTGAATTCTACGAACCTCCGGCGGTTCCCGGTTACGGTGCGGCAGGCGGGTTCTCGCTCAGGCTGCAGGACAAGACCAACACGGGAGACTACGAACGGCTGCAGGTGGTGAATGACCAGTTCATGGAGGCGCTTCATAAGCGCAAGGAACTGCGTGGTCTCTTCACCTTCTTCAGCGCCAATTACCCTCAACAGGAACTCATCATCGACAACAAGATGGCGATGCAGAAGGGGATCACCATCAAGCGGGCCATGGACAACCTTGGCATCCTCATCGGCAGCACCTATGAGCAGGGATTCATCAAGTTCGGCCGCTTCTTCAAACTGTATGTGCAGGCCGATCCCAAGTACCGGGAGATGCCGAAGAACCTTCAGGATTTCTATGTTGGAAACGACCGCGGCGAGATGGTGCCGTATTCTGAATTCATGAAGGTGAAGGAGACTGTGGGGCTGAACGAGATCACCCGTTACAACGCGTATCCTGCACCTTCGATTCAGGGGGCGCCGGCCGAGGGTTACAGCAGTGGCGACGCCATCCGGGCGATTCAGGAAGTGGCGGAGCAAGTTTTGCCGCGCGGCTATGAAATCGGCTGGGCCGGACTCTCCTACGACGAGGTAGGACGAGGAAACGAAGCCATCTACATTTTTATTGTCGTGCTGATGTTTGTTTACC
>NZ_JAGRPF010000198.1 GCF_020439865.1 Prosthecobacter sp.
AGAACTTGAGGAGTTCGCCGACAGGGAGCGGCTTGTTCTGGCGGATGGATTCTTCGGCGACGAGGCACAGGCCTGCGCTCCACAGTCCGTCGAGACCGGTGGCGATGGGCTTTTTGCCGGTGCGGACCATGTCGATGCACTGGGCGATCTCCTCGCGCAGTTCAAAGACTTCGCCGCTGTGCTTTTCGAGCTTCACGGTTTCGAGTCTGTCGCCGTCGAAGACTTTGAGGAAGTACTCGGGCTCGAGCGTGCGATCGAGCGCACCGCTCCAGGCAGCCCAGAGAGCGCCCTTGGTGCCGCTGACTTTCACGGTCTGATGATGCTCAAAAGCGGCGAGCGTCTGCGACACGACGGCGTAGCTGCCGTTGGCGTATTTGAACATGGCGCTGAAGTTGTCGAACAAGGTCGGGCGCTGCGGGTCACGCGAGTTGCCGTAGGCATGGAGTTCTACGGGATCGCCGCTGCCTTCGAGATACCAGCGGGCAAGATCGAAGAAGTGGATCGGCTCTTCAAGCACCCAGCTGCCGACGCGGCTCTGGTCGTAGCGCCAGCCACTCGCTCCGGTGCGGTAGGGTTTGCGCGAGAGTTCGACGAGCACGTATTGCGGATCGCCGATGGTGCCTTCGGCGATGATCTGCTTGATGCGGCCCCATTGCGAAGAAAGACGCAGTTCGTGGCCCACGGCGAGATGCACGCCGTGTTGCTGCGCACCGGCGACGATGGCCTTGCAATCGTCGAGCGTGATGGCCATCGGCTTCTCCAAGAGAACATGCTTGCCCTTCTGCATGGCGGCGAGAGCGATTTCGCGGTGCGTGTGGCTTGGCGTGGCGATGTCGATGATGTCGAAGTCGGCCTGCGCGATCATCTCCAGGCTGTCGGCAAAGATCTGCGCGTCGGGATGGAGCTTGCGCGCTTCCTCGCGCGACGCCTCGGACGGCGCGGTGATGGCGACGAGCTGCGCGTCAGGATTGCCGGCGATGGACTGGGCGTGGAACTTGCCCCAGGCGCCGAAGCCGGCGAGAGCGAAACGAACGGGAGATGGCATGGTCGGCAGGAGTCAGGAACGTGGAGCCGTGGTGAGCGGCGTGACAGGATCAGGAACGCGGCGCCCTTGCAGTTCGTTCAGACGCACGGTGGGAAGTTTGGGCAGGACGTGTTTGGCGAAGAGATCGCACTCGTCGAGGTGCGGATAGCCGCTGAGCACAAACGCTCGGATGCCCATGTCCATGTAGCGGTTGAGCTTGGCGAGCACTTGATCGGGATCGCCGACGATGGCGCTGCCGCAGCCGCTGCGGGCGAGGCCGACGCCGCTCCAGAGATGCGGCTCGATGTAGAGATCCTTGGCCTGCTCGCGCAGTTCGTCCTGACGTTGCACGCCGAAGCTCTGGCTGTCCTGCGAGCGTGCTTTGATGGCTGCACCTTTTTCGGCATCGAGTTTGGAAATGAGCCGGTCGGCGGCGGCGCGTGCTTCCGCTTCCGTTTCGCGCACGATGATGTGACCGCGGAAGCCGAAGTCGATCTTCCGGTCATAGGCAGCGGCCTTTTCGGACATCACACGCATGGTTTCGGCGATGCGGTCCTCGGTTTCTGGCCACATGAGGAAGACGTCGCAATGCTTCGCGCACAGATCCTGCGCGGCGGGTGAGATGCCGCCGAAGTAGAGCAGGGGGCCACCGTTCTGCTGATACGGCTTGGCGGGTTCGGTGTTGGGCAGGCTGATCTGATAAAACTCGCCCTTCCACTCGAAGGGGCCGTCGGTGCGCCAGAGGCCCTGCAGAATTTGGATGATCTCGCTGGCGCGTGCGTAGCGCACCTCGTTGCTCTCCTTGATGCCGGGCATGTCGGAGGAGATGATGTTGATGCACAGGCGGCCCTTGGCGATGTGATCGACGGTGGCGAGGGCGCGTGCGAGCATCGGCGGCCAGACCTCGCCCATGCGCAGGGCGACGAGCTGGTTGATCTGCTTCGTCTGTGGGGCCATTGCGGCAGAGAACGCGAGCGCGTCCTGGCCTGCGATCCAGCCGGAGGGCAGGAGGATGTTCTGGTAGCCGAGCGAGTCGGCCTTGCGGACGATGTCGCCGCAGTGCTCGTAGTTGGAGCGCAGCGAACCGTCGGGCACGCCGAGGAACTCGTAATCATCAGAGCAAAGCGCGGAGAACCACGCGACTTCACACTTGCGGTCAACCGTGCGGATTGGTAGAGGGGGCATGAGAGAATACTTGATGAGGATGCATTGTTTCTGCTGGATAGAAGAAGGATCAACAGGCTTTTTATTCGAATGCGAAAAAATCCAATCTTTCAACGTGAAACTCTAGGAGCAGCCGTGCTCCAAGTGCGCAGCGGTCGCGCGACGTCCCGCACGACTTTGGCCAAAGCTCTTGGTATTTCGCCCTCCACGGTCGGACTGTATGTGGATCAGTTGATCGCAGAGAGGTTTCTCAATGAATCGGGACTTAACCAAGGACCGATGGGACGACCGAGGCGGATTCTGACGACACGCCCGGATGCGGGCTGGTTCGCGGGAGTGGAATTCAATGCCCAGCGCATTCAGGCCATCGGAGTCGACTTTTCCGGGGCAGTGCTCGCATCAGTGGTGCAAGTGCTCCCGGCCGAAGTGACAGCTGATCAGGTGATCAAGGCAATTCTTTTGAGCGTGTCGAAACTGGCGGCGTCCACGCGCAGTCCGTTGCTCTCCGTAGGGCTTGGAGTGCCCGGCTTGGTGGACGCGAAGGCGGGGGTTGGATTGCATTATGCGTTTATTCCTGATTGGAACGATGTGCCGGTGGTTGAGCGGATTGGTTCCAGGCTGAATGTCCCCGTAATTCTTCAGAACAATTTGAGGGCGATAGCGTTGGCAGAGCGCTGGTTTGGGGGTGGTCATGAGTTGAGCAATTACGTCATCCTCGGTCCTCGGAGCGGATTCGGTGTTGCCATGGTTCAGGATGGTAAGCTTATCGAAGGAGCGCATCACGCCGCCGGTGAGATGGGACGATGGCCCTGGCCACTCGCTGATGGCAAAGGGAGCTCGCAGGAACTGCATCATGCTCTGAGTGCTCCTGCGACATGGAGGCGGCTGGCGGGAGTCGGCCTGCGTGCGAAACTGCCAGAGGATTTGCGAGAAGGGCTGGCGGAGCTTGCTTCCAAGCAGGGGCCGGAGTGGGACAGCGTGTGTGAGGATTTTGCCCGGGTGATCGGCTGCCTGCAACTCCTCGCGGATACAGGGGTCTTCATCCTCCATGGCCCGTTGACGATGCTTGGGACACGGTTCTGTGAATCAATCACGCAAACGGCGCTGGAACTCATGCCTGCGCTTGGGGCTGCGGGGCTCAGAATTGTGCCTTCCACTCTGGGCGATGATGCCGGGGCCTTGGGCGCTGCAAGTTTGGCGATGGAGGCCTGGATGCCTGCCTGAAACGTCTGGTGAAATTGATAAAAAAACCGGGTGGCAGGATATCTCCCGCACACCCGGTGGTAACTTGTCAGTTTTCCTTACTTCTCGAGCGGCTCTTTGGCGGCCTTCCAGCCGGAGATGCCTGCGGAGAGGTGCTTCACATTGGTGTAGCCCAGCTGGCTGGCGGCGTTGGCGGCAGCCTTGTAGGCGCTGCACTGAGGGCCGCCACAGTAGGCAACGACGAGGGCGCCTTTGTCAGAGGGCAGAACGGAAGCGAGGCTGTCCTTCTGGGTGGCGAAGTTGATCGCGCCGGGGACATGGCCATTCGCGTAGGAGGCGGCTCCGTTCACGTCGATGACGGTGACCTTCTTGTCAGCGATGGCCTGCTTGAGGTCGGCAATGCTGATGTCCGGGAACTCGGCGGCGAAACCGGCGGTGGCGACAAGGGCAAAGACGAGTGCGATGAGTTTCTTCATGATCAGGTAGTGGATGGGTTGAGTTGGAAGTTGCGCGGGTGGCTGTGCGCGGCAGCGGCCCCGTCTTCCGGGGCAAAGGTTTCAGAAGTAGGAATGGCGGAGCAGGGGATGCATCAGGGGTGCTGCTGTGACGCCCCGGGGACAGACTTTATTCCCGATAAAAAACATACCCCCCTGTCCGCCGTAACAGATGAGGGGATAAGACGAGTTGGAGCTATGGCTCGGGAGCGTCATGGCAAAGTAGAACGCTCGTAGATACGTTTTGTTTGGGCAAAAGCTGCAAAGTTATTACAGCGCAGGGATGAACAGGCGCGCGAACCCGTTGCGCAGACGCTGCAGCATTGGTGCGGCCTCCATCGTTTCAAGGGTGATTTCCCGGCTGTGAGCCAGCTTTGCATCCATCTCTGCGGAGAGCCGTTGGCCGAGTTCCGCATCGTGACAGGCAAGGTTAAATTCAAAGTTCAGGCGCAGGCTGCGTGGATCCCAGTTGGTGGAGCCGAGGAAGGACCACACCCCGTCCACGAGGAAAAACTTGGAATGGTCGAACGGAGGCGCGGATTCGAAGATACGGCAGCCTACTGCCAGCAGGTCTGGATACAGGGTTTGTGCAGCCCAGCCGACAAACGGGATGTTGTTCTTGGAAGGGGTCAGGATGGTCACTTTGACCCCGCGGATGGCGCACAGGCGGAGCGCTCCCATCAGAACGAGATTGGGCAGAAAGTAAGGCGTGATGACTTTCACTTCTGCGCGTGCGGCATTGAGCGCGGCAAAGAAGGCTGCCGGCATGATCTCGAGATCTTCGTCCGGACCGTCCACAATACCGATCGCGCTTGTCTCTCCCGAGGAAGATAGCTCGGGAAACCACAGTGGGCCCTCCAGCGTCTCACCGGTGCAGAAAGCCCAGTCTTCCGCAAAGACGCGCTGTATTTGTCCCACGCAGGGGCCGGTGACTTCGAAATGCAGGTCATGCACCGGATGATCAGGGGCACGCGAAATCATGTTCCCCTCCCGGATGTTCATTCCGCCAGTGAAGGCGGTCTTTCCGTCCACCACCAGGATTTTGCGATGGTTGCGCAGGTTCATCGTGATCAGGCGCAGAATGATGCGGCTGGGCATGAAGCGCCGGGCGGGAACTCCTGCCTTCTCCAGCGCCTCCACCACTGGTGGCCAGGAATAGCGGGTGCCCGCGTCGTCCACCATCACCCGCACCTGCACGCCGCGTTTCACAGCCAGCGACAACTCGGTCACAAAGTCCTCGCCGATGCCGGTGGCTTCAAAAATGTAGCTGGCCAGCGTGATGCTGTGCTGGGCACCACGAATTTGCTCAAGCATCCGCGGCATTGCCTCATCGCCATTGCGCAGCAATTCGAGATGATTGCCATTGGTAAAACTGAACCGCGAGATGCGGTCCAATGTGCGAGCCAACTGCTGATGCTCCTGCGCGGCGCAACTGTTGCTTTCGAATGGCAGAGGCTTTTCTGGCACCGGATCATGCCACGGCTCATGCCTTCCGCTGCGGTAGCGCCTTCCGCTGCGCTGGAGGATGTTGATCCCAAAAAACAGATAGAGCAGCGGCCCGATCAGCGGTGTGAACACGATCAGCGCCGTCCAGAACGCTGCGGAGCGGTAGTCGTGGTGTTTTAGCAGCAAATGCACCAAAGCGACGACCGATCCGACGACGGAGGCAAGCGCGAGCACCAACGCCCAAAAGTTCTGTTCAAACCAAGTCATGGTTCAGCATGTGTGGACTGTGGAGAAGTGTAAAGAGACAACAGGCTCGCAGTCTTTTCCATCGTCTTACTCCAGATGGCGCCCGAGCATCAGGTCGAGATTGCGTTCGACGATTTCGCCCATGGATTTGCAGGTGTCGAAGAGGTGGGAACCATGATACTGCCCCAGTTCGGCCCGGAGCTGGACGACTTTTTCAAAGGGTTCCACCGGGTTGTTTTTCATGCAGCGCAGCAGGGCGGCGATGCGCTGGTGTTCGGAGAGGTAGCGGCGTGAAATCAGGCTGCGCTCCTCCTCCTGATACTGCTTCATGGTGGGGAAGTTCAGACAGGACGAGCAGAGCTGGACGACGGCGTTGTTTTCCTTGAAGAACTGCGGGAGGTAGAGGCTTTTGCGGCCTTCATAGCATTGCTGGTCGAAGTCGATGGCGCGCACGCGGTACTGCACCTCTTCGAAGTCGGGCGTCATGTCGACGACGTAGTTGTAGCTGCGCATGTCTCCGAGAAGGCGGATGAAGCAGCGCTCGCTGAATTTGACGAATTCCTTGGCGAGGCGGACGCCGTTGAAGTCCGGGCGGCCGAGGTAGTCGCGGATAAAAACGTCTCCGGGGACACCGGCGATGTGTTCCTCCACGAGCGTGCCCCCGTGGTGCATCAGGTAATTGATGCGGTTTGGTGACAGGAGGTGCTCGAGTTCCAGCCCATACACCCGTGAGGCATCCGCCGTCTTCACATAGAAATGGTCGTAGTTGTCATTGTACTGGTTTACAACGCGAACGCGGAAGGGACGCGAGTTTCCAAACTCGCAATAGTCCACGCGTTCGATGTAGAGATGCGGTACGGCATGAAAATCCCCTGTACGAAGCTGGGAGTAAATGCTGGTGAGCTTCGGATACAGCTCCTTTTGCAGTTCACGCGGATAGATGACGCTGCTCCAGTAGGTGGCGTTTCCTTCCTTGTCTGAAAGCGGGTAGCTCTCAGAGAAGCTGCGCAGTTCATCGTAGGTGGCGGGCAGCGAGTAGCAGCGGCCAAACTGGTCGAGATAGGAGACGAGTTCCTCCGTGACCGGGATGAAATTCTTGCGCTTTGTGATCTCAATCATGCCTGCGTTGGTGTCGCAGATGGTGTTCCAACGTTCGTAGGAGGCTTCAAGAATCCTGTGCGAACAAGGTAGTCTAGGTAATGCCGCATGCGCTCCTGGTCGATCTCCTGGCAGCTGATGCCGGTGCCTTGAAGGCCCTGAAGGGTGTTGCGACAGAATTCTTCGGACTGTTTCTGAACCAAGAATGAAAGAGTCTGGCGTGGAATGAACAACTGGTAGGCCGCCACAGGATTGTCCAGCATGTTCAGGTTGTTGGCGGCCAGGGCTTCTTCCCACAGGGGTTCCGAAATAATGTGGATGGGGTAGCCATTGGCTTTGGTGAGTTTCAATAGCTCCTCAAAGCTGGGGGCGGTTGGATTGATCACATGGTAGTTGTGACCCTTGTCGGAAAGGTTTTTGGACAGTCTCACGATGGCGGCGGAGGCGAAGTCCACGGGGGTCAGCAGACTGCTGTAGCCGGCGTCGGGTCCCACACCGGCCTCAATGCAGGTCTTCAGGAAAAGCCAGACGATGTTGTCGGAGGAGCAAATACCGGTGCGGGCGTCGCCAACCAGCAGGCCCGGCCGGTACACATTCACTGGCAGACCGTGTTCACGTGCCTGTAGAAACAACTGTTCCGAAACCCAACGACTCTGACTGTACCCCACGGTGAGCTTCTGATGCTCTGGAAGCGGGGCGTCTTCCAAGACAGACTCCGCAGCGTCGGAGCGGCTGGCGGACTGGACGGTTACCGATGAGAGGTAGTGAACAGGCTTGAGCCGATGTCGGGCGGCCAGGCGAATGATTTCCAAAGTGCCGAGCACATTGATGGATTTTAGTGTCGCGTACGAGGCGATGTGATTGACGTGTGCGGCGGTGTGGTAAATCACGTCAGCCACGGCGGAGAGATGATCAAAAACGGGCGGTTCGAGACCCAGCAGCGGCTGGGCGAGATCTCCCACCACTGGAACGATTCGGGGCGCGAAGGAGTCTTCCCAGCAAGCATGCAGCGTCAGGTGATCCACGATCTCCTGTCTGGCTCCAGCAGCATCTGCTGCGCTGGTCAGACAGTGAATCTCCGCCCTCGTCTCACGAAGCAAATCGCGCAGCAGGTAGGCCCCCAGAAACTCAAGCGCTCCTGTCAGGAAGATGACTTTGGGCGAACGGATCTGCATCGTATCGACCGTGCCGCCCGCAAACGGAATCTCCCAACGGGATAGGTTGGCGTCCTGAGCGAAATCGTCAGAAGAAGCAGGTGAACTCTGGGGAGTCTCCGGGGCGGCTGCGTCAGTTAGAGGTTTGCCTTTGCCGCCTGTCAAAAGATTGAGCAGGATTTCGGCGAGTTTCCCTGCAGTCGGAGCCCCGCCCATCAGCTGAGCCGTCGGGATGGCGATCCCGGTGAGACTCTCAATCTGATGGATGAGCTCGACGGCCATGAGCGAGTCGATGCCGATTTCATTGAGCGGGCGATTAGGATCGATCTTACTGGGTGAGGTGCGGAGCACCTTCGCCACCTGCTCGCGCAGGAAGGTCTCCAGCAGGCCAAGTTGTTCTTCGGGAGCCGCTCTGAGAACGGAGTCACGCAGGCGGTTGGAGTCTTCGGAGTGATGCTGTTTGAGAGCATCTTCCGTGGTCAGCAGGGCATAACGGGGCGTGGAAATGATGACGGGTGTCACCGTTGCCCACTTGGTCCAGTCGATCTGAGAGACCATGATCTGGCTGATGGCCGTCTGCTGCATCAAGCGGCCGAGGATGGGCAGGGTCTGTGTGGGGGCTAGACCCGCCCAGCCGATGCGTTCGAAGTGTTCTTCGAGCTTTTTGTGCCGGGCGACGTAGCCCACGCCGGACATCACGCCCCAGTTGATCGTGAGGGCCGCGAGTCCCTGCTTCTGGCGATGATTGGCCAGGGCATCGAGGAAGGCGTTCGCGGCGGCGTAGTTGGCCTGGCCCGGGCTGCCGATGATCGACGCCACCGAAGAGAACATGACAAAGTGGTCGAGCGGCAGGTGCTGAGTCTGCAGATGCAGATTCCAGGCACCGTTGATCTTGGGCGTGGTGACTTTTCGAAAACGCTCTGTGTTCAATTGAGGGATGAGGCCGTCGTCCAGCACCATCGCCACATGGAAAACACCGCGCAATGGTGGCTGCGATGCTTCAATTTCCTTCAGCATGGCGGCCACGCTGTCCGGATCGCTTACGTCGGACTTGATCACCATCACGTTTGCGCCAGCGGCCTGCATGGCGGCCACGCCTTCGCGTGCTTCGTCCGTGGAGAGGCCGCTACGGCTTGAAAGCACCAGATGACGTGCCCCTTGTTCGACCAACCATCGCGACAGAGCCAGACCGAAGCCGCCCAATCCGCCCGCCACGAGGTAGGTGGCGTCGGAGTTTAGTTGGAGTGCGGCAGGGGGGGGCGGGGGACTCAGGGAAACCCGGGCGTCCGAAACTCGCAGCACCACTTTACCGATCTGCCGCGCCTGTGTGATGTAGCGGAATGCATTGGCCGCATCGGTCAGGGCAAACGTGCGATAGGGCAGGGCGGGCAGTTTCCTGGAGGCGAACAGCTTTTTCAGGCTGTTCATGATGGGCTTCGCATTGCGTGGATCGAGGGCGTGCCCGAGATCAATCGCGTGATAGGAGAGGTTTTTGCGGAAGGGGAAGAGTCCCACCTTGGTGTTGCCGTAAATGTCTCGTTTGCCGATTTCAAGGAACCGGCCGTACTGACGTAGGATGGACAGACTTTGATGAATGGCCTCGCCCGCGAGTGAGTTGAGCACGAGATCGACGCCCTCATCGTGAGTGATCCGCATGATGTCTTCGGCGAAGGCCAGCGTGCGCGAGTCAAGGACATGCTTCACTCCGACTTTCCCCAGGAATTCGCGTTTCTCCGCGCTGCCGGCGGTGCCGAAAATCTCAGAGCCGGTGGCCTGGGCGAGTCTCACGGCCGCGAGACCGACCCCGCCTGTGGCGGCATGAATGAGGACACGTTCCCCCTTGGTCATGCGGCCTTGATGTGAGAGCGCATAAAACGCGGTCAGATAAGTGACCATCATGGTGGCGGCCTCTTCCATCGTGAGATGGTCGGGCTTGGGGAGGACGGCATGCACCATCGTGGTGACATGCGTGCCGAAGCTTCCAGGAGCAAGCGCCATGACCTCGTCCCCAACTTTAAACTGTGTCACGCCATTGCCGACGCGGATGATGCGGCCGGCGCATTCGTCTCCGAGCAGCATCGCGTCTTCGGCTTCGGCAGGGTAGATACCCAGCGCTTTCATCACGTCACGGAAATTTAATGCCGAGGCGCATACCTCGATTTCGACTTCGTCAGGCCCGGGGGCGCGGCGTTGCTTGGTTCGAAACACCAGCTTGTCCAATGAGCCGGGCTTCGCCGATTCCAGGCGGAAACATTGATCGGCGGCGACCGATGATGGCGGCGACTGTGGGAGGTTTTCCAATGAACCATGCACCAGACGGTGCGCGTAGCGGGCTTCTCCTCGCCAGGCGGTTTCTTCCTCGTTGTCAGAGCGCAGCAGTTCTTTGCAGAGAACTTCGACGTTCGATGCGTCAGGAGCAGGGTCGAGGTCGAGCGTGCGGCAGTGCAGGTCAGGATGCTCGCTCATGATGACGCGCGCCATGCCGGACAAAGGAGACTGCGTGAGCGAAATGCCCTCGATTCTAGCGCCCACAGGCTGGGCTCCTTGGGTGACGAACCACAAGCCCTGCAGGGAGGAAATTCCGACGGTGTTCAGAGCCTGCACCAGGCACAGCGGGCTGTGACAAACCAGTGTTTGTGCCGTCTCAATCGCTGCGGTCGAGAGATCCCAGCCTCGGGGAGTGTCGAGACTCCACAGGTGGACGACTCCTCGTAAAGAGCCGGCTTGCGGCTGCTCTGAAAGCAGGCGGACGTAGTCCTCCACGGCATCAGGCCGCAGATGGACTTCATCAGAAGACACCCGAGCAAAGTGGTCCGAAGGTTTGATCACCACACAACTGTTCTCTCGCTCACGCAAGGTGTCGGCGAGCGACCGTGCCAGGCCTTGTTGATCGGCAAACAGGAGCCAGAGACCCGACTCTGCTGATCCGGTATCAGCGACCGTGACTGCCTCCGCAAGTTCAGGCCCGCGTGCAAGGAGAACCACCTGTGAGGTCTGACTGTGATTCGTGGAATCACTGACGGCTTCAACTTCCTCAAAACCGGCGGCACCGAGGAGTTTGTGCCAGTCGGCTGATTTCAACAGCGGGTGATTGGCGCGCAAGGCAGTGTCTTGAAAGCTCCACCAACGTTCGTTCATGCCAAGAACCAGATCATGCCAGACGGCAGGACGATCGATTTCCAGCACAACGAGCAAGCCGCCTGAGGCGAGCAGTTGACGCACGTGCATCAGCGAACGCTGGACGTCCTGGGTCAGCGACAGGGCGTTGGAAACAAGGATGATGTCGAAACGCTCGTCCGCCAGGTTCTGATCGGCTGGAGGAAGATCGAGGTCGAGTGTTTGATAGTGGATCTCCGAATGATCGCTGAACTTCTTTGCTGCCTGATCAAAGAAGCGGTCCGTCAAATCGGTGTAGAAGTACTCCACACCTGTGCGCGGAAGGCGTGGCAATACACTGGCAGTAACTCCTCCGGAGCCGGCGCCAATTTCGAGGACTCGCACAGGTCTTCCTTCGGGAAGGCTGCGGAGTGCCGTAGCAACAGATTCGCCGATCAGGTGATTGTAAGCGCGTGTGAAAACCGAGCCGGCCTGAAAATGCTCCAGCATGTTCGCCGATGGCAGCGAGGCGGCTTCGCACCTGCCTCGCAACACGTCTGCCAGGCCGTTGGCGCAGCGGTCCAGCAGAAGGAGTTCGGGGTGAAAGCTGGGGAAGTGAAACACGATGTCCTGCCAGAGCTTGTCGCGATTCTGTGCGGCGGGTCTGGCTGTCACGCTCCAAGTCTGTTCGGGCTTCGAGGTGTGCGATTTAAGCCATCCATCCTGTTCGAGCAATGTCAGCAGACGATGCAGCATCCGTTCGTGACCGGACTGCAACTTCAGCCGCTTCATCAGGGCGGGAATCGTAACTTCCTTATCGGGCTTGGGACGCCAGCCGAGCTGTTTGAAAGCGGCAAGAATGTAGCTTCGGCAAAGTTGGTTGAAGCGCGGCTCCCACTCCTGATAACGCAGATTCATTCCGAGCCCGGAACTGAACGACGCGATCTCGCGGCGGAGTTGAACGGCGAGTGCGGCGTTTTTGGGGAGGTAGTCTGCGGGCCTGTGTGCGCGCTGCAAGGAGCCGAGAGGCTTGGGATGCCATTCAGACTGATAGATCCAGTCCGCCTGCGCTCCCGAACCAGGGGACGCATTCATCTCGGCATATTTGCAGAGGAAGTCTGAGACCTCCATCAGCACCTTGCCATCGTCGTCGAGGATGAACAAGTCACCGAGGGTGATCTTTTTGTCGATGAACTTGATCTTGCGCACGTAAGCCCAGACTGACTTCCCGGGACGGGAGTAGCAGCGGATTCGTTCCATCCGGAACGGAAGATAGAGATCGTGATTGTCCGTTCGGATGGCGATCGTGGCTTGAATGCAGGAGTCCAGCAGTGCGGGATGCACCTGATGGCGGTCCATTTCCGCCTCAACGAAAGGAGTGGTACAAACGCGTGCCAAAGCCTCGTTGCAGTTGGACCAAGTTTGTTCGATGCCCTGGAATTGGGGCCCGTAGTTCAGGCTTAGGTGCCTGGCCTTCTGGTAGAAAGCGTCAGCGTCCATGTGGAAATCGCAGCGCTCTTTGATGGCTGCGAGGTCGAAGGGGGCGGGGGGGCGTTGGGAGGGCTCCGAGCGCAATCTGCCTGTCACATGCTCGGTCCAGTTCTGCAAGTCGTTCGACGACTTGCTCTGAATGACGAAGGAGGACTCTTCGGGCAAACAGGCGACTTGAATTACAGGAAAATCATCCCCCGAAGGGATGATGCACGGACGATGGATTTCGAACTCTTCGATCACCAAGGGTTTGCCCTGATGCTGTTCGTGACCTGCGGCCAGGGCCATGTCCACGTAACCTGCACCAGGGAAGATCATGTGCTGTCCCACGCGGTGGTCTTTCATCCACGTCAGCACATTCTTGTTCAAGGGGGTCTCCCACGTCGGGTGGAGGCTGTCGATCCTGAGTTTGATCAGCGGATTCAACTGGGGTTGCGTGCGCAGCCGCTTCGAATAGGCCGGCTCGTTCCAGTAGCGATCTTTTTGCCAGGGGTAGTCAGGGAGGCGAACCGTGTGGCGGGACTGTGGGTAGAGAGCCGCCCACTTCACGTCATGCCCGTTCACATGCAGAGTCCCCAACGATTCCAGCATGGTTGCGCGTTCCGGCTTCTGCCGTCGCAAGGAGGGCATGGCCAGTCCGCTGACATCTGCTTTCGCCAGGCACTCCGTCAGGGACGTGGAGAGCACCGGATGGGGGCTGATCTCGAGGAAATGGGTGTGACCCGCAGTGATTAAGGCCTCGATCGCCGGGGCGAACAGCACGCTCTGCCTCACATTGCGCCACCAGTACGCCGCGTCATAGTCCGTGCCCTCCGCCAGGCGTCCCGTCACCGTGGAATAGATCTTCACGCTTTCTGCCCGTGGCTTTAATCCGGTAAGCGACTCGAGGAGATCGTCCCGAACCGGTTCCATGTGTGCGCTGTGGAATGCATAGTTGACGGGGACACGTCGAACAAAGAGAGACCGCTGCTCGAGTTCTTGGAAAATCTCGTCCACCACGTCGGAGTCGCCTGAGATGGAAACCATCTTGGGCCCGTTGGCTGCCGCCAGCGAAGCCCTGCCTTGGTATCGGGCAATGATCTCTTCAGCCTCTGCCTGCGTCAGTGCGGCGGCTATCATCTTGCCGCGCAGAGGCGTCTGTTCCATGCAGCGGCCTCGATGGTGGATCACGCGTACGGCGGAGGCGAGATCGAGCGCGCCACATTCATGCGCGGCGGCAACTTCCCCCATGCTGTGGCCGACCACGGCGGACGGGCGGATGCCCCAGGACTTCCACAGGGCCGCCAGAGCGACCTGCAGAGCGAAAAGGGCGGTCTGCGCGATGTGTGTTTCATTCAGCCGTGTTTCGTTTTCATCACGCTGCAGTTCATCGAGAAGCGAAACACCGCCGAGCTTGATCAATTCATCGTGGCAGGTCTGGATGGTCTGCCGAAAAACAGGTTCCTTCTCCAAAAGTTCCCGGCCCATCGCCCACCACTGGGGCCCCTGACCGCTGAAGACAAAGACGAGGCGGGCGTTCTTCAGCGGTTGTCCGACATTGAGCCCGGGCGAGGATTCACCGCGCAGGAATGCGTCCAGAGATGCGCTCATGTCGGCGCGTGTGCGGCCGACGGCGGCCAGACGAAGCTCGTGATGCGTGCGCCTGCGGCTGGCTGCGGCACAGATGTCATTTAAGGAAAGAGATTCGTCCGCTGATTCGAGATAGGCCAGGAACGAACTGGCCACGGCCTTTAAGGCCGCATCACTTCCGCGTGCCGAGAGCGGCAGCAGGAGTTCGGATTCATTCGAATGCGGGGGGGCAGGTGCGCGTGCCGTCACGGCCTGTTCTGGCGCCGCATCCAGAACGGCATGAGCATTGGTGCCGCCGAAGCCAAAGGAGTTGATGCATGCGAGCATGCGATTTTTCGCATCTCGTTTCAACGGCGTCGCGGTGACGGGGATCTTCAAACGGAGACGTTCAAAGTTCAGCGACGGGTTGGGATTCTTGAAGTGAAGATTCGGCGGGACCATGCCATGCTTGAGGCAGAGGGCCAGCTTGATCAGACCTGCGATCCCCGAGCCGGCTTCGAGGTGCCCGATATTGGTTTTCACGGAACCGACGAGACAGTCTTCTCCAGGTTTCCGGCCGACACCGAGGATGGTTCCGAGGGCGCTGCCTTCGATGAGATCTCCCACTGCGGTGCCGGTGCCGTGTGCTTCGGCATACTGGATCTCGTGGGGAGAAACACCGGCGAGCTTGCAGGCCTGGGAGATGATCTCCTGCTGTGACCCGCGGCTGGGGACGGTCATGCCCGAGGTGCGTCCGTCTTGATTGACGGCGGTGCTGCGAATCACTGCGTAAATGGAATCTCCGTCCGCGAGCGCCGCCGAGAGCGGTTTCAGGCACACGGCTCCCACACCTTCGCCACGGACAAAACCGTCGGCACTGGCGTCGAAGGCTTTGCATCGTCCATCGGCAGACAGCATGCTCATGCTGGAGAATGCGACGAAGGGATAGCTGGTGATGATGCAGTTCACCCCGGCGGCGATGGCTCGGTGGCACTCCTTGTTCCACAAGGCCTGGCAGGCCATGTGCACGGCGACCATGGAAGACGAGCAGGCCGTATCCACCGCGACGCTGGGACCCTGAAAGTTCAGGGCGTAGGAAATACGGTTTGCGGCAATGCTCGCAACACTGCCCGTGGCCGAGTAGGGGTCTGCCACGCCACGCCCCATGTCGGAGAGCTGGATGTCGCTGTAATCATGCGTGGAAATGCCAACGAACACGCCGGTGTCTTCGCCTTTGACGATGTCCACCTGCTGGCCGCCGTCCATCAAGGCCTCCCAAGTGGCCTCCAGCAGGAGTCGCTGCTGAGGGTCGATGAAAGGCGCCTCGCGTTGGGTGATGCCGAAGAAGGCCGGGTCAAATGTGTCGATCTCATCGATCAATCCCGCCCATTTGGAATAAGTTTTCCCCGGTTTGCCCTGTTCCGGATCATAGAAGCCCCGGTGATCCCAGCGATCGCCTGTGACTTCCTTGATCGCATCCACCCCGCCCATGAGCATCTTCCAAAAGGATTCGGGATTGCTGGCGCCTCCTGGCAGTCGGCATCCGATTCCTATGATGGCGATGGGGTCGAAGGCGGTCGGGTCGGGCATGAATGTGTTTTGAACTGCTTACTTCCTCGCGGTGCGGCTTGTCAAGATACGGGCTGGGAAATAGCATGATCCTTGGCGTTGCACACCGCTCTCACAAAGGCTTGATGACAGGTGCGTGACTTACCCGTCATTTACCGTTGTTGCAAATTCCTCCGAATGATTCCCACTCTCGACCGTAAACTTCTCCGCGACATCGTCGGGATGAAGGGCCAGTTCTTTGTGACGAGCCTGGTGATGGCCTGTGGTGTGGCGATGATGATTGTCTCGCATGGCATCATTCTGAGCTTGGAGAGTACGCGGGACGCCTATTATCAGCGGTTTCGGATGCCGGATGTGTTTGGCAGTTTGACCAGCGCTCCGCTGTCCATGGAAAAACGTCTCAGCAGCATCCCCGGGGTCGCCGTCGTGGAGTTGAGAGTGGTGGAGGGCGCCTTGCTGGACATGGCGGGCGTGCAGGAGCCGGTCAAAGGCCGTATCGTCTCCCTCCCGGACGATGGTGAACCGAAGCTCAATCAGATCTTCCTGCGTCGCGGGAGACTGCCGGACGTCGGGGCGCAACGAGAGGCTGTGGTGAGTGAAGCCTTTGCATTGGCACATGGTCTGCACATTGGCGACCGCATCACCGCCGTTATGAATGGTCGTCGCGATCACCTCGATGTCTGCGGGATCGGAATGTCGCCTGAAGTGGTGTTTGAAGCGTCCCCAGGTCAGACACTTCCGGACAACAGGCACTACGGCGTTTTTTGGATGCGCTACGGCCCTGTCGCCACCGCCTTCGATCTGGACGGTGCCTTCAACAGTGTATGCATGGACTTGTCGCCTGGCGCGATTCCGAAGGAGGTCATCGAGGAGGTGGACAGCCTGTTGGCACCATACGGTGCGTCCGGTGCCTACGCGTTGAAGGATCATTTTAGTTCGAAGCGGCTGGATGACGAGCTGCGCATCGTTCGTGCGTTGTCAGTGGCTTATCCGATCGTCTTTCTCTGTGTGGCCGCGTTCATGGTGAACTCGGTCACCACTCGTCTGGTCCGGTTGCAGAGGGAGCAGATCGCCCAGCTTAAGGCCTTGGGCTACACCTCATGGCAGGTGGGCCGGCACTATTTGAGCTATGCCCTGGTGATCGTGGCCGTCGGGGGGGCGATCGGAATGGCCGTCAGCTGGCGCTTGGGGAGCATCATGCTGGGAGTATACACCCTGCTTTTTCATTTCCCGGAACTGCACTTTCAGGTGGACCACACCGCCTTGTTGATGGCCATCGCGGTCAGCGCAGGCGCTGCCGTGCTGGGAGTGGCGGGGGCGGTCTGGCTTGCGGTGAAGCTCTCACCTGCAGAGGCCATGCGCCCCGAGCCTCCATCAGATTTCAAGCCTTCGCTGTTGGAGCGCGCCGGTCTGACCCGCGGCGCCGGTCTCGTGTTTCGCATGGCGCTGCGCAACATCGAACGCCGGCCGATGCAGGCCGGATTCACTACGGCCGGGCTGGCGCTTGCCACAGGATTGCTGGTGTTGCCCGGCGCGCTTGCGGACAGTGTGGACTACCTCCTGACCTATCAATGGAACGACCATTTTCGGCAGAGTGTCATCCTTAGCATGCGGAACCCATCCTCACGGAGGACGCAGCATGACATCGAGCATCTGGCGGGTGTCAGTGTGGTCGAGCCTTTTCGCGGCTTTCTCGCGCGTCTGAGCAACGGTCACCACTCCCGCAGGGTTTTTGTTCTCGGACTCACCCAGGGCGCCGGACTCGTCCACGCCAGGGATGTTCAGGGCGATCCGATCGTGCTGCCTCCCGAGGGGGTGGTTGTTTCGCAAAAGCTCGGGGAGGTGCTGGGAGTGAAGATCGGAGACAAACTGCAGGTGCAATCCATGGAGGGACGTTGTGAGACGCGGGAGATCGCAGTGCGTGGTTTCATGTCCGACTTCTACGGTCTGGATGCTTACATGGACATCGATGCCGTGCGGCTCCATCTGCGCGAAGGGGAGGCGATATCGGGCGCGTTTCTGAGAGTGGATGAGAATCAATGGGACGCCTTCATGAGGGACGTCAAAAATCAGCCTCAGATCGAATTCGCCAGTGTGAAGAAGGATCAGTTGGAGGCTTTTCGAGCGTCCACCGGTCAGAGCATCGGAATGCTACGTACGCTGTTTCTCTGGCTCGCGGTCATCGTGGCCTTCGGTGTGGTTTACAACAGCGCCCGCATCGCCCTCTCGGAACGTGGCCGTGATCTTGCCACGCTGCGCGTGGTGGGGCTGACGAAGAGGGAGATTGCCGGCGTGCTGCTGGGGGAGCTGTCGCTGTTGGTGCTCGCAGCTCTGCCGGCGGGCCTGCTGTTTGGGCACGGGCTCGCGCGGTATGTCATCGCCGCCGTCGGAACGGAGATGGTTCGTCTGCCGCCTCACATCAATCCCAGCACCTACGCCAACGCCGTGCTGGTGATCCTGGCCGCCGCCAGCGCCTCCTTTGCCGCCGTCAGCCTCATGCTCAGCAAGCTTGATCTGGTCAGTGTTCTTAAAGCACGTGATTGAAGCCGCTCTGATACTCCATGCACACACCGCTTGATCTGAAACTTCTTCGTGACCTTGGCGGCATGAAGGGGCAGATCGTGGCTGTGAGTCTCGTCATGGCCTGTGGTCTCGCCATGATGATCATGACGCGCAGCATTGTGCTGACGTTGGAGAGCACACGGGACGCGTACTATCAACGCTACCGCCTGGCGGATGTGTTCTCTTCCTTGAAGCGAGCGCCGTTGTCCTTGGCGGATCGTGTTGCGGAGATTCCTGGCGTGGCGGCGGTGGAGGCCCGCGTGGTGGTGGATGCTACCCTCGATCTGGTGGGCATGACCGAACCCGCCTCGGCGCATCTCGTATCATTGCCCGAAGGTCGTTCTCAGACGCTCAACAAGGTCTTCGTTCGTCTCGGCAGGCTGCCGTTTCCTGACGAGCGCCGCCACGTGGTGGTGAGTGAATCCTTCGCCATTGCCAACAAACTTCGGATTGGCGACAGCCTGGTGGCGATCATCAACGGGCATCGCGATTCTCTCATCATCTGCGGCATTGGTCTTTCGCCTGAGTTCGTGTTTGAGGCGCGGCCTGGGCAGACTTTGCCCGACAACAAACGTTATGGCGTGTTTTGGATCAACTACCAGGCTGTCGCCGTTCCTTACAACCTCGACGGTGCATTCAATGACATCTGCGTGGACCTGTCGCCGGGTGCGCAGTCGGGGCCGGTGATCGCCGAGATGGACCGCCTGTTGATGGATTACGGAGCCCAGGGGGCCTACACGCGTCGGGAGCACAACAGCGCCCAACGGCTGGACGATGAACTGCGCGTGGTGCGTGCTCTCTCCGTTGCGTATCCGGTCGTTTTTCTGAGTGTGGCGGCGTTCATGGTGAATGCGGTGCTTGCACGGCTTGTCCGGTTGCAGCGCGAGCAGATCGCTCAGTTGAAGGCGCTGGGATACTCTTCATGGCAGGTTGGGCGGCACTATTTGAACTATGCGTTTGTTATTGTGGTGCTTGGTACGCTGATCGGCGGCTTTGTAGGTCGCTGGATGGGGGGCGGACTGGTGCGCATCTACGATCTGTTTTTCCGTTTTCCCTCGCTGGACTTTCGCATGGACTACAGTGCACTGGGCATCGCCCTCGTCGTGAGCGCGATTGCTTCGTTTCTCGGGGTAATCAGCGTTGTTTGGATGGCGGTCAAGCTGCCGCCTGCCGAGGCCATGCGGCCTGAACCACCGACGGATTTCAAGCCGTCCACTTTTGAGCGGCTGGGGCTCACTCGTGGCTGCAGTCCCGGATTGCGCATGGCCTTGAGAAACATCGAGCGCCGTCCGCTGCAGGCTTTGTTCACCGTGTTTGGCCTCACTCTGGCCACGGGGCTCATGGTGCTGCCGGGATCGATGGCCGACAGCATCGACTACATGCTGACCTACCAATGGAATGACGTGCAGCGGCAGGATGTGGTGGTGTTTTTTTCGGAGCCGGGATCTGCGGATGCGCTGCACAACTTGGAGCAGCTGCCCGGCGTTCAGCGTGCAGAGCCCGTGCGCGTTGTGCAGGCGCGCATTCGCTATGGGCATCATTCACGGAAGCTCGCGGTCAATGGACTGCCGCGTGATGCGGATCTCAACCGTCTCATGGATGCGGAACGGCGGCGCATCGTTCTGCCTGACGACGGCATCGTCATGTCGGCACAACTCGGCATTATCTTGGGGGCTCATATCGGCGATGTGGTGCAGGTTGAGGCGCTCGAAGGCAGACGTGGCACGATGGGGGTTCCCATCCGCGGTTTCATCGAGGACTTTGCCGGCGTCTCCGCATACATGGACATCGGCGCGCTGCATCGTCTCATGCATGAGGGGGAGACGGTCAGCGGGGCCTACATGACGGTCGATCAGAAGCGCTGGGCTGACTTCATGCGTGAGGTGAAGGACACGCCGCGTGCGGCGATCACTCTGGTCAAAAAAGACCAGCTTGATGCTTTTCGCAGCACCACCGGACAGAGCATCGGCATCCTGCGCCAGCTTTACCTTGTACTTGCCGTGATCGTCGCCTTTGGTGTGGTTTATAACAGCGCTCGCATCGCCTTGTCCGAACGCAGCCGGGATCTCGCTACGCTGCGGGTTGTGGGTTTCACCCGGCGTGAGGTCGCGGGCGTGCTGCTTGGGGAACTGATGCTGCTCATCGTCACCGCACTTCCAGCCGGACTCCTGTTTGGCCGTGGGCTTGCCACTTTGATCATCGAGAAAGTGCGCACCGAGACGATCCGCATGCCGCTGGTGATCAGTTTGCACACCTACACGATGGCCGTGGTCGTCGTGGCGGCGGCGTCCTGCGCTTCCTTCATTGTGGTCAGTCGCATGTTAAACAAACTGGACATGGTGGGCGTGCTCAAGGCGCGGGATTGAAGCGTGCCACCCAAAGTACTTGGCCTTTGCGGCGTTATGCGATGTATTCAGCCTATGAACATCCAGACTGCCGCCGAATCCGTCTTCGCCCCCGTGGCGCAGCGTGTGCAGGTGTGGGTGGTGCTGAGGCGGTGGCTGGTGGTGCTGCGCATGACTTTGATCCCGTCCTCGCTGGTGTTGGTGCTGATGGTGCTCGCGGCGCTGCGCGGTTCCGTAGCGGTCGTCACGCCCTGGCTTGGCCTGATCCTGTGGCTCGCCGGCAGTCTCGCCTATGCCTGGTGGCGCAGGCCCGGTGCGTTCAGTGCACTGGCCCTGTGGGATCAGGCGGCGGGCAGGCGTGAGGCCTTTGCCTCCGCATGGTGGTTTGAGCAGCGCTCGGAAGGCAGTGATGCCGCGAGAATGCATATCGCGGCGCAGCGCGAGATGCTGTCCCAGGCTTTGCCATCTCTGAGAAGGGATCTGCCTTTGAAGCCGGATCGGTGGCTGGCGATTCCGCTGTTCATCGCGATTCTGGGCAGTTTCATCAGCATTGTCACCGCTCCGCCGTCAGAGGTGGTGGTGATGGATGAGGAGATGACGCGCAAAGCTGCCGATGAGGCGCAGAAGCTCGCGCAGACCGACTGGGAGAAAAAGAAACTCGCCGGCCTCAAAGAGGAGGAGACCAAGCAGGTTGAGGATTTGAAACGGAAGCTTCAACAGACGGCTTCGGATCTCGCGAATGCGGGTGGCAAAGACGCACGCGACGTGCTGGCCGAGCTTGAACGGCGTGCGCGTGACGCGGAGAAACTCGCGGACGAACTGGGGAATGGCAAAGAGGCCTGGGCCTCGGACAAACTTGTCGAAGCGCTGCGTCAGCATGCCGACACTGCCGATCTCGGTGACTCCGTGGCCGCGAAGAACGCGAAGGCTTCCGCCAAAGCCGCCGAAATGCTCGCCAACCGGCTCAAATCACCTCAGCTCGATGCTGATGCGAAGGAGCGCATGAACGAAGCTCTCAAAGATGTGCAGCAGCAGGCGGACAAGGAGGATCGCAAGCGCACCGTCGGCCAGAACGTGCTCGCGGCGGGTGACCAGATGCAACAGGGCAAGCCTGCGGGTGCGGGTGAAGAGTTTCAGAAGCTGGCCGACAAGATGCGCGATCTCGCACTGCGCGAGCAGTCGCGAAATGAACTCCAGCAGCTTGCGCAGCAATTGCGAGATTCCGGCAGCAACATTGCCGGACAGAACGAGAGCAATGGTGGCGCAATGCAGCAGATGAGCCCGGCCGGGCAAAGTGGCCCGCAGGGGCAGCAAGGCAGCGCGCCGCAGGTGGGACAGGCTCAAAGCCAACAGCAGGGACTGAATCCGCCTGGCATGGGCCAGTCCGGGCAACAGAATCAAATGCAACAGCCGCAGAGCGGGCAGGGGCAGGGCCAGCAGCAGCAACTGCTGACGATGGGACAGGGACAACAAGGTCAGCCCGGACAGCAGGGCGCGCCTTCCAATGGCCAGCCAATGCTGCTCGCTCCCATTCCCGGCGGAGCGAAACCGGACGACAAGACTCCGCTGCTCATCATGCCTGGCGATCAAAGTCCAAGCGATCCTCAAGGTCCGATTCTCGCCATGCCAGGTTCAGGCCTTCCGCCCGGGGTTGGCAAGGCAGACCTGAACAGCGCGCCCACACAAAAGCAAAACAGCGGCAATCAAAGTGTCGTTCAAGGGCAGCAGAACAACGAAGGCCAGAGCACCGTGCGCAGTGTCGAAGGTGGCACGCGAAATGAACAATCCGCCCGCACCGCCACCCAGGCCACCCTCGAAGCCATTCAGGCCGAGGAGGCCGCTCTCGATGAAGCCGCTCTTCCTCCTGCACGTCGCGAACAGGTTCGACGTTACTTCAACGAATTGCGGAAACGGTTTGAGGCGAAGTGACGCACTGCGAAGACTCAGAGCTTCACATCAGGCTCAGCAACGCTTCACGCACCTGAGCCTGCCACTTGCCGAGGTAGGCAAGGCGCGCTTGAAGCACTTGAAGATCGGCGAGGGCACTGGTGTCTCCAGTGCTGAGACGAGCGTCGAACGCTGTGAGTGTTTCGAGCAGCGCTGAGCGTTCGTCGTCAAGCGTGGCGCCAAGCGCTTCGAGTTGCTCGCGCAGCCGCATTTCATCCGGAGACAGCAGGGCCTTGGCCAAAGCGGTTGCAGCGGCCTGACGACGCTTGAGAAAGGCTGCGACGTTTTGCAGCACAGGGCCGAGCCGGCCGAAGAGAGTCATCATGGCGTCATCGATGGGAACGGTGCGCCAGGGAACTTGGTGGAGTTCAAGCAGGTGCTTGAGTCGCTTCTCCGGCGTTTGCAGCGTTTCGTATGCCGCATTGATCTCGGCGGCGCTGGCCGTGTCGCCGCCGGGCTGGTCGGGATGGGCGCTTCGGCTTGCGGCGAGCCACGCTTTTTGCAGCGTCTCATCATCGAGCGCGGCGACTCGCGGAAGACCGAGAAGGGCGAAGGCGTTCGACATCGGTGTCAGGCGGAGAAACTTTCGCCGCAGGAGCAGGTGACGACGGCATTGGGGTTCTTCACCTTGAAGCCACCGCTTTGCATGTCATCGCTGTAGTCGAGCTCCGAGCCGGAGACAAACAAGGCGCTCTTCGGGTCAATGACGACTCGCACATCGCTGGAGGTGACCATGATGTCGCGGTTGGCGGGACCATCGACGAGATCCATTTTGTATTGCAGGCCGGAACAGCCGCCGCCGACGACCGCGACGCGCAGGGCGCCGTTCTCCGCGCGGCCCTGCTTCTTGAGCAGGCCAAGCAGGCGGTTGGCGGCGTTTGGCAGCACCTTGATGAGTTTTTCGTTGCCGATTTTGAAGCTGGGGGCGGTGGCGGTCATGGACCGTGCAGGATAGCGCACAGATCAGTAAATGACGAATGACGAAATGATCAACGACGCGACCGGTCCTTCTTACGCCCGATTTGCGCGCGGGCTTTTTTGCTTCGCTTCGCGGAATAAGCTTGCCTCGCATGCGGATTTTTGAGACCAAGGAGGGACAACCTGAATTTCTCATGAGCGCCTCCGAGGTTTTACCTCTTCCTCTGCAACTTTTCACCCTGAAGGACGGCCTTGTTGCCAGCGACAGCGGTCAGGAAGCCGTCAATAACTACGCCGCTGATTTCCAAGGTCTGCGGCACTTCGGTTTGAAGGTGGGTGAGTGTCTGGAACTGGGTGCTCCCTGGATGGGCACGCTGCAGGAAGAGGACTTCACGCTGAACTTTGCCTATTTCGACGCCGGCACGGACGCGAAGGATCCGGGGGCGGGCGCGCTCATCGGAGAGCGGATGCCGATGTTTGAACTGCTTACGCGAGCCAACTCAACGGAGGAGTAAAACCATGGCTGCGTCGATCACTCCTTCTCTTCGTTCGGCCCTTGAACGTTTGAAACACGCGGGCTCGGTCAACGGCATGCTGTTGTGCTGGCGGCGCCAGATTCTCATCAATCTGCTGCCGTACGAAGAATTTCGCGCCGAGCGCCTGTTGCAGGTGCTGCATGATGCTCGCGCGCATTTCGGCAGTGGCGGTGATCGCGATGTGAGAACGTTCTGGTTTGGGTATGAGGGAGTCTTCGTGCTGGCTCTGTTTCATGGTGAGTGCCTGCTCATCACGCTTCACACGCATGCATCGGAGGTGGACTTCATGCGCCGTGCCGGACTGACGTTTCTGGACGACACTCAGCTTTTGGTTCAGGCCCTGCTGGAGCCAGCTCCCGACGATGAGATCAGCCGTGAAGAGACGCAACCGTTGGGCGATTTGGAGAACGGCGGACATCCGCCACAGGCTTCCGGGCCGACGAAGGTCATTCCTCGACACAGCTGAAGGCAGGAAGTGCACTCACAGGCTGCGCATTAGCGGCTTCCTAATGTCCGTCGGTTGCCCGGGGGCAATCTGATCTTTGGCTGAAAGGATTGCAGCCCCCGCGCCGAAATCTCAACTCAACTTTCATCCAACTACTGCACTCATGTCCGATCCAGCCGTCTCCGCCTTCTCACGTCGCCGTTTCCTCAATGCTAGCGGTGGCGCCCTTCTTGCTCCGGCCGTTCTTACTTCTGCCGGCAGCCTGCTCGCGCAGCAGAAGGCGGATTCAAACGAGACTTTGAAAATCGGCCTGATCGGCTGTGGCGGTCGCGGCACCGGCGCTGCGGCGCAGGCTCTGGGCGCGGACTATAACTCGAAGATCGTCGCCATGGCGGATGCGTTCGACACGCAGATCGAGAGCAGCATCAAGAATCTCTCCACCCAGTTCCCGGATCGTGTCGACGTGAAGCCGGACAAGAAGTTTACCGGTCTCGACGCCTACCAGAAACTCATCGACAGCGGCGTGGATGTCGTCCTTCTCGCCACTCCTCCTGGATTCCGTCCGCTTCATCTCACGGCTGCGGTGGAAGCCGGGAAGCACATTTTCTGCGAGAAGCCGATGGCCGTCGATGCGGCCGGCTATCGTGTGGCACAGGCCGCGGTCGAGAAGGCCAAGCAGAAGAAGCTCAATCTCGTCGCCGGTTTCTGCTGGCGCTACAACACCAGCCGAATCGAGTGCTACAAACGCCTTCATGACGGTCAGATCGGCGACATCACCGGCATTCTGGCCACCTACTACGCCGGTCCGGTCAAAACCATGCCGCCAGCCAGTGCGCGTCCCGCTGGCATGGGCGACGTCGAGTGGCAGGTGCGCAACTGGTACAACTTCTCCTGGCTCAGCGGCGACAGCATCGTCGAGCAGGCGGTTCACAGCTTGGATAAGATCTGCTGGGCCATGAAGGACACGCCTCCAGTCAGCGTCATCGCCACCGGCGGACGTCAGCGTCCTGCGGAAGACGGTAACATCTTTGACCACTTCCATTGCGCCTACGAGTGGGAAGGCGGCATCCTTTGTCACCTCACGAACCGTCAGATCACCGGCTGCCACAACGAGGTCATCGACTACATCCAGGGCACCAAGGGCCGGCTCACAATCGGCAAAGGCAGCGCTCCTTTCATTCAGGGCGAAAACCGTTGGCGCTGGCGCGGCGAGGAGAAAAACATGTACGACCTCGAGCATGAGGCGCTCTTCAATGCCATTCGCAAAGGAGAAGTCATCAACAACGGTGACCGCATGATGAGTTCGACGCTCATCGCCATCATGGGCCGCGAAGCCGCCTACACCGGCCAGAAACTTACTTGGAAAGATGATTCAGCACCGGCTCCCGGCGAAAAGGGCAAGGCGGGTGAGCGCGTCGCTTTGGCCATCGTGTCCTCGCAGCAGGATCTCGCTCCGGACAACCTTCAGTTCGCTGACAAGTTCGTTCCGAGTCCGATGCCGATTCCCGGTGTCACCAAGTTCGCGTAACTCGGTCAGCGTCTGGCCCGCAGTTCGTTGCGCAACTGTTCGACTTCATCAAGCAGTTGCGTGAGCAGCTTGAGTCCTGCGAGATTCATCTCGCAGGTTTCACGCAAGTGCTGGATCCGGCGCAGGGTGCGCAGGGTTTCGTCATCGTACTCTGCCCGGATCAGTCCGTGCTCCTGATACTGCACGATTGTCTGCGTGGAGAGCCCCGTGGTTTCGGCGAGGATTTCCAAGGTGTAGGTCTGTGTCGATGCGTCGCTCATGTCAGGCGCGAGGGTTGAAGGTTGATGCGCTGCGCAGTTGTTCCCACAGGGCGCGTTCGGCGTCGCTGATCTTCGTGGGCAGCGAGATGTGCAGGGTAACGTAGAAGTCGCCACGCTCACCGGTTTTTCCTTTTGGCAGGCCGCGTCCTCTGACGCGGAGCTTCTGTTCGTTTTCTGCGTTCTCCGGAATGCGCAGTTTGATGGAACCGTCGAGAGTTGGAACAACGATCTCCGCGCCAAGGACCGCTTCCCAAGGCGCTACGTCGAGTTCGTGATACACATCCGCTTCGCGTGTGGTGAAGTCGGGATGCGAGGCATGTCGCACGCGCAGGTAGAGGTCGCCTGCTTCACCGCCGTTGTGTCCCGGTTCGCCTTGTCCGGGCACACGGATGCGGCGTCCGTCGGTCGCTCCAGGCGGGATGCGCACCTGAAACTCGTGCGTTTGCACCGCGCCCGTCTGCCGGTTCATCGTTTGCAACGAGATCGGCCGCTGCGTGCCATGCATGGCTTCTTCGAGCGTGACGAGAATGTCTCCTTCAACATCGTGACCGCGGCGTGCGCGGCCCTGGCGCGCGGCGCCGGTCGGAATCTCCTCCTCAAACCCCTGTGGGAATCCATAGCGGCTGCCCCCGCTGAAATACTGCTCGAAGAAGTCGCTGAAACCGGTGCCACCGAAATGAAACTCCTGAGAGTAGGCTCCTTCGGGGCTTGCGGACTGCTGCCAGCCCGGCGGTCGCTCGAATCCGCCTGCTTCGTTCCAGTGTGCACCGAGCGTGTCATACTTCTTCCGCTTCTCCGGATCGCTGAGCACCTCATTGGCTTCGTTGATCTCCTTGAACTTCTCCTCGGCGGCCTTCTTGTCCGTGGCCGTGTCGGGATGGTACTTTCTCGCGAGTTTGCGGAAGGCCTTCTTGATGTCGTCCGGTGTGGCGTCACGCGAGACGCCGAGGGTGGTGTAGTAGTCCTTGAACTGGGCGGGCATGGTTGTGGTGAAAACGGAGCAAGAGTGACGGTGCTGTCGATGCGATTCTGTGCGCATCCTTTGAAAATGCCGGAGCAACATCGGCCCCATATCCCGCAAC
Source organism: Prosthecobacter sp. (assembly GCF_020439865.1). Classification (GTDB taxonomy): domain Bacteria; phylum Verrucomicrobiota; class Verrucomicrobiia; order Verrucomicrobiales; family Verrucomicrobiaceae; genus Prosthecobacter. The sequence continues at coordinate 27,157 of NZ_JAGRPF010000198.1, forward strand.
TCGCGACAAGACTTGGCGGCCTCGGAGCGTGTTAGGTGGTGGTCGTCGGGCTTCAACCAGTTCCGTCCGTTCCAGCCATGTCCTTTGATCCCATTTGCAAAGACCTGCAGGCACTGCGTGTGACGCCCAACCTGGCCGACTATAATCAAGCGCGCGCCGCGCATTCGTGGGATGCGATTCGTGCGGAACTGCAGGGGCTTCCCGGCGGTGGACTGAACATCGCGCATGAAGCGGTGGATCGTCATGCCCGAGGAACTCGCGCCGCTCATCTCGCGCTGCGCTGGCTCGGCAAAGACGGCAGCGTGCATGACCTCACCTATGCGGACATGGCCGACCACTCGGCACGCTTTGCGAATGTGTTGCGAACGCTGGGCGTCGGGAAAGGGGAGCGCGTGTTCGCTCTGATGAGCCGCGTACCGGAACTGTACTTCGCCGCGCTGGGCACGTTGAAAAACGTGAGCGTGTTTTGTCCGCTGTTCTCGCAGTTTGGTCCGGAGCCGGTGTGGCAGCGGCTGAGCCGCGGTGACGCAAAGGTGCTGGTGACTACGAAGGCGTTGTATGAAAAGAAGGTCGCTTCCTTGCGCGAGCGACTGCCTTCGCTGCAATTCATCCTGCTCGCCGATGCAGAGGACGATCTCGATGGCTGTGTGCGCTCGTGGCCGAAGTTGATGGCCGCCGCGAGCACGCAGTTCGAGATTCCGCCAACGAGTCCCGAGGACATGGCGCTGCTGCATTTCACCAGCGGCACCACCGGCATGCCGAAGGGTGCGGTGCATGTGCATCAGGCGGCGCTCACTCATTTCGCCACAGGGCGCTACGTGCTCGATCTGCATCCGGAGGACATCTTCTGGTGCACCGCCGATCCCGGCTGGGTCACCGGCACTTCGTATGGCATCTTTGCACCGCTGCTGCATGGCGTGACGAACCTCGTCGACGAAGCTGACTTCGACGCCGAGCGCTGGTATTGTTTGCTTCAAGATCAAAAGGTCACCGTGTGGTACACCGCGCCCACCGCGATCCGCCGACTGATGCGCATTCCGGGAGAGCCGCGCCAGCAGTTCGATCTGGGCGCCTTGCGTCTCATTCATAGCGTGGGTGAACCGTTGAATCCGGAAGCCGTTGTGTGGGGGCAGTGCGCGCTTGGGCTGCCCATTCACGACAACTGGTGGCAGACGGAAACCGGCGGCATCATGATCGCCAACTACGCGGCGATGGACATCCGCCCTGGTTCCATGGGCAAGCCGTTGCCGGGCATCGAAGCGGCCATCGTCAAGAAAGGCGACGCGGGTGTCGAGGTCATCACCGAGTGCGATGTGGAAGGTGAGCTTGCGCTCAAACCCGGCTGGCCGTCGATGTTTCGCGCCTACCTGCACGACGAAGCGCGCTATGCGAAGTGCTTTGTGGACGGTTGGTATCTCAGCGGCGATCTGGCGAAGCGCGACGCGGACGGCTACTTCTGGTTCGTCGGTCGAGCCGACGACATCATCAAGACCTCCGGTCACATGGTAGGACCGTTCGAAGTCGAGAGCGCTCTCATGGAGCATCCCTCCGTTGCGGAATCGGGTGTCATCGGCAAGCCGGATCCGTTGATCGGCCAGCTCGTGAAGGCGTTTGTCGTCGTCAAAGCCGGACACGAAGGCAATGACGCGCTGCGCATGGACTTGATCGGCTTTGCCCGCAAGAGACTCGGACCTGCCGTCGCACCGAAGGAGATAGCCTTTGTCGAGAGCCTGCCCAAGACGCGCAGCGGCAAAATCATGCGACGTCTGCTCAAGGCGCGCGAACTCGGCCTGCCTGAAGGCGATCTGTCCACTTTGGAGAACGACTGACATGAGCACGCCCCTGCCAGACCACGATCAAGCGCGCCGCCTCCTCTGGCAGATGGTGCGC
>NZ_JAGRPF010000024.1 GCF_020439865.1 Prosthecobacter sp.
ATCGAGCGTCAGTCCCAGGACCTCAGCGACGACGCTGCGCTTCTGCTCGGGGCGAGCTTTGTGCTGGCCGCGATTTGCGCGTTTTTGACGATCTCATTCGCCCGCAAGAGCATCCGCCGCATCGAGTGGCAGGCGGATGAACTGACCCGCGTCTCCTGGCACATGCTGCAGACCCAGGAGGCGGCGGCGCGGCGTTTCTCGCATGAGCTTCATGACGAACTGGGGCAGTCGCTGGCCGCCGTGCGCGCTAATCTGACGAGAGGCTCGACCCAGGATCTGGAGGCACTGCGCGCAGACTGTCTTCACCTCGTGGATGAGTCGATAGCCAATGTGCGTGAACTTGCCCAGCTGCTGCGCCCCGTGATTCTGGATGACTTCGGCCTGGATGCCGGTCTGAGCTGGCTCACGGAGAAATTTGCGCAGCGCACCCGGCTGGAGGTCGGCTACGAGTCGGATTGTGCCGGCCGCTTCGCAGATGAAACGGAGACCCATCTGTTCCGCATTGCCCAGGAGGCGCTTACCAATGTGGCCCGTCATTCCGAGGCGACGGCAGTGAAGGTAAGGCTGCTGCGCAAAAGAGACAACATCCAGCTGAGCATCGAAGACAATGGCAAAGGGATTCCTCCTGTCGAAGAAGGGGGCTTTCAAAGTCCGAGTCTCGGCATGGTCGGCATGCGGGCCCGGGCCCGGCAGTCCGGTGGCGAACTGACCGTCAGCAATATGATCCCTCACGGGTTGCGAATCGAGGTGGTGGTCCCGGTGCGGATGCAGTCACGGCCCACCGAGGAGGGGTGAGTGAGGAAACCGGCGGTGGAGAGTCGCGGTTGCTCCAAAGAAATGCGGCGGCGATTTCAGATCGCCGCCGCCGTCGTCGCTTCAGGTTGGAAATTCAGCCTATGCCGCTGTCGGGTTGCGCCGATATCTGGCGGCCTGAGGATGACTGGAGACCGGCTCATGATCCTCAAGGCCGACGATGATGAGTTCGCGATTTTCCAGTTTCCAGTCCTGAACCATTTCCTCGAGCTTTTTGATGACGGTATGGTCAACGAGATGTGTGCCGGAAAGGTCGACTTTGACCTTCGGATGGTCATTCAGGCCAAGCAGCTTTTTGCGCAGTCCGAGCCAGTTGCTGAAAATCGCCGCCTTCTTGACGTTGAGCACCGTGTGAGTGTCATCCTTTGCCACTTCAGTGTGCGGGCTGAAGAGGTTGCCAAATGACGTGCCGCTGATCATGTGCTGCAGCAGTTTCACGACGATGCCAACCGCAATGCCGATGAGAAGGTCCGTGGCCAGAGTGGCGATCAGAGTGGAGACAAAGACGATGAGCTGGCCCTTGCCCACTTCCCACATGTGATGAAACTCCTTCGGTGAGGCGAGATTGTAGCCGGTGAAGACGAGCATGCCTGCAAGAGCCGCCAGAGGGATGTGGTTCAGCAGCCACGGCACGCTGGCCACAAGGATGAGCAGGAAGGCACCGTGCCAGAAGTTGGCCCAGCGTGTCCGGGCGCCGTTGTTCCGGTTGGCGGAAGAACGGACGATTTCAGAGATCATCGGCAGTCCGCCGATAAAGGCCACGAGCGTGTTTGCCACGCCGACCGCCAGGATGTCGCGGTTCAGATTGGTGCGGCGCTGCCATGGGTCGAGCAGATCAACGGCCTTCGCGCTGAGCAGCGATTCGAGGCTGCCGATGAGGCAGAACATCACAATCCATTTGATGCTGGCTCCCGAGGTGATGGCGGAGAAGTCCGGAAACTTGATGCCGTCGAGGATGTTGATGGGCAGGTTCACCAGCTTGTCCGGTCCCACTTCGTAGGCGTGGTTGTGAAACTGGTACATATGCTTGTGGCCGATGTCGAAGTAGAAGGAGAGCGGAACGGCCACCAGCAGCACGATGAGAGGGCCGGGAATGGATTGGACAAACTTGTTTTTGATAAACAGGCGGCCAAACAGGATGACCAGGGCCAGGGTGCCGATGAGGGCGATCTCTGGATTCATGTTCATGATGCTCTCGGGAAGCTCTGCGAGGAGTTCGAGAGGCTCTTTTGCATGGGCGGCGACGCCCAGGGCGACATGAATCTGCTTGGAGATGATGATCACGCCGATCGCGGCCAGCATGCCGTGAACCGCCGCCACAGGGAAAAACTCTCCCAGAGTCCCCATCTTGAGGGCACCGAACAGAATCTGGATGCACCCGGCGACCACACCCACTGCGAGCGCCTTTTCGTAGCCGAGTTCATTTACCGTTCCCAGCACGATGGCGATCATTCCGGCTGCGGGTCCCTTGATGGTCAGTTCAGAATTGCTCAGGAAGGGGGTCAGCATGCCTCCCACTACCGCCGTGAAGATGCCGGCGATGGCCGGGCATCCGCTGGCTTTCGCGATGCCGAGACAGAGCGGCAGAGCGATGAGGAAGACCAGAAAGCCGGACAGGATGTCCTTGCTCAGGTAGGTCTTGAAGCCGGAGAGATTGCCAATTGGCGTAGGGCCTTCAGCTTTGGCGGTGGGAGCAGGAGCGGACATGATTGAAGATATGTAGGTGGTAGATGATGCGGGCGGCACTACAGACGCATGAGGTGTTCCAGAAAAACATCCCCTTGGCGGGGTATTATCCCTCCCTGAGGAGGGGGGATTCGGCCGTCTGGTGGTCTGCGGGTGTCGGTCAGAAGTTCACGGTCATCTGGGCATAACCGAAGTGGGCATTGTCGCTGGCTCCGGTCTGGGCCAGGTATTTGCCAGTCAGGAAGTAGGCGTAGCCCGTCTGCAGGGACACGTGCTTGTTGACCTTGTACCAGGCGTTGATGTCGAACTCCATGCCGCGGTATTTGCTGGCGGACTGGGCGGAGGCGGTGACCGGGCGGACAGCCGTCGTGGTGTTGGCGCCATACCAAGCGTCACCGTTGTTGGCGTTGAAGAACGCCATCGCGTCACAGGTGAGCTTCAGTTTCTCCGTCGGCTGGATGGAGAAGTTGATCTGCGGGTTCTGCATGTTCATCCAGGCCGTGGTGTCCATGAAGCCGAAGAGGGCGTGGTTGCCGGGGAACATGTTCTGGAACGTGGTGCTCTTGCCATCGTTGGGATTGCCGTCACCTGAGGCGTAGTTGTATTGGAAGCCAAGGCGCGGTTTCCACGAGTGGGAGAAGTTGTAGCCAAAACCCCAGTGACCAGCGAAGGCGCGGTGATTCAGTCCAGCGGCCTTGCCGAACTGAAGCGCCATCTCGAGGTCATAGTCCCAGTTGTGGAGCTTCTTCGGATCTCCCTTCCACATGGTGCCGACAGTCCAGAAGTTGGAGTAGCCGACGGCACCCAGAGGCGCCCCGGGCGCCCCCGTGTTCTTGCTGGATCCTTGGTGCAGCAAGTAGAGATCCGTGGCGCTCTGCCATGGAATAAGTGAGGAGGAGGTGAAGTAGGCGCCGGTCACAACTGCGTTGCGTCCTTCATGCGTGTTGAAGTAGTCGGACTTGTTCCACTGGTTGTTGAGGAAGGTGACCGGACTGCCCATGAAAAGGTCGGCGGCCCAGGTGGAGGCTGAGTAGCGCAGGCGCACCGCGTCCCACGCATTAGTGGAGTTTTTCCACTGGGGATTGCCGAGGAGCCGCTGGTTGGCGAAGTTGAATGCCTGCCGCCCTGCACGCAGGCTGAGGCCGTGATTTTCATCACCGATGGCCACCCATGCTTGCAGCAAGTCGAACACATCATCACCATCCGCACCGAAGGTTCCCACGTTGTTCGGGCGGCTGCCGCCGAGTTCGCGGATGTCCTGGCCCTGCACATAGAACTTCAGCCAGCTCGTGGCGTGAAACAACGCACCGACACGAAAGCGGGTGAGCAACCAGGTGGCGTCCGTGGGGCTGTTGACGGCGCTGTTGAAGTCGTTGTTGTTTTCGCGTCCCTCGAAACGGGTGTTGAAATGCTCGTCAAAAACGATCCGCCCGTCGGCGATACTGTATCGGCTCAAATCAGGTCTGCCGTCATAGAAGTTCGTGGGGCCGAATCCTGCAGACTGGGCGATGGTCGTAGCTGCCGTGGCCGCCTGCCCGCCGCTCATCTGCGCCTTTGCATGCATGGCAGGAACGATCATCGCTGCGGCAAGCAGCACGCGATGGATGACGCCGGGAAGTTTTTTGGTGTGATGTGAGGATTGCATATGGGATGAGCTGGTTTCGGCGCACCATTTTCCTTCCGCAGGTGCGGTGGAGAATGGAATCACGACTTTGGCACGTGTCCTATAATCGCAGGCACAGGCGAACAAGTCTGTCCCCTCTGCAGGGTAAACTGCCGCCATGTAGCCGGGGGTGCCGCCACGGCCCCTCCTTTTGTTCTCGTCATGGATTACAACATGGGAACAGGTGGGTGAAACGAGACCGGCCGCTCCATTGTGATCACCGCGTCGTCGCCGCCTGCCAAGTCCGCTGGCTATTCGAAACGGTCTGCTGTGATCGCTTCGCCGTTCGGAGGAAATGGACGGCTGCAAACGGCTTGGGAACCGAGGGTTCCCCCCCTCCGTGGCTGAATACCCCCTCTCAAAGGGATGGCAGAGTCCGTGCGGCACGCTTTTAATGGACCCAAATCTCAATGAGCACGCACAACCACTCCGACACCTGTGATCACAGTCACCCGCAAGGTGGCCACGCCCCGGGGGATCCTGTCGGACATCTTCGTCATGTAGTGGATCACGCGGCTCATTTCCTGCCCACCCAGGGCCCGATCGGGGTTTTTGTACATCACAACACCCTTCATTCATTGCAGAACAAGCCCTTTGAAGAGGCCGTGCTGGAAGGTGCAAAGCTGTTCGGGGCAGAGCCCTACATGGCCGAGGAGGCCTATCAAAGCGAGCATGCGCGGGGCCGTATTCTGAACGAAGACATTGACGACACGCTTCGACGGGAACCCGACGCGGAAATCATTGTCGGCAGGCTTACGCGCCGCCAGTTGCGGCGGGTGCTGCTCATCCCCGGGGTTCGTCGTGTCAACGGCATCAACGTTTCCTGGCAGATTGAGGAAGGGGACTGGCTGACTTCTTTCCGCCACGACCTCCCTGCGGCTGCCGCCCGTGCTCTGGCGAATGACACGCCGCAGGCTCTTTGGGACGTCTGTAAAAAACGGGCGAAGCTCCAGCCCGCCCCTCCTCCCGCGAAGCCCGTGCGGCCGCGTGATGCCGTGCTCGCGCGCCATGGCATAGACATGGACGCCATCATCCACCCACCGCTCATCCGTCTGACCGGTGCTTATCTCGACCAGGGCATCGCCTACTGGCCCATGCCGCTGCGGGAAGAGGGCTTGCTCAAGGCTGCGCGAAAGATCATGCCGCAGCCTCTGGCGTTATTTCCAGCCCATCTCACGAGCGTCGCAGAGGCTTTCGTCCAGCAGGAGGCGAAGCAGATGAGTGCGGAGGCCGTCGTGATGGACGCCCTCGAAAAACTCGCCGTGCCCCAGGACCAATGGGATGATTACATCGTGCAGGAACTCCTCGCCCTCCGTGGCTGGGCCGGCATGGTGCGCATGCTGGAGAATGATGTCACTCTGGCTCCGCATGACCGTGTGAAATGCTCCATTATGGACTTTCTCGCGCTGCGGCTGACCTACACCGTCGCCGCGTTGCAGGACATTGTCGGGGACACCACGTCATGGCATTCATTCCAGCTTCCGCCGCCACGGTTCGATCCGCTGGCGCACATCGGCCGTATTTTTGATGTCGCGCAGTTGCTCGGCCTTTCCAGCGACACGCTTCGATCCCTCTCCGACGAAGAGTGGGACCGCCTCGACGAAGAGATCATCGCCTGCAACGAGACCGAGCGCCGACGACTGCTCCACATTGCCTACGAGCGACGTCACGAGCGTCGAATCCTCATCCCTTTGGCAAGACATCGCAGCCTTCCATCCATTCAACCGGAGAGCGACCGCCTGGCCGCTCAGGTCATGTTCTGCATCGACGAACGTGAGGAATCCATTCGCCGGGCGCTTGAGGAGGTCGATCCCAGCATCGAAACCGTCGGCGCCGCTGGTTTCTTCGGGGTGGCGATCGATTACGCCGGCATTGACGATGCCGATGGTGCCTCTCTCTGCCCGGTCGTCGTCAAACCCGCGCACACCGTGCGGGAGGTGCCGGTGAAGGAGCATTCCTACGTTCACAAGCAGCGCCAGAATCTGCGCCGTGCATGGGCCAAGATTGTGCGCAACGGTTTCATTTCCTCACGCACGCTGGTGCGTGGCTGGATCAGCACCGCATGTCTGGGCTTCCTCAGCTTGTTTCCGCTCGTTCTGCGCGTGCTGAGTCCGCTTGCCTACGGTCGTTTTATCAAGCGACTGAACCGCGCCTTCCTGCCCGAGCCCATCACGGAATTCACGTACATGCGTGACGACGAAGCCTCGCGCGATGCTACCACGGGTCTGATGCGTGGCTTCACCACTCAGGAACAGGCGGATCGCGTCGCCGGCATTCTTGGCCCTGCGGGCATGCACAAAGCGCATGCGCGGCTCGTCGTCATCCTTGGGCATGGCTCCACCAGTCTGAACAACCCCTATGAGTCGGCTTACTGTTGCGGTGCCTGCGGAGGCCGCACAGGCGCCCCCAACGCCCGTTTGTTCGCCTTGATCGCCAATCGCCCTGCGGTGCGAGAAGCGTTGCGTGCCAAAGGCATTATTGTTCCGGAGGACACCTGGTTCCTCGGTGGCTACCACGACACCTGCAGCGACGACATCCAGTTCTTCGACGTGGATCTGATGCCTGAGTCCCATCATGGTGATCTGGCGCGTGTCCGCCAGTCGCTGGACAAGGCGCGCGCGCTCGGCGCCCACGAACGTTCACGAAGGTTCGCCGCCGCAGATCTCGAAAGCACGCCGGAAATCGCGCTTCGACATGTTCAGGAACGTGCGGAGCACATCAGCGAGCCTCGTCCGGAGTACGGTCATTGCACCAACGCGGTGGCCTATGTCGGGCGCCGTGAATTTACCCGCGGTTTGTTCATGGACCGCCGGGCCTTCTTGATCTCATACGACGCCACAAAAGATCCGACCAACGAAGCGCTTGGGCGTGTGCTGGGCGCGGTCATTCCCGTCTGTGGCGGCATCAATCTGGAATACTACTTCTCCACCGTCGATATCGAGACCTATGGCAGCGGTACCAAGCTTCCGCACAATGTTTCCGGCCTCGTGGGAGTCATGAACGGTTATCAGGGGGACCTGCGCACCGGCCTGCCCGTGCAGACCGTCGAAATTCACGAACCCGTTCGCATCCTGTTCGTCATCGAAAGCACGCCGGAGCGTCTCATGAGCGTCGTTAAAGCGAATCCAGAGCTGACGGAGTTTGTCTGCAACAAGTGGATCCGTGTCGCCACCATGGATCCTGACGATGGTCACATCGAGATTTACCGCGACGGCGTATTTGAGAAACTTGAAGGAGACGAGGAACCGCTGCCTGTTGTCCCAAGTTCGATGGCCTGGTATCAGGGCAAAATGGAGCATCTGGGACTGGCCCGCATTGATCCCAAAGTTGCCAAGGCCGCCTGAGATCAGCCGGCCGCTCCTCATTCCTCTTTGCTTCCATGTCTCCTCAAAATATTCTCCTCATTCTTGTATCCACGCCGCTGGTGGTCTTCCTGGCCATGAGTGTCCTATGGCTCCTTGGCGGGCACATGCCGGAGCAGGCGATCTCCCGGATCACCAAGGCCGTTTATGCGATTCTCACGATCGGGGCCTTCATTCTAGGGTATAAAATGTGGCAGTCTGGAGTGACCACGTTGCGTGTGTCGTTGGGTGACTGGTTCACGGTCGCGCACTACGGTTTTCCTCTCTCGCTGCTCGTTGACCGCCTCTCGTTCCCCATCGTGGCCGTCACCATCATTCTCGCGGGTGTTGTTGGTTCGTTCTCGGTGCGTTACCTGCATCGTGATCCTGGCTTCTACCGGTTCTTCCTGCTGTTGCACCTGTTCACCTTTGGCGCGCTTCTCGTGTTCACCGCTGACTCGCTCGACCTGCTCATCGGCGGCTGGGAAATCGTTGGCATCACCTCGGTCCTGCTCATCGGATTCTTCCAATACCGCATGGATCCCGCTCGCAACGCACTGCGGGTGTTTGCCACTTATCGTGTGGCCGATCTGTTCATGCTGGTGGCTGTCTTCCTCGCCCACCACTGGTTTGGCACCGCTTCATGGGAGGGCATGTTTTCGGGTGAGTGGCCGGGCCATGTGCACAATCTCCAGGGAAGCGCGGCCAGCATCAGCATCATCGCCGTGCTGCTTGTCTTCGCCGCCAGCGGCAAATCTTCGCAGGGGCCGTTTTGTGGCTGGCTGCCACGTGCCATGGAGGGGCCCACGCCCTCCAGCGCGGTGTTCTACGGCGCTATTTCCGTACATGCAGGTGCCTACCTGCTGCTCCGTATCGAGCCTTTGTTTCGCGTTTCCTGGGTGGCAACCGCCCTGGTCATCTTCGTGGGGCTGACCACCGCCTTGCTCGGCACGCTCGTCCATCGAACCTGCGCTGATGCCAAAACTTCTCTGGCCTACGCCTCGCAGACTCAACTCGGCCTTATCTTTGCCGAGATCGGCTTCGGTTGGACGACCTTTGCCATCATTCACATCGTCAGCCATGCCATCCTGCGCACACTTCAGTTCCTGCGCACTCCTTCCATGCTGCGTGACCACCACCGCGTGCATGCGGCGGCCGGCGGCAAGATCGATCCCACGGGAGAACATCTCGAAGCGCTTTTTCCGCGTGGCATTCAGATCTGGCTCTACCGCTTCGCACTCGGACGCGGATTTTACGATTCGATTTTGAATCGCTTTATCATAGCGCCGCTGCTCTGGGGCGCCCGCATGCTGGCCATCTTTGAACCCGGGTGGGAGGCCGTGGGCCCGGATGCAGAACAACACGCCAGCAAATCGGAAACCGCAGCCTCCTGAAGTCTCTCACATGGAATACCTCTCACTTCCCTACCTCACTGCTGGTGTTGCCGCGTTGTTTGCGGGCGCCCTTCTTTCCCTGCGATCTCAGAAACCGCGGGCGACAGCCATTGTCGCCGCCTGTGTCGCGTTGCTGAGCTTTCTGCTCGCCGCGCGTGAAGTCATCGTTGCCGGCCACGGGCGTTTGTTCGATCCGCTGCTGAGGTGTTTCGAGGCGGACGGACTGGACGCTGTGCCCATGGCCTTCTACGCAGCGCTCACGTTGGTGTTCGTCGTGCTCGCGCCCAGACGTGACGCGAGCGGCAGTGCGCTTGCGGGCATGCTGCTGATTTCACTCGCCACGCAGATTACCTATGCCGCCGCAGATTTGGTCACCCTCACTGCGGGCTGGTGGCTCACCAGCCTGCCTTTTGTGCTGCGCTTGTTTGGCGTGCAGCGTTCGCAAAAACTCAGCCAGGGGTTTCTCATCGCCAGTTGTGTTGCTTTGACCGCCGCAGTGGTGATCATGCACACCACGGAGATCGAAGATCTCTCCCATGCCAGCATGGTTGCCTTTGGCCTGATCATTCTCGCCGTCATCCTGCGGAAGGGCGTGTTTCCGTTGCACGGCTGGATGTTGAGCGCCTTCGAAAAGGGACCGCTGCTGCCCACGGCGCTGCTGTTCAATGGTCACCTCGGCGCTTTGCTCATCGCCCGATCGGAGGCGCACGCGCTGCCGCAGGCGGCCAGGCATGCGCTCGACATCCTCAGCACCGTTGCGATTGCCACCGCGTTGATCACCAGCATCCGCGGACTGGCTGAGAACAGGCCGCGCCGTCTTCTTGCGCTGCTGTGTGTTTCGCAGGCCGGATTCATCCTCGCAGGAATTGCCACAGCCAATGCCGAGGGCATCACCGGTGCGTTGCTGCACTGGTTGGTGGTTTCAGCCGCCTCGACGGGATTGATTTGCATTGTTCGTGTGCTTGAAGTTCGCGTCGCGGGCGTTGCGGATCCCGCCAGCCACCTTGGCCTCGCGGTCAAGGCTCCGCGTCTTGCCACGTTCTTCCTCGTTTGCGGCCTCGCCCTCATCGGCCTGCCCGGCACTCTGGGCTACTGTGCGGAAGATTTGTTGTTTCACGGGGCGCTAGAGAGCCATCCGTACATCGGCCTCGCGCTGCTCGTCGCGACAGCGTTTAACGCAATTAATCTCATTCGCCTCTTCAGCATCCTCTTCCTGGGTGTTCTGCCCAAGCATGTCATTGATATTCCAGATGCCCTTCCGCGCGAGCGCTGGCCGCTCGCCGCGTGCGCGGTGTTTCTCATCTGCGGCGGACTGCTGCCAGGCACCATCATCGCCTGGCGTTCTGAAGCCGCTCATGTCATGGAGCAGGCGCTTGGCGTCGAGAGTCACTGATCTCGGTTCGATCGCTGGAGCAGTGACTGACGTGTGTGATCAATGAGCACTCGGTGCGACGTGCATTTTTCGTGATCGAATCAACTTGGATTGAGCGGGCGATGACGTCGCTGGAGATCGCATGCGCGTATCAATGGGTGGAGACTCCTGACTTTTGAACAAATTTCTCAGATCAGCGGTCTAAATAGATAACAACCACCGCAGGCCATGAACGCCCAACTCCAACTTCCCATTCGGGGATGGAGTCGTGCTGAAGAAAGCTCCAAGCACGGCTCAGGGGGAAGAACAATACCTCGGATCGGCCTGGTGCTTTCGAGTGGTGGTGCACGTGGACTGGCCCATGCGGGCGTCATACAAGTGCTTGAAGAAGAAGGCATCCCCATCGCCGCTGTCGCCGGCTGCAGCATGGGTGCCTATGTGGGCTCACTTTGGACCTCCGGACTCAATGGAGCCCAGTTGGAGGAACGCGCTCGCGAGATCAAGGATCGTGCGACGCTGAAGTCGCTGATGGATTTCATCATTCCCCCGTCTCAGGGACTGATCCGAGGGGAAAAGCTTCGTCGGCATCTCGAACGCGATTTGGGGTCCAAGACCTTTGCAGAGCTCGAGAAGCCACTGATCGTCATCGCCACGGATCTGGACCGGCTGACTCCGCATGTGTTTGACTCCGGCATCGTTTCGCATGCCGTGCATGCCAGTTCTGCGATTCCGGCCGTGTGCGCCCCGGTCACCCTCGATGGACGCCGCTACACGGATGGCGGTGCTTCCGAGCCTCTGCCCGTCACCCTGCTCAAGAAACGCATTCCTTTGGATCGTGTCATCGCCGTGAATGTCATGCCGACACCGGACGACTTTGAAGCAAACAGCGACCGCACGTTCATGTCGGGGGACAAGCCTGCGTTCCAAGTATTCTCGCGCATGTTCCGCTCCTTCTGGCAGAAGGTGAACCTTCTCGCCTACGGGAATGTGCTCGACACTTTCCGCCGCGCTTTGATGGCGGCACAGCTTCATCTCATCGCCAAGGAGGAGGCCGCCGCAGATGTGGTCATCCATCCGCGCTTTGCCGCCTCGACCTGGCATGACTTCGAGAATTTTGGGCAGTATCTGCAGGCCGGACGCGACGCTGCAAGCGACGCGCTGCCTGCCATTCGGGCCCTTCTTCAGACCGAAACCAACCTCAACCAGGAGACAATCAGCCATGAACTTTCTCCACAAAACTCCCGACTGGGACTCCACGCCGCCTGACGCCTGGCGTCAGTGGCAGATCACGCAGTTGCGTGATTACCTCTCTCGTCGTGTCATTCCCTTCAGCGCACACTATCGGCGCGTCTTCGAAGAGCAGGGCGTGCACCCGCTCGACATCCGGTCGCTCGAAGACTGGAGTCGTGTTCCAATGACTTCAAAGAAGGATCTCGTGACTCCGCGAGACTTTGTTCTCGTTCCTGACGAACTGGTGCTTCGCCGCGACCCCTCGATGTGGATTGATGTGCTGATGCACGGTCGTGCCGCAGCCAAAGAGCATGCTGAAGCCGAATTTCGTCCGATCCTGCTCACCAGCACCACGGGGCGGTCATCCGATCCCGTGCCGTTTCTCTACACCAAGCACGACCTGCACAATCTCGATATCAGCGGCAGCCGTTTGATGCTGGCAGGGCGTTCCGAACGCGAGTTCAAGCACATCAATCTCTTCCCGTATGCGCCGCATCTCGCCTTTTGGCTGGCGCATCACGCGGGCCTAGGCTTCGGCACATTCATGCTGAGCACCGGCGGCGGCAAGACGCTCGGCACCGACGGCAACATCAAGCTTATCGACAAAATTCAGCCGGACATCCTGATCGGCATGCCGACGTTCATTTACCATGTGCTGCGTGAAGCCTACGAAACCGGCAGGCAGTGGCCCAACTTGAAACGCCTCGTTCTCGGGGGCGAAAAGGTGGCTGATGGACTCCGTGCCCGTCTGCGCGATCTGGCCACTGCTCTGGGCAGCCCGGATGCGCAGGTGATGGCGACCTACGGGTTCACCGAGGCAAAGATGGCCTTTCCCGAGTGCGTCGGCAAATCCCACGAGGTTACCGGCTATCATCTCAGTCCGGACCTCGGAATTGTAGAACTCATCGACCCAACAACGGGTGAACTGGTGCCCGACGGCCATCCAGGTGAGATTGTGTTCACCCCGCTCGACGCACGCGGCACCGTGGTTTTGCGCTACCGCACCGGCGACATCGCCGAAGGCGGACTGACTTGGGAAAAGTGCCCCAGTTGCGGGCGCACCTGTCCGAGACTGGTCGGTCCCATTTCGCGTGTCAGCGAAGTGCGCGAACTGCACGTGGACAAGCTCAAAGGAACGCTGGTGAACTTCAATCTGCTCGAGCACCTGCTTGATGATCAAAAAGGCATCGCCGCATGGCAGATCGAGCTGCGCAAACGGCATGACGATCCGCTCGAAACCGATGAGGTTCATCTCCATCTCACCGCCGAACCCGGCGTGCGCGAATCCGAACTCGAACTCGCCGTGTCCCGCCGCTTCCACGAAGCCACTGAGATCACGCCGAACGGGCTTCACTTCCATGAACTCTCCGACCTGCGTGATCGGCTGGGCATAGGCCGCCTTCTGAAGGAGGAGAAACTTGTCGATCATCGCCCCAAAGCCCAACCCGCAGCCACTCATGTGGCGCTCAGCTCCTAACGCCATGAAAACTCCCTCTCTCGTCATTGTCTCGGCCGTCCGCACGCCCTTCTCGCGTGCAGGCACCGACCTCGCACATCTCGACGCGGTGGAGCTTGGCCGCCACGCGGTCAGCTCGCTGCTCACACGCACGGGAATCGACCCAATGCTGGTCGACGAGACCATCTTTGGCTGCGTGGGCCAGCCTGCGGATGCGATGAACATCGCCCGCGTTGTCGCTTTGCGCGCCGGATTGCCGGAGTCGAAACCGGCGATGACCGTGCATCGCAACTGTGCCTCCGGTTTGGAGGCCATCACGCTAGCGCATGCCAAGATGTGCGCGGGGCAGGGCGAAGTCTTTGTCGTCGGCGGCACGGAGAGCATGAGCAACATGCCGTTCTACTTCTCACGGCCCGCCGTCGAAAAATTCACCGCCATGAGCCGTGCGCGCGACTTCAAAGGCCGCGCCAAAGCCGCGCTGCATTTTCGTCCTGCGGACTTTGCGCCTGTCATCGGCATCAAGCTTGGACTGACAGATCCCGTCTCCAGTTTGAACATGGGCCAGACGGCTGAAGTGCTCGCCCGTGAGTTTGGCATCACGCGCGACATGCAGGATGCCTTTGCCATGCGCAGCCACCTGCGCGCCACGCAGGCCAATCATCTGCTGAATCAGGAAATCGCTCCCGTGCTCGGCAAACACATCATTACGACCGACAACGGCATCCGTGCCGACTCCAGCCTTGAAAAACTCGCGAAGCTCAAACCGCTTTTCGACACCGTCACCGGCAGCGTGACCGCAGGAAACTCATCTCAGATCACCGATGGTGCTGTCGCCCTGCTCGTCGCCACCGAGGAAGCAGCGGCGGCTCACAACTGGAAGCCGCTTGGACGTCTCGTCAGCTATTCGGCGACGGGCTGCGATCCGGCGCGCATGGGGCTGGGCCCTGTTCGTGCTCTGGATGCCGCGCTTCATCGCAGCGGCTGGAAACTCAACGATGCCGACGTCTTTGAAATCAATGAAGCCTTCGCCGCCCAGGTGCTGGCCGTGATGAAATGTCTGGCTGATCCCGCCAGCGCGCGGCGCGCCGGTCTGGAAGGCCCGCTTGGCGAGGTCGATCCTGCGAAGATCAACGCCTGCGGTGGTGCCATTGCCCTTGGCCATCCGGTCGGTGCCACGGGCGCCCGTCTTGTTCTCACCGCTCTCAATCAACTGCACGCCACCGACTCACGGCGTGCCGTCGTCAGCCTTTGTGTGGGAGGCGGGCAGGGGATGGCAGCCTGTCTCGAAGCATTATGAAAACCAAGTTATTCAACCTCGACTACTTCAAAGCCATGAAAACAAACTTTCTCAACCGACCCTCGGTCATCCATGACCCGCCTCACGTGCTGGAAAACATCGTTCTAGGCGACCCGATTCCGGCGAAGCACTTCCGGCTCGATGTCGATCATGACGGCATCGCCTGGCTCGTTTTCGACACCCTGAAGTCCTCCGCCAACATCTGGAATGAGGAGACGCTCCGCGAGTTCAATCATCACCTCGAAGCCGTCGAGCACGACACGCGTGTGAAAGCGTTGGTCCTGAAAAGCGCCAAGGAACGAATCTTCGTTGCTGGTGCGGACATCAAACTCATTCGCAACCTGCCGCATGTGCGTGTGAACGATCTGATCTGGCTGGGACAGGCCGTGTTTGATCGTCTGGCCAGATTGCGTGTTCCGAAGATTGCCGCCATCCACGGCGCGTGCATGGGCGGCGGGTTTGAAGTCGCCCTCGCGTGCGACTGGCGCATCGCCAGCGATCATCCGAGCACCAAGATTGGCCTGCCGGAAACTCAGCTTGGCATTTTGCCCGCCTGGGGCGGTTCAACACGTCTGCCGAGACTGATAGGAATACGCAAGGCGCTGGACCTCATTGCCGGCGGCAAACTGCTCAACGCCGAGGCGGCAAAGCGCGCAGGATTGGTCAGTCACGTCGTGGCAGCGGAAAATCTCGACACACTTGCCCGTCGTCTTGCCCGCGTCAGACGGCCTCACCTCCGCTTCAGATTTGAAAACCTCTTTTCATGGTTCATTGGACGCACGGCCAAACGGAAGGTGCTCGAGAAAACGCGGGGGTTGTATCCGTCCGTAACCAAGGCCGTGGATGTCGTCTCTCATGCCGTGCATGGAGATATCGACAACGGCCTGCTGCTGGAACGTGAAGCTGTGGCCGAACTGATCAAGAGTCGTGAAGCAAGCCGATTGATCGATCTCTTTTTCAAGCGCGAAGAAGCCAACAAACGTCCCGCCGCCACGGGCACCGCGATCCCCATCCACGATGCGGTGGTCATTGGTGCCGGCGTGATGGGATCTGGCATCGCGCATACACTCGCTTCGCGTGGCGTTCGGGTCCTTATGACGGACGTCACCAACGACAGCCTCGCGCGTGGCCTGGAGCGGATTCATGGCCTCGTTTCAGAAGCCACGCGTAGAAGGCTGGTGACCAGAGTTAAGGGCCGCGACACGCTCGACCGGATCAGCACCACGCCTGTTCCCGTGCCGCTCAACCGCCATCATCTCGTCATCGAAGCGGCGACGGAGACCATGGAACTGAAGAAGAAAATCTTCGCTGATCTCGCGGGCCGTGTCGCGAATGACACCATCCTCGCCACAAACACCAGCGCGTTGTCCGTCGCCGAACTGGCGCGGACGGTGCCGAATCCCGAGCGCGTCATCGGCCTGCACTTCTTCAACCCGGTACATCGCATGCCGCTGGTGGAGGTCATCACGCTGCCGGAGACATCTCCGGACGTGCTCGCCACCGCGATCACCTTCGTGCAAAAACTCGGCAAGACTCCGGTCGTCGTCAAAGACAGCCCGGGATTCCTCGTGAACCGCATTCTGATTCCCTATCTGATGGAGGCCGTGCGGCTGCATGACAGCGGCATTCCGGTGAATGACATCGACGAAGCGATGCTGAAGTTCGGAATGCCGATGGGACCGATGCGCCTGCTGGACGAAATTGGTCTGGATGTCGCGGCGCATGTGGCCAAGTCTCTTGCCCACGCCTTTCCGGATCGTTTTCCTCACACCGATGCACTCGACAGACTGGTGGCAGCAGGTCATTTCGGCAAAAAGACCGGCCAGGGGTTCTACCGCTACAAGGACGGTCGCGAGATCCTTCCCGACGTTCACTACGATCTCCCAAGGCACGAGAGCATTCAGACCAATCTGGCGCTGCTCATCAGCCAGGAGGCGATGCGCTGCCTCAAGGAAGGCATTGCCCGCAGCGCCGATGATATTGATCTCGCCATGGTGCTGGGCACCGGCTATCCGCCGTTCCGCGGCGGTCCCATCACTTTCGCCCGTGACACGGGCATCATTGATTACTGAAACCCTCAACTGGAGAGCAAGGCCATGAAAACAACTCTGGAAGAAAACAAGACCGAGAAAAAAACACTCATCGACACCTCCCGCATGAACGCGGGACAGCGTGCCGCACTCGAAATGGCGGAAGCCGCACGCGACGAACGTCGCAACACCGGGCTCGCCGCCGGCATCTTCTTTGGCGAACCCGACTTCGACAAACTGCTGCCGTTTCCGAAGCAAAGCGTCGAGGACCATGATCAGGGCGATGCCTTTTTGCATCGCCTCGAATTGGTGCTGGACAAATACGCCGATCCCGATGCGATCGACGCCACGGGAGAGATTTCCGATGTGCTGTTGGGCGAACTCGCGATGATCGGCGCCTTCGGCATCAAGATTCCTGTCAAATACGGCGGACTTGGTCTGTCACAGACCAACTACTCGCGTGCCGCGATGTTGCTCGGCAGCCGCTGCGGCAATCTCGCGGCGCTGCTGTCTGCACATCAATCCATTGGTGCGCCGCAGCCGCTGATTCTGTTTGGCACGGAGGAACAGAAAGCGAAATACCTGCCACGTTGCGCCAAGGGCGAGATCAGTGCCTTTGCTTTGACCGAAAACGACGTGGGGTCAGATCCCGCCCGTATGAAGACCGAGGCGAAACTCGACGCGGACGGCACACACTACATCCTCAATGGGGAGAAGCTGTGGTGCACGAACGGAACCAAGGCCGGAATGATCGTTGTGATGGCAAAAACCCCCACGGCCGAGAAGCCGCACGCGACGACGGCGTTCATTGTCGAAACGAACTGGCCGGGCGTCGATATTCTGCATCGCTGCCGCTTCATGGGACTCAAGGCGCTCTACAATGGGGTCATTCATTTCGAGAACGTGCGGGTGCCTGTTGCCAACGTGCTTGGTGGTGTCGGGCGCGGTCTCAAGGTGGCGCTGACGACACTTAACACGGGACGCATCACACTTCCGGCGGCCTGCACGGGCCTTTCAAAGCGCTGTCTGGAAATCAGCACACGCTGGGCACGTTCGCGCGAGCAGTGGGGACAGCCGATCGGGCGCCATGCCGCTATCGCAGACAAGCTCAGCCGCATGGCCGCTGATACGTTCGCGATGGAAGGCGTCGTGCGTTACGTCTCCGCGATGGTAGATCGTGACAAGAACGCCGATGTGCGTCTCGAAGCGGCGATCGGCAAGCTCTGGGGCAGCGAAAAGTCCTGGCGCATTATGGACGACACGATGCAGATGCGCGGAGGTCGCGGCTTTGAAACCGCTGCTTCACTCAAGGCACGCGGTGATGTGCCCGAACCAGTCGAACGTCTGTTCCGTGATTCACGCATCAACACGATCTTCGAAGGCAGCAGCGAAATCATGAGACTTTTCATCGCACGCGAAGCGCTGGAACCTCATCTGAGGCTCGGTGCAGAGGCGGTGAATCCCACGCTGTCTTGGAAGGTGCGAGCGAAGGCCGCGCTGCGCGCCGCGCGTTTTTATTCGCTCTGGTATCCAATGAAATGGCTGCCGTTCGGTGCGGGTGATTCCCGAGAGCTGCTTCACCCCGCTCTGCAGTTTGACCTTGATGCCATTGCCCGACTGAGCCGTGTCCTCGCCCGCCGCCTGTTCCTAGCGATGGCCATGAATGGTCCAAAATTGGAGAAGCGTCAGATTCTGCTCGGTCACTTCGTCGATGTGGGGGCCGAGTTGTTTGTGTGGAGCTGTGCGCTGGCACACGCGCAGTTCAAGGTGAACGATTCGTCGATGCCTGAGGTCGAGATCGACAAACTGGTTCGCCTCGTCCGCTTCTTTGGCAGGACGACTCGTGAACGCATCGCCACCAGCTTCCGCCACATCAAGGAGAACCTGGATGCCGAGAGCTGGCGGGTGGCGCAGGAAGTCTGAATGATATTTCGGCTGGCCTGAAGAATGCTAATTGGGTATACAGAGTGACCGGCTCGTTGAGCCGGTCACATCCATCCTAACATCCCATGGCCATGCTCAAAGAATTCAAAGCTTTCATCCTCAAAGGCAACGTTGTCGACCTGTCCACTGGCGTCATCATCGGGGCCGCCTTTGGCACGATCGTCACAGCCTTCACCAAAGGGATCATTGAACCGATTCTCAAGGCGATTGGAGGCAATCCCAATGTATCGCTGGGGTTTAAGATCTCCAATCTGGTGAATGAGAAGGGTGAGACGGTGCCGAACATGCTCGACATCGGGATGATCATCAACGCGGTCATCGGCTTCCTGATCACGGCCGCGGTGATCTTTTTTGTCATCGTCAAACCTGTGAATGCTCTGTTGGCGAAAATGAAAAAAGAGGAGGATGCCGCTCCTCCTCCGGCTCCGGCCGCGGACATCGTGCTGCTCACGGAAATCCGTGATCTGCTCAAGAAGTAGCCGCCTAAGGCGACTCTGCCTCCTCGTTTCGTTCCACGAAACGCATCGCGTGATCGATGAATCGGAGCAGGACATCGTCGGTGGGGCCGTTTCGGTTCTTGGCAAGGATGAGCATGGCCTCGCCCTTCTTCTTTTCCTCTGCCTCCTCGTCTTCGACCTCCATCTTCGCGCCGGCATAGTCCGAGCGTGTGAGCAGGCCGACCATGTCGGCATCCTGCTCGATGGAGCCGGACTCACGGAGGTCGGAGAGCACCGGACGTTGGCCTTTTCGGGATTCAACAGCTCGGTTGAGCTGGGCGAGCACGATGATCGGAATGTTCAGCTCTTTGGCGAGGCCTTTGATGCCGGCCGAGATTTCAGCGATTTCGATCTGGCGGTTGTCCTTCGCACGACGGCTGCCGCTGGTGACGAGCTGCAGGTAGTCGATCATGATCATCTGAATGCCATGCTGCTTTTTGAGGCGACGCGATTTGGCGCGCATCTCCATGACGTCGAGACCGGGAGTTTCATCGATGAAGATCTGCGCTTTCTGCAGATCACGAGTCGCCTTGGCAAGTGCGTCCTGCTGAGCGCGGGAAAGCAGGCCGCGCGAGAGATCCTGCATGCTCAAACGGGCGCGTGAGACAAGTAGACGGCGCACGAGCATCGTGGCGCTCATTTCGAGGGAGAAGACGGCGCAGGGTGTGTTGCAGTCCACGGCGATGTGCTCAACGATGTTCATCGCGAGCGAGGTCTTGCCCATCGACGGACGGGCGGCGATGACGAACATTTCACCGCCTTGCAGGCCGGAGCTCATGGCGTCGAGTTTGGTGTAACCGGTGGAAAGACCGCGAAGCTGCCCAGGATGTTCCAGCATGTATTGGATGCTGTCGATGGCATCCATGACGTGGGTGGAGAGCGTCTTGATGCCTTCCTTTGCGCCGACGGATTCACGCACGGCCAGCACGCGTTGTTCGGCGTGGTCGATGAGCGTGTCGATGTTCTCATCCATCTGCTCTTTGCCATGCTCGTAGGCGTGATGAATGTTCAACGAACTGGCATGGATGAGCTCCCGAAGGATGTGTTTGTCCAGAACGATCTTCTTGTAGAACGGGAAGTGCGAGGGGATCGGGACGAAGGCAAACAGTTCCGAAATGGCCGCCGCGCCACCGACCTTGTCGAGAAGGTTTTGCTCGCGCAGCGCATGAGTCAGCGTGACCGGATCAACAGGCAGATTCTTGTCGTAAAACTCGAGGAGCTTCTCGTAGATGGTGCGATTGGCATCATGGTAAAAGGCCAGCGGCGGGAGGGTGACGCGGCATTCGCTCAGCCGTTCGACAGGGTCTTGCAGAAGGCAGGAGAGAACACCCTTTTCAGCTTCGTCGCTGAAGGGCAGGGCGCGGTTGAAGGAGGCAAGAAGTTCCTCGGCGCTGGGGATTTCGTTGCGTTTTTTGAAGACTTCCTTGCCCGTCTGCGGCGTTCCGTTCCCGGCCGGGGAAGCGGTGACGGCAGTGCTGGGTTTGATGTTGTCGGCCATGAGCGGGTGGGCAGGATGGCAGGATGGACCGTCGAGTCAATCTCTGCCGGGCAGGAGATGCTTCGGCAGTCCCAAACAAAAATCTTTCAGCAAAAGCTTGATTTCCATGGGCTTTATCCTGAAAAATGAACGCTTCCGGATTCGCCGGGTCAAACGCCCCTCCCACAACCAACCCATATGTTACTTACAGCAATCAAACTTAAACTCGTGGCTCTCGTCGCGGTCGCCGGCATTGATACCGCCGAAATGCCAGGAGCCTCCAAGGAGTTCGTCGACATTCTCACCACTCTGAAGGCCGCCCAAGACAAGGTGAAGGAAAACCCAGGTACCAGTCCTGACGTCAACAAGGCATTCAACGACGCCGTGGCGAAAGTGCGTGAACTCGCCCAGAAGGATGACCCTGACGCCACCTATGCGCTGGCGCATTGGGGAGTGCTCAGCGGTGCGAACATCAACGAAGTCGCCGCTCTTTTCCGCAAGGCTGCTGACAAAGGCCAGATCCTCGCCAAGTCGGAACTGGCTCAGGTATTGCTGCAGGCTGGAGCGCAGAACCCGGAAGCAGTCAAGGAAGCGATCAAACTGATCAAAGAAGCCGAGGCTGCTGACAACAAGGTTGCCCGTCGCATGCTTGCCCAGCTTCATCTCCGTGGTGTCACGGAAGGTGAAAAGGGAGTCGTGGTGGTCGAGAAAAGCGTTGCCAAGGCCAAGGAGCTTTTGGAGAAAGGTGAGAAGGCCGGAGACGGCGAAGCGACTTTGGGCCTTGCTCAGCTCTACTCTTCCGGGGTCGAAGGCATCCCGCAGGACCACCAGAAAGCGCTCGATTATCTCATTGAAGCCGGCAAGCAGGGCAATGCAGTCGCTCTCAGCACCTACGGTGCCCGCCTGTTGAATGGAGATCCTGACACCAAGGAAAGCCCAAAGCTGGTGAAGAAGGACGTGGCCGCCGCTTTGAAGATGTTCAACGACGCCGCTGACAAAGGTCTGGCCGCCGCCAATCGCATTCTTGGTCAGATTTATGAAAATGGAGTCGGCCCCGATGGTGCAGACGTGAAGCAGGATGTGACCAAAGCCTTCGAATACTACACCAAGGCTGCCAACGGCAACGACCCGCAGGCGCTCTTCCGTCTCGGCAACGCGTTTGAAACCGGCATCGTCAAAGACCCCAAGGGCAAACGTGATGACAAGGAAAACATCCTGATCCAACCGAATCCCAAGAGCGCCCTTGACCTCTATCGCCTCGCTGCGCAGAACAACCTCGCTGAAGCCTTCTACAATGTGGGCGTGTACTACGAAACCGGTACCGTGGTGGACAAGGATCCGGCCAAGGCTTTCACCTTCCTCATGAAAGCTTCCACCGCCGGCATTGCCCAGGCCATGAACCGTCTTGCCGGTCTCTATGCCAACGGCACCGGAGTGACGCAGGATGTCGTTGCCGCCGCCGCATGGTATCAACGCGCCGCAGACATGGGCTTCGCTCCTGCGCAGATTGCACTCGGCATGCTCTATGAGCAGGGTGCTGGCGTGCGTCAGAGCCGCACGGTTGCAGCTGGTCACTATTCGGATGCCGCCCAGCAGGGAGTGGCGCTTGCCATGCTTCGTCTGGCCAATCTCTATGCCGTAGGCGTAGTTCCTGGCACACCGGAACTTCCTCGTGCCTGGGCTTACGCGAAACAGGCGGATGAACTCGCCCAAGCGAGCGGCAACAAGGCTGACATCGACGTCACCGCCAATGTGATCAGCCAGTTGGAAGCCAAGATGAAGCCGGATGAAATCGCCGAAGCGAAGAAGATCTTTGAAAAGCTTCCGAAGCCAGCGACCGCGAATGCGGCTCCTTCTCCTGCCATCGAGCCCGCCAAGGGTGGTGCTACGAAGAAGTCGAAATAGCACTTGTCAAAACAGACCTCTTTGCTAGTCTCCGGCTCCCCAAAACCAGGGGAGCCGGTTTTTTTTCCGGGGCATTAGCTCAGTTGGTAGAGCGCCTGCATGGCATGCAGGAGGTCAGCGGTTCGAACCCGCTATGCTCCACCAAACTTTTGCGCAGGCTTGTCACCGCCATGAAGCCTCTGATGATCCTCCTTGCGACCGGAATCGCGCTTCTTCCAGATGGCTCCCTTGGGCGTGAAGTGCAGAGTCACGGCCTGATGTTTGAGCAATGGTTGCGGGAAACCTTCTTCAGGGGCTATGAACCGCAGAGTCCCACGCAGAAGTGGGATGTTCCCGCCGAGGCAAACAAGGATCACGGGCATCTACCGGTAAATCCCAAGGCCACGAAGCACGGCACACCGATCAATCTGGGGGACGCTTTGCGGCAGTTTGAGATCGACGAGGCCTTTCTGCTCATCGTCGGATTCTGGCAGCAGGTGACAGCTGAGGAAAAGCGGTGGAGGAATGTTCAGACAGTGACTGTAACGCCGGAAATGTGGCGCAAACTGTGGGGGCCGATCACCAAAAGCGACCTCGAGAGGCTTAATGCGGTCATTAAAGACAAAACCCTGAGCATCGAGGAAACCCGGGTGAGAGCCCAGGGCATCAAATCCAAACCGCCGTTCACCTCCGCAGTCATTCAGGTGAATCCGAAGATCGACGCCAGTCAGCGCCGCCTGCAGTGCAGCCTGCGTTTTGATGACTTTTTCAAGCATCTGGCGCCTGAGGCATCTTCGGAGCCGCAGGTCCGTCCCATGGTGTTTGGTGTACCGGTTCCGCCTCGATTTGAGTCTTCGCCGAGGAAAATAAGCCCTCCATGAATGTGAAGGAACTCAGATTGCAGTTAGACACCCGGATTTTTCCGCTCAATATCCTTGCCGTTTCATCGGGGTTCGTTAACAAATCGACCCAAAGCAGGCATTTTATATGAAGTTCACCATCAGCAAGGAATCGTTCCTGGACGCCATCAACCAGGTTCAGCATGTGGTCAGTTCGCGCACCACGCTCGCCATTCTCTCCAATGTCCTGCTCAAGGCCAAGGACGGGATGCTCGAACTCACCACCACCGACCTGGATGTCGGCGTGACCTGCTCGGTGCCAGCGGAGGTCGATGAACCCGGGGCCACCACCCTTCCTGCCCGTCGTCTTGCCACCATCGTCCGTGAACTGCCAGCCGAGGAGATCGAGGTGAAGGTCGATGAAAAGAATGTCGCCTCAATCCGCAGCGGCCCCAGCTATTTCAAAGTGCTCGGCCTGACCAGTGAGGAATTTCCGGCTCTTCCACGTTTCGACGATGCGCGTGAGTTTCGTATCGAGCAGCAGGTGCTGCGCGACTGCCTCCGCAAAACCAGTTACGCGATCTCAACGGATGAGACTCGCTACGTGCTCAACGGCATCCTCTTCTCCTTCAAGGACAACGCCCTCACGATGGTCGCCACCGACGGCCGCCGCCTCGCGATGGTCGAGCAGGAACTGGAGTTCCCTCAAAGTCAGGAGATCGACATCATCGTGCCCACCAAGGCCGTCAATGAACTCTCCCGTCTGCTGGGAGACTCTGGGGAAGTGGCCATTCGTGTCACGGGTTCGCAGGTGGGTTTTGATCTCGGTGACAGCCTGCTTGTCAGCAAGCTTATCGACGGCAACTACCCGAACTACCGCCAGGTGATTCCTGGTGAGTCCAAGGAGCGTATTCCGCTGGAGCGTGAGGCGTTCCTCAGGGCCATTTCACGTGTGTCGCTGTTGGTCACCGAAAAATCCAACTCGATCAAGTTCATCTTCACTCCTGGCAGTGTCGAGATCGTTGCGACCTCGCCGGATGTCGGTGAAGCGCGTGAAACAGTCGCCATCAACTACAAGGGCGCGGCGATCACCATCGCCTTCAATCCGGAGTTTGCGATGGCCCCGCTGCGTAATCTCAGCGCCGACGAGGTTCATCTGCATCTCATTGATGAAATCAGTCCTGGCGTGCTCCGCAGCGGCACCAATTTCCTCTATGTGTTGATGCCGATGCGCGTGAACGCCTGATTTTCACCTTCCCAACCCTGAACACACCATGACTCGACTCCTGCAGGCATCTTTGCTGATCGCGACCGCAACCGGCCTCACCGCATGTTTCGGCCCCAATCCGCCGCCTCCTGGTGGTCCTCGTGGTCGTTCGCTGGATGTGCCTCCCCGTTATGGGGTTCCTCCGGAGCAGACGCAGTACTTTGATGGCGTGAACATGGACCCCAATGCTGCTGCGGTTCAGCCTCCGAATCCCAACGCTCCGATAACCGGAGACAACGTCACCCCGCCTCCGACCACGGGGGACACCACGGCTCCGCCTCCGGTGACAGTGACTCCTCCAGGCAACACTCCTCCGCCTTCCAACACCCCGGCTCAGCCTCCTGCGCCTGCAGAGATTCCCTTCGCCACCCGCATTCCAGGCAAGCCGGGCTTCGTGAAGAGCCCGTTTGATCCCAATGGTCAGGCCATCGACGTGCGTGACTTCCAGTCTGGACAGAAGGCACGCTGCCCTTACACCGGCAAAATCTTCCGCGTGCCCTGATCCATCACCGGCCGGGATCGTTCAGTCCAATCGAGCGGCGTTTGCGTCTGTCTTGATTGTCATGGGCGGAATCTCGATGTCGCCGAGATTCTCCTTGCTGGTTTCCATCCATGTCCGCCGAACGCTCCATTGCCATCTTCAGCCCCGGACTGCTTGGCGGCTCGCTTGCCAAGACGGTTCAGCAGCGCATGCCCGGCGTCGAGATCAGGGTCTGGGCCAGGCGTGGCGAGGCTGTGGAGGAGGTGAAGCAGGTGCTGCCGGGCATTGTTGCCGGGACCGACCTCGCCGAAATCATTCGCGGGGCTTCGCTCGCTGTTCTTTGCATGCCAATCCAGCACATGCCGGGCATTGCGCGTCAACTGGCCGCCTGTGATCTGGCGGACGATTTGATTGTCACCGACGTGGGCAGTGTCAAAGGAGGCGTGGTGGGTGAGTTGGAGGCCATTTTTGCACCGTCCAAAGCGGCATTTCTTGGCAGCCACCCGATGGCGGGCTCCCAACGCACAGGTCTGGCTCACGCGCGTGGGGATCTTTTTCACCAGGCCGCCTGCATTCTGACACCCACCGCAGCCACCCAGCCGGAGCATGTTGCCCGATTGCGCACATTCTGGCTCAAGCTGGGCTGCCGCATCCAAGAAATGACACCCGAGGCGCATGATCGCTGTGTTGCCCGCATTTCTCACCTGCCACACTCCATGGCCGTGCTGACCACCTTGGCCGCTCTTGGCAAGGACGCCAGCGTTCTGGACAGCTCTGCCGGCGGCTTTCGAGACACCACACGCGTCGCCAGTGGCGATCCTGACATGTGGGCGGGCATTCTCATGCAAAACCGCACCGAGGTCATGGCGGCATTGCAGGATGCCTCGTCGGTGATGCGAGAGCTTCTTGAAATGCTCCAGAGCATGGACGAAGAAGCCCTCCGCCGTTTCCTCGTCCAGGCCAAAACCCTGCGCGATCTCCTCCCGGCGGTCTGACGCATCATGGCCAGCCTCAAGTCGAAGAAACTCAAAAGCATCCCCGCTGAAATCACCGTTCCCGGTGACAAAAGCATCTCCCACCGCTCCGCGATGTTCGCCGGGCTCGCGAAGGGAACCACCGTCATCGAGGGCTTCCTGCCCAGCGAAGACTGCCTCTGCACCGTGCATGCCATGCAGGCGCTCGGAGCCACCGTGGAGCCCTTGGAGGAGGTGGAGGGCATCGGCCTCGTCAAACTCGCCATCACCGGCAACGGCATGAAGCTGAAGGAGCCGCAGAAGCCCGTCGATTGCGGCAATTCCGGCACCACCATTCGTCTGCTTTCGGGAATCCTCGCCGGTCAGGATTTCAAAACCGAGCTGTTCGGCGACGCCTCGCTCTCCAAACGCCCGATGAAGCGTGTCGCGGATCCTCTGGGTCAGATGGGCGCCATGATCACCGGTCAGGGGGAAAAAGTGTGTGCCCCGCTGACCATTCGCGGCGCTCCGTTGAAATCCATCTACTACAAGCTGCCCGTCGCCAGCGCTCAGGTGAAAAGCGCCATTCTGCTCGCCGGCCTGTTTGCCCAGGGCAAAACGACCGTCGTGGAGCCGGTGGCCACCCGCAACCACACCGAGCGTCTCTTCACCCACTTCGGTATCAAATGGCTGCGTGAAGACGATTGCGTGAGCGTCTATGGCGGTCAGGAACCGCGGGCCAACGACATCGTCGTTCCCGGCGACATCTCCAGCGCCGCGTTCTGGATGGTTGCCGCGGCGGCCACGCCGGGGGCGCAGATCACCATCAAGAATGTCGGTCTGAATCCCACCCGCACCGGCGTGATCAACGTTCTTCTGCGCATGGGCGCGCTGGTGACAAGTTCGGAGACCCATTCCGAAGGCGAACCTCGCGGTAATGTCATCGTGCGCGGCGGCGATTTGAACGCCACCGTCATTGGCGGTGCGGAGATTCCCAACGTCATCGACGAGTTGCCCATCCTCGCGGTCGCGGCGGCACTGGCCCGTGGCAAAACCCTCATTCGCGACGCCTCCGAGCTCCGTGTGAAGGAAACAGACCGCATTGCCGCCGTTGCTCAAAACCTTCGTGCCATGGGCGTCACTGTCACCGAGCATCCCGATGGCATGGAGATCGAAGGCGGTGCGAAACTGCAGGGAGCCACGCTGCCTTGCTGGGGCGATCATCGTATCGCCATGGCCTTCCTCGTCGCGGGCATGTTTGCCGAAGGTGTCACCACGCTTGAAGGCACCGAGTGTATCTCCACTTCCTACCCGGGCTTCGAGCATCATCTCGATCTCTTCCTCTTGGGCGACACTGGTGCGCGTCCAATTCCTGTCATGTCCACCGTCCCACAGCCGCTCGTGGACAAAATGAACCGCGCCAAATCATGAGTCTGCCGAATCCCGTCATCACCATCGACGGCCCGGCCGCCTCCGGCAAAAGCAGCATTGCGCGGCTCGTCGCGCAGCGTCTGGGCTACACCTATGTCAACACCGGCAACATGTACCGCGCCGTCACCTGGGCGGTGTTGCAGGCGGGCGTTGATCCTCATGATGCGGATGCCGTCCGCACTGCGGCTGCGGCCAATGTCGTCGAATCACCCGTCGTGGACGGCCGCACGCAGGTTTGTGTCGGAGGTCATGCGCTCAGCGATGTGGAGCTCAACAGTGACCCAGTCAATCGCGCGGTCTCGCTCGTTGCACGAGTGCCCGAGGTGCGTGAGCGCCTCGTTGCTGATCAGCGTGCGCTTGGTGCTATCGGTCCGCTCGTCATGGAAGGTCGTGACATCGGTTCCGTGGTGTTTCCCGGCAGCCCGCACAAGATCTATGTCGATGCCAGTGAAGAGGTTCGCGCCAGCCGTCGCAGCGCTCAAGGCCATGCCGACCAGGTCGCCGAACGCGACCGGATCGACAAACAGCGCAAGGCGAGCCCGCTGGTCATACCCGAGGGCGCCACGGTCATCGACAATTCTCACATCACCCTCGATCAGGCGGTCGATCAGGTGATCGCCGCACTTAAACTGGCCTGAACTGCGGACCGTCATGAAGTTCAGCTACTGGCTTGGCTATCGCCTCTTCCGCGAGCTCGCCCGTGGTCTGTACGATTTTCGCGTGATCGGCTCCGAGAAGCTGCTCTTCGAAGGCCCCGCTCTCATCGCGTGCAATCATGTCAGCTTTCTCGATCCGCCCTTCGTCGGTCAGGCATTCGACGAGGCGATTCACTACTTTGCGCGCAAGACACTCTTCGATCATCCGCTCGCCGGGGCCATTCTGCGCAGCTGGCAGACGATTCCCATCGACCGCGACAAACCCGATGCATCCTCCTTGAAGGCCACCATCCGTCTTCTGCGCGCGGGAAAGAAGGTGCTCATCTTTCCCGAAGGCACTCGCAGTCCTGATGGCAAACTTCAGTCGGCGGAGGCCGGCGTGGGACTCTTCATCGCAAAGTCAGACGCTCCGGTGCTTCCCGTGCGCATCTTCGGCACGCGTGAGGCTTATCCGCGCGGGGCCAAAACACTGCATCAGGCGCGCGTTACGCTCGTGGTCGGAGATCTTTGGAAACCCGATCTGAGACAGTATCCACAGAGCGGCAAAGACCTCTATCAGGCGCTCGCGGATGAGGTGATGACACACATCTCAAGCTTGAGCCTTTGATCACTCCTCGCGGCACTTCACGTCGCGCAGTTGCAGGTCCAGGGCCGTTCCCGACATCTGGATTTCCACAAGGGTGAACGCCAGCGAGCCAAGCATCAGCAGCAGGCTGATGCCAAACGTGATCTGGCCGCCAGTCTGGTGACTGAAAAAGAGGAACGTCATGCTCACCACGCAGAACATCAGGCTCAACACACCCAGCGTCTGCATGTGCTTGATGATCCGGATGCGCCTCCGCAGGTTTTGAATCTGCTTCAGCAGCATCGGCTCCTGCGTGCTCTGCCAGTTCGCATGCAGCCCGCGCACCACATTCGCCAGTGTCAGGAACCGGTTCGTGTAGGCCAGCATCAGCAGAGAGATTGCGGGAAAGAGCAATGATGGTGTGGAAAGTGGAAGTTCGGGCAGGTGCATGGCGGTTCAGTCGGTCCAATTGTGTGATTCGGCAACCGGGCTGTCCTCGCTATGGCATGCAACCGCCTTCTCGGTGGCGCGTGGTTTGAAGGTTCCACAGGTCATCGTGGCAGGAACCAGCGGGTTATGGAAAACCACTCGCTCATAGCAGATGAAGGAGAGTTTCCCACTGCCAGCGCGTGGATCAAACACGCCACGGCCAGCAGCAGAACCGCGAACGCCCAAATCGTCCAAGGGAGCCTATTCCAGATGATCTCCCACAGCATCAACCAATGTTCAGGTTGCCATTGTCGCTTTTTTCGAGGTTTGCGAGCATGACGTTTGGCGTTCATGCCTTCCTACAATACCCAGATGCATATATGGTAAAGCAAGTTCGCCTTGAAGGCAGAAAGCAGGGGATTTGGAATCCCCGTGTCTTTGTTTAGTGATCTTGGCCTGCTACTTGGATTGCTACCTGAAATATTTTTTCATAGTGCCTTCAAATCACGCGGTCATTGCCACCATCCACCGGAATCTGTGCCCCGGTGACTTTCGCGAACAACGGGCTCGCCATCGCTGCGACCATGTTGCCAATGTCTTTGGAGCGAATCTCGACCTTCATGAGGTTCTTGGTCTTGTATTCCTCGACCGTCATGTTGTAGCGGGCGGCGCTCTTGGCGAGGGCTTCGGGGGTCCACAGCTTGGTGTCGAAGACGGCGTCGGGGTGCACGATGTTGACGCGGATCTTCCACGGAGCGAGTTCGAGGGCGGCGACGCGGCAGAGCTGCGTGAGGGCGGCCTTGGAGCAGGAGTAGGCGCTGGCGCCAGGGCCGGGGGCTTTGAAGTTGCGGCTGCCGACGAAGACGATGCTGCCATCGACGCTGTGCTTCACATACGGGATGACCTTGTTCATCAGCTTTTGATGGCTGGTGAGGTTGATCGAGATGGTGCGATCCCAATCGGTCTGCGCCATGACGTCGAGCGCGTCGTTCTTTGGAAAGATGCCGGCGTTGCTGACGACGATGTCGATGCCGCCGAACTCACGCACGGTGAAGTCGATGGCGTCCTGCACGGGCTGGTCCTCGGTGAGGTTCACGACGATGCCGATGGCTCCGATCTTCGCCATGATGTCGGGGATCTCCTTGTCGATGTCGAGACCGATGACCTGCGCGCCTTGCTCGGCGAGCGATTCGGCGATGGCGAAGCCGATGCCGGCGGCGCAGCCGGTGACGAGGGCGACCTTGCCCTGATGCACCTTGCGGGCGGGACCTTTGCGCAGCTTGGCCTGCTCGAGATCCCAGTATTCGATGTCGAAGATGTCTTTTTCGCTGAGCGGAGCCCAGCCGCCGGTGCGCTCGCCGAGAGCGACGGTGGCAGCGGTGCTTTCAGCGATGTCGGCGACGATCTTGGCATCCTTCAAGGTATCGCCAAAGCTGACGATGCCGTTGCCGGGCCACACCGCGAAGCGCGGGGCCGCATCGAGCATGGTCTGGCCGCTGGCGTGCTTTGTGAAGTAGGCGGCATAGTCGTCGGCGAACTTCTGCACGCTGGCGGCGTGGTCGTCACCGAGCACAACGGGGATGCGCTTCGTGCGAATGCTGTGATCGGGCGTGAGCGGACCGCGTGCGCCGCAATCAGCGATGTTCGGCAACGCAGCGTAGTTCAAAGCGGCCTCGCTGGTGCTGAGACGGGCGATTTGCGGGAAGCCGCGGGTTTTCGAGACGAGCTGGCGGAGTTTTGCCAAAGCCATAAGGTCGGTTTTGACCTCGGTGCTGGCCGCAGCGGCTGCGGTGCTTTTCTTCGCGAGATACTCCTCGGCCTTCGTGACGAGTTCGATGTGCTTTTCGTAGCTGGCCTTGGCATCATCCGCGAAGGTGAAGAGGCCGTGTTTGAGCAGGACGATGCCTTCGATGCCTTCTTTGCGCAGATCGGTCTTCTGGAGCACGTCGAAGACCTGTTTGGCCAAAACGAAGCCGGGCATCACGTAAGGCAGCACGAGCACTTTGGAGCCGAACAGCTCTTTCGTGCGAGCTTCGCCGTCCTTGGCGCAGGTGAGGGCGGAGATGGCGTTCGCGTGACTGTGATCGACGAATTTGAAAGGCAGGATGGCATGCAGGATGGCCTCGATGCTCGCAGCGGGTGCATTCGGGTTGGTCATCGCGGCACGTTGCTGCAGGACCATGTCCTCGTCGGTCATGGTGGGCAATTTGGCCATCTTCAGCAGCGCCTCCATGCGCACGGGGGCGAAACCGGCACGCTCGATGGTGGCGAGGTCCCAGCCGGAGCCTTTCACATAGCAAATCTCGACTGAATCACCGAAATAGTCCTTCTCCGAGACCTTCACCGAGGTGTTGCCACCGCCATGAAGTACGAGCGCGGGATTTCGACCCAGCAGACGGCTGGTATAGACACGTTGTCCGAGCAGATCGGTTCCGAAAGTGGCGGCTTCTTGGTCGTTCCAAAGGCTTTGCATGGCTGGGAAATGGGAGTGGCAGACTTGCGGGAGGGTGGGACAGAAGTCAAGGCGGCAAGGATAGGCGGCATGCCTATCTGACGACGGCATACGCCTTCGAATCGATGCGGGCGTCAGCTCTCATGAGCAGAGCTGTCGCTGGGTCATTTCGCCAAGCGTCCACTCGTATTCCTTGACCAGTTGATCCACCACATCGCCACTGCGCATTTCAGCAGGCAGGACTTCCCAGGTGTAGGTTTCCATTTCGATGTGCTGGCACTTCGTCGGATTGGCCGCCAGCCAGTCCATAGCGCCGATGAGATGATCGCGTGTGCTGTCGAATCCGCCGCCGGGCTGGGCGTGAATCGGTATGTGGAAATGCACGCGCCATTCCTCGCCGAGCTGATCTGGATTCGTCTGCGCAAAGTCGAGTGCGTCAGGAAGGTCCTTGAACCGGCGCAGCGGCTCATCCGCGCCGTAACTGGCGATGACCTGGTGGAAATAGACTGGTTCGTTGAAGCCACGCAAGCGCTCCACATTCTCGGGGGTCGGCTTCACCTTTAGCGCGGAGCTGAAGTGCAGCTTGCTGAGGCGGATGCCAGCGCCGGTGATGCGATCGAGCGCCTTCTTGGCGTCTTCAAACTCGATGGCGAGGTGGCAGGTGTCGTAGTTGAGGCCGATGAACTTGAAGAAGTCGCGATCCTGCGGGTGGCGGTCGAGGTAGAGGCCGAAAAACTTGAGTGTCTCGCCGCTGGTCTCAAAGAGGCCAAGCGGTTCGGGCTCCATGCCGAGGTGCAGGTCGCGTCCGCTCTTCGTGGCGACTTTTTCGATGTGCTCGCGGCAGAGACGCAGGTTGGTGAAGATCGCGTTCAGCTCTTCGGAGCCGACGTTGAAGGTCTTGTGGGAACCCGGCAGCGTGCTGACGCTGCCGCTGACGCCCGGCGGGAGAAGCTGCGCGAGGATGTCGAAGAGCAGGTTCGTGTAATCGAGGCGCTCCTGCGTGCTCCAGTCCGGCTTGAAGACATGCTCTTTGACGCGCGTGCCGTGGAAAGCGCCATAAGGGAAGCCGTTGATGGTGAAAACGTAGCTGTTGTTCGCGTCGAGCCAGGCTTTGAACTCGTCGATCTTGCCCGGGGCACTGAGTTCGCGTGCGGCCTGCTCGCTCAAACGCAAGCCGATGCCGTAGGGCTTGCCGTCGCTGACGCGATCCTTGACGCGGAGCGTGTAGTTCTTGAGCCCGTTCCATGTTTCTTCCCACGTTTCTCCGCGATGAATGTTGGTGCAGTAGCCGAGGTGGATGTTGTGATTGAGGCGCATGAAACAGAAAGGGATTAAAAAAACGGGCGTCGGTTAGGACGCCCGCTTCATTGTTCAAACTAGATACGAGAGG
This sequence comes from Prosthecobacter sp., assembly GCF_020439865.1. Taxonomy (GTDB): domain Bacteria; phylum Verrucomicrobiota; class Verrucomicrobiia; order Verrucomicrobiales; family Verrucomicrobiaceae; genus Prosthecobacter. Next base: position 32,548 of record NZ_JAGRPF010000024.1, read on the forward strand.
TCAAGGAATCACCTTGATGAACATGTCCTTGTAATAGGTGGTGCTCATTGGGTCGTGACCCTGGATGGCGATGGTGCCTTCGCTGAGCTTGCGGCCGGGCATGTTCTTCAACTCCTTGGCCGGATCCCAGCCTTCGGGTTCGATGAAGTCGACGGTGACCTCGCCATTGACCTTGAGGGTGATGTGCTTGCCTTCGACCTTGATTTCGTAGTCGAACCATTCGTCGTCCTTGCTCGGAGCCATTGGGACTTTGATGTGTTTGCCGCCTTCGGGCTCCTTTTGGTCTGGAAGAAGAGCAAGGATGTTGATGACACCGTAGAGGCTGCCGGTCTTCTTGGGATCCTTGTGGGTGCTGTTCACCTGGCACTCGTAACCGGCATCCGGCCAGCCGGTTTCCTGATACTTGGTGTGAAAGTACACGCCGCTGTTCGAGCCGGGGGTCGTCTTGACCTTCATCTTGAGTTCGAAACTCTGGAACTTGACGTCGCCATTGGGGCCGGTGTAAAAGAGATGTGCACGACCACCGCTGACTTTGAGAAGTCCGTCTTCGACGGTAAAGCAGCCAGGGGTCTCTTCGTTGGATTTCCAGCCGGTGAGGTCCTTGCCGTTGAACATGGAGGTCCAGTCGTCGGCGCTGGGAGCGGTCGCTGGTGCTGGTGAAGTGGCTGCGGGAGCGGCTTTTTCAGCCGTCTTGCCGGAATCCGGCTTGCACGAAGCGAGAAGGGACAATCCCGCGAGAGCGGAGAGAGCGAGGTGTGATTTCATGGGCCGCTGTTTTACAGCGCGGCACGGGGGCTGTCCAGCATCCTTGCAGTCGGCGTGGCTAGCTGGCCTTTTTCGCCTTTTTCGTGGCAGGGGCGCTGATCTGGCCTTCGAGGGCGGCTTTTTTCACGGCTGGAGCGCTGAGGTGGCTTTCGAGCGAGGCGGCGCTGACGCCGAGGAATTTGGCGGTGCGATCTGCATCCTCACTGAAGTGGCGGTAGGCGAGTCGGGAAAGCTCACGCTCCACCCAAGGCAGAAGCTCGATGTCCGGGCTCTTTTCCGCAACGCTGACAAGCATGCTCAAGGCGTCGCGCATGCGGGTTACCGTGTTCGACGGGTCCATGTGGCGTGCGCCCTTGCTGCCGAGCGGGATGTCAGAGGGCAGCAGCACGTCCGAATTGCACAGAGCACAGGCGCGCTGGATGGTGTTTTCCAGTTCACGCACGTTGCCGGGCCAGTCGTAGGCATCGAGCATGTCGAGGGCATCCTCGGTAAAACGCATCTGCGGGCCCCGACGGCGTGCGGAGAGGCGGTGAAGGAAGAACTCGGCGAGCAGGCGCACATCCTCACGACGCTCACGGAGCGGCGGAATGTGAATGCGCACGACGTTGAGACGGTAGAACAGGTCCTCGCGGAAGGTGCCTTTGGCGACCTCCGCTTCGAGGTTCTTGTTGGTGGCGGCAAGGACGCGGACGTCCGTCTTGAGCGTTTGATTGCTGCCGACGCGGGAATACTGGCCCTCCTGAAGCACGCGCAGCAGCTTGCTCTGCACGGCGAGCGGCATGTCGCCGATTTCATCGAGGAAGAGCGTGCCGCCGTCGCACTGCTCGAAGCGGCCGACGCGCTGGTTCACGGCTCCGGTGAAGGAACCTTTCTCATGGCCGAAGATTTCGCTTTCGATCAGATTGTCCGGGATCGCCGTGATGTTGATGGCGGCGAATTCCTTCTGTGCACGCGGGCTGAACTTGTGGATGGCACCTGCGACGAGTTCCTTGCCACAGCCGCTTTCGCCGGTGATCATGACCGGGGCGTCGGAGCGTGAAACACGACCGATGAGCTTGAAGACCTCCTGCATGGCCACAGAGCGGCCGATGATAGTTTCCTGAATGGATTCGGTGGGGACTTCGGAGATCTGGGCACGGGTGACTTTGCGCGCCTCGATGGAGGTGAGCGCGCTTTCGACCACGCTGCGCAGCTCATAGGGCAGGCGTTCCTTCCCCAGCACATCGTAGGCGCCGAGACGCATGGCCTCGATCACGTGGCTGGTGGTGGCCGTGCCGCTGAACAGGATCACCATTGACTGGGGGTCGTTCTGGCGGAGGCGTTTGAGCAGTTCGATGCCGGTGGTGCCATTCAGGCGAACTTCAGAGAGCAGCAGGTCGGCGCGCTTCTTCAGGTACGAGGCCAGGGCGTCCTCGGCCCGCTCAAAGGTGCTGATGGAAACGCCCGGTGCTTTCAGGTGGGCGGCCGCCCACGCGAGAAAGTCGGCATCTGGATCCACGATGATGAGGTGGGTATCCGGGTTGTCAGGCATTTAGGGCGCGTTTTTTTGGTTGAGAGGGCGTTATCGCAGCAATTGGCGGGGAGGTCAACATTCGTCACACACCCCCGAACCGGCGGTTGCGCTGGTGAAAGGCGCGGATGGCGGTTTTCAGGTCTTCCTTGGAAAAATCCGGCCAGAGTTTTTCCGTGATGTAAAACTCGGTGTAGCTCAACTGCCACAGCAGAAAGTTCGAAATCCGCATTTCACCCGAGGTGCGGATCAGCAGGTCGGGATCGGGGTAGTAGCGCGTGTAGAGATGCTTCCCGAACATTTCGACATCGATCATGGCCTTGTCGAGATGTCCCCGTTCCACGCTCTGCAGCAGGCTCTTCACGCCGTCAATGATCTCCTCCCGCCCTCCGTAGCTGAGCGCCAGGATGAGCGTGAGGCCGGTGTTCTGCGCGGTGGCCTCGATGCAGCGGTGCAGTTCGTTCTGGCAGGACTGCGGAAGGTCATGCAGACGGCCGATGGCCTGGAGGCGGACGTTCTGCTTCATCATCAGTTGCAGCTCGCCGCGCAGAAAGATCTCCAGCAGCTTCATCAGCGCGTCCACCTCGCGCTTCGGGCGTTTCCAGTTTTCCGAGGAAAAGGCGTACAGCGTGAGGAAGTCGACGCCGATTTCACCGCAGCATTCCACCACGCGTCTGACGGTTTCCGCGCCGGCGCGATGGCCTTCGGTGCGCGGCAGGCCGCGTTCTTTCGCCCAGCGCCCGTTGCCGTCCATGATCATGGCGATATGGCGGGGAACGGGTTTCAAGTCATCGTTGGGTCGGCTCATGCGAAGGGAAAAACCTACCGCATGCAGCTCTTCGCGCCAGAAAGTTCTGTGTCGCGAACGCTGTCGGGCGGATTGCCGCAATCAACACGCGCAAGATGTGGAGCATGCGCTAAGTTTTTTGCGCACGATGAACCCCGGCACCACAGCCAGCTTGATCTGTCCGTCATGCGGACAGGCTTTTCTCTCCATGCAGCAGGGCATGGAGGGCATGGTGCAGTGCCCGCATTGTGCGCACAATGCGCCCCGCGCTTACTTCGGCACCCACGCGCAGGTTGCGGGTGTTGCGCAGGTGCGGCGGCGTGTGTCCCAGACGCAACCGTTGCAAAATGCGCAGCCTGTTGTGTTTCAAGCGCCGCAGAATTCACCGACGGTTCCTTCCCAGCCGGTGGCCTGGGCGGGTGCACCGATGGCGACGCACGATCAGGCGCCGCCGGTTTCCATCGCACGCGCCAACTTGCAGTACTCACAGGCACTGATGCCGACAGGGGAGCCGCCTCCTCCGTCCGAAGAATACGTGAGGCCTCCGCATCTGCAGGGCTCGCCGTGGCGGGGAGCTTTCATCCTGCTCGCGTTCACTGTTACGTGTGGCGGTGCGGTCTGGTTTTGGTGGGATCGCGTCAACGCTCCAGCGGCTCAATCAACGTCGCCTGCCGGTCCGCCGCCGTTGCAAGTTGAGCTTCGTCAAGCACAGGAGCCTCCAAAAAGACTGATGCCCTTTGTGTCGACGCCGCTGCCGGATGTG
>NZ_JAGRPF010000199.1 GCF_020439865.1 Prosthecobacter sp.
CTAAAAATGAACGTGCCCGCGCGAGACCAAAATCCGTCAGCTTGGCCGTGCCACCGGGCGTCATCATGACGTTTGCTGGTTTTACATCTTGATGAACCACCCCCTTTGTGTGTGACGAATTGAGCGCAGTCGCAATCTGAATCGCGATATCAAGCACTCTCAAAAGTCGAGTTTTAGAGTCTCCTGCATATAGTCGACCGTCGTTAATCCAATCAGCGAGCGATCCACCCTCGATAAACTCGGCAAACAAACATGGGATTCCGCCAAGGCGGCGCACATAGTAGCAGGTGACGATATGTGGATGCAGACCGAAATTCACCCAAGTTTCAGCTTCGCGCTCAAAGTCTTTCTTCTGGCTGTCGGTCTGAAAAAACTCCGCGCGAGGCGCTTTTACAGCAAGTTCCATGTTCCAGTCGCGGTGGTAGACTCGGTAAACCAAGCCCATGCCACCACCTTCGAATCGATCACGCACTTCGTAGCGATTCAGGATGACGTCACCCACCTGCCATTCTGCTGGCACGCTTTCAGGAGATTCATCTTCCATGGCAGTCGGCACAGTGCTTTCTGATTAGAGGCTTGAGCGTAGCGAACGCATAAAGTCACCCGCCGTTGGGTGGCGGTCCGTCGCCTTCAACGAAAGCGCTTTGTCGATGCAGGCGCAGAGGTTGCGCGGCAGTGATTTGTCGCGATTTTCCAGCGGGAGAATGGGCTCATTCAAAATCACCTCGATGGGATCACGCTTCTCCGTGAAGGGATACGGAACGGTTCCGGTGAGCATGAAGTAGAAGGTGGCGGCCATACTCCAGACATCGGAGACAGGCTTCATGTATTTGAAATTGATGAGCTGCTCGCGGGGCATGAAGAGCGGCGTGCCGGCGTAGTTGCCGGTGACGCTGAGACCGCTCATGCCAGCCTGCTGGAAGTTTTTGGCGAGGCCGAAGTCAGAGACGCGGGCGATGCCACGGTCGAGCAGGATGTTGGCTGGCTTGAGATCGCGATGAACGATGCCGGACTGGTGCGCATGGGCCAGGCCCTCCAGCGCGGCGAGCATGATGGGCTGGGCGACTTTGAGCGGGAGCTTGCCGCCATGCTTCATGATGAAGTCCCAGAGGCTGCCGCCTTCGCAGTACTCCATGATGAACCATGGGATGCCTTCGCAGTGGCCCTGGTCGAACAGCTTGACGATGTTCGCATGACGAAGCTGCGCGGTGACGGCCATCTCGCGCAGGAATTTTTCCATTTCGACGGGCTTCACGGCCACACGCGGCAGCAGTACCTTGATTGCTACAGTGACGTCATCGGCGATACGGCGGGCGCGGAAGACGACTCCGAATCCGCCTCGTCCCAGTTCCTTCTCGATCACATAGCCGGGAATATCAATCCGTGGTGCCTTGCCCTTCTTCGCGGCTTTGAGCAGGAGATCGGCAAGCTGCTGCGGATTGAGTTCATCAAAGCTGGGCACGGGAGCGGCGGGTGGTGGCCCGGCCTGCTTCTCCGCCTGCGTGACATGGACTTCTAGGGCCGTGTCGCCCACCTGAATGCGGTCGCCGTGCTTGAGTGTGACCCCAGGATAGGCGCGGCGTGCTCCTTCCTCGGGTGATTCGCCTTCCTTCCGCCCACCGACTTTGCGCCCGTTGACGTAAGTGCCATTGCGGCTGCCAAGGTCGCGCACGCAGGCCTGGGGCGGGCAGGCTTCGAGGATGAAGTGATGGCGCGAGACGCATTCATCTTCCGGCAGATGCACCTGGCAATCTGGATGCCGCCCAAGGAAGAAGGTGTCGTGTGCGGCGAAGGTGAAGACCTTGCCCTTGGCAATGCCTTCAGTGATGCGGAGTTGGACGGAGGCAGGCATGGGTCAAGATTGGGCGCATTCTCCGCTGGTGGCGGGCTGTATGGCAAGTGCTTTGCGCCGCCCGGCATCGAGACTGGCGAGCGAGGAGTCCCGCACAGCCTGGCACCAGGCATCGAAGGCGGTGCGCTGGGCGATCGGGGTATGGCGATGCGGAACCCAGTTCATGCTGCGGGTGTGGACGCGGAGGATAGAGCGCAGCGAGGGCGGAACGTGTGCATAGCTTTCAAAGCTGAGGCCGCCACGCTTTTGCCGAATCGCCTCGCGGCTGCTCTTCCAAACCTCATGCTGCAAGGCACGAACTTCCAAGGGAGACAGCGTATCGTTTTCCAAATGATGCCACAACGGGGCGAGATCACGGTCGAGCAGGATGTCGGCGGTCAGTTTGCCTTCACAGAAGTGTAGGTAACTAATGAGGTAGCGCAGCGAGCGCTCGAACTGGCCGCAAAGCGCCGCGTAAGCCGCACCGGAGTGCCACAAGGCTGGTTGTTGGCAGTTCGCCGGATGCCGCACCCAGCGGCGGCATAGCTGTAGCGCCTCGTGTGGTGAACCTGCCTCATTCAAAGCGCGAGCGGTTTCGCCAAGCAATTCAGGATTCGGCTTTTGCATGCGCTGAAGGGCCTGCTGGCCGATCTCGACGGCCTCGGCTGCCCGACCCAAGGCCACGAGTATCGCTACGCGTCCGGCGCTGGCGCTGATGTCCCAACGGCCGCCCTTAGGCTTCACCTCTGCATACCAGTCGAGAGCTTTCTGGTAGGAGCAGGCTTCTTCAAAGGAAGTGCCGTTCTCGAAGGCGAGCTGGTCGTCGCCTTTGAGGGCGGATTCACGGGAGTTTTTGGCGGTTTGCATGGTGATGAAGGGTGGTTTCATCAGCACCTACGGAGTTCGCCAAAAATCGTCAACCTGGCCAGTTAGGTGGTGGAGGGCGCTGTGTATCGCAAATTGAATCGTGCCGATGTGAGCTGCTCCGTGCAAGGGAATCTCTTTCCGAGATCGTTCGTGTCCTTGGGTCGGCGCCCCACCACGCAAATTCCATGCAAACGCGAATTTGTGCTTTCCACTTTTTTCACCGTGCGCGTCGGTGGAATGATTCAAAATCAATGTTTTGAGATTTCCGTGTGGTGTAAAGTTGGCGGGTGGCTCGGACGAATCGCTGCGGCCACAAGTGCCGCCAGGCGTTCCACGTTTCCCAGGGTGATCTGATCGGGGCCGAAGCGAAACACACGCCAGCCAGCCAGACTCGCCTCCAGGTATTTCTCCAGGTCGGCATTGAAACCGGCGGCGCGATTGTGGCGGCCGTTCACCCAGATGCCGCCCTCGATCTCAATCAGCACACGGGCTTCCATTTGCGCAAAATCGGCCCTCCAACGCCGCTCGTGATGGAAGCGGTATTCTCTCTCCAAGTCCGGCCCCCGCGCCTGTTTCCAGAGCATCAGGAAGTGTTCTTCGAGTCGAGAGGGAGATTTGGGAGCACGGTAGCGCAGGCGGGGCATGAACTGCGCGGCGAGTCAATTCGACGGAGATGAAAGTGGATTGACTTGAGATGGGTGTGTAGTAAATACTACACACATGCCCAAACCGATCACATTTGGTCAGTTCCTCCGCGAATCCCGCGAGTCCAAGGTTGCGGCCGACCGGGGGTTCTCACTGCGTAAGGTTGCCGAGCGAGTGGGCATCGAACCCTCTTACCTCAGCAAGATCGAGCGTGATGAACAGCCGCCACCAGGGGAGGGGGTGATCCGCCAGTTGGCTGTCGAGCTCTCCGAGGACCCCGATGTCCTGCTGGCCATGGCGGGCAAGGTTTCCTCCGATCTGCTGGCGATCATCCGCTCCCGCCCACGCCTTTTTGCCGACCTGATCCGACAACTCAAGAACCTGCCAGACCATGCCGTCCTGCGCCTCGTGCGCGAGGTGCGGGATGGAAGCTGGTGAACACTGCAACCCAACCAAACGCCATGATTGAAATCCAGAAAGACTCGCTACGAATCTCGTTCCCCTCCATCGCTGCTGAAATCGAGAACCTGCTCGATGCTCACGTGGCGAGTGTCCTGCCATCGTTTCTCACGGAAGACCGGGTCACGGTCGTCAACCAGTTCCTGGAAGCCAGGCAGGCCCTTGGAGGTTCATCGGAGTTTCAGGAGAAACTTCGCCGTGTCGTTGTTGGACTCAGCAACCAAGACATCGAAAAGCTGCTGCGCAAGCATGTGAGGCGTGAGACGGAATCATACGGCTACAACAAGCCGGGCCGCGTGGAGATTGACTTCCAGCGCACACTTCGCATTCCCGATGACGAGACCACTTACTACCTGCCTCCAGGTCTTGGCCGATTTCCCCTTCGTCACGTTGAGGACTTCGCGGACCGGGTGCCCAAGTCGTGGCTGGAGCGCGGCGGAGTCGTGATGCCGATGTATCAAGCCGAAGCGCTGTGGCTGAACTTCAGCGGGGGGTATCCCTTTGCCATCAAGATCGCTGCGGGGAAGATCAACGCGGTGAGCGGCGAACCTTGGAAGCAGGGACTCAACCGCAAGCCGCAGGATTATGTGGTGACGCCTGAACAGCCCTGGCTGGACGGGTTTGCTGTGGAGAAGGGGGTAATCCGGCAGTTCGTGGCGACGCCGCTTGGAGCCGGGTATTCCGTGGAGGAGCAGCTTTCCGGAAAGGCTGAGTTTGGCGGCATGCAGATTCAGGCGGTGCCGATGAAGGCTGCCCGATTCTTCGATTTGGAATTGAAAGCTCGGCTGCCAAAGCGCCTGGCCGACATCCTGGGTGAACTGGTCACCAGCGATCGGGATGTGGCAACGATGAGCCTTTCAATGAGCTGTTGTGAGGATGCCGGCATGGGACTTGGTGCCGGCGGCCGGATGAAGCAGCAGATCTTTGAGGATCCCTACAAGGCTGAAGATTGGGACTTGGAGCACACGAGCAGGTGCTTCGTGCACTTGTGCGATGCCTTGATGTGGAGGGAGATCACCGGTGAGAACCCTCCGCAGACGCCCGTCACCGCACGTGAATACGAAAGGGCAGGACTACCATGGTTTGATTTCTACCGTGATGACCTCGCCATATTGGAAGGCTCCAAGACGCTTGCGGGCATCAAGAGCGTGAACACGATCTCTCAAACCAAGGGCGACAAGGTGCTGAAGGGCAACGATTCGGTGGAGGTCCCGTCCGTCATCGATTGCAGCCCCAAGAAGAAGATGGTCAAGGAGTGGGCGGGCGAATGAGCATCGGCCGTTTCCGTCTTTGATTCAGTGCTGTGGCATCGCCGCTAGCACTCGAAGTCAGCCGCCGAGCCCTTGGCGATCTTCAGGTCATCCCTCTTGATTGTCATGGGGACGGAAGGCAGGTGGTAGATGCGGTCCACTCCGCCCGAGGCGAAAATTGCCCAAGCTGCATCCTCTTTCTCACGCAGGCTTGGCCGAAGGCAGACGATGTGCTGGCCCACAGCCATGAAGTACATGCCGAGGGCCTGCAGATGCATCCGGGGACGAACATCCAGTCCGAAGTAGTTGGGCGGCTGGATGGATGACTCCTTGAACGCGGCCATGAAGTCCTGGGCGAAGTGTTTGAACATGGTGGTGGCGCCATGCCCGAACCGATTGTCGAAGCCGTGTTCGAAAGGGAACTCCTGGGATTCGATTCCAGTGGGAGACGGGAAAACGAAGTGCGCCACTCCAGACTCCCACAGTCCGTTGTCGCGCTGGCGCAAATACGCCGCGGCAAGGTAGGCTCCGGAGAAACCGTGCTTGATGTAGCGGCAGTAAGCCTCGGCGATCATCCAGTGCTGGATCTGCATCCATTGTTCCGCTCCCTGCCGGTCGAGTTCCACGGGCTGTTGCTTGATGCAGAAAACCTCATCCTCGCCGCACTGCATGACGAGGCCGTATCTTGCCCTGTTCTGAGGCTCGGTAAACTGGAGCGCGCCGAAGGGCATCAGATCGCGGATGCTGCGGAGCAGCCCCAGTCCGGGTTCAAGGATTTGCACAGTGCCTTTGGGCGTCTCGATGTTCATGGCTCATACTACAAGATCAGGTAGGACAATTACAGTCCCACCCATC
>NZ_JAGRPF010000200.1 GCF_020439865.1 Prosthecobacter sp.
AGACACAACGGCCGGATCTCACGCTGCGTTTCGTCAACGACGCGCATCTCAACCAAACCATGGCCTACCTCACCGCGTGCACTCTTTACGCGGCGTTCTTCGAGAAAAGCCCCGTCGGCCTGCCCGTCGATTCCATCACCGACATTCGCTTCATCGAAGACGGATCCAACGACAAGACCAAGGATCGCGACGGCAACCCCATCACCCGCCAATTCTCCGAAAAGGACCGCGCCGACCTCCAGCGCATCGCCTGGGAGGGCTGGTCGGAGTTTCAAAAGATGCGCTGAGGTCAGGTCGCAGGGCGACATCGTGTTCGCGTCCTTGATTTCTCCGGCATTCAGGCAGAAGAAGCGATCCGCATCCAGCCAACCATCCCATGACCTCGCACCCGCTTTCCCGCCGCAACTTTCTCAGCACCACGCTCGCCGCTGCCACTGGCCTCACGCTTCCCCGGTTTGCGTCTGCCGCAGACAAGCCCAATTCGGTCTTCAACGGCGTGCGCATCGGCTGCATCACCTACAGCTATCGCAGCATGGCGAAAACGGCCGATGAGACGCTGAAAGCGTTGCTCGAGGATGGCCTCAGCGAGACGGAACTCATGGGCGGACCGATCCAGGATTTCGCCGGCATCAAGGGCAAGGCCACGGACGCGGAGCGTGAGCAGCAGCTCGCGAAGTGCGCTGAACTGCGGAAGATGTTCAACGACGCGGGCGTGAACATTGGCATTCACAAGATGGGCTTCGGCCAGTCGGATGAGGAGATCGACTTCAGCTTCCTGGTAGCAAAGGCTCTGGGCTGCACCGGCGTGACCACGGAGCGCAATGCCATCCTTGCCAAGCGCGTCGCGCCGTTTGCGGACAAGCATAAAATCTGGGTCGGCTTCCACAACCACACCAAGAACCTGCCGGAGATGGAATACCACGACCCGATTTTCGAACTCGGTGAATACATCGGCCTGAACCTCGACATCGGCCACTATGTCGCCGGCTCGAAGGGCAAGTCACCGATCCCCGTGCTGGAGAAGTATCACGCGCGCATCACGAACCTGCACCTGAAGGATCGCACCGCCGACGGCGGCAACCTGCCCTGGGGCGAGGGCCAGACCCCGATCAAGGAAGTGCTGCAGTTGATGAAAAAGGAGAAGTGGACCTTCCCCGCCGAGATCGAGCTGGAATACAAGATCCCCGAAGGCTCCGACGCCGTGAAGGAAGTGGCGAAGTGCGTGCAGTATTGCAAAGAGGCGCTGGCGTGATGAATGAGCAGTGAGAGGAGCGCGGACAGGAATGTCCGCGCTCCTCTCGATGGGCTGTGCTTACTTGTGATACTCCTGCAAAGCCCGCACCTGCACCTCGCTGGCTTGCAGTGACTTGATCGCCTTGAGCGCGGCATCGGCACCGCGGAGGGTGGTCATGATGGGGACGCGGTTCTGCATCGCGGCGGTACGGATTTTGATTTCGTCCTCGCGCGGGTTCTTGCCGGAAGGCGTGTTGATGACGAGGGCCATGTCCTTGTTCTTCATCAGGTCGATGACGTTGGGGCGCTGGCCGCTGGCGAGTTTGGGGAGGATGTTCACCGGGATGCCGGCGTCGCTGATGACCTGGCCAGTGCCGGGGGTGGCGTAGAGGGTGAAGCCGAGGTCGGCGTAGCCTTTGGCGATGCGGGCGGCGTTTTGCTTGTCGGCCTCCTTCACGCTGATGAAGACGTTGCCCTTCACGGGCAGGGTGCCGCCGGCTGCCATCTGGCTCTTGGCGAAGGCCATGCCGAGGTCGGGGTCGATGCCCATGACTTCGCCCGTGCTCTTCATCTCAGGGCCGAGGATGATGTCCACTCCGGGGAACTTGCTGAAGGGGAACACGGCTTCTTTGACGCTGTAGTGCGGCGGGATGACCTCGGTGGTGAAGCCGAGTTCCTTGAGCGTTTTGCCGGCCATGATTTTGGCGGCGAGCTTGGGCAGCGGGACGCCGATGGCTTTGCTGACGAAGGGCGCGGTGCGGGAGGCACGCGGGTTGACTTCGATGACATACAAGTCATCGCCTTTGACGGCGAGCTGCATGTTCATCAAGCCGCGGACGTTGAGGGCCTTCGCGAGCTTCTTCGCGGCATCGCGGATGCGGTCCTGCATGGATGCGCTGAGCGAGAAGGGCGGGATGACGCAGGCGCTGTCCCCGGAATGGATGCCGGCCTCCTCGATGTGCTCCATGATGGCGCCGATGACGGTCGTCTCGCCGTCGGTGATGCAGTCCACATCGACCTCGGTGGCGTCTTCGAGGAAGCGGTCGATGAGAAGGGGCTTGTCGGCGGAGAGGGTGGGCTTGTTTGCGATGTGCGAGGTGCCGGCCTGGCTGGTGCCTTCCAGTTCCAGGTTTGTGCGCATGTAGTGCGCGAGTTCGTTGTCGTTGTAAACGATCTGCATGGCGCGGCCGCCGAGCACGAAGCTGGGACGCACAAGGCTGGGGTAGCCGATCTTCGCGGTGACAGCCAAGGCTTCCTCCAAGCTGGTGGCGATGCCGCTGGGAGCCTGATGCAATCCGAGATCGTCGAGCAGCTTGGCGAAGAGCTTGCGGTCTTCGGCGAGTTCGATGCTCTTCGGCGAGGTGCCGATGATGCGGACGCCGTTTTCTTCGAGGCCCTTCGCGAGGTTCAGCGGCGTTTGTCCGCCGAACTGCACGATGACGCCGAGCACCTGGTCGTTGCGGTTTTCGCGCTCGTAGATGTTGAGCACGTCTTCGAGCGTGAGGGGCTCAAAGTAGAGCTTGTCGGAGGTGTCGTAGTCGGTGGAGACGGTCTCGGGGTTGGAATTGACCATGATGGTCTCAAAGCCGAGCTCGCGCAGGGCGAAGCTGGCATGGACGCAGCAGTAGTCGAACTCGATGCCCTGGCCGATGCGGTTGGGTCCGCCGCCGAGGATGATGACCTTCTTCTTGTCGTTGTCGCGCACCTCATCCTCGATGCCGTAGGTGGAGTAGTAGTAAGGCGTGAAGGCCTCGAACTCGGCCGCGCATGTGTCCACGAGGCGGTAGGTGGGGATGATGCCTGCTTTTTTGCGCTCGGAACGTGCTTCACCTTCCGTGATGCCTTTGGCGAAGGCGATCTGACGATCGGAGAAGCCGAGCTTCTTCGCACGACGAAGATCCACCGACGCGAGCTGCGCCTGCTCCTTCACGATCTCCTCAAGCTGCCGCAGGAACCAGCGGTCGATCTTGGTGAGCGAAAACACCTTCTCCACGTCCCAGCCCTTCGCGAAGGCCGCGCCGAGCCAGAAGATGCGCTCGGCATTCGGCACGGTGAGTTTGATGGTGAGTTCTTCGTCTTCGATCTCCTTGTCCGCGCCGTCGCCGATGAAGCCGAAGCGCTTGATTTCCAGGCCGCGCAGGGCCTTCTGCATGCTCTCCTTGAAGGTGCGGCCAATGGCCATCACCTCGCCGACGGATTTCATCTGCGTGGTGAGCACGGCATCAGCGCCCGGGAATTTTTCGAAGGTGAAGCGCGGCACCTTGGTGACGACGTAATCGATGGACGGCTCAAAGGCGGCCGGCGTCTCGCGCGTGATGTCGTTCTTCAGCTCGTCGAGCGTGTAACCGACCGCGAGCTTCGCGGCGATCTTCGCGATGGGGAAACCTGTGGCCTTTGATGCGAGCGCGGACGAACGCGACACACGCGGATTCATCTCGATGACGATCATGCGACCCGTGTCCGGATGCACGGCGAACTGGATGTTCGATCCGCCCGTCTCCACGCCGATCTCGCGGATGCAGGCGAAGGAGAAGTCGCGCATGATCTGATACTCGCGATCCGTCAGCGTCTGAATCGGCGCCACGGTGATCGAGTCACCGGTGTGCACGCCCATCGGGTCGAGGTTCTCGATGGAGCAGATGATGACGCAGTTGTCCGCCTTGTCGCGGATGACCTCCATCTCGTATTCCTTCCAGCCGAGCAGCGACTCCTCGATGAGCACCTCCGTCACCGGCGAGAGATCAAGACCCCGGGCCACGATGGCCTCAAACTCATCCATGTTATAAGCGATGCCGCCGCCGGTGCCGCCAAGCGTGTAAGCCGGACGGATGATGAGCGGGAAGGTGCCGATCTCCTCGCGGATCTTGTGTCCTTCCTCCATCGTGTGCGCCACGCCGGACTGCGGCAGGTCGAGGCCGATCTTCAGCATCGCGTTTTTAAAGAGCAGGCGGTCCTCGCCTTTCTCGATGGCCTCCGGCTTCGCGCCGATCATGCGCACGCCGTGTTTTTCCAACGTGCCTGCGCGATGCAGCGACATCGCGGTGTTCAGCGCCGTCTGACCGCCGAGCGTCGGCAGCAGCACATCCGGCTTTTCCTTGATGATGATCTTCTCCACCATCTCCGGCGTGATCGGCTCGATGTAAGTCCGGAAGGCGAACTCCGGATCGGTCATGATC
>NZ_JAGRPF010000201.1 GCF_020439865.1 Prosthecobacter sp.
CGTCGCAAGACTGCTGGCCAAACTGAAGGAAGTCGCTCCCGAAGAGAACACGCTGATCATTTACGCCTCAGACAACGGCAGCTACCGCAAGGACCGAGTTGGCAACCTGCGCGGCCAGAAAGGCCTGAACTGGGAAGGCGGCATCCGCGTGCCGGGCATCTACTGCTGGCCGGGTGTCATTCCCGCCGGTCGTGTGGAAACCACCCCCGGCGGGGTCATCGACACCCTGCCGACCGTCTGCGGCCTGCTCGGCATCGCACCGCCGAAGGACGTCCATCTCGACGGCTCCGACCTCGCCCCCCTGCTTCGATCCGGCGACGTCACTAAGTTTACCCGCCATCAACCTCTCTTCTGGCACCTGCAAAAGTCGCGGCCCATCGTCGCCATGCGTGACGGCCGGTTTTCCCTCGTCGCGGAGCCGGACTACGAACTCTCCACCGACAACATGTTTCAGGAATCCTGGATTCCGAAGATCAAGTCAGGGGGCTACGTCAACTTCCAACTCTACGACCTCGAAGCCGACCCGTCGCAGGAGCACGACATCGCCTCGTCCAATCAGGAAGTCGTCGAACGACTCAAAAAGAAGCTGCTCGAAATCAACGCCAGCATCATGGCCGACGGTCCCGACTGGCATTTGACGGCGAAACCTTGACGCCTGCGACTCTCCCCTCCCATACTCGCCACTCTCCATGAACACCCAATTCCCCGCTGAACGCATCCTTCTCGGCCCCGGCCCCAGTCCTGTCCCCTCGCGTGTGCTGCGTGCGCTCGGCGCACCGACGCTCGGTCACCTCGATCCTCAATACGTCGCCATCATGGACGAAGTCTGCGAGATGCTGAGGCAGGTGTTTCGCACGAAGAATTCGCTCACCTTTCCCGTCAGCGGCACCGGCATGGCCGGCATGGAGTGCATCGCCACGAATCTCATCGAGCCCGGCGACGAGGTGATCGTCTGCGTGAACGGCGTCTTCGGCGGCCGCATGAAGGACGTCATGGAGCGCTGCGGTGCCACGGTGCATGCCGTCGAGGCCGCGTGGGGCGATGTCATTCAGTTCGATCAAATCGCCGCCGCACTCGACCAGCATCCAAAATCGAAGCTCGTCGGCATCGTGCATGCCGAGACGAGCACCGGCGCGCTGCAACCGCTCGAGGGTCTCGCTGATATCGTGCATAGCAAAGGTGCGCTGCTGGTCGTCGATGCCGTCACCAGCCTCGGCGGTCACGAATTGAAAGTCGATGACTGGGGCATCGACGCGATCTACAGCGGCACGCAGAAGTGCCTGAGTTGCCCGCCCGGTCTCGCACCGGTGAGTTTCGGCGACCGCGCCCTCGCCATCATGGATTCGCGCAAGACGAAGGTGCAGTCCTGGTATCTCGACGTCTCGATGCTGCGCAAATACTACACCTCCGGCGGTGGCGGCCGCGTGTATCATCACACCGCGCCGATCAACATGACCTACGCGCTGCGCGAGGCGCTCGCGATCGTGCTGGAAGAAGGACTCGAAGCCCGCATCGCCCGTCATGCGCAGATGCATCAGCGTTTGCGATCCGGACTGGAGTCGATGGGCATCAGCTACGTGCCGAAGCACTCGCTGCACACGCTCAACTGCATCCACATCCCCGCCGGAGCCGACGACGCCGGTACACGCAAGCGCCTGCTCGAAGAATACGGCATCGAAATCGGCGCCGGACTCGGCGTCATGGCCGGCAAAGCCTGGCGCATCGGCCTCATGGGCCACGGCGCGACCGTGCGGAACGTCGATCTCGTGCTCACGGCGCTGCAGAACGTGCTGAAATAATCAGTCGCTCATGTCCACCGCGCTTGATCGTCTGGCTGCATTGTTACCGCCGGAGCGCCTGCTCGTGCGTCCGGTGGAACTCGCCGCTTACGAAAGCGACGGCCTCACCGCGTTTCGCACGCGGCCGCTCGCGGTGGTCGTGCCGGAGACGACGGATGAAGTGATCGCCATCGTGCGGCTGTGTCATGAGTTGAAACTGCCGTTTGTCGCACGCGGCAGCGGCACGAGTCTTTCGGGTGGTTCGCTGCCCATCGCGGAAGGAATTGTGATCGCGCTCAACCGTCTCAATCGCATCCTGAAGCTCGATCCGGCGCAGCGCATCGCCGTGGTGGAGCCAGGGGTGGTGAACACGCAGGTCACGCTAGCTGCCGCGCCGTTCGGATTGCACTACGCGCCCGATCCATCGTCGCAAAGCATCTGCACCATCGGTGGAAACGTCGCCTTCAACTCCGGCGGCGCGCACTGCCTGAAATACGGCATGACGGCGAATCACATCCTTGGCATCAAGGCCGTGCTCGGCACCGGCGAGGTTGTCGAATGGGGCGGTGGCAGCCGCGAACGGCTCGGCCCGGACTGGTGCGGGCTGTTCACCGGCAACGAAGGCCTCTTCGGCATCGCGCTGGAGATCACGCTGCAGCTTTTGCCGAAGGCGGAATGCTTTCACACCGTGCTCGCGGGCTATTGCACGCTCGAACAGGCGGGCGACGCTGTCTCCGCCGTCATCGCGAGCGGTTTGCTGCCTGGCGCCATTGAAATCATGGACGCGCTCGCGCTGGAGGCCGCAACGGCCGCGGTGCATGCCGAGTATCCGCCGGGATGCGAGGCGGTGCTCATCGTGGAGCTCGAAGGGCCGCACGAAGTTGTCGCCATCGAACGTGAACGACTCGATGCGATTCTCTCAGCCAGTTCGCCCGTCGAAATGCGGCCCGCACGCGATGCCGAGGAGCGCCTCGCCATCTGGAAAGGCCGCAAGAGTGCCTTCAGCGCCGTCGGCAGGCTGTCGCCGGATTTCATCGTGCAGGATGGTGTCGTGCCGCGTCGTCGATTGGGCGAGGCGCTGCGCCGCATCGCCGAGATGTCGCAGGAGACCGGTCTCCGCGTGGCGAATGTGTTTCACGCTGGCGATGGCAATCTGCATCCGCTCATTCTTTTCGATGGTCGCGAAGAGGGCGCGCTGCATCGCGCCGAGGATTTCGCGGGCCGCATTTTGAGAATGTGCATCGAAATGGGCGGCTCCATCACCGGCGAACACGGAATCGGAGTCGAGAAGCGCGACTTCCTGCCCGATATGTTCACCGCCGACGAGATCGACTGCATGCAGCGCCTGCGTGCCGCGTTCAATCCGCTTGGTATCGCGAATCCCGGCAAGATGTTCCCGGGAAGCGAAGCGCCATCGCTGTCCCATGTCGGTCTGCATCCGCTGGAGAAGGCCGGCGTCATTTCACGCGAATGATTTCTCCCGCCACGCTCACCGAACTCCGCGACGCCGTGCTCTCCGCGCCGCGCGTGATCGCCGTGGGCGCGGAGACGAAGCCGCGGCTTTCGGCGGCGGAGACGGTGAAGATATCGACGCGGCCGTTGAGCGGCATCACCGAGTATGAGCCGAGCGAGTTCACCTTCTCTGCACTCGCTGGCACGCCGGTGCGCGAGATCATCGCGGCGCTGGACGAGAAAGGGCAGTATCTGCCTTTCGATCCGATGCTCGTTGAGGCCGGCAGCACCATCGGCGGCGTGGTGGCGAGCGGTTTGAGCGGGCCGGGACGTTTCCGCTACGGCGGCGTGCGCGATTTCATCCTTGGCGTGCGCTTTGTTGATGGCCTGGGCCGCTTGTTGAGGCTCGGCGGCAAGGTGGTGAAAAATGCGGCAGGCTTTGACGTGCCGAAGTTTGTCGTCGGCAGCCTCGGAAGATTCGGCGTGATTGGCGAAGTGACCTTCAAAGTGTTTCCGAAGCCGGAGTCAACGTTCACACTTCAAATGCCGTTCTCCTCTGAAAAGATGGCTCAACTCGCGAACTCGCGTTTCGAGATCGATGCACTTGATGTGCTTCCAGGCGGTGAAACGATGCTCGTGAGGCTTGCCGGACCTGCCAAGGCGCTGGAAGTGCTCGCGAAGGAGATCGGCGGTGAAGTCACCGACAGCACGGTGTGGCGCGTGATCCGTGAAACGCCGTGGAGTTTCAAAGCCGACATCACACTGGACCAGATCAACGATTTCAAGACTGCGCATGTGAGCTGCGGCGGCAACGTCGCCTTCTCGAACGCGCCGCCGCCTCGCGGCATGACACTGCGCGGTGATTCGCCGCTGTGGATCGGCGGGCGGCCTCGATTTGCCATCGAAGCCGCGGTGAAGCAGGCGCTCGATCCGCAGAACCGTTTTCCAACTCTCGACGACTGATGCTGCACGAGATCGACACCACCAAACTCGGCCCGCTGGGCGAACCGATGGCGAAGGCGGTGTCCGCTTGCGTGCATTGTGGGTTCTGTCTGGCCGCGTGCCCGACGTATCGTGAACTCGGGCAGGAGATGGACACGCCGCGCGGGCGCATCGTGTTGATGAAGGAGGTGCTGGAAGGCAAGATGAGCTTTGAGGCGGCGCAGCCGCATGTGGATCGCTGTCTCGGCTGCCTCGCGTGCGAGCCCGCGTGTCCAAGCGGTGTGCCGTATCGCGATTTGATCAGCCCATTTCGTGCGCTGGCGGCGCCGAAGATGAATCGCAGTCCACTCGAACGGCTGCGGCGATTCTTCGCGGCGCAGACCGTGCCGTTTCCAAATCGGTTTCGTTTGGCCGCCTGGCTGGGACAAATGGGACGGCGGTTGCCGATGCCGAAGGCGATGCGTCCGATGTTGGATTTGATCCCCGATGAGATTCCTCCAGCGCAGACGTGGGAGACGCAGTATGCGGCTCAGGGAGAGAAGCGGGCGCGGGTGGCTTTGCTGCTCGGTTGCGCGCAGCAGGTGCTCGACCCGGACATCAACACAGCGACGATCGAGGTGCTGACGCGAAATGGCGTCGAGGTGGTCATTCCACGCTCGCAGGGATGCTGTGGAGGTCTCGCATGGCACACGGGCGATCTGGAGGCGGCACGTTCGTTTGCTCGGCAGAATATCGACGCGTTTCCGGACGATGTGGACGCGATCCTCACGAATGCCGCAGGCTGCGGCTCGGCGATGCATGAATACCATCTCGTTCTCCGAGGCACGCCGGACGAAGCGCGCGCGGAAGCATTCAGACATCGAGTAATGGATGTGAGTGTGTTTTTGGCGAAGCTCGGTCTGCGTGAACCTTTGCGTGAAACGAAACTCAAAGCTGCCTACCACGATGCCTGCCATCTCTCGAACGCGCAGAACGTCCGCAAGCAGCCGCGTGATCTTTTGAAAGCCATTCCGGGTCTGCAACTGCTCGAAATCGGCGACGCGCATCTTTGCTGCGGCAGCGCGGGCAGTTACAACATGGACCAGCCCGAGATCGCGGCTTCGCTCGGCGAACAGAAAGCGAAGAACATCATCGCCACCGGCGCTGAGGTCGTCGTCACCGGCAACATCGGATGCATGACGCAGGTGAAACTTCATCTGAAGAAACTCGGATCACCGACTCAGGTGAAACATACGCTGCAAGTGATCCGTGATGCCATGCTTCCATCATGACCTGGTCCCAAAACTACGATCCTCTCGGCAGTCTCATTCTTTCGTCGCTTGTCGCGGCGCTGCCGGTGGTGGTGCTGCTGGGATTGCTGGCCTTCTGGCATGTGCGCGCGCATCTGGCGGCGCTGGCGGGTCTGCTCGTCGCGGCGTGGATTGCGATCTTTGTGTATCACATGCCGGCACAGCTTGCGGGCATGGCGGCGGTGAATGGCGCGGCGTTTGGGCTGTTTCCCATCGGCTGGATTGTGTTGAACGCGATGTTTGTGTACAACCTGAGTGTCGAGACAGGCCAGTTCGCCGTGCTGCAAAAGCAAATCGCGGGTGTCTCAAGTGATCGACGCATTCAGGCGCTGCTGATCGCATTCAGCTTTGGCGCGTTCATCGAAGGGGCGGCGGGTTTTGGTGCGCCGGTGGCGATCACGGGGGCGTTGATGATTGGTCTCGGTTTCAAACCGCTCGAAGCCGCGAAACTCGCGCTCATTGGTAACACAGCGCCGGTCGCGTTTGGATCGCTCGGCACGCCGTTGACGACACTGGCGGACATCACGCATCTCGATCTGCATCTGCTCAGCGCGATGGTGGGCAGGCAGCTGCCGTTGTTCTCATTGATCGTGCCGTTCTGGCTGGTTGCGGCACAAGTCGGATGGCGCGGCATGCTTGGTGTGTGGCCCGCGTGCTTGGTGACGGGATTGAGCTTTGGTGTGATGCAGTTTGTGATGAGCAACTTCCACGGTCCTTGGCTGGTGGACATCGTGAGCGCGGTGGTCGCGATGGCAGCGCTCGTTGGATTCATGAAGGTGTGGAAACCGGCGCTCGCCAATGAGCATGTGAATGAAGAACCAGCGGGTGGTGCATCGGGCGCGGCATGGAAGGCCTGGCTGCCGTGGATCTTCCTCACTGCTTTCGTCTTTGCATGGGGCATGCCCGCGGTGAAGAGCGGACTGAACGCCACCTTCAATCAGGAGATCGAGGTGCCGGTGCTGCACAAGGCGGTCGAACGCGTGCCGCCGGTGGTGGTGCATGCGGAACTAGAGAAGGCGGTGTTCAAATTCAACGCGCTCTCCGCCACGGGGACAGCGGCGATGATTGCGGGCGTGCTTGCGGGCTTCTGTCTCGGCCTGGGGCCGGTGCGCATTGCGAAACTGTATGCGACGACGATTTGGAAGCTGCGCGTGCCATTGCTGACGATCTCGCTCATGCTCGCGCTGGGCTATGTGACACGATACAGCGGAACGGACACGACGATGGGCCTCATGATGGCGTCCACGGGCGCGTTGTTCCCGTTTTTCTCGCCGATCATCGGCTGGCTCGGCGTGGCGCTCACGGGCAGCGACACGGCGTCGAACGTGCTGTTTGGGAATCTGCAGCAGGTCACCGCGAACCAGTTGCATCTCTCGCCGATTCACATGGCGGCCTCGAACAGCTCCGGTGGCGTGATGGGCAAGATGATCGACGCGCAAAGCATCGTCGTCGCCGCCGTGGCGACAGGCGGTCATCCGGACAGCCCTGATGCAGGCACGGTGCTGCGAAGTGTCTTCTGGCACAGCGTGGCGCTCGCGCTGCTCATGGGCGTACTGGTGATGGCGCAGGCGTACTGGCTGCCGTGGATGGTGGTAAAATAGCCGCGTAGGAATTTGCATTGGCGGCACCGGGGGGTGTAAGACTCTGCTTGTCAGTTGGGGAGGAATCCCCTTATGGTGGAGTCAAGATGAGTACGCGCAAACACGACGCCAAACCAGACGGCACTCGTCCCACGGAGTACGAGATGCGCTTCTTCTTCGAGCATTCGATGGAACTGCTTTGTGTCGCAAATTTCGAAGGGCGGTTCACCAGACTGAATCCGGTGTGGGAAACGGCGCTGGGATTCACTCGCGCGGAGCTGATGGCGGTGCCCTATGTGGAGTTCATCCATCCGGATGACATTCCAGGAACTGCGGCCGAGGCAAAGAAGCTCAGCGAGGGGGCGCTCACGCTGTCTTTTGAGAACCGCTACCGTCGCAAGGACGGCAGTTACATCTGGTTGCTCTGGCACGCGATACCGGACCCCGACCGTGGCCTGATTTTTGCCGCCGCGCGTGACATTACGTCAAAGAAACAGATGGAGCAGGAACTGAGGGATGCCACGCGGTTGCAGGAGGCGATTTTGGACGGTGCGAATTTTAGCATCATCTCCGGCACGCCTGAGGGCATCATCACAACTTTCAATGCCGAGGCCGAGCGCAATCTCGGCTACTCTGCAGACGAGGTGATCGGCAAGGTGACTCCCGCGATCATCCATGACCCTGACGAGGTTGTTCGGCGCGCGGCCGCGCTCTCGAAGGAACTGGGCCGTCCGGTGGAGCCGGGATTCGAAACCTTTGTGGCCAAGGCACGGCTCGGCGTGCCGGATGAGAATGAATGGACCTACATCCGCAAGGACGGCAGCCGCTATCCGGTTCTGCTATCGGTGACGGCTTTGATGGACAAGCGAGGGCAGATCACCGGGTTTCTCGGTGTGGGGCAGGACATCACAGCGCGCAAGCAGGCGGAGGAAGCGCATCGAATTTTGTCCGACCGTCTGCAACTGGCGACTCGGGCGGCCAATGTGGGCATCTGGGATTACGACGTGGTGCATCAGCGGCTGGTGTGGGACGATTCCATGTACCAGCTCTATGGCATCACGGCGGAGACTTTCACCGGCGCCTACGAGGCATGGGAGGCCGGGCTGCATCCTGACGATAAGACGGAGCAGGCGGAGCGGCTGCAGAAGGCGTTGCGCGGAGAGGCCGATTTCGACACGGAGTTCCGCGTGGTGTGGCCGGATGGCACCGTGCGGCACATCAAGGCGAACGGCACCGTACAGCGTGACAGCGATAGCAAGGCGGTTCGCATGATCGGTACGAACTGGGATATCACGGAGGCGAAGCTTGCCGCGGAGAAACTGCAGGCGATGAACGCCGAGTTGCTCGCCGCCAAGGCGGAGGCGGAACGCGCCAACCATGCCAAGAGCGAATTCCTCGCGCAGATGAGCCATGAAATCCGCACACCAATGAACGGCATCATCGGCATGACCGGCGTGGCGCTCAACACGAAGCTCACCGCCGAGCAGCGTGAGTACCTCGACTTAGTGCGTTCCAGCGCTGATGCGCTGCTGGCGGTGATCAATGACGTGCTGGACTTCTCCAAGATCGAGGCGGGCAAGCTCAGTCTCGATCACACGGAGTTTCGCATGCGCGAGATCATCGGGGACACGATGAAGACTCTCGCCAACCGGGCCAACGAGAAGAAGCTGGAACTGGCCTGCCACTTTCACCTCGATGTGCCCGAGATGCTATCAGGTGATCCAGGACGGCTGCGGCAGATCGTGGTGAACCTTGTCGGCAATGCGATCAAGTTCACCCACGCGGGCGAAGTCGTTCTGGACGTGGAAATGGAGTCCGAGTCTGAAGACTCCTGCATCCTGCATTTCGCCGTGAGGGATACAGGCATCGGCATTCCGGCGGACAAGCAGGCGGCCATATTTGAGGCCTTCACCCAGGCGGACACTTCGACGACGCGTGAGTACGGTGGAACGGGTCTGGGACTGGCGATTTCCGCGCGTCTCGTGGGGCTGATGGGCGGAAACATCTGGGTCGAGAGCGAGGTGGGCAAGGGGAGCACGTTTCATTTCACTGCGAAGCTTGGCCGTGCGGTTGATTCTGCCGAGCATGGGGTTCCGTCACGTTTGGCGCGTTTGCATGAGCTGCGGGTGCTTGTGGTGGATGACAACGCAACGAACCGCCGCATTTTGGAGGAGACGCTGGGGAGCTGGAATATGCGCCCGACCTTGGCGGATGGAGGAGTGGCGGCCATCGAGGTCATGAAACGGGCGGCGGAGTCCGGGGCGCCGTTTGGGATCGTCCTCCTCGATTTCCACATGCCGAAGATGGATGGATTCACCCTCGCCACGCGATTGCGGGAGATTGCGCCCACGCCCGTTGTGATGCTCACCTCCGGTCCGCGTTCCGGAGATGCTGAGCGTTCTCGTGAACTGGGAATCGCCTCCTGTCTCACCAAACCGGTGAAGCAATCGGAGCTTCTCGACGCCATGCTCGGCGCCCTGCATGTGGGCCGTTCCCTGCGCGGGCATCGGACGGCACCCCCGAACACATCGTCTGCAGCGAAAGGCACCGGAGAACGCCGTCTGCGGGTTCTGGTTGCCGAAGACAATGCAGTGAATCAAAAGCTCGCGGCCCTGCTGCTGGGTGAAAAGGGACACACGTTCGTCATTGTGCCGAACGGCCGGGAGGCATTCATCAAGGTCAAACGTGAGTCGTTCGATCTCGTGCTCATGGATGTTCAAATGCCGGAGATGGACGGCTTCCAGGCGACGGCCGCGATCCGGGCCTACGAGAAATCAGCCGGGGGCCACCTCCCGATCATCGCGATGACCGCCCATGCTCTCAAAGGCGACCGCGAACGCTGTCTCGCGGCCGGCATGGACGGCTACGTATCCAAGCCAATTCAACCCGCCGATCTTTGGAGTGCAGTCGAGGAGTTGCTGCCGTCCGTGGCATCGTCGAAACAACCGTCTGCAACACCCGCCATGGCAACACTTCATCCCGAAGATGCCGCCATCCGGGACCATGCGCTGAAGTCTGCCAGTAACAATCCTGACTTCCTGCGTCAGCTCATCAAGGTATTCATCGCAGAGTCCGAGACGCTCATGTCGGGCATTCATGCGGCCGTGGCCGATGGCGACGCCAAGGCGCTGCACGGCCACGCTCATTCGCTCAAAGGGGCGCTGGCATTGTTCGGCTCGAATGCCGCCACCACGGCCGCGCAGCAGCTGGAGTTTGTCGGTCGGGAGGAGAGGATTCAGGATGCGGCGGAGGCATTTGAGAAGCTGGAAACAGAAATCGCCCGTCTGCGGCCCACGCTTGAGCGGATGTTGGAGTGAGGTGAAACGGGCGCCGATCGGAGCGGCTCGGGTGACACCTTTCCGCAAACACCACGCGGCCATGAGCGTTGACTGTGCAGCCCGTTGCCATGCTCACCCGCCGCCAGCTTCTTCAGACCTCCGGACAAGGATTCGGCGCGCTGGCCTTTGCCTCGCTGCAGGCGGCGGAGACGCAGCATCGCTCGGAGGTGGTGGTGCCGAAGGCGAAGCGCGTCGTGCAGCTCTTCATGGGCGGCGCGGCGAGCCATATCGATCTGTTTGATTACAAGCCCGCGCTGATCAAGCACCACGGCGAGGAGTCCGACTTCGGCGAAAA